>NZ_JACXAF010000025.1 GCF_014773395.1 Neiella litorisoli | reverse complement strand
CGGGAAGACAGAATTTACCCTAGATGCGTGAAGCACAAGGCGCGAAAATATCCCAATAAGAAAAATGCCAGTCAGCTTAACTGACTGGCATTAGCCGATATGGCCGTTTTTTTATGTCTGATATTCGCTTGTTATTTGCGCCGTTTGATCACCACGGTGCCGCCAATCATGTCATGCCAGCCGCGTTTGCGATCATCAAATACCACCCACAAAAAACCGAGCATTAAAATCAGTGTTGACGGGATATAACCCAGATAACGCAATACTGCTTGTTTCAAGCTAATTGCTTCAAAGTTCTGCTTATCCACTACCGCTAACCCCAACAGCAACTTGCCAGGGGTTCCGCCGAGCTTCAACCACATCACAATGGTCACTACTGCGGGAACGACATTGTTGATCAAAGCGTCCAACACAGAGGTCGCCAGATCGGGTGTTTGTTGAGGTTCAGCGGGAACAAAATAATCAACGCCAAACAGCAATAGTAAGATCGGGCCTAAAATAAGCAGCAGCAACACGCTATCAATCAATACTGCAACTAAGCGGATCCAAAATCCACCGTATTGCACTTCATCTTGCGCTTGAGTTTCCGCTTCGACTTCCATTATCAATATCCTTCCATTACATCAAACTACTGCGCTGTGACCAAAACGTTTGGCCACAGCGCCAAGCTATGTTGACTAATCGCCAATTTTTGCCCAAGTATCACGCAAGCCAACAGTGCGATTAAACACTAATCGGTCCATATTGGCACTGTCACGACAGAAGTAACCTTCACGTTCAAACTGATAAGCCAGTTCTGCTTGTGCGTCCGCAAGATCCGGCTCGACAATGGCGCGTTTAATCACCAATGAGTCACCATTCAACACCGAAGCAAAATTTTCTTCGGCGCCAGGGTTTGGCACGGTAAACAAGCGGTCATACAAACGCACTTCAGCCTCAACACCATGCTCAGCTGAGACCCAGTGGATCACGCCTTTGACTTTGCGACCATCCGCTGGATTTTTGCCCAAGGTATCGGCATCGTAGGTACAGTAAACGGTTGTCACCTGACCACATTCGTCCGTATCAAAGCGCTCGGCTTTAATCACATAGGCATTGCGTAGACGCACTTCTTTGCCCAGCACCAAGCGCTTGTATTTCTTATTGGCCGACTCTCTGAAATCGTCGCGGTCAATATACAACTCCCGACCAAACGGTAATTCTCGCTCGCCTAACTCTTCCTTATTTGGGTGAACTGGCGCTTTGAGCGTTTCAGTTTGCCCTTCTGGGTAGTTTTCAATAACGACTTTAATCGGCTCAATCACTGCCATCGCGCGAGGGGCGTTGTCATTCAGATCCTCTCGAATACAGGCTTCAAGCATGGCCATTTCGACCATATTTTCTTGCTTAGTGACACCAATCCGAGCGGCAAATTCACGCAAGCTCGCAGGCGTATAACCACGACGACGTAAGCCGGCGATGGTTGGCATCCGTGGGTCATCCCAGCCTTCAACGTGGCCATCTTGCACCAGCGCACTGAGGCGGCGCTTAGACATCACGGTATATTCAAGATTAAGACGAGAGAACTCGTACTGACGCGGACGACTTTCAATGGTGATGTTGTCCAACACCCAGTCGTACAAAGCGCGGTTATCCTGAAACTCCAAGGTACAAAGCGAGTGGGTAATGTTTTCCAAGGCATCAGAAATACAGTGAGTGAAGTCGTACATTGGATAAATGCACCACTTGCTACCTGTTTGATGATGGTCGGCAAAGCGGATCCGATAAATTACTGGATCTCGCATGCAGATAATTGGGCTCGACATATCGATTTTCGCCCGCAAACAGCATTCACCTTCTTTGTATTCGCCGTTGCGCATACGGGCAAATGCCGCCAGATTCTCCGCCACTGGTGTATCGCGGTAAGGGCTGTTTTTGCCCGGCTCTTTCAGCGTGCCACGGTACTCGCGAATTTGCTCTGGCGTCAGGAAGTCAACGTAAGCCAAACCCTTTTCAATCAGCTCAATGGCATATTGATGCAGTTGGTCAAAGTAGTTTGAGGAATAACAGACCTCACCGCTCCACTCATACCCCAACCAGTTGACATCGCGTTTGATGCTGTCAACAAAGTGCTGCTCTTCTTTCTCGGGGTTCGTGTCATCAAACCTCAGATTGCATTGCCCCTGATAATCTTCAGCAATACCAAAATTGAGGCAAATCGACTTAGCATGGCCGATGTGCAAGTACCCATTGGGCTCAGGAGGAAAGCGTGTGTGAACGCTAGAATGCTTACCTTCAGCCAAATCACGATCAATGATCTGACGAATGAAGTTGCTTGGCTTTGGCGCAGGAGCCGCCTCTGACATGGGATATCCTCTAACTAACTACAAAGCGAAATTACGACCGCTAATCATCTATCATTGCCTAGCCAAAAACAACAGCGACTGTACTGATTTATTTGGTGTTTTACGGATAGTTTTGATTACAACCGCGCTAACGGTTGAAAACACACATTAAACCTCTCGAACGCCACGTTTTAAGCCCCATACGATTAAGGCAAAGACCAAGCTAGAAGTCATTAGGCCGGCCATTACCGAACCACTAGTACCGAGCACGGCGTACCCCACAGCACTGACGATGGCAACCAAAATGGCGTATGGTAATTGGGTGCGAACGTGCTCAATGTGGTCACAGCCGGCACCAGTGGAAGATAAAATGGTGGTATCGGAAATTGGCGAGCAATGATCGCCAAAGACTGCGCCAGCTAACACCGCAGCAAGAAACGGCAACATCATTGAGATTTCAGTGGCTGCGGCCATATCGCCAGCAATCGGCAGCATAATGCCGAATGTGCCCCAACTAGTTCCCGTTGCAAAAGCCATAATGCCGGCTAACACAAACAGCAATGTCGGGAGCCAATTGCTCGCCACTGAATCGCCAACAAACGAAGCCAAGTAAGCACCGGTTTTAAGGTCGCTGATCACCGAGCCAATACACCAAGCAAAGCACAAAACAATGATCGCGCCACGCATGGAGTTCGCGCCGATAACAAGGCTTCTGCCAAGCTGGCTCGCGGTGGGCTGCTGCGCCATTAGCATGGCAATGGCAACGACCAGTGCAATGATACCGCCAATCACCAATGACAGTCCGACATCAGTATTTTCCAGCGCCGTCAATGCGGTTAGCTGACCGCCTCCGGCCAATACAGCCTGAGCACCCGTTGCCACCAAAGCAACCACAGTGGCCAGCACCAATACAACGATTGGCACCAACAGTCCTGCGACGTGACCATTTTGCAAAGGCGGCTGTTCATCGTCGGTTAGGGTTTGCTCTACACCGCCCACATCACCACTCAGCGCTTGGCGTTCGCAGTGCTTCATCGCGCCTAAATTGATCGGCCAAATCGCCACCACAACAACCAGCGCAATGGCAAAAATAGCGTAGAAGTTCATCGGGATCATGGCGACAAACGCATGCAGCGGCGACATGTCGGCAACATTATGAGTCACTAAAATGCCACCAATCACGGCAATGATATAAGCCCCCCAGCTCGACACAGGCATCAACACACACATTGGTGCAGCAGTTGAATCGAGCAAATAAGCTAACTTGGCTCTGGAGGTACGAAGCTTGTCGGTGATCGGGCGGCTGACGCTACCCACCGCGAGGCTATTAAAATAATCATCAATGAAAATAACAATGCCGAGGAACACCGTTGTGAGACGGGCGCCACGGGCGGTCTGGATCCGCCTGATGGCCCAATTGGCAAATGCCTGCGTCGCACCACTTAACGACAACAAACTAGTCAACATGCCCAGTAGCAGTAAGAAACCGACGATATACAGATTCCAACTGTTAAGCGCGCCATCGGCCCAAACTAAGCCACTGACTTTGCGCCACAAAATATCCGCACTTGCCAGCACATCGCCACCACCTAGCAGTGCCACTCCGGCGACAATACCAAGCGCTAGCGATGGCACTACCCGACGGCTGACAACTGCAGCGCTCAACGCTAAAAATGGCGGTAACAGCGACCACGCTGACTCGGCAAAATTCATCGAAAAAAGTCCTCAGATAAGTCCATCACGCCGAAGTTTGGCACGAATAGCTAACAAGTTGAAAGTTTTGGCCTTAGATGGACTGCGGGAACCAACGAAGGTTCCCTGCGGTTTGTCCGCCTAACAATTGGACTGCTCCGAGTTATGTTGAGTGCTGATTAAAGTCGAGCGGCCAGCTCCGCCCCCTGGCGAATGGCTCGTTTGGCGTCAAGCTCGGCCGCTTCGTCGGCTCCGCCAATCAAATGAGGATCGAGTCCGGCTTGTTGCAAGGCATGATAGAGGCTGCGATCGGGCGTTTGTCCCGCGCAAATGACCACACTATCGACGGCCAGAATCCGATCTTCGCCATTGATGGTGACATGCAAGCCCTGATCATCAATCTTGCGATAATCAACCCCTGCGATCATTTCAACACCATGCTTCTTTAACGTCTCTCGATGGATCCAACCGGTTGTTTTGCCTAAACCAGCGCCGACCTTGGTGGTTTTTCGCTGCAACAAATAAACTTGTCGCGCCGCTTTGATGTCGCCATTACTGCTGTTGCTCAAGCCACCACGTTGCTCAAGCGACGGATCGATTTTCCATTCGGCCAACCATTGTTCGGGCTTGACCGAACTCGATTCGCCCTGATGAACTAAGAATTCAGCAACATCGAAACCAATCCCCCCTGCGCCAACAATGGCCACGCGTTCACCAACCGGCCGCTTATCTTTAACCACTTGCAAATAGCTCAACACGGAGCCATGGTCAATGCCATCAATCGCCGGCATCCTGGGTTGAATACCAGTGGCAACAACGATTTCGTCTAGTTGCAGCTGTTTGAGCGACTCTAGGGTTTGTTCCTGCCCTAAACGCACATCAACTTTAAGCTGCTGCAGCCGATTACGGAAGTAACGCAATGTTTCATAAAACTCTTCTTTACCGGGAATTTGTTTGGCTATATTGAACTGGCCACCAATCTCATCGGCTTTATCCATTAACACCACTTTGTGGCCACGCTCGGCGGCATAGCAACTTAATGCCAAACCAGCAGGCCCAGCGCCAATCACGCCAATGGTTTTAGCTTGGCTCGCCGGCTTCATCACCAACTCGGTTTCATAGCAGGCCAACGGATTAACTAAACAAGATGCCCGCTTGCCTTTGAAGACGTGATCGAGACAGGCTTGATTGCAGGCAATACAGGTATTGATCAGCTCCGCCTCATTGCGCGCAGCTTTATTGACGAATTCAGGATCGGCCAACATTGGCCGTGCCATCGACACCATGTCGGCTTGCCCTTGGGCCAGAATATCTTCTGCCACTTGCGGATCATTAATCCTATTGGTGGTGACTAAGGGCACCGAAACATGCGGTTTGAGCTTCTCTGTGACCCAACTGAACGCCCCCCGAGGAACACTTGTCGCAATGGTTGGAATGCGGGCTTCGTGCCAACCAATACCGGTATTAATAATGGTCACGCCGGCCTGTTCTAAGGCCTTGGCTAGCTCAATCACTTCATCCCACGAGCTGCCCTGTTCAACCAAATCAAGCATGCTCAAGCGAAAGATTATGATAAATTCGTCACCCACTTTAGCCCGAGTGGCGCTCACAATATCAAGTGCCAAACGAATTCGATTGGTATAACTACCGCCCCACTGATCAGTGCGTTGATTGGTTCTGGCGCAGATAAATTGGTTAATCAAGTAGCCCTCTGAGCCCATGATCTCGACGCCATCATAGCCAGCCCGCTGGGCCAACTTGGCCGTGTTGGCAAAGTCTTTAATGGTTTTGCGAATACCGCGGGCAGACAGTTCTGATGGTTTAAAAGGTGAAATTGGCGCCTTGATGGCACTGGCCGAGACGGTCAACGGATGATAGCCATAACGGCCAGCGTGAAGGATTTGCAGGCAGATTTTACCGCCGCCTTGATGAACCGCTTCGGTCACTTTACGATGCTTGGCCAGCTGCCATGGGAAACTCAATTGGCAGCCATTTGGGGCCAGTCGGCCACGAAAATTAGGCGCGATCCCGCCAGTCACAATCAAGCCCACACCACCTTCGGCTCGAGCTCGATAAAATTCAGCTAGCTTGTCAAAGCCGCCGCGTTCTTCCTCAAGCCCTGTGTGCATTGAGCCCATTAGCACTCGGTTGCGCAGCGTGGTAAAGCCCAGATCCAGAGGGGCGAGCATGTTGCTATATGTCGCGGTGTTCGATTTATTATTCTCTGCCATCACTGTTTCGTTTTTGTTGTTGTGGTCCGTTTCATTGAAAACTAGCACTGGTCCTACCAGATGAAAACAACCATCATTCAAGGGTGTGCGACAGATTACATTTATTTACAACTTAGATTGGCCGTAGCCAATCCCTCACGTTAAAGTTGGCGTATGAAAAAAGCTAACAAATTTAGTTAGTAGCTGATGTGAGAGATGGTTTTGATGAAGTTTATTCGCGGTTTTTTCGGTTGGTGCTGGCGTATTCTTAATTGGGCCCGCAAGGCCCTCATTAACTTAGTGTTCTTGCTGGTCGTGGTATCAGTGATCATCGCCATTTCTACCCAAGAACAAGGCCCCCAGTTTGAAGAAGGCGCGCTGGTTTTAACCATTGACGGCCGCATTGTAGAGCAGACGCGAGCCATCGATCCGATGTCGCAATTCTTCAAAGAAGCCATGGGCAGTCGCGATGAAGAGCCGGAAATACTGCTGGCCGATGTGATTCGTGTGATCGATAACGCTCGCCACGATCGTCGCGTCAAAGCACTGGTCATCGATGCCGGTAAAATGATGCCCAGTGGCTTGAGTAAACTACAAGAAATCGGCGCCGCCTTAGATGAATTTAAAACTGCTGATAAGCCGGTAATTGCCATCGGCGACTGGTATTCCCAAGATCAGTATTATCTGGCCAGTCACGCTGACACGGTATTGATGAACCCCAACGGCATGCTGATGCTCGAGGGTTACGGCGCATACCAGTTGTTCTTCAAATCCATGCTCGAAAAACTGAAAGTCAGCACCCATGTGTTCCGCGTCGGTACCTACAAATCAGCCGTTGAGCCGTTCATTCGCGACGATATGTCCGACGCTGCGCGGCTTGCTAACCAGCAGTGGCTCAACGATCTATGGCAATTGTATTTGCAAGATGTGGCCACCCAACGCGGCCTAACCCGCGACGCACTCAATCAATCGATTCATGATTATGCCAACCTAATTGAACAACACGATGGCAATTCAGCCCAATTAGCGATGACCATGGGCTTGGTCGATGAACTCACCAGCCGCCAGCAAATGCGTAATTTTGTTGGCGACATCGTTGGCTACGACGATGATCACCACTCATTTAAGCAAATCAACTTTAAGTCTTACCTCGATCTCACCCGTCACGATATCGTCAAGCCGCCACATCAAGACCAAGTCGGTATTGTGGTGGCAAAAGGCGTCATCATGAATGGTTACCAGCCAGCCGGTAAAATTGGTGGTGATAGCACGGCTCGACTGCTGCGCCAAGCCCGTTATGACGATGATATCAAGGCCGTAGTGCTGCGCATTGATAGCCCTGGCGGCAGTGCGTTTGCGTCGGATGTGATTCGGGAAGAAATCGATGAACTGAAAAAAGCCGGCAAACCTGTGGTCGCGTCAATGAGCAGCTCAGCAGCATCTGGCGGCTATTGGATTGCCGCTCCTGCCGACAAAATTGTTGCATCGCCCGCCACCATCACCGGCTCTATTGGTATTTTCGGCATGCTCACCACCTTTGAAAACAGCCTTGCTCATATTGGCGTTCATGCCGACGGTGTCGGCACCACTCCGCTAGCAGGCTTCTCGCCAGCGCGACCATTGAATGAGTCATTTGAGCGGGTGATCCAGAAAAGTATCGAGCACGGCTACCAGCAGTTTCTGCAGTTAGTCGCCAGCAATCGCGATATGACCGTTGAACAAGTGGATAACGTGGCTCAAGGCCGAGTTTGGAGTGGCATGCGCGCTAAAGAGCTGGGTTTAGTCGATGAACTGGGCGATTTAAACACTGCAGTCAGCGCTGCCGCTGAGCTGGCAGGGCTCGACAAATATGACGTCAATGTCGTTGAAAAGCCACTGTCTGAGCGCGACAAGTTGCTGCAAGCGATATTTGGTCAAGCACAAGCCATGTTACCGGCCGACTCTAGCTTTAATGACGCCAATGCACCGCTGATCAATCTCGCCAAACGGATCCTTGACCATCCGGCATTGAGTGCGCAATGGAACGATCCGGGCCATACCTACGCCTTGTGTTTGCAATGTGGTATCTAACTGGTTGAAAGGCTGATACTCAAAAGAGCCCTTATCTTAGGGCTCTTTTACTTTCTGCCATCAGACCCTAGACGACCGGTTCAGCGGCAGTTAAAGTCAATGCCTCATGATTGGGGCTACTAGTTCACTGCTGTTGGGATTTAAATGAAGAAGAATATCTACGTTGCCTACACTGGCGGCACCATTGGTATGTGTCCCTCTGCTGGCGGTTATGTGCCGACACCAGGCCACTTAGTGGGTGCTGTCGCAGCGATGCCCGAGTTTCATCGTAAGGAAATGCCGAATTTCACTATTCGCGAATACTCGCCACTGTTAGATTCGTCAGAGATGGAGCCGGCAGATTGGCAGCGCATCGCCGAAGATATTCAAGCCAATTATCACCGTTACGATGGTTTTATTGTGCTGCATGGCACCGACACCATGGCGTTCACCGCCTCGGCTTTGTCATTTATGCTGACCAATTTAACCAAGCCTGTGATTGTCACTGGCTCGCAAATTCCATTGGCAGAGCTGCGCTCCGACGGCCAAACCAACTTGCTCAACGCGCTTTATTTGGCCGCCAATTATCCGGTGACAGAGGTCTGTTTATTCTTCAACAATACCTTGTATCGCGGCAACCGCTGCAGCAAAGTCGATGCCGACTCGTTTGATGCGTTCGCGTCACCCAACTATCCGTCGCTGATTAATGTCGGAATCGATGTCAAAGTGAATGTCGGCAACATCACCCCAATCAGTAACGAGCAACCACTTGAGGTCCAACCGATATCGCCCCAGCCCATTGGATTGGTCAGGCTATATCCGGGGATCATGGCCGAATTGGTTGAAAATATATTGCGACAACCGGTTAAAGCGCTAATTCTGCAGAGCTATGGCGTCGGCAATGGGCCAGGCAACCAACAAATGCTGGACTTACTGAAAAAAGCCGACGAAAACGGCATTGTCATCGTCAATACCACCCAGTGTTTGAAAGGGCATGTCAACATGTCTGGTTATGTATCAGGTAATAAGCTGGCAAACACGGGGGCAATATCAGGTCAAGATATGACCATTGAAGCAACCCTTACCAAGCTACACTTTTTGCTCAGCCAAGACTTGTCTCAACAGCAAGTAAAACAACAGATGCTGCAAAACCTGCGTGGTGAGCTGAGTCCTTTCTAGCAGGGTTAAGGTTTGAAACGGCCGATATCGTCGTCACCGACAATCGGCTGATCTGAAAACTGCGTTTTCAATGCCGCTTTCGACTTGACGTTCAGCTCACCACCCGCCGCTACCGTCATGTGGTCGGTCTGATCCAGATGCAGTGCTTGATACGCAATCACCGCTTGCAAGCTGTGTTCTTTTTGTTCCGCGGTGAGCGGCGTGCCATCGGCCCATTTGCCCAACTCAACCGCCGTTTTCAGATTGTCGTAGATTTCCGGAGTCATTGCGCTGACCAATTGTTCAACGGACATTGTCATGTTTGTTTTGCCTCGTATTAGCGAGATTTTGATTTCACTTTCTGCGCCACCATAAAAATGCGCATTGATAAGTACCAGACCAAGCCTGTGACGCCAATGATCTGCCCTGCCAATGGCATCCAGACGTAGGTTTCATGGTCACCAAGAAAATACATCAAGACCCCAGTACAGAACACCAGCATGGCGATAAACGACTGTGTCATCAGTCCTTGCTGCCGTTTAATCTTGGCAATATCGCGGCGGGCTTCGAGCTGACCTTGGGTCAGGTTTTCGAAATCGGCCTTGCAATGTGGGCAGGATTTAGCCTTGCTGGAAATCTTTTTCGAGCACAGGGCACATTCAACTAATGCCATGGCAACTACCTTTGAAATAAAAACAGGGGCCATAATAGCGGCCCCTGTGATCGTCACGCAAGCAATGGCAGCAAAGTGTTGCTGTTACGGCTCTTGCTTTTGCCAGTAGTCTTTCACGGTTTGCTTCATTTCTTTTGATAGCATCAACAGGCCAAACAAGTTTGGTAGGGTCATTAATACAATCGCAACCGCTGCTAAATCCCACACCAGCGAAGTATCAGCCACCGCCGCCCAGAAAAATCCAGCAACATAGAACACCCGATATGGCATCACCCCGCGTACGCCCACTAAATAAATAATGGCGCGATCACCGTAATACGACCAAGCAATGGCGGTTGAAAAGGCAAACAGCAGCAAGCCAATCGAGACAATATACTGGCCATAATCGCCCAGGTAACCTTGCTTAAAGGCAATGGTGGTCAACCGGGCTGAGTGCACCAAGGAATCACCGCGGACGGTAATCGCCAAAGGTTCACCGTCTTCTACCGGTGTCACCAAGCGGCCATTTTTAACTTCCAACACGCCATCATATGGCGCGCCACCAGCGCGATAGACCACATTCTCCGCCACTGAACGTGCCGCCATTAAGGTGGCATCACCGGACATATTGCGGCCCTTAGCAATCAATAGAGTGCCAGTAAATGCGGTTACTTCACTGTCCAAGCCATTTAGAAAGCGGCCTAATTGCTCACGATCAGCCGGATCGGTATCGCTGTATTGGCCACTGACGTACGTCATATCGGAACGGTCGAATATATTGTTGTGTTTATCGGTCCATACTCCCGATGACAAAATCACCATACCGGTTAAGGTACAAATAATGATGGTGTCAATGAACGGTTCTAGAATCGATACCATGCCCTCTGACACCGGCTCATCGGCTTTTGCAGAGGCGTGCGCAATAGGGGCTGAGCCCTGACCTGCTTCGTTAGAAAACAAGCCGCGGTTAACACCACGGTTAAAGGCGTAGGCAAAAGAAGCGCCCAAGAATCCGCCCACCGCAGCCGAGCCAGTAAAGGCATCTTGAAACACCGACACAAACGATGGCACAAGGTTTTCAACGTTGTAAGCAATCACCGCCAAAGCACCAACCACATACAGCACCGCCATTAGCGGTACAATGCGCGAAGTCACCGCTGCAATGCGTTTAATGCCACCCAAAATAACCAGCGCCAGCAAAATGGCCAGCACCCCACCGGTCACCCAGGGATCAATACCAAACGTCGCTTCCATGCCTTGAGCAATGTTATTCATTTGCGGCAAGCTGCCGGTACCAAATGAACTGATCACCGTCGCGATGGCGAAGATAATCGCCAGCCAACGCATGTTCAGGCGTCGGTCCATAAAATACATAGGGCCGCCAGCCATGGTGCCATCGGTGGTTTTGACCCGATATTTATGTGACAAGGTCACTTCGACAAATTTGGTCGTCATGCCGAAAAACGCGGTCATCCACATCCAGAACAGCGCAGCTGGGCCACCTAAAAAGATGGCAAATGCGACACCACCAATGTTGCCCGTACCGACGGTACCGGAAAGCGCGGTCGATAATGCTTGAAAGTGCGAGGTATCACCCTCGAGTTTACTGTGATCGTACTTACCCTTGCCCCGCACTACTTTCCAAGCGTGGTTAAAATAGCGGATCTGGGGAAAGCCCAGATACAAGGTAAAAAACAAACCTGTGCCTAATAGTAAGTACGGAAAATATGCGGCGGAACCAAGCACACTATCCAGTGCCAAGATCCATTGACGTAATGTTTCCAACGGAACACTCCCTGATTTATTTGAATTGTAAGAATTATGTGATCTGACTGTCGCATGCCACGTTACACAGATTACGCCAAATAGAAAAGTGGCAGCGTTCGAGTGGTGGCATTTTGGTCAGTTGAGCCACTAAAAATGGGGCCTTCGAACAAGATTTAAGCGAAGGCAACAAATTCGTCATAGAAGGTGTTGACAGCCAACGGACATGCCATTAAGATTCGCCCCGCTTTCGACGAAATAGGTCGGCAAAAAGCAATTCCCCAGTAGCTCAGTTGGTTAGAGCGGTGGACTGTTAATCCATGTGTCGTTGGTTCAAATCCAACCTGGGGAGCCAAATTTCAAGATTCGGCTCCGGCGGAATCTAAAAACAAGTTTATTCCCCAGTAGCTCAGTTGGTTAGAGCGGTGGACTGTTAATCCATGTGTCGTTGGTTCAAATCCAACCTGGGGAGCCAAATCAATCAAGCCCGCTCAATGAGCGGGCTTTTTTGTATCCGCACAATTCACTAGCTCAACCAGACTTATCTGCAAACTGCACTATTTTTTGACCAGTTCAAAATTTCCACACAAGCAGTAGTTGGATGAGTATCAAAACCCGCTTTCTGATCATTTTTACCATGTTGTTGGTCATGCTCATGGTCACCGCCAGTTGTATCCAGATGATCAACTACCACAGCGATCGCGCGATTAAAGCTGAAGGACAACGCACCGAGTTATTGAAAGTCGCGAACGACTTGCGCCAAAGCTCTGATGATCTGACCCGTATGGCGCGTTCATTTGTCGCCACCGGACAGCCCAAATTCGAAGGTTACTTTAAGCAAATACTTGATATCCGTGCAGGCGCTGCGCCTCGCCCAGCTAATTACAATAGTGTCTATTGGGATTACATTACGGCACTCTATGAAGGCTATTTGCCGAAACACGGCCCAGCGATCAGTTTGGTCGAGCAGTTTCAGCAGTTAGGTGTTACCGATCAGGAGCTATCGATTCTGAATAAAGCGCTGGCTCGCTCCGATCAATTGGCAGTGATCGAAACCGAAGCGCTCAATGCAATGAAAGGACGCTTTAAAGATCATCAGGGCGATTACTCGATTTCCGGCCCAGCAGATCGGCAGTTTGCTGAAAGCTTGCTCTATAGCCAACAGTATCACCAGGCCAAAGCAATGATCATGTATCCCATCGCGGAGTTTTATAAGCTGGTCGACAATCGCACGGCACAGCAACTCGACGACACCTACGCCAAAGTAAAGCGCTATGAAAACACCGCATTTTACATGATTGCCGCTACTGGCTTATTTTTCCTTTACAGCATCTACCACATACGCCGCAAAATTGTGAATCCGATACTGGAGCTATCGCGCGTCGCCGACCAAATCAAAGAAGGCAACTCGCAAAACCGAGTCAGTGTTCAATCAAATGACGAAATTGGTAAATTGGCGCGATCTTTTAACGAAATGAATGACAATCTCAGCGGCGTCATTAGCAAGCTTGAGCAACTGTCCTACATTGATCCGCTGACTCAACTGGCCAATCGTCGGATTTTTAATCAGACCATTAACACTGAATTGCGACGTCATCAGCGGGCCAATAAGCCACTGACGTTAATGCTCATCGACGTGGATTTTTTCAAAAAGCTAAACGATACATCGGGCCATTTGGTTGGCGATCAATGCTTGGCTGAAGTCGCCGATATTCTCAGTAGTCACTTTTCTCGGGCTGGTGATTTAGTGGCGCGATACGGTGGTGAAGAATTTGCTGTGGTCTTGCCCGACACTCACATTGATTTTGCTCCCGAGCTTGCTAAAACCGTCTGTCAGGTAGTTGAAAGTGCCAGCATTCCTCACCCTGCCTCGCCTATCTCCGACAGCATTACCATTTCGGTTGGCGCAGTATCCGTGGTGCCGAGTCGCAGTATCAGCACAGAAAGCCTGATTGCAGCGGCAGACCAAGCTTTGTATCAAGCCAAGTCAGCAGGCCGCAATCAAGCCCATTACAGCGCTCCGTAATACTAGAGCCTGTTATTGAGTAGCCGCTCATACAAATCAGCATTGGCATCGGCCATCGCTTGAATGCTGAATTCGTCGAGCATCAATTGCCGCCCCTGCTGGCCAATGCGCTGACGCAGAGGTTGGTCGAGTAACAAGGCCAAGATGGCATCGCGCAACCCATCGACATCACCGGGCTCCACCAAGGTGCCGTTGACATCATCGCGAACAGCCTCTGGAATGCCACCAGCTCGGCCAGCCACAACAGGCACCGCGCAACAGCTGGCTTGCAACAAACTCACTCCCAAACCTTCCATAAAGGCCGGATGAACCACTAAATCGAGTCCCGGTAGTAACGCATCCATATCGGTACGAAAGCCAGCTAGGGTGACATGCTCGGTGAGGTTCAGTTGATTAATCAGCTCGTGGAGGTTTTGCTGCTCTGGCCCTTTACCAAAAAAGATCACCTTAAGGTTTGGCACTTGTTGCAAAATACACGGCAGCGCCTGCAACAAAATACGGTGGCCTTTGCGCTCGATCAGTTGCGCAATGACACCAATGACCAATTGATCGTTGCCGATATCAAAGGTACGCCGCAGCGACGCGCCAGCATCATCAACGGGCTGAAATTTATCGGTATCAACGGCACTACGAATGGTGGTGACATGATCGGCGCGCACGCCTTGGCTCAGCAGCACTTGCCGAATTCCTTCCGAAATCGTGACGACATGGCTGTAGTTATGGTACTTCCAACGCGCAAACCAGCCCGGCTCTGCGTTATCAACGCGCCTTGACACAATCGCTGGCACCCCTGCCCGCTTGGCAGCCCACAGGCCAAATAAATCAGCGCCACGGCGCGAATGGACATGGACCAAATCGATGTTGTGCTGGCGAATAAGTCGAGTCAGACGGCCGGTCATTGCGATATCCAGATCACCAGACATTTTGATCGGCAGCACGGTCGCCACATCCCGTGCTGCGTGCTCAATATCTGAGCCTGGCGGACACGCTAGAAACGACTGCACTCGCGTTGGGTCCAGCGCTCGCATAATGTAATAGACCTGTTGAGCGCCCCCATAGAGGTGACGGCCGGCCTCAATATGAAGCACCTTAATTGGCTTAGCCGGCATGGCGTTGCTCACTTAGTCGTTGTAATTCAGCCATGACTTCCTCGGCAGTGATTTCTTTTAAGCAATGAAACGCGCCATCGCAGGTTGGGCGCCTGCGGCATGGCGAGCACTCCAAATCGTGATAAATCACCGTGGCGCCCGCCCAGCCGGTATCCAAGTATGGCCGGGTGGAACCAAACAAAGCCACCACGGGTGTTTTCTTGGCAATGCACAAATGGGTCAAACCCGTATCAACGCCTACCGCCATTCGGCCTTGCTGAATAATCGCAGCCGTTTCTAGCAAGCTGGTTTGCCCCACTAGATTGACAATATGCGCTGAGCCTTTGGCTAAAGTCGCAGCATGTTCTTTATCAGCTGGGCCGCCTAGCATCACCAATGGCATTTGGTAGCGCTGATAAAATAGCTCAGCCAGTTGCAGCCAATGTTGATCAAACCAATGTTTTTGCGGCCGCGTGGTAAATGGCAGCATCAATCCAAAAGGGCCATTGACCCCAGCTTGCAGCAATTTATATCGAGCCTCACCAGCCGTCGCGCCCTTGATATCAATGGTCATGCGAAAATGGCTTTCGTCGTTGGCGCCTAAATACCGCGCCATTTGCCGATACTCAGAGCTGATCCGAGGGTCATTGTTGAGTTTGACAATGGCGTCAGTTAAAAACCAATGGGACTTTTCTTTTGATTTAAAGCCATAGCGCTGTTTGGCACCCGATAACCAGGCCAGAAACGCACTTTTCAGCAGCCCTTGGATATCAATCGCGGTGTCAAAGTTGTGAGAATGAAGCTGCTGGCGGAATTGTTTAATGGCCTGCCAAAGCTGTTTGTATTGCTTGGCTTGCCATAGCTGCTGCCACTGCTGCCGCGGCCATACGATGATCTGGTCAATGCCATCGGTTTCTTTGAGAATTTGCTGAGCGGCGGGCTCTGCCAGCCAAGCAATGTGGGCGTTCGGATATCGACTTCGCAGAGCAGGAACAATACCCGATGCCATGATGACATCTCCGATTGCGCTGAGCCTAACGATAAGAATTCGCTGCATGAAAAACGGGCGCCTGACAATGAGGTAAGCAATTAGATTCGGGTATGATACGATCCACGCCCGATAATCACCAATTTGTTCAATCAGAGCTGACCGATAATAACCACGATGATTCTCAGACTCTCATACTCATTGTTACTTTACCTTGCCCTGCCGTTAATTTTTTGCCGTCAGCTCTGGCGTTCTCGTCAAGATTCGGGGCACCGGCAACGTTGGCTCGAACGTTTGGGATTCGTCAAGCGGCTGGATGCAAGCGCAGATACTCGCATTATTCACTTTCACTTGGTTTCTGTTGGCGAAACGCTGGCGGCACTGCCATTGCTTAATCGCTGGATGGCGCAACACCCCGATGATCACCTCCATGTCACCTGCATGACGCTGACCGGCTCTCGCGAAATTCAAAAACGTCTTGGCGATCGAGTCAGCCATAGTTATCTGCCGTACGATTTGCCCGATGCCATGAGCCGCTTTTACCAGCGCATCCCGGCTGCCATTACGGTGATCATGGAAACCGAGTTATGGCCCAACTTGCTGCATCAAGCCAAGCGCCACCATACCCGAACCCTAGTGATGAACGCTCGTCTGTCAGAGCGCTCCTTCAACCGCTATAACCGTTGGCCGGCGGCTACCAGTCAACTATTAATGCCGTTGGACCAAATTTGCTGCCAAACTCAGGCCACCCTCGAGCGATTCCAAGCGTTGGGCGCCGCCCCCGACAAACTGGCGCTGACCGGCAATTTGAAGTTTGATATGGATATTTCAGCGCAAATATTAGCGCGCGGCGATGAATTGCGGCAGCAGCTTGGCTCGCAACGGCCGGTATGGATCGCCGGCAGTACCCATGAAGGCGAGGATGCGATTTTGCTGCAAGCACACCGTACCATTTTGCAGCAATACCCAGATGCGTTACTGATCTTGGTGCCACGTCATCCAGAACGATTTGATCAAGTCGCATCAATGATTGAAGACCATGAATTGACGTTTGAGCGGCGCAGCCGTGGTCCGGTCTCGTCCAACTCGCAAGTGTTACTGGGCGACACCATGGGTGAGCTGCTGGTGATGTATCGGGCCGCTGATATCGCCTTTGTTGGTGGCAGTCTGATTGCCAGAGGCGGTCACAACCCGCTGGAGCCTGTGGCCTTGGAGCGGCCGGTATTATCTGGCAAAGCGGTCTTTAACTTCACCGAAGTCTACCAAATGCTCGAGCAAGCCGACGCCATGCGTTGGGCCAACGACGCCTCAGCGATTAGTCACTCAATTGCCCAGTTAATTGATCAACCGGACATCAAGTTGGCCATGACCAGTGCCGCCAGCCAAGTGCTGCAGCGTCACCAAGGTGCTTGTTTGCGGACCATCAGCGCCATCGATGCCATGTTGTAACGCGGTTTTCAACACGACAGACTGTCGCCGCTTCATAAAACCAGCACACGGACGTACAAGGGCTGGCAAAAAACACGTATTATGCTGAGCGTTTAGCACAACATTGAGCAAAAGGAATTCTGCATCATGTCAGCAGTTGCCAACGTAAAAAAAACAACATGGCTATTATTCGCGCTGAGCATTGTCGTGATGTCTGTGATCACATTGGTGATACTCAACCAATCACTGCAACAAAACACCCACAATGCCACTCAGTTCACACGTAACCTGATTCTAGAGTCGGTCAACAAACAACCTGATTGGCAAGCGCTGCAGCGGCAATTCCCAATTCAATCGATCATCGTTGATGATATTGAGCAGGAGCAACGACTAGTTGATTATCAGGCCTCCGACAATAATAGTGGCTTGAGCACACTACTTGCCGCCATTGTGGAGCCACAAGCCAGTGAAATCACCGTCCATGGCTATCAGATCCAGTTAAAACTCGATAACAGCCAAGCACTCAATCAAACCGGCATTACCATGCTGCTCTGTCTGCTGGTGATGATCGCGCTAGCCGCCACTTTGACCAAGCTACTGCCGCGCGTCGCGAACAAGCAACTGGCCATTGATAAAGCCAACTTGCAAGCCGCATTAGAGCAAATCAGCGAACAACAAACGGACGTTCAACTTGCTGATTCCACCAGTGACACACTGCTCGAACTTAATGCTCAGCTCAAAACCATCAATGAGCAGGTGATCTCCCCTTTGCTGGCCAAAGACGATGAAATAGCCGCGCTTAAACGACATGCCTTTCACGATGCGCTCAGCGGCTTTGGTAACAAGAATTTATTTAAAGAAGAAATGATGGGGCTGTTGCAGCAGTCCTCCGTCACCAATTACGGCCTACTAGTAATCGTTCGTGCCAGCGCTTTAGGCGCCATTAATGATGAGGCCGGCTATGCCGCCGGCGACAGTTACATCAAAGATTTAGTCAAAGTAGTCAACACCGTCACCGCACATTATCAGCGCTTTAGTTGTTACCGCCTGAACACCAGTGATTTAGCGATTACCTTCAACTTTGAAGCCAAAGCTGAGCACACTAAAATTGCTGAGCTATTCACCGGCCAACTCAACGATTTGACCCGCAAGTCGGAACGCGACGAACTGGCCAATGTCGGCATCACTGATTTTCAATCCGGCGATGAAGTGAGTGAACTCCTCGCTCGTTGTGACAATGCCCTTAGCCTTGCTGCAACTCGCAGCGGCAACAGCTGGCATTTCAGTGATAGTCCGCTCAATCAAGCTGAGCAAGGTAAGCAACAATGGCGGGCGCTGATCATGGAAGTGATTGAAAACAGCCGCGTCAGCCTTTATGGCCAGCCGCAAATGGCACTGAACGACGCCGCATCAGTGTACACCGAGCTGCAAGCCCGCTTTACCGATGCCGAAGGTCAGCCAATCTCCACCGCTAGCCTGATCGCTCAGGCGCAAAGCAACGACTTGATGATTCAGCTTGATAAAACCATCATCGAGAATGCCATTAACTTGGCCCGCGACACGGCGCCGTACACCGATAACTACGCCATTAACCTGTCCAATAGCAGCATCATGGATGCCCACTTTTGCATCTGGTTAGAGCGCCACTTGCTGCGCGATCCGGCCATCACTCGGCGCTTGGTGTTTGAGGTCTCAGAGCATGGTTTAACTTCCGATATAGCCGCAGGCCGACGGATTATCGATATTATTCATCGTGTTGGCGCGCGGTTTACCATTGAACACTTCGGCACATCGATCTTGTCATTGAAGTACTTCCGTGAACTCAACCCAGATTGGGTTAAGCTCGATGCCAGCCATACCAATGAATTGCAGGCCGACCGCAAATTACAATATTTCATTCGTACGCTGGTCGACATTACGCACCAGATGGGCGTTCGCGTGATCGCCGAAGCGGTTGAAACGGTCGAGCAAAAGCAATTGCTCGACAATCTCAATATTGATGTGATTCAGGGCTATTTTGTTGGTAAACCCGAACCCATCGAAGTACCTTCAGAAACCAGTGTCAGCTTCGAGTAATGCTATTCGGTCGAGGGTCGCCGGTGTTGGCTAATCAAGACACCGGCGAAAATCAGACCACATGCGCCGAGTTGCAGCAGCGATAAGGTTTCACCAAGTACCAAATAAGCAAACACCAAGGTAAAAATCGGTATCAAATTGGTAAAAGCCGCAGCCCGATTCAGCTCAATATGGGCGATCGCCGTGTTGTACAGCAGGTACGCTCCCAAGGTCACCCCGACTCCCAGATACAAAGTCGCCCACATTGCAGTACCAAGCTCCAAAGGTGGCAACCCCGAATACAACGCCAGTGGTAAAAAGAACACACTGCCGGCGAATGCCTGCAACGCGGTCAGTGAGATCGGCGAATAGCGCTGCGATAGTTTTTTCAAACACAAACAATACACTGCCGCGCAAGCCATCGCCGCAAGCTCTAGGGCATTACCAAGCAGCGGATTGCTAGCATGCTCGCTCTGCTCGGCAAAGGTGCTCAGCACTGCAACGCCAATAAACGCCACCGCAAAGCCGCTCACTGCGATCCGGTTTAACCGCTCGCCCAACACCACGAATGCCAAAACCGCCACCATTGGCGGTAGCAACGAGGTGATCATCCCAGCTTGAGATGCCGATGTGTATTGCAAGGCCATGCCTTCCAACACGAAATACAAGCAAGGCTCAGCTAACGACATCAAGGCCAGTAACTTCCAATCACCGGCTTGATATTGAAAATGGCTAAGTTTGCGCCACATCAGCAAGAAACAGGCACTGGCCGCTAACATCCGAAGAAAGATCACCACCACAGGGGAGTATTCGGTAAAAGCGACTTTAAGCGCAATAAATGAACTTCCCCACAGCATGGTGGCAACAACAAGCGCGAGTTGAGGAAGCAACTGCATATTTTTCATTCAATATGGGCCAACAAAGCGAAAACGCGGCAACCATACCAGCATCTACCGTTTGCGGTAAATCCCTGTAGATATTCGGTTGTTATCGCTTGCGCAAGATAGGATAATAGGCCGGTTTTTCAGCCCGTAACGGATTGACATGGGGGAACATGGGCGACTACCTGCTACTGATCATTGCGACCGTACTGGTTAACAATTTTGTACTGGTGAAATTCCTTGGGCTTTGCCCATTTATGGGTGTGTCCAGCAAACTGGAAACAGCCATCGGAATGTCGCTGGCCACGACCTTTGTGTTAACACTGGCGTCGGCCTCCTCCTATCTGGTCGAGCAATATCTTTTAATCCCGCTGTCACTCGAATATTTGCGCACTATGGCATTTATTTTAGTGATTGCTGTGGTCGTTCAGGTCACCGAAATGGTGGTCCAAAAAACCAGCCCGTCGCTTTATCGATTGCTCGGTATTTTCCTGCCGCTGATCACCACCAACTGTGCCGTACTTGGCGTCGCACTGCTCAATATTAATGAACAGCACAGCTTCATTGAATCACTGTTATATGGTTTTGGCGCCGCAGCAGGCTTCTCTCTGGTGTTGATTTTGTTCGCCTCCATGCGCGAACGTATCGCTGCGGCTGATGTGCCGGTACCGTTCAAAGGCACCGCCATTGCGATGATCACCGCAGGCTTAATGAGTTTGGCCTTCATGGGCTTTACCGGCTTGGTGAAAATCTAATGACGACGCTTCTGTTTGCGCTAATCGCTCTCGGCTCGCTGGCACTCATTTTTGGCCTTGCGCTGGGCTATGCGTCCATTCGATTCAAGGTCGATGAAGATCCGATCGTTGAACAAATCGACCAGATTTTACCGCAGACCCAATGTGGTCAGTGCGGCTACCCTGGCTGTAAGCCTTACGCCAAAGCTATTGCCGATGGCGATGAAATCAACAAGTGCCCGCCAGGTGGTGATGCCACCATCAAAAAACTGGCTGACTTGTTAGGTCGCGAAGCCAAACCACTGAATGATGCTCACGATGGCCCAGACATCAAACGAGTAGCATTCATTCGTGAAGACGAGTGCATCGGCTGCACCAAATGTATTCAGGCCTGCCCGGTCGATGCCATTGTTGGCGCCACCAGACAAATGCACACGGTCATTGCCGACGAGTGCACTGGCTGCGATTTGTGCGTCGCCCCATGTCCGGTTGACTGCATTGATATGCTACCGGTGCAACCCACCATCCAAACTTGGCAATGGCAAATGCAATCTATTCCGGTCAAAGTGGTGGATGCCAATGATTGATGTAAAAAAGCTCCTCACCAGCGACCAGTTGTGGGATTACGCCGGCGGCGTTTTTCCTGAATATCGAAAAGAGCAAAGTCGGCAACTGCCGATCCAACCCGCCTGGATCCCGCCATTTGTGCGAGTGCCAATCCGTCAGCATATCGGCCAATCGGGCAATTTGATTGTTAAAGTGGGCGATCACGTTTTAAAAGGTCAATTGCTCACCGAGCCCACTCATGGCATGGCTGTTCCGGTGCATGCACCGACTTCCGGTATCGTCGAAGCCATCGGTCAAACCCCATCGAATCACCCGTCAGGATTAAATGAAATATCGCTGACTATTCGCACCGATGGTTTGGATACGTGGTGCGAACGCAAGCCAGTGGCTGATGCCAGCACCTTATCGGATAACGATCTGCTGCAATTGATTCGTTACGCCGGCATTTCAGGAATGGGTGGCGCAGGCTTTCCCACCGAGATTAAGCTCACCCCAGTCAACCCGATTGAACTACTGCTGATTAATGGTGCCGAGTGCGAGCCTTATATCAGCGCTGACGATACCCTAATGCAGGCTCTCGCCGAGCAAGTGGTTGCCGGCATTGAGCTAATGGCTCGCTTGCTGAACAACCCAGTGGTGATTATTGCGATCGAAGCCGACAAGCCCAAAGCCATCGCGGCAATGGAGCAGGCTTGTGCTGATTGGGAGCAAGTGCGAGTACGCACCATCCCAGCGAAATACCCATCGGGTGGTGAACGTCAGCTGATTCAGATCATCACCGGCCAAGAGGTACCAAGCAATGGTATCCCTGCCGATCTCGGTGTTGTCGTTCACAATGTTGGCACCGCTTACGCAGTGGCCCGAGCGGTTTATCAGGATGAGCCTTTGATTGCTCGGGTGGTCACGATCACTGGCAACCGAGTGCTGAAACCGGCCAACCACTGGGTACTGCTGGGCACGCCCATTGATGCGCTACTGCATCATCATGGCCTAGATCAACTGGATCCTGTGATTGTCGGCGGCCCCATGATGGGCTATCAACTGCCACACGCAGAAGCACCGGTGATCAAAACCACCAACTGCCTGATTATTCCAAGTCAGGACGAGTTGCCTTCAGCCGACCGGCAAATGCCATGCATTCGCTGCGGCTCTTGTGCCGAAGCCTGCCCTGCCAACTTATTGCCACAACAGCTGCATTGGTACGCGCTGGCAGAAGATCAAGACAAACTCAACGAACATAACTTATTTGACTGCATTGAATGCGGCGCTTGTGCTTATGTCTGTCCCAGTGAAATACCACTGGTGCTGGAGTACCGACAAGCCAAAGCCATGATCCGCAGCAGCCGCCAAGAACAATTAAAAGCCGAACGTGCCAAGCAGCGCTTTGAAGCCAGAAACGAGCGTCTAGAACAAGAAAAACAAGCGCGCGCGGAAAAACACAAAAAAGCGGCCGAAGCGCGGTTAAAAGCCATGGCTGACAAACCGTCTTCGTCAGCCAGTGAATCAAGCCCAGACAGCGCCACCAAGCAATCCGCAGCAGTCGCCGCCGCTCTGGCTCGGGCAAAAGCCAAAAAGGCCAGTCAGCAGCCACAAAAAACCATGATCGATGCCGCCGGCCAAACCGTACCTGACAACAGTGATGTCGCCGCAATGCGAGAAGCGCGCAAAGCCGAGGCGCGAGCGAAAAAAGCGCAGAAGCAAAGCAGTTCAGCCAGCGGCAATGGCGCGAGCGACAAGTCAGCTGCGGTGGCAGCGGCTGTTGCCAGAGCGAAGGCCAAGCGACAGGCGCAAGCGAGTAGTACTGAGCCCGATGCACAACAGCCATTAGCAGCTACAGCTAGCAATGCAGCTGACGACAAAGCGGCGCGAGTTGCCGCCGCAGTCGCTAGAGCGAAAGCCAAACGCGATGCGGCCCAGCACAGTGATGCTAAGCCAGCCGTAACTGCGCCATCCGAAGAACAGCCCGCAGCTGATGAT
This sequence comes from Neiella litorisoli, assembly GCF_014773395.1. Lineage (GTDB taxonomy): Bacteria > Pseudomonadota > Gammaproteobacteria > Enterobacterales > Neiellaceae > Neiella > Neiella litorisoli. Next base: position 46,685 of record NZ_JACXAF010000025.1, on the reverse strand, counting down.
AAAGCCGCCCGAGTCGCGGCAGATGTGGCGCGCGCCAAAGCCAAGCGCCAAGCACAACAGGCAACGGATACCGATCAGAAGCCACAACCGACGAGCGCTGCAGAGCCAGCACAAGATAAAGCGGCGCGCATCGCTCAAGCGGTCGCCAAAGCGAAAGCCAAGCGCGCCCAACAAGCAGCACAGGACGATTCCGAGCAATGAATTTGTTGAGTTCTCCGTTTACCCGACAATCGCTGAAAACCCATGAGCTGATGCGCATGGTTATCCTCTGCTGTATCCCTGGCATCTTGGTACAGGCCTACTTTTTTGGCTATGGCAACTTGATTCAGATCGCGTTGGCTGCCGCCACTTGTTGGGGCACGGAAGCGATTATTATGATCATGCGCAATCGCCCAGCATTGCGAATTACCGGCGACCATAGCGCTTTGTTGACCGGTGTGCTGCTCGGCATCGCAGTGCCGCCATTTTTGCCCTGGTGGATGACGGTTATTGCCGCAGTCTTCGCCATTGGCGTGGTGAAACACCTATACGGCGGTCTTGGTAACAATCTATTCAATCCGGCAATGGCAGGCTACGTCTTGCTGCTGATTTCTTTTCCCGTGGCAATGACCAGCTGGCAACCGGTCGCGGCTCTGAGCCAACATCCTGTTGGTGTCTGGGATAGCCTGCAACTGGTATTCACTGGCTTTAGCGCTGATGGTTTTAGCCTACAACAAGTTCGTATGACCATTGATGGTATTGCTGCGGCAACGCCACTCGATACCGTCAAAACCGATTTGCACCAAGGCCTAACGTTAGATGAGAGTATGCTCAAGCCGGTGTTTGGTAGCTTTGCTGGCGCCGGCTGGGAGTGGATTAATCTGGCCTTTTTACTGGGCGGCTTGTATTTGATTTACCGCCGCGTGACCAGCTGGGCAATTCCCGGCGGCATGCTGATCAGCTTATTTGTCTGCTCGGCCATCGGTTTCGCCTTCTCCCCCGATGGCACCGCCTCTCCGCTGCTGCATTTGTTTAGCGGTGCAACCATGCTCGGCGCATTTTTCATAGCCACTGATCCGGTGTCTGCTTGCACGACGGTTCGTGGCCGTTGGATTTTCGGCGCGCTTATTGGCCTGCTGGTTTATGTCATCCGAACGTGGGGTGGCTACCCTGATGGCGTTGCTTTCGCCGTACTTCTAGCCAACATGTGTGTGGTACTCATCGACCATTACAGCAAACCTCGAACTTATGGTCATAAGGAGGCTCGCTGATGAATCCGATTTCCCATAATGGCTTGGTGCTAACCATCTTTGCCTTGATCTGCACAGGGCTAGTTGCGGGCACCTTTGTGTTGACCGCCGAAGACATCGCTGAAGCTGAACTCAACAATAAATTCAAAGTGCTCAATCAGGTCATCCCCGAAACGCTCCATGACAACAACCTAGCGCAGCATTGTTTTACCGTTGAAGATGAGCATTTATTGGGCACAGCAACACCACACCATGCTTACTTGGCAACCATTAATGGCGCCCCGACTGCCGTGGCTATTGAGACGACTGCACCCAATGGCTACACCGGCCGCATTGAGCTAATTGTTGGTATCGACACTGAAGGCGAAGTGCTGGGCGTACGGGTGCTGCAACACAAGGAAACCCCTGGCCTTGGCGATAAAATTGAGCGCCGCAAGAGTGATTGGATCGATAGTTTCATCGGAAAAACCGTTGCCGACCGTAAAGATCCCAATTGGGCTGTTCGCAAAGATGGCGGCCAGTTTGATCAATTTACCGGGGCTACGATTACTCCCCGCGCGGTGGTCGCCGCAGTGCAAAAAACAGTGCTGTTTTATCAGGCCAATTCCGCACAATTGCTGACAAGACAACCGGACTGTGAGGGCTAAATGATGAAACAATTAGCAGAAATCAGCTGGCAGGGGCTTTGGAAGAACAACCCCGCCATGGTCCAACTGTTGGGGCTTTGCCCATTGCTGGCGGTCTCTTCAACAGTGATCAACGGGCTGGGCTTGGGGATTGCTACGACCTTGGTGCTACTCGGCTCGAATGTCACGGTGTCGCTGGTTCGTCAATGGATCCCGAAAGAAATCCGCATTCCAGTCTTTGTCATGATCATTGCCGCGTTTGTCACTGCCATTCAGCTGCTGATGAATGCCTATACCTACGATCTGTATTTGGCGTTAGGTATTTTCATTCCACTTATTGTCACCAACTGCGCCATTATTGGCCGTGCCGAAGCATTTGCCTCGAAAAATCCTGTTGTGCCTGCCGCTGTTGATGGCTTCATGATGGGATTGGGGTTCACCTTGGTCCTCGTTACTATTGGTGCGATTCGCGAACTGCTCGGCCAAGGGACTCTACTCAGCGGCTCTGACAGCCTATTCGGGCCTGTTGCAACAAGCTGGACCATTGAATTATTCGCTTACGACAATGAGTTTTTAATTGCCTTGCTACCACCTGGCGCATTCTTGGTGATGGGATTTATCATTGCGCTGAAAAACATCATTGATAGTGCCGCTCAAGAACGCGCTAAGAAAAGCCAACCAGCGGCCAAGATTGAACGAGTGCGCGTTAGTGGCGCTGCAGAATAACCGCGACAATAACGAACCATTATCATGAATAAAGAAAAACGCCGCGAGATACTCGAACGGTTGCGAGCCAACAACCCCGAGCCGACCACTGAATTAAACTTTTCGACGCCGTTTGAGCTGCTAGTTGCCGTAACCTTGTCGGCTCAAGCAACTGATGTTGGTGTCAACAAAGCAACCGATAAGCTATTTCCTGTTGCCAACACACCACAAGCAATTTGGGATTTGGGCGTTGAAGGCCTAAAGGAATACATCAAAACCATTGGCTTGTTTAACACCAAAGCGGAAAACGTCATCAAAGCCTGCCGGATCTTGCTTGATAAGCACAATGGCGAAGTGCCAGAGAACCGCGAAGCACTGGAAGCCCTACCGGGCGTTGGCCGCAAAACAGCGAATGTGGTACTCAACACCGCATTTGGCTGGCCAACCATTGCCGTCGACACCCACATATTCCGAGTTTCCAACCGCACCAAATTTGCCATGGGCAAAAACGTCGACCAAGTTGAGCAAAAGCTACTGAAGGTGGTACCTGCGGAATTTAAAGTCGATGTCCATCACTGGCTTATTCTGCACGGCCGCTACACCTGCATTGCTAGAAAGCCCAGATGTGGAAGCTGCATTATCGAAGACTTGTGTGAATTTAAGGATAAAGTTGATTAGCTGCTTGCCACGAAAGGAGCTTTGTTCTTACCTTCAATGACATTTGTAATGCCTTTTTGTTGCCTTAAAGAGGCTCGAGCAGCGGCGATATCTCGTTCAAAATTAATGAATTTTGATTTTATCGCCGTCCCCAATCACATACGACGTCTATACGCTAAACCAACTAGCCCCAACGCCATAATAAGTAGTGAGCCTGGCTCTGGCACTTCAGTCCCAACTTTGACAGATTGACCTATCTTTGTACCTTCCGAAGGGAAGTTTGATATCAGAAAAATTTCACCTACGAAGTTCGCTTGACTAGTTATTACCTCAGCACCTTGTCCAGCGAATCTGATTTCTCCAGCACTTAGAGTTACTAGGTCACCTGCTTTAGCGGCAAAAATAGAGGGAAATTGAAAATATACGAAAGAGTCGTTCTCGTTAATGTCATTTCCCGCATAGTTGCCCGCCCCCAGAACTGAAACATAACCATTTCCACTCAAAGAGGAACTAATACCATTGATGGTCAATGTAACGCTTCCACTCAAAAATGAAAGAGTATCAAGCTCTGAAACGCTATCGTGACCTCTAAAGACAATACCGTAATTAGAGGTTTCGACACCATTTGAGCCAGAAGAAAGAACCCAAGCAATTGACTCTGATATTTCTATAACGCCATCAGTTCCCAATTCAGTTGTCGTTATCAAACTCGCTTGTGCAGAGCCAAAAAACATTACCGAAAAGCCCAATAAAACCCTTAACGTCTTCATTATCGCTTGTGTACTCATATTAATTTTAATGCCCTTTAGCCTGCATGTGTTTCAATTCGCCCTGAATAAATGCAAAAGCCACACCAACATTAACCATCTGTTTTAATTAACAAAAACTAAGACAAAAACACATAGTGCAAAAAAAATTGACACATTTTATTGGTGAACAACAAAGTTCAATTTTTTAAAAAGTGTTCATGAGGTATTGATAGGCTGTCGTGTGGCGAAAGCGCCATTTGAGTTCAGAGCAACGAACTACTCATCGAGGGTCACCGCCTGTTTAGTGTTCCGTCAAAGCAATCATGGCGAAGGAGGGCTTTACGCATATCTAGCGCCCTTGACTTGGAGTTAACGGATCGGCAATTATTGACACAATTCGGACGTTAACGGATATCTACCTTCATTATCTTGCCGCTGGCCAACCATTGCCGTCGACACCCACATATTCCGAGTTTCCAACCGCACCAAATTTGCCATGGGCAAAAACGTGGACCAAGTTGAGCAGAAGCTGTTGAAGGTGGTACCTGCGGAATTTAAAGTCGATGTCCATCACTGGCTTATTCTGCACGGCCGCTACACCTGCTTTGCTAGAAAGCCCAGATGTGGCAGCTGCATTATCGAAGACTTGTGCGAGTTCAAAGAGAAGGTTGAGATCGATTGAAGCTTGCTTTGAGTTTCTGATTGTTTCACTTCGGTATGGCGTCAATGATTGCGTCTGCCGACACTGTTTTGAGTAATTCGATGCAACTAAGCTGGCACATGTTCTCTGTCGGTGTTGTGACCTTCGCCGCCGCCGTGATTTTCACAATGGTGCAGGTTTATTTCACCTTGGTCAGAGAACGCATTGGTCGATCATACCCCTATTACAGTACATTTATTGGCACGCTCATCATTTACTTGTCGGTTCCCGTTGTCAGTATGCTGCCGTTCGACAAGGGTAAAGTCATCTTTCACCTGAGTGGCAATTTTTTGCTATTTGCTGTTGGCGTGCCAGCATTGACTCAGGCGCTTTACATTCAGTCTGGCGTATCGCTGGGCCGCTGGAAGCATCTGCTGCCTTATTGCTTGGGATTTGCTTGGGCAACGTTTCATCTACTGACTTTTGAGTTGACCTACCCCAAGACCTACTTTGACATCGCCCCTGTCTTTAACTGGCAGCAACTCGGCCTGACAGCAGAACACGTTTACTACAGCCACGTCGCGTTGATCATGGCAATACTGGTGTTGCCATGCCTGCACTTGCTGGCACACAACAATAAAGCCAGTAAGGCGAATATTTACATCATTGGTGCCCTTAACTTTTGTTTCTTCATCTGTCTAGGGATCGTGTTTAAAGCATGGGCTGTGTATTACGTCGGCACTAGCTTGACGGCTCTGATCTGGGCTTGGGCAGCATTCTCAGATATTCAAAAAACCAATGATCAGTTGCAGCGAAACTATAGCCATGAGTCGAGACTGGCGAGCGCGCAGTTTGCCTCATCGGGCAACGCATTATCGATGGTCGATTTATATCCCGAACAGATTAATGAAAATTACCCCTTTCGCCTGCAAGCGGAGTTGCTCGAGCAAATCAAAACGGCGAGTTTAGGGCTGATCCCACAGACGTGCGAACAACTGCAGCAAGAGTTGAGTGACTTTGCCAACGAGCAATTGGATATATTGAAAGCTCGGATTCGAGAAATATTGTTTCTCATGTACGACAGCGCAATTTTACAGCACGGTGATGCAACCTTGCTTTCAGCTCTCGAGCAAAAAGGACAACAAGTCGACGACAGCGTGTCGCCTGAGCAATTATTCTCCGTATTAAACGAACAGGCCTGTCGCTTAGCAGCTTACTATCGTGAACATCAAGCAACTGAATTGACCAATCCGCTTGTTGATAGCACCAAGAAGCATATTCTTGCTTATTACCACAAGGAACTATCGATTAGCTCCATTGCTGAGTCGCTCAATGTTAGCCGCTCGTATCTCATGGCAACATTTAAGAAATCAACTCAGCAAACCATCAATCAATATTTAGCTGAAGTACGAATCAAGAAGTCCCAGAGTCTGCTGCTGACATCGACGGTTACCCAAACGGCCTATGACGTTGGATTCAGCAATCCCAACTACTTTGCTACTGTGTTTAAAAAGCACACGGGCTTGACCCCAAAACAATACCAAGCCCAGGCAAAATCCGAGAACGCTAGAACATGACGGCGTTAACTCAACCGGTTCAGGCCTATGTTTTCATCTTGATGAATAGTCACAGGCCAACCATCAAACAGATTGCTGCTATTACCATCGGCAACATCGATTAAATACCGATAAGCGTAAATATCGTAGGTTTTCTGCTGGGTATCAAAGATGATAAAACCAAAGCCACTGCCCTTTTCATGCGCTTTGACGTAACGATTCTTCGACTGACCAACGTCTGGCAAACCCACCGCATAGACGTACATTTTATTACCAAACGCATCGATAAACTCACCAGTTTGCGCCAAGCCATGTCGCGGCCTGTTTTGGTGTGGGATCCCCACTTGGTCTGGTAACCACCAGCGGGGCCAACCGGCAGATATCGCTGGCGTACAAAACGACCAATTACTATCGCGCTGCGCTTTAACACCATACTGCGCCAGTGATGTCAGGTGGGTATCCCCACAAATGTGGAGCGCCTTAGTTTCTCGCATGACGGCAACTGCTTTGTCTCTTGCCGGTCCCGGCCAGCCATTGCTGTCAAAGTCATACTTTAGATAACGCTGCGGTGACGGCTGATGTGTCGAAATACCCGCAAATACGGTTTGGCTGATCACGGCTTTTAATTCATGACCACGCCAATCCTGAGCCCACTCGGCAAGGAATTGCTCCTGACGCTGCCCCAGCAACTGAGGGTTTGGCGGGTTAATCTTCGGGTTAATAAGGTTGGGATCTTCATCAATGCCGGTTTTCCCCACAACAACGCCCGCCTGCTCTGGGCCAGACTTCCATTGCCGGTCAGCCAAAATCGCAAAGCCGACGTTGCCATACACCATGTCACCGTAGTAACAACTGATCCCCGTTGAATTCGGCATCGGATCATAAGCATCAGGGTGATGACTGATACAGGTTTTATGGACCGCATTGACAAACCGCACAGAGCCGATATATCCCCCCATATAGGATGCGGTGGGATCAAGTTCAGGATGCTCTTTCGCCATGCCGCCTTTCCCCCACAAATTGCCCTGCATGACATCGTGATCGTCGGGTAAAGACAAGGTTGGCGCGTCTCGCATCACCTCTCGAAATGCCCAACCAAACTGATAGAACTTGCGCAAATAGTTATGAATTGCCGGTTCAAATGGCTCTCTGATAATGCCAAAACCGCCGTGACTTTCGTAAATTTGGTCGCCCGAAAACAACACCAAATCTGGCTCTAGCTTTTTCACATTTTCTGCGACCGGCGCATAAGGGAAGCTGTAATCGTTCTGACAAGTCATTGCCGCCATTCTTAACGGTCGCCCTGTTGGATTTGCTTTAATCAAACCGCTATAACTGTCTTGCGTGGTGCTGCCATCACGATGTTTTTCAACGTACCTGACCCGAAACGGCTGTGCCAAATTCTCCGGCCAGTGTGGGATCCGAAACGCTGCTACCCATGCATCGGGATCTAACTTTGCTTGTCCCAGCGTTTGCCACTGATTATCGCGTTTCACCTGCAGTTCAACATCATGGTTGTCCTGATGGCCCATCGGCCCGGTGAACACGCTCATCTTCATGACGAAGCCATCACTCGTTCTGGAGTCGCTAAGGGTATACATGGTCCAAAGAATCGGACCAAACTTGCGCTCAGGATTAACATCAAACGCATCGCCTGAGAGCGTCCAGTCGGTAAAACGATACTGGCCACCACGCTGGCCGGCTTTAGAGCGCAATTTAAAGTTGCTAACGACAGCGATATTCCCCAGCACTTCATTAGCGGGAACCAAGTGACTTAATTGGCCAAGTTGTTTACTTGTCGTCGCCAGGCTGGCACTGACATCAAGCAGCACCGCGCCATACTGTGGCGTTGCCTGAACCTGTAATTTGATCGGTTGTTTGTTGATCTTCTGATTGAGGGAAATGGTTTTACCAGCAACGAAGAGTTGGCCATCAATGATGCCGATATCAAGGCCGCGCTGGACAAAACAACTGCTTCGGTACTCGTCAATTTCGTTATTGATACCTAGGCGCAGACCGGCACCACCATCATTGTGGTTAATAGTAAGTTGCTGCACCACAACACTAACCTCGAACGCTTGCGACGCATCAGTCAATCGGTGTGTTAACGAATGAACACTGCGGTTGCCGTCACTACTTTTGCATTCAACACCACCATTTTTAACATGCCAATCTTCCATTGGATTGGCCCAGTACTCACCACCAATCCAAGTTCTATCGAGGGTATTAGCCCATTTATCGAGCATAGGTTGACTAGGTTTTGCTACCGACTTAGCTGGTGAGTTTTCAGCGTTTGAACTACAACCAACGCTGGTTGCCACAACCCCTGCGACAGCTAGTTTCAGAGCATCTCGACGAGATAAATTTGCGGTCATTCGACTATTCCTCAATGGTTAAGGTAAGCACGCAGCAACGACTTAACTCACTCATGCTGTTGTGAGGTGAAGCTTTGGTTACGCGCGCTATTTTTTCGATAGCGTGAAGCTACCGTTTGAGGATGCTTGGCGACTTTAAAAAACTACTTTTGTTGCTCTAAATTACTACTGTCAAAGCGCCATTTATGGCTTGTGGCCATTTTTAATGATCACTGCATGGGCATTTGGCCAGCAGCATGCGATGACACCAGTCAACAGGCGATTGCTAGAGCCTGTTGATTTAATACATAAATAGAATACTGAGTTTGTGTTTATATGGTGCCTATCGACATTATTCCTTTGCTTGAAGATGGAGCTGATATGCTCGGAAAACACCAAAAGCCTTACCAAGATTTCTATCACTCCACGCACAACAATGAACATTTAGATAGCAAAACAGAACTGCTTGTTGGACTTGCTGCCGCGATGGCGATGAATTGCTCTCCCTGCACGAACTACTATTTAGGACAAGCCCAAAAAACAGGCATTAGCAAAGGCGAGATCGAGGATGTCACCGCCAAGGTAATGGCAGTTGCCGCCGGCCAAAAGAAACTGCAAATGCAGCAAGTAGTCGCAGACTACAACATCGACCTTGAGTCATTTGGCCGCTGATTGACGGTGTTGCTGATAAACCAGCATGACCTGCCGCGCTATCGCTTCATTGCTGGCATACAAAGCGCCGCGACGATTCATTAGCAAGGTATCGGAGGCATTGAGTTGGAGTGGCTGGCCATCCATATCGGAAACCCAAGCACCACCAGCACTCGCTAATGCTGCGGTAGCTGCGACATCCCACAAGCTGCCGCCGCCGGGTTTAGCACGTGGAAATTTGAAGTAGCAAGCTGGCGCTCGCTCCAGCATATTGACCGCATTCATCACCGAGCCGGCTTGATCAAAACACTTAATCCCGGCATAGCCCAACGCTGCAGCGATGTCGCTCATGGCGCCTTTAATTGCTGGGAATTCGTCTTGAGCAGTAAAGCTGCGGTCAAAGAACACGCTGAGCGGTTGCTGCGCTTGCTCTTTCGCCAACCGCCAAGTCTTTCTTTGCCGTAGCAATAATGCCGGCTCTCCTAGCGCAACAGCAGGGTTCATGCCTTGATACAAAGTGGCGCTCACCGGATCGTAAACAACCCCCAACAAGGGCTCACCATTGCGGCTGACCAAAGCAATCGATACCGCATAGCCCGGCACGTTTTCGGTAAAGGGCAAAGTGCCATCAAGGGGATCGACACACCAAAAATAGGGCTTGGACAATCTTGGGTGTTCAGCGATGGCATAATCAGATGCGCTTTCTTCGCCGAGAAAAGCAATATCAAACGCCGCCATTGAAGGTTGCAAAGCTTTCAAGATCATCGCTTCACAAGTGAGGTCAACTTGGGTGACTACTTGAGACGCCGCACTGTAGCCCTCTGCTTTGGTCATCACTGCAATGGAGCGGCGGTCAACATTGGCAATATACTGGCCCGCTTGATAGGCGGCATCAGTCGCAACTGTCATCAATTGCTGAAGCTGCTGGCGATTCATCATTGTTGCTCTACCGCACCATTAACCATAATCAATGCCCGCTCGGTTTGTTGTTGGCAATACTTACCCATTTTCCAATGCTTAGGGCTCCAGCCAGCCAAAAAGCGATGGAAGTCAGCCCAAGCAACGGCATAAAGCGACCGCCAGTGGCGCACCACATCTGCGCCATCAATTGCTGGTTGCTTGGCCTGCAACTCGCTCTGCAACTGCTCAAAGTAGTAATCGACTAAGCCATCCGCTTCGGCCAACAATCGCTCATCGGGCATGACACTGCTGAGCAGCAACATCAAGTCTTTTACCCCAGGGCCGACACCCACGTATTGGTAATCAACTGCCGCGACCGAGCGGCCTGTTTCAGCAAAACAAAAATTAGCCAGCTTGGCATCGCCGTGATTCAAGGTTTGATAGGGGCATTGCTGCAGCAGCGCATCTAGGTGCTTCGCCGCTTGTTTCAAGGGGCCAACGGCCATCGCCTGATATTCATCGGGGCGGGTCTGTAGGTGCCAATAACCGCCAATTGGCCATAGGTAAGATAACTTGCTGGCTAGTGGTGACTGCTCTGCATGATGAATAAATTGTCCATGGAATGCTGCCAGCCAACGGATGCAGCTTTCAATCTGGCACTGATCTGGGCGGTCGTCTCGACCTTGAGTGAAGCGAATTGGAAAATCAGACGCCAAATCTTCCATCACTAACAAGGCGCCGTTATCCGTCAGCTCCGAGTATATCAATGACGGCATCGCTGCGGCCTGCTGCGCGAGCGCAGCAAAATGACGATACCAATGCAATTCAACTTCGTAGGACTGACGCTTACGCTGGTCGGAGCGCTGAGTGTTCCAGCCCCGCGGATGATTAACCGCAGACTGAAAATGGATCTGTTTGACGATCAGAGTTTGCCTCGCGGTGTTATCGCCACCATTCGGTTGTAAGATGAGCCGGACCAGCTCGCCCTGCTCTGCCCACAACGATTGAATAAGCGCGACATCCTCAATTTGACGACAGTTTGATGCCTGACAAATGGCGTCTTGTTGTTGCGGGCTAAGTGGCATGGGATCTCTGATTGCAAACGAGTGATGATACGTTATACCAGATATCGAGGTATAAGCACGGTTGTCAGTGCCACGCCATCGATAGATAATAAATCAACTTCGGCGGCTGAAACGAGCGGCCCCTCATTCTAACAACGATATTGGCAATATTAAGGAGCCATTGTGCGAGTACTACACACCATGATCCGAGTTGGCGATCTGCAACGCGCCATCGATTTTTACACCCAAGTAATGGGCATGAAGCTGCTCCGTACCAATGAAAACAAGCAGTATGAATACACTCTGGCTTTTGTTGGCTACGGTGATGAAAGTGAAGGTGCCGTGATTGAGTTAACTTACAACTGGGGCACTGACAGTTACGAGCACGGCAATGCATTCGGCCATATCGCCATTGGGGTAGACGATGTTTATGCCACTTGTGATGCGATCCGTGCTGCTGGCGGCACCATTACTCGCGAGCCTGGCCCAGTCAAAGGTGGCACCACTGAAATCGCTTTTGTTGAAGATCCGGATGGTTACAAGCTCGAACTCATCCAAAATAAAAACATGACCAAAGGTTTGGGTTAATCGCAACCCTTCACCCATGTTGAAAAAGCGCCAATCGGCGCTTTTTTTGCGGGCTGCTACTGCTTGCGGCGCCGACCTAACCAAAAACTATCATCGTTAAGCACTTGATATTCATCGACTTCAATATCAAAGGTCTCATCAACAATCAGCTGCCCAGCCAATTCAATGGTCATCCGCCAGTCGCCACCTTTGTTATCGACCGGTGCCCAAATGCAATCACCGAGATAAAACTGCCAGTCGTTGTCAGCAACATACTCATCACCTTCAAACGGCGCCATCACCAAACCCTCGTCATCAACCAGATTAGGGTGTTCAATGCACCAGTGAATTTGTTGCCCTTTGGCCTTTTTAATGTTGACGATCAGGCCAAACTCCAAGTCGAGCTCAGCGACAATATGGCGAGTAAATGATTTGATTTTCGGCAGCGCTTTGCTGTTGGCATCAAAGCCATCGTAGATCCCAGCACTCACTATCTGAGCACTGAATTTTTGTTTCGCCATCGTGGTTCTCGCCGTCAAAACTGGATAAAGCAACATTGCAGGCGGATTTTAAAGCAATCCGGTTCGGCAAACAAAGTCGGCTTGACGATAGCGACCTAGGCAGCCAGTAGAATAAACAGCCCAGTCAACAGTACCCAAGCTGAAAAAATCAATTTGACGATCTTGGCCGACAGGTACTCAACAATGGTCCTCGCGATAATGCCACCTAAGATGGCGCTCGGCCCAGCAAACAGCACGACCTGCCAAGCCACCGCATTGGTGGACCAAATATGATGGGGAATTGCTGCCCACACCGACAATGCCGATACCATCACTGCGCCTGCTATCGCCATGCTCACGTTGAAGCCTCGTAAGATCAGGTAAACCGCCATCAGTTCACCAACACCAACAGAGAGCCAAGCGGTGATCACGCCACCAAGCAAACCAATCGCCGCCAACGCTACATAGTCGAACCACAGCAAACCACAGACGACCGTTTGCTTTCCCTTGGTGAGTGTGCAATACAAAGTCACCACGCCAAGGCCTACAGAAAACACACTAAAAATAAGATGTGTCGCTGCCGGCGCGCCAATGGCCAGCCACTGAGTGGCTAATAAGGCCACCACAGCCCCTGCCGCACAGGTCAATACCGCAGGTATCAAACCTTGCCATTGCGCTTCCGAGCGATGATTATGACGATAGCTATACAACCAAGTCAGCGCGCCAGCGCTCATGCCACAACATTGGATCGCAAAGCTGGTTGCAACGGACTGGAGTTCTGAAAAGCCAAGCTGATGAAACGCCGGAATAAACACCACACCACCACCGGCGCCGGTACTGTTGGCGAAAATCGCGCCCAACACACCCAGCAGCGAAAATTTATAGTGTTCAGCCACCACTTGGCTCGGCTCGGGCTGTGCCAGCAGCAAGCTAAGCCACACGACAACGAAGCCGATGACAGCCCATAATTTTCTGTATGGTGACAGAGGCGGATTTAGCATCATTGGTTTATCAGAAGCTGGTGGCAGTGTCTGAGCAGTTCATGAGGGCGAACATAGCAACGACAGCTCTTGGACTCCAACTGCCGTCTACATTTTGAACTGATAACTGTGATTCACTTGGCCTTTTGGTTAACATCAATCGCAATCGCTCGTATTTAGAGCCTGGAGCCCATATTGAATCCTTTTTGCCCTCCTTTGTTGCTACGTAATCGACATCTACAAACCATGTGGTCACGTCTCAAACCTCGGCGCCACAAAGCACAATGGCTAGTGCAACAGATCCCAGCGGTTGATGGCGAATTGCTGACGTTACAATGGCTGCAACAACCCAACCAAACCCACGCGGGTATTGTGCTGTTAATCCATGGTTTAGAAGGCTCGGCGACATCGGATTACATTGTTGGAATGGCTGACGCCCTGCTCGGTCATGGCTTTGCCCCGGTGGTAATGGAGTTTCGTGGCTGTGGCGAGGCACCAAATACCACAGAGCGTGCCTATCACTCGGGCGAGATCAGCGACTTAGAGACGGTCCTCAAACAGCTACAGCAACAGTATCCGGCGCAGCCCATTGATGCCGTCGGATTTAGCTTGGGCGGCAACGTGCTGGCGCGTTATTTAGGCACTCACCGCCAGCACAGTGTCATTAACAAAGCAGTGATCATCTCTGCGCCACTCGATTTAGCCGCCTGTGCCAACCAAATGACCCATTGGACTGCCCGTATTTATCAGCGTCACCTGCTGCAATCGTTAATTGCTAAAACGATCGCCAAGCGGCATCAAGTGAACTGGCAGTCGTTTGCCCTGCCCTCTGATTCCGAGCTGCGCAAGATGAACACCTTTTGGCAATTCGATGATCGCGTAACGGCGCCATTACATGGCTTCAAAGATGCTCATGATTACTATCGTCAATGCAGCGGTAAGCAATACCTGAGCGACATTACCCAACCAACTCTGATCATCCATGCCAACGACGATCCATTTATGAATCGGGATGTGATCCCTAAACTCAGTGAGTTACCGAAGAATATTAATTACCTGCTAAGCCAACATGGAGGACATGTTGGCTTTATTACCGGTAGCTGGCGCCGACCGGTTTATTGGCTTGAACACACGGTGCCAAAGTGGCTAAAACGCGCTGACTAAATGGTGCCGTCCATCGAATAAATGCTACTGACGCCATCAAGATCGCTAACCGTGACCTTCATGTCCTTGATCAGACCATTATCAATACCGTAAATCCAGCCATGAACGGATAAGTCCTGACCGTTGCGCCACGCATTTTGCACAATGGTGGTATGACAAACGTTCGCCACCTGCTCACGGACGTTTAACTCACACATCAAACGAAAACGTTGCTCTTCATCAGCAACCGCTTCAATTCGCTTTTTGTGAGCACGATAAACATCTTTGATATGGCGAAGCCAATTATCGATGAGACCAAAGGTTTCATTGCCCATTGCCGCTTTGACGCCACCACAGCCATAGTGGCCAACCACCATGATGTGCTTTACCTTGAGCACTTCAACCGCGTATTGAATCACCGACAAACAATTCAAATCGGTATGCACGACGACATTGGCAATATTGCGATGAACAAACACTTCGCCGGGTAACAAACCGACAATCTGATTTGCCGGAACTCGCGAATCAGAGCAACCAATCCACAAATATTCGGGCGTTTGCTGCTCTGATAAATTATCGAAGAAATCGGGATCAGCATCGGTGGTACGAGCAGCCCATTCTTCGTTTTGCTTAAATAATTGTTTGATAACCGGCATAAATAACCCCTTTTAGCGCGGGGATAAGTATATGCACACTGGCCCCGAAGTCACGCCAAATCAGACTGGTCCGTGCTGCCAGATCAATCGTTTAAGCGATGCCGATGTATTTGTGGGTTTGAACCGACAGGCGCCAGTTGCGAGCAATGCAGGTTTCCATGCAAAGCCGAGTAGCACGAGCCTTTTGACTAATGGGCTGGAGGCAAACAAAGACATCCGCAGAATTTAGCTCCGCTGCGGCCATTAGTTCATCAAGATTATCGATATCTTGTTGTCTAGCGACTGGGTGCTTAATTTCATCCGCGCGCTGCATTGCCTCGCTCAGCACTTCCATTCCGCCGCGCATCGCAACTTTCGGAGATACCGTTACCCAAGTCTGCTCTGCCGCCTGCACCGGATAGGTACCGCTGGTTTCAATCTGCACTGAATAGCCATTGCTAATTAAGCACTCTGTGAGCGGTGTTAAATCGTACATACACGGCTCACCACCGGTGATCACCACATGTCTGGCGGTATAGCCTTGCTGCTCAAACAACGCGAGTAACGCGGCAGCGTCGAGCTGAGTATACTGCGGCGAATCGACTTGTTTGCTGACAATGATGTTGCTATCGACTTCATCGCTAGGCACCACATCCCAAGTATGTTTGGTATCGCACCAAGCACAGCCAACCGGACAGCCCTGCAACCGAACAAACAGTGCAGGCACGCCAGTATGCACACCTTCGCCCTGAATGGTCTGAAAAACTTCGTTGATAGGATACTTCATGCTGCCGCCAGCTCCACTTTGGTTAAGAATGGCCGTCTTGTACAGGATCCTAGCAGCTCAGGCAACAATATGAGGCGCTATGTCTGGTTATTTTCGTTCTGCAACAACCAAAGCCTTAGGGGATTGGTTATTGTGTCTCACAGATTCGATCAGCAATCCAACAAAATAGTCACAGGTCATTTACCATGAAGAGGTGAGGAGTTTTGTGAGCATCTGGGAGTTAGCCTTTGACTTCGCATTGTTTTGGCGTCGCGCTGAAATTCATTAAGTTACTGCTGTTGTGGGTTAGTGTACTAGCGACCACTCCGGTCTTAGCAACCGTTGAGACGATTATTGCAAATCCGGTCAGCAAGCAGGATTTGATTGATGTCTATAACTTCGAATTGCTCAATGCGGCACTGGAAATAACCAGAGCAGACTTCGGCGATTACCAACTGGTGTCACCCACTGTGGTCATGCTGAGCAAGCGCATTGCAACCGAGTTGGAGCGAGGCGAGTCACTCCACATAGCGGCATCAAACGTCAAAGAGTCGTGGAAGCCCCACGTCATCACGGTGCCATTTCCAATCAATAAAGGCTTGAGCAGCTTGCGGGTGTTTTATGCCACCAAAGAGCGGGCCGAAGTACTGGCGCAAGTGCGCTCAATTGATCAGCTGAAACAATTTAAGTTTGGTCAGGGGCAGGGCTGGTCAACAGCCAAAATATTGCAAGACCATGGTTTTAAAGTGACCAAGTCTTACGAATACTCAACCTTGCCCCGAATGCTTCAAGCCAACCGCTTCGATATTCTAATGAGGAGTATTCGAGAAGCAGTGCTGGAGCAAGACGTACTTGCCGACCCCAACAGCAACATTGAACTGGTCGATAACATTGCCATTTACACTTACCTACCGATGTATTTTCATGTCACACCAAAGCGGCCTGAATTGGCCGAGCGTTTGGAAGTGGGTTTAAAGCGGCTCGATTCGGCAGGCGAAGTCGAAAAGCTACTGCGTAAACATTTCGAGCGCTCGGTGAATCTATTCACCGCCTCTGAGCGTCTGGTGTTTTATCTAGAAAACACCAATTTAGAGCCAGGCACTTACCAACGCGATCTGCCGTATTTATTGAAAACAAACCTCCAACCTTAAGTAACTGAGCCAGATCATCTTTACCGCCGCTAACGGTGATCTGGGCCAAATTCACTTGCGCTACCTATCTATATCGGCTAAAACTGCCGCCTTTATTCAGTTTCATGTCAACTACCCCTAAACTGAATGAGCAATTAAGCAACTATCATCGTACTGCCCGGACTCAATCATGAATTCAAAAGTCGTCGTCATTTACTCTGGTGGAATGGACTCTTACACCGTGTTAAACCGTGCCATCAAAGATGGCAAAGAAGTCCATGCCCTGACCTTCAACTATGGTCAACGCCATGTAAAAGAAATCGATGTCGCCCGAGCTGTCTGTGAGCGCTTAAATGTGCCCCATCAGGTCATTGATATTCGCGCGATTAATGCCCTTTTGGCTGGTAGTTCACTGACCGATGACATCGATATTCCAGAAGGCCACTACGAAGAAGAAAGCATGAAGTCGACGGTGGTGCCAAATCGCAATATGGTACTGTTGTCTCTCGCTATTGCTTATGCCGTCTCGATAAAAGCAGAAGCGGTCTACTATGGTGCGCATAGTGGCGACCATGCCATTTACCCTGATTGCCGTCCGGAATTTGTAGAGAAAATGAAGGAAGTGTCACTGCTGGCAAACTATGAGCCAGTTGATATCGTCACGCCCTATTTGCACAAATCGAAGATTGAAATCCTGACCGATGGTTTGAGCATGAACTTGGACTACGCCGAGACGTGGACCTGTTATAACGGTCGCGAAAAAGCTTGTGGCAAGTGTGGCGCTTGTGTTGAGCGCTTAGAAGCATTCACCGAAAATCAGGCCACTGATCCGCTAGCATACGAGTAACGCCCAGCAAAATGGCGGCTTCTTGTGCTCCATGGATGGGCTTGAGCGTCACCGAATGAAGAAAGTTGCTGACTGACCGTCGCCAAGCTTCGGCGCCTACCAAGGTCAAGTCGACTATCCGCTGCACTAACCTTTTCGTCAAAAAGACGCCGTAAAATCATCCCTGATGGCTCTGCAGCCGCGTCCTGCGGCTGAAGCTTGTTGACGAAAACGTTAGTTCCGCTCTGATCTCATTGGCAACTCACTGATCATTCAGGAGCAGCCAGTAAGTTTCTCTGTGAGGTGCTTCAGCCGGCATCGATGCCGGGTGCAGAGCGCTCCATGGATGGCTTGAGCGTCACCGAATGGAGAAAGTTGCTGGCTGACCGTCGCCAAGCTTCCGCGCCCACCAAGGTCAAGTCGGCTATGCGTTGCACTAACCTTTTCGTCAAAAAGACGCCGTAAAATCATCCCTAATGGCTCTGCAGCCGCGTCCTGCGGCTGAAGCTTGTTGACGAAAGCGTTAGTTCCGCTCTGATAGCAGTAGAAACTCACTGAGCATTCAGGCGCAGCCAGTAAGTTTCTCTGAGAGGTGCTTCAGCCGGCATGGATGCCGGATGCAGAGCGCGCCATGGATGGACTTGAGCGTCACCGAATAGAGAAAGTTGCTGGCTGACCGTCGCCAAGCTTCGGCGCCCACCAAGGTCAAGTCGACTATCCGCTGCACTAACCTTTTCGTCAAAAAGACGCCGTAAAATCATCCCTGATGGCTCTGCAGCCGCGTCCTGCGGCTGAAGCTTGTTGACAAAAACCTTAGTTCCGCTCTGATCGCAGTGGCGACTCACTGAGCATTCAGGAGCAGCCGTCTAAGCTGGCTGTTTAACTAGGGGTGTCGGACGATCATTCCAACGACGTCGATAGTGGTAAAGCTTGCTCGCCTTGCCATTGATAAAGATCAACGCCAGCGGAGTCACAACATCCTCCCGAGCAAGCGTCTGCAGAAAGACGTTTGATCCGCCCTCTGGCAATCAGCAACGCCAGCATTTGCTCAACAGCTGGCTCGCTGGCTTTCAGCTCGCGGGAGATCATCGCCTTGCTCATCGGCCCCTGTTTTTGCAGCAGGGCCGAGATGTCATGCAGCATAGGCCTGCACCTTTTGCTGTTGAAACAGGCTCTTGGCTTGTTTTGTCCGCATCGCTAAGAATGTCAGCAATGGCACCACTATCGCTATGAGCGCCAACAGCGCCGAGCCTGTGCCATCCAGCCACCAATAACCGGCCTGATAAAATGCCGTAGCGGAACAGTACGCCAGCAAGGTACTCCAGATACCAATAAACACAGCCCACTTCAATCCGATTTCGCGGGCAATCGTACCGGTCGCACTCGCACACGGGATATACATCAATACGAACAGCAAATAAGCAAAGGCGCCAATCGCACCGTTGAATCGTTGTTGCATCGAGGTGTAAGTCGACTTACTGACCTCCTGCTCTTCGGCTGCCGCGTCTAAGTCTTCGACATCGCCAATTGAAATACCCAGGGGATCGAGCAATGCGTCTGCAATTGCAGCGAGATTATTCGATATCGACTCCACTGCTTCAACCATTGATTCAGATAACGTCGCAGCTTCCTCTTCAGCACCTTCGGCCTGATACAGATTATTCAGCGTTCCGACGACAACTTCTTTAGCGAACACACCAGTGAAAATCCCCACGGTTGCTTGCCAATTGTCATCATCTAATCCCATTGGATGAAATAGTGGTGTAATGGTTTGGCTAACTTTTGATAACAACGACTTATCAGTGTCTTGATTGCCCAACGAGCCATCGGTACCCATCGAATTTAACAAGCCAATACAGGTCACCATGATGACAATAATTTTACCAGCACCAACGACAAACCCTTTCAGCTTCTGCCAAGTTTTCAACAACACGGGCATCAGGTGTGGGCGCTCGTAATTTGGCAACTCGAGGATCACACTAGAGCTTTGCCCTGGCAATAACGAGTGACGCAACGCCAATCCCGTTAACACTGCCATCAAAATGCCGATGAGATATAACAAGAACACCATGTTCTGCCCTGAGTGCGGGAAGAACGCCGCGGCAAACAAGGCATAAACCGGCAGCCGCGCACCACAGGACATAAAGTGCGACATCGCGCTGGTGATGACTCGCTCTGATTGCTGTTCGAGGGTTCGGGTAGCCATAACCGCCGGTACCGAGCAACCAAAGCCCATGATCAT
This sequence comes from Neiella litorisoli, assembly GCF_014773395.1. Classification (GTDB taxonomy): domain Bacteria; phylum Pseudomonadota; class Gammaproteobacteria; order Enterobacterales; family Neiellaceae; genus Neiella; species Neiella litorisoli. The sequence continues at coordinate 26,765 of NZ_JACXAF010000025.1, read as the reverse complement.
TGGTACAAACGCCTGACCGGGAAGCCCCAACCGGTTCATTAAGCGGTCCACAACAACCGCCGCTCGCGCCAAATAACCGGACTGCTCAAGTACGGTGAGAAACAGATATAAACAGCCGATAATCGGAATAAAGGTGCTCACCGTTTGAATACCGGCCCCGACACCGTCTGCCAACAATGCAATCAGCAGCGCAGGGGCGCCAACCGCTCCGAGCACAGCAGCTGTGCCATCGACCGCGATCGCACCGACGGCGATATCAAAGAAGTCAATGAAGGCACCACCAACGTGAATGGTGAACATGAACATCAGATACATCACGCCAAAGAAAATCGGCAACGCAAACCAAGGGTTAAGGACCCAGCGGTCAAGTTTGTGGCTAAATTGCTCAGCGGCGATCGAAGGGTCGGTGATCACAGCCCGCGCGATGTCGTTACACAGCTGATAGCGGTGACTGGCAATATCAAGCTCGATATCACCGGCGACCGGTTGCTCGCCACGATAATGGCGATCAATTAAATCGACTAACGTGCTGAGACGAGAGTCACCAGAATGCTGCTCGAGCCATTGTTCGATATGGGCATCATAGTGTGGCGTCAGCTGACAGATACTGGTGACAGACAAACCCTTGACGACTTGGGCGATATAGCTTTGCGGTTGAGTACCGTCAATCACTACAATTTCAACACCCATGCGCCGCTTCAACTCATCAACATCGACCTCAACCCCTTGCTTGCGGGCAACATCAGCGCGGGTCAGGACGAGCATCATTGGAATACCCAATTCTGCTAATTGAGTGGTGAGGTATAAATGACGCTCAAGGCAAGTTGCATCCAAGACATTGATAATGGCGTCAGGCGTTTCATGAATGAGGAAGTCGAGCGTCACGCGCTCATCTTGGGAACTTTGTTGCTGCGGGATCAGTGAATAGACGCCGGGAAGATCGATAACATTGGCTTCTACATCTTGGTGTTTAAGCCGGCCCTGCTTTTTTTCTACCGTGATCCCGGGGAAGTTACCAACGCGCTGCTTTAACCCAGTAAGACCGTTGAATAAGGTGGTTTTTCCTGCGTTTGGATTGCCAACTAAGGCAATATTTTTAGAACTACTCAAGCTTGCTGTACCTCGATCGCTGCGGCCAAGTCACCTCGTAACATCAACTGGGTGCTTTTTACTTCAATTTGACAGCCTTTACCATAAGGCGCCGATCGAACATAGGTAATGGTTGCGCCGGGGATCACCCCCATATCCATTAACTTACCGCGCGAAGGCTGATTGCAATCAATGGCTCGTACCACTGCTTTTTGGCTGGGCTTTAAGCGATCTAATGTCATTGGACACCAATATTAATGAAAATAAGAATCGTAATCAGTTCAACACTATAATACAGCTCAGCCTGTTTCGAAATAGCTCAAACAACATCTGAAGTGTTTGGGTTTAACGATGTATTGGCTCAAGCATCCTATTCAATCCGTTGAAACAAGGTCTGTTGCGGCAGGCGCTACCGCGACTTATCAAGGCGGCATCCGATTGAAAGCGATCACAGTTTTACTGTTAGCATCGAGTATAAAAGCCGTTCAAGATCTGAAATTTTGATTTAGTTCAGGTTTTTGACGTTTTACTGGCACAGAATTTTATGCGTTTTCATGATCTACCGCCAACTGCTTGATACCATGCACCTGATGTTTTTCGACGTGCTGGTAGGAATAACTGGGTGATACGAGTAGCAACTGTCTGGCAGATCAGTATTCCGGCTCTATCACTAATCGCATTTGGATTGTGGCCTGATGGTCAACCTCTGCTCGAATACCAAACATCCACATCATTATCGCAGCAGTGGTGGGTGCTATTATCTACCCCCCTACTTCACACCAATGGCTACCACCTGATGATGAACGTTGCCGCCTATTGCTTGATTGCCAGCCTTTCGTCATCATCATTACATAGCTGGCGCATGCCCGTCCTTACCCTATGGCTGGGCGCACTGAGCACCTTGGGGTTTGCTTTATTCAATCACCAATTGACCAGTTTGGTTGGTTTGTCCGGTGCCCTGCATGGCATCGTTGCTTACTTGGTGATCAGGGAGTTCAATAGTGGCCCGAAATTCATGTTGGTATTAGGGGCTGGGCTGGTTATCAAGCTAGCATGGGAGCAGTTTGTTGGCGCCAGCGCCCACACCGCTTCATTGATCGATGCCAACGTCGCGGTGTTAAGCCACCTCACAGGCGCCATTGCCGGCACCTTAACAGCGCTGGTGATGCGCTTTATCGTGGCTCGGGGATTAGTCGCTACGCGAGCGACTCATTAATTTGTTGTAGTACCTGTAACGGCTGCTCTGCTTGGGTGATGGGGCGGCCAATCACCAGATAGCTAGCGCCTTGCTCGATGGCTTTTTCCGGCGTCATGATGCGCTGCTGATCACCGGCATCGGCACCAATTGGCCGAATGCCAGGCGTCACCAACAAAAAGTCATCACCTAACCGGCTCCGCAACATCCGCGCTTCGCGAGCAGAACAAACCACACCATCTAAGCCAGCTTCTTGGGTCAGTGATGCTAAACGACGAACGTGTTCAAATGGTTCGACTTTGATGCCAGTATCGCGTAAGTCGTCTGCACTCATGCTGGTCAACACGGTCACCGCGATTAGCTTTGGCGCGTTATCTCCATATGGCTCTAGCGCTTTTTTTGCCGCTTCCATCATCACTTTACCGCCACTGGCATGGACGTTGACCATCCAAACGCCGAGCTCCGCCGCCGCTGCAACGGCCTTGGCTACCGTATTGGGAATGTCGTGGAATTTCAGATCCAAGAACACATCAAAGCCTTTCGCGACCAATTGCCTGACAAATTCTGGGCCGAACAAAGTGAACATTTCTTTGCCAATTTTCAGTCGGCAACTGTCTGGAGTCACTTGCTCGACAAACGCCAGAGCCTGCTCTTGAGTTGGATAATCCAACGCCACAATTACTTTTGAGTCCGTCATCTAAGATCTAAATCCTAATTCTTACGAGAGGTTATTCGCCATCCAATCCGCGCACCGGCTTGGTTTCGCCCCAGCTTTTACAGGAAGGGCATTGCCATTGCAAGACGTTGCCGGAAAATCCGCAATTGGAGCAACGGTACTTGGGTTTAACCGCCAGTTGTTGGCCAACCAGTTGTTGCAACATTTCAAGGCTCGCTTTCGCTTCTGGCGCCATTGCTCTGGCCAAATGGTAGTCCATGTAATGAAAAAAGCCTTTCAAAGAGGGATAACGACGCAGTTGCGTCAATTCCAACAACTCAGCATCAGCCGCCAAATCTTGAGCCTTAAGTAGCTCTGCTAGGCTGATCACTGCAGAGGCGCCAGCGCCGCGTTCGACGGCCGTCATCAAGAAGTGCTGCATTGGCGTCAGATCAGGCATTTGCTGATAACAATGAGCCAATGGCGTTAGCACTTCAGAAACCATATTGATGTCTTGCTCAAGCACTTGTTGATAGTACTCAATAGCGCTCTGATACTGACCTTGAGATTGGTAGCATTGCGCCAACATAATGCTACCTCGGACGCACTGCGGGTCGATTTTCAGTGCCTTTTTTAAGTACTTGATTTGCTGCTCGGTCTTTTGTTGGCCCAATTCATCTGCCAGCTGACAATAAAATTGAGCCACCTGTTTGGCCATGCCACAATCAACCGGCAACTTTTCAGCATAAGAAATAGCGCTGTGCCAATCGCGCATGCTTTGATAAATAGCTACAAGTTCGCGGGTTGCCTGCTCGCCAACATTTTTTTTACCAGCTATTTTTTTGTAGAGTTCTTCGGCCCGATCGAGCAAGCCGACGGCCGAGAAATCGCGAGCAAGCTCAAAGATCGTTTGCCGATGTTGTTCTTGGCTAAGCTGGCTACGCTGGAGAATATTCTGGTGAATTTTAATGGCTTTTTCGACTTCGCCGCGCTTGCGAAACAAGCTGGCCAATGCCATGTGAGTGTCAATGGTATCGCTGTCGACCTCGATCATGTCAATGAACAGGTCCACCGCTTTATCATCCTGATCGGATAACAGGTAGTTCAAGCCAGCAACATACTTTTCGGATAATTGTTGCTGCTGATCTTGTTGCTGTTGCGCCGCACTGCGCCGTCCCATGTACCAACCATAGGCAGCGGCAATCGGCAGCAGAAGGAACAACAGCTCAAGCATATTTAGCTATCTGCCGAATCGATTTGACGTTGTAATTTGCGATTTTTTCGTAACAGCTGTGCATATTTCCAACGCTGAGCAAAATAGCCCGCCGCTGTCGTCGCCCAGCCGAGGACGAAGCCTAGTACCAGCACCACCGCAATCACGCTTGGCAGCGAGAAGGTATCCTGAGCAATCAGGTAGTTAACGGTGACCTGAGTATCATTCTGAGCGCCAAAGCTCAGCCCCAGCACCACCAACAACACAATAACGACAACGGTCAGGAACAGTTTCATAGAGTTGAAAACTTAATAACAAACGAATGAGTTAGATTATTGCAAAAAAAAAACGGCACGCCTATTCGGCATGCCGTCTTCGATTGATTTCAAAGCAAGAAATCGTTAACCAACGTTATTCACTCGTTCACGCAACTCTTTGCCCGGCTTGAAGTGTGGGACGTATTTGCCTTCCAGTTCAACCGAGTCACCCGTTTTCGGATTGCGTCCGACACGAGGAGCACGATAATGCAGTGAAAAACTACCAAAACCACGGATCTCAATACGATCACCGGATTCCAGCGTGGTTGCCATTTGCTCAATGAGCTCTTTAATGGCTGTTTCGACTTCTTTAGCTGACAGCTGCAACTGCTTGCTGGCCAGACGTTCAATCAGTTCAGATTTAGTCATACCTAACGTCACCGTCCCATTATTGCCAAGTATTGGTTGCTGCTGGGGGGAGTTGCCTCCCCCTGAACATTAGCCTTTAGCGTTTTTGAAGGCTTCAGCCATTGCGTTAGAGAAGCCTGCATCTGCAGCTGCACTATCGCTGTTGACTTTATCCAGAGCCGCTTTCTCTTCTGCTTCATCCTTAGCACGGATAGACAGATTGATTTGACGGTTCTTACGATCCACACCCATCAGCTTAGCTTCTACTGCATCACCTTCGTTCAATACCAAAGAAGCATCTTCGATACGGTCGCGAGAGATGTCAGCTACGCGCAGGTAACCTTCAACACTGTCGGCCAGAGCAATTGTGGCGCCTTTGGCGTCAACTGCAGCAACAGTACCATTAACGATAGCACCTTTTTTGTTATCGTTCAGGTATTTATTAAATGGATCTTCAGCCAGTTGCTTCACGCCCAAGCTGATGCGCTCGCGCTCTGGGTCCACTTGCAATACAACGGCAGTAACTTCGTCGCCTTTCTTGTATTCGCGAACGGCTTCTTCGCCAGCTGCGTTCCAAGAAATGTCAGACAAGTGAACCAGACCGTCGATGCCGCCGTCCAAGCCGATGAAGATACCGAAGTCAGTGATAGACTTGATCTTACCGCTAACTTGATCGCCCTTGTTGAACTTAGTAGCGAACTCATCCCATGGGTTAACTTTACATTGCTTAAGACCCAGAGAAATACGGCGACGCTCTTCGTCGATTTCCAGAACCATAACTTCAACGCTGTCACCCAGTTGAACGATTTTCGCAGGGTGTACGTTTTTGTTAGTCCAATCCATTTCTGAAACGTGTACCAGACCTTCAACGCCTTCTTCGATTTCAACGAAGCAGCCGTAATCAGTCAGGTTAGTTACGCGACCAGTCAGACGAGTATCTTGTGGGTAACGGTTAGCAATTGCGACCCATGGATCTTCACCCAATTGCTTCAGACCCAGTGATACGCGAGTGCGCTCACGGTCGAATTTCAGAACTTTAACATTGATTTCGTCACCAACATTTACGATTTCGCTTGGGTGCTTAACGCGCTTCCAAGCCATGTCAGTGATGTGCAGTAGGCCGTCTACACCGCCCAGGTCAACGAAAGCACCGTATTCGGTCAGGTTCTTAACGATACCTTTAACTTCTTGACCTTCCTGCAAGTTCTCAAGCAGAGACTCACGTTCTTGGCTAGTTTCAGACTCGATAACTGCGCGGCGAGAAACAACAACGTTGTTGCGACGCTTGTCGAGCTTGATCACTTTGAATTCCAGCTCTTTGCCTTCCAAGTGCAGCGTATCGCGTACTGGACGTACGTCAACCAAAGAACCTGGCAAGAACGCGCGGATGTTACCTACATCAACAGTGAAACCGCCTTTAACTTTACCGTTAATCACACCGGTAACAGTTTCTGCGTCTTCGTAAGCCTTCTCAAGAACGATCCAAGCTTCGTGACGTTTGGCTTTCTCGCGAGACAGCTGAGTTTCACCGAAACCATCTTCAACTGCATCCAGAGCAACGTCTACAGAGTCACCCAGAGCGACTTCAAGTTCGCCTTCAGCGTTTTTGAATTGCTCTGCTGGGATAGCAGATTCAGATTTCAGGCCTGCGTCAACCAGAACAACACCGTTTTCGATAGCAACGATGGTGCCCTTAACAATTGAGCCAGGACGGGTTTCGAGTTCTTTTAAGCTTTCTTCAAAGAGATCAGCAAATGATTCAGTCATGTTTAATTAACTTTTAAAAATACAAAAGTACCACCTAGCATCCGGCTAGTTGGGGCTGCTTACAAATTACCGTCTGCATCCTTACAAACAGTACCCATTCGTAGGAACGTTGCCCTACACAATGTTCTTATCTCTTCCTATTTGGCACTGCAGCTGCGTTAATTTCACTCATTCACCCCAGTCACTTAGCGATCTAAGCTCGTGGGGCTGAATGCGCTTATTGCCTTGCTTCAGCACCAAATAGTTTGAGAAAGGCTTTACACCTTTAATTCTGGTAGCCGAGTTTTGGCATACGCCAGCACTTCGGCCTCTACCTCATCTAAGCTCAATGTCGTGGTATCGAGGCTGAGGGCATCGTCCGCTGGTTTAAGCGGCGCCACTGCTCGATTCATATCACGATCATCCCTTGCTTGGATGTCGGCTAAAATTTGCGCGATGTTAGCACTCTGACCCGCACTTTGCAACTGGGAAACCCGCCGTCTGGCGCGCTCTTCGGCGCTGGCAGTCAGAAATACTTTAATTGGTGCATCAGGAAAGACGACGGTTCCCATATCACGGCCATCGGCGATCAGACCAGGAGCCGTGCGAAACGCCCGTTGCCGTTGTAACAGCGCTTCTCTTACTTTCGGGAAAGGAGCAACTTTCGATGCCGCTGCGCCGCATTCTTCGGTACGAATGGCTTTACTGACATCTTCGCCTTCGAGCATGACGCTGACTACTTCGGAATCTTCCCGGGCTTCAAAGGCTACATCGAGGTGAGTCGCCAAAGCTACCAGCGCTTCTTCATCATCCAATTCAACGTTGTGATGCAGAGCTGCTAATGCCAACACTCGGTAAATCGCGCCACTATCAAGGAGTTGCCAGCCAAGCTGCTTAGCCAGTCGTTTACACAAGGTGCCTTTGCCCGAACCACTGGGGCCGTCCACCGCGATCATGGGTACAGTGCTATTTGTGTCTGTGGCAGTATCCGATTGCCCTTGGCTCATGTGGTGCTCCTATCCGACGAAATGATGAAATGCAAAAGCGATTGCTTTAATGGCGGCACATTATAGAGGCTGATCGCCCCCATACAATGTCAGAATGATGAAAATATGCGATCAAAAAGGCGGCCCGTGGACCGCCTAATTTACAATTTTGCACCCTTTGGGTGATTTGTTTATTCGCTAGCCAATTGCGCCAGACGCTCAAAATAATCAGGAAACGTCTTTGAGGTACAACCCGGATCGTTAATCGTGACGGGCGTATCCGACAGGGCAACCAGCGAGAAACACATGGCCATGCGGTGATCATTATAGGTATCAATCGCCGCGTGTTGCAGTTTAGCCGGCGGTACCACTTTAATATAGTCTTCGCCCTCTTCGACCTCGGCGCCGACTTTGCGAAGCTCTGTCGCCATCGCAGCCAAGCGGTCGGTTTCTTTCACGCGCCAGTTGTAGACATTGCGAATAACCGTGGTGCCCTCGGCAAATAACGCCGCTGTAGCAATGGTCATCGCCGCATCTGGAATATGGTTAAAGTCCATATCAACGGCTTTTAACTCGCCGCGGCGGGCAATGATGTAATCATCACCCCACTCGATTTCACCGCCCATGGCAGCAATAGCGTCAGCAAACTGAATATCACCTTGAATGCTATTTTTACCGATGCCAGTGACTTTGATTTCACCACCTTTGATGGCTGCGGCAGCAAGGAAATAAGATGCCGATGAGGCATCACCTTCGACCAATAAATCGCCAGGTGATTGATAGCTTTGGCCAGCTTTGACGTGGAACACCTGATAATCGTCGTGGCTGACTTCAACACCAAATTGCGCCATTAAGTGTAAAGTAATGTCGATGTAGGGTTTGGATACCAACTCACCGATGATTTCAATCGCCAAATCTTCTTTTGCTAGCGGTGCCGACATCAGTAGCGCCGTCAAGAACTGACTAGAAATCGAGCCATCAATCTTAACCCGGCCTCCATTTAAGCCAGTGCCCACGATTTTGACCGGCGGATAACCTTCATTTTTGAGGTAAGTGACGTCTGTACCGAGCGCTTGCAAGGCATCAACCAAATGCAAAATTGGGCGTTCTTCCATTCGTGGCTCGCCACCGAGAACAACTTCACCGGATCCTAGCGTTAGTGCTGCGCACAGCGGGCGCATGGCAGTACCGGCATTACCAAGGAACAAATCCAACGGTTCAGTTACCGCAAACGGGCCACCATTGCCTTGCACCCAACATTCGGTTTTACAATCAGAGAGTCGATAATCAACACCCAGCGCTTTCAGCGCATTGAGCATGTGACGGATGTCATCACTATCGAGCAAATTCGTCAGGTGAGTTTCGCCAGTGGCCAGTGCAGCCAACAATAAGGCACGATTAGATACGCTCTTCGAGCCTGGCAAATTAACGGTGCCATTGACGCGAGCAATTGGATTGAGGGTCAGAGAATCCATGGAGTCAAAACGCTCCTTTCGTATTAGCTATCAGAAAATGGGCCGACAACGAGTCAGCCCATGAATAAAAGTGGTGAGAGAGCTTACTTTAATGCAAGCACTTTGCAAAGGGCTTCGAGGAAGCGTTGGTTTTCGTTTTCTAAACCCACACTCACCCGCAAATGATTCGGCAGGCCATAACCGCCAATCGGTCGAACAATCACCCCTTCTTGCAACAAAGCCTGATATACCTCAGCACCATTGCGACCAACATCAACCGTCACAAAGTTTGCCTTCGATGGAATGTAGTCCAAGCCAAGTTCATCAAATCGCTCAGTCAGTTGAATCATGCCGACGCGGTTGATTTCAACCGAGGCAGTTAAGTAATCAGCATCATCCAAAACCTGCTCCGCGGCCGCAAGAGCTAGTGAATTGCAGTTAAATGGCTGGCGCACACGGTTGAGTACATCGGCAATTTCGGCATTAGAGACCGCGTAACCAACTCGCAGTCCTGCCAAGCCGTAGGCTTTTGAGAAGGTGCGAGACACAATCAAATTCGGATAGTGATTCAACCACGCAATCGATGGTGCTCGGTCGGCTTTACCCACATATTCGTAGTAGGCTTCATCGAGTACCACCAACACGTGCTCGGGCACTTTATCAAGGAAGTGTTTAAGCTCAGAGCTGGTCAAAAAGGTGCCGGTTGGATTATTGGGGTTCGCGATGAAAATTAACCGAGTACGGTCGGTGATCGCCGCAGCCATGGCATCCAAATCATGACCATAATCTTTTGCTGGCACTTGCACTGCTGTGGCACCAATGGCTTTGGTCACCAATGGATAAACGACAAACGCATGCTCCGAGAAAATGACTTCGTGTTGCTCAGCGACAAAGGCTCTGGCAATTAGCTCGATGACGTCGTTAGAGCCGTTACCCAAAGTAATTTGCTCGGCCTTGGTGGTTAGCTTTTGTGCCAGCGCCGTTTTCAAATAAAAGCCATTGGAATCTGGGTAACGTGCCAGATCGTCAAGCTCATCGCACAACAACTGTTTGACTCGGTTACTGATCCCCAATGGGTTTTCGTTACTCGCCAGTTTGACGATATTTCGAATGCCAAGCTCTCGTTCGAGCTCTGAAGTGGGTTTGCCAGCCTGATACGGCTGCAGACTCTGAACTCCAGAATTGGCTAAGGCAAGAAAATCACAGCTCATTACTACTCCTCAATGCAACTCTGCTTCACTGCTATGACCATAACGAATATGGTCTAACTAGGCTTGAGTGCGTTCGAACTCTTTCATGAAATCGACTAAGGCAACCACGCCCTGCTCTGGCATGGCATTGTAAATGCTCGCTCGCATACCGCCGACAATGCGGTGACCTTTCAAGGCCCGCAAACCTGCTTGCTCAGCTTGCGCTAAGAATGCGGCGTTCAGGTCATCGTTGGCTAGCTGGAACGGCACATTCATCCAACTGCGGCTGTCCGCCGCGACTTGCGACCGGTAAAATTCGCTTTGGTCAATGTAGTCGTACAAAATGCCAGCTTTGGCTTGATTGCGTTGGGCCATGGCTGCAACCCCGCCTTGCTCCAGCAACCATTCGAATACCAGGCCTGCCAAATACCACGAATAGGTTGGCGGCGTGTTGTACATCGAATCGAATTCGTCAGTCAGCTGATAATTCAAAATTGCAGGAGTTTGTTGGCGGGCATAACCGACCAAATCGTCGCGAACAATCGACACAGCCAGACCTGACGGGCCAATGTTCTTTTGTGCTCCGGCGTAAATAATGCCGTAATCCGCAACGTTAATCGGGCGAGATAAAATCGTCGACGACATGTCGGCGATAACTGGTGCGCCATTGCTCGCTTGCGGACAGAAATTAAATTCCAGCCCTTCGATGGTCTCATTTGGGCAAAAGTGCAGGTATTTGCTGTCATCAGCAACCTCGACCACTTGCTGTTGTGGCACATGCCACAGGCCTTGCTCATCTTGATAGCTCGACGCCACAACATCAGTGTCGATAAAGCGCTGCGCTTCTTCAATTGCCTTTTTCGACCACACCCCAGTATCAACAAATGATGCCTTATCGCCGGCTTTAGTGATGTTCAATGGCACTGCAGCGAACTGCCCTCGGCCACCACCATGCATGAATAGCACTTTGTAATTGCTCGGGATATTCAGCAATTTGCGCAAATCATGTTCCGATTTATCGGCAAGCTCAATGAAGTGTTTACCACGGTGGGAGACTTCCATGACCGAAGTTCCCAGTCCTTGCCAATCCAACAGCTCTTGTTGTGCTTTAGCTAAAACTGGGGCCGGCAACATGGCCGGCCCCGCACAGAAGTTATAAACCTTCGACATTCAATTATTCCGTTGCATCGCCTTCTGCTGGCGAATTGTTGTCTTCAGCGGCGCCACTTTGTTCGGCTGCAACTTCAGAAGCTTCACCGTCAACGCTATCGATGACGTCTTCTTCATCCACTTCTTCAATACGCTGCAGGCCAACAACCAGTTCATCTTTGGCCGTCTTAATCAAGGTCACGCCCTGAGTATTACGGCCAACCAGCGACACTTCATGGACGCGGGTACGAACCAGGGTGCCGCCGTTGGTGATCATCATGATCTCGTCGTTTTCATCGACCTGAACAGCACCTACCACTTTACCGTTGCGCTCGCTCACTTTGATTGAAACCACACCTTGGGTGGCACGGCTCTTAGCGCCGTATTCAGCAAGCTCGGTGCGCTTACCATAACCATTTTCGGTCACGGTCAGAATCGGACCGTCGCTATGCGGCACAATGAGTGACACCACTTTTTGATCCGGCTGCAATTTAATGCCTCGAACACCAGTTGCTGTGCGCCCCATTGGTCGCAGCGCCATCATTGGCTCGCCAGTTTCTGGGTCAATTTTCACTTCGCCAGTTTCACTGTCTCGCGCCTGCTCGTTAAAGCGAACCACTTTACCGGCATCAGAGAACAGCATGATGTCATCCGAGCCTGTGGTCAGCGCCACGCCAATCAAGTGGTCGCCTTCAACTAAATTGATGGCGCGAATGCCTGAGCTTAATGGGCGCGAATAAGCACTCAATGGTGTTTTCTTGACGGTGCCTGAGGCGGTAGCAAACAACACGAACTTATCGTCAGCAAATTCTTTCACCGGCAAGATGGCCGTAATGCGCTCATCTTCGTCCAGCGGCAGAATGTTGACGATTGGCTTACCACGTGCAGTGCGACTGGCTAGCGGCAGTTGGAATACCTTCAGCCAATAGACTTTACCAATCGACGAGAAACACAAGATTTGATCGTGCGTTGATGCCACCAGCAAGCGCTCAATGAAGTCTTCATCCTTCATCTTAGTAGCGGCTTTGCCTTTACCACCGCGGCGCTGCGCCTCGTAATCAGCCAGCGGCTGATACTTAACGTAGCCCTCATGAGAGAGCGTTACCACCACATCTTCTTCAGCAATCAGATCTTCAATGGCGATGTCATGGCTAGCAGCGGTGATTTCCGTGCGGCGCTCATCACCATATTGCTCTTTGATGGCGTGAAGCTCTTCTTCAATCACTTCCATCAGGCGCGCAGGGCTACCCAAGATGTGGAGTAATTCAGCAATCAGTTCGAGAAGCTCTTTGTACTCATCAAGGATCTTCTCGTGTTCAAGGCCAGTCAGCTTGTTCAAGCGCAAGTCAAGAATGGCTTGGGCTTGCTCTTCGGTCAGGTAGTACTGGTTGTCATCACGAATGCCAAACTGTGGCTCCAGCCATTCTGGGCGTGCCGCATCTTGGCCAGCGCTTTGCAGCATGGCAGCGACGTTACCCAGCTCCCAACCACGAGCAACCAACTGCGCTTTCGCTTCGGCTGGTGTTTTCGAGTGGCGGATGAGTTCAATAACCGGATCAATGTTGGCCAGAGCAATCGCCAAACCTTCAAGGATATGGGCACGCTCGCGGGCTTTGCGCAATTCGAATACGGTGCGGCGAGTCACCACTTCACGGCGGTGTTGAACGAATGCTTCGATGACGTCTTTGAGATTGAATAAACGCGGCTGGTTCTTGTCCAGCGCCACCATGTTAATACCAAACACGGTTTGCATTTGGGTTTGGGCATATAAGTTGTTAAGAACAACTTCACCCACTTCACCACGGCGCAATTCAATGACCATGCGCATGCCGTCTTTGTCCGACTCGTCACGCAGGCCAGTAATGCCTTCAATTTTCTTGTCTTTGACCAGCTCGGCCATTTTCTCAATCAGGCGCGCTTTGTTGACCTGATACGGCAGCTCGGTAACGATGATGGTTTCTTTACCCGAGCTATCGGCTTCAATATCGGCTTTGGCGCGAACATAAATCTTGCCGCGACCCGTGCGATACGCATCAATGATGCCTTTGCGACCGCTGATAATACCCGCAGTTGGGAAATCGGGGCCGGGAATGTACTGCATTAGCTCATCAATGGTGATGGCTTCATCTTTGATATACGCCAAGCAACCATCAATCACTTCAGTCAGGTTGTGTGGCGGGATGTTGGTCGCCATACCAACCGCAATGCCGCTCGAGCCATTGACCAGTAAGTTCGGTACCTTGGTCGGCAGTACTTCAGGGATCTGTTCGGTGCCGTCATAGTTCGGCACGTAATTGACCGTTTCTTTCTCTAAGTCAGCCAACAACTCATGGGAAATACGCGCCATCCGAACCTCGGTATAACGCATCGCTGCTGCAGAATCGCCGTCAACTGAACCGAAGTTACCCTGGCCATCAACCAGCATGTAACGCAAAGAGAAGGGTTGCGCCATACGAACAATAGTGTCGTATACCGCTGAGTCACCGTGCGGGTGATATTTACCAATCACATCACCAACCACACGGGCTGATTTCTTAAAAGGTTTGTTCCAGTCGTTGCTCAGTTCGTTCATCGCGAACAGCACACGACGGTGTACAGGCTTGAGGCCATCTCGCACATCAGGGAGGGCACGACCCACAATCACGCTCATGGCGTAATCGAGGTAAGAACTTTTCAGTTCGTCTTCAATATTGACGGGGCTGATCTCTTTAGCCAGATCACTCATAGAAGCAAAATTCCATTAACTAATAGCAAGCTAAACTAGTAGCTCAATTGATCGCATTTTGGGCAGTAGCCCAACATCCAACCGCATCACGATTGGATTAAAATAAGTGGCACAGCATATCACAAGGTTTTGGCCTCGTCTTGAGCTGATTCTCGAAACCACAAAAGCGCGTTTCAGGTCACAAAATGAGCCACCTCACATGCTATTTAACTAGTTGTTTTCAGTGCTAATTACCTGAGCAACTGTAGGGGCTTGGCTATTAACAAAAATGCGACTTGTCACAGTCTTACAGTAAATATCGGCCAATTGGTGGCGAAAAGCCGTGAAATGGTACGTTTTGCTTTGGCCACATGATATGCTCTGAGGCTTATAGCGATTCTCATTTAGAGCTCCGATTAGAGAGCTCATGCATACTACCTGTCAAGGATCACCGTCATATGAAATCACTGCGATTAGCCGCATTACGCACCGCCGTATGCTCTAGCCTGTGCGCCATACTTTGGGCTCCCACAAGCCTAGCCAATACTGCCGATACCGACGGCCAAGTGGCAGCAAGTGAAGCCACCGAACAACCGACAGAATTCAGTGGCTCTAACCATCAGCTGCAATTCACGACCGACGAAGGTACCTGGCTCAATATCGATGTCAGCCCAGACGGTGAGCAAATCGTATTTGATTTATTGGGCGATCTTTACCTACTGCCAATTGATGGCGGCAAAGCCATGCGCCTGACCACTTCGACGGCACAAGAAATCCAGCCCAAGTTTTCGCCAGATGGCAAATCGTTGGCCTATATCAGTGACCGTGAAGGCGGCAACAATATCTGGTTAATGGACATTGCCAGTGGTGAAGAAAAAGCCATTACCAATGAAGACTTCCGCTTGCTGATGAATCCAACTTGGACGCCTGATGGCAAAGCGATCATCGCCCGCAAGCATTTCACAGGGACGCGCTCAATGGGCTCAGGTGAAATGTGGCTATTCCATCTTGATGGCGGTAAAGGCCTACGCCTGACCGATAAGCCCAATGAGCAACAAGACGTCAACGAGCCTTCCGTATCCCCCGACGGGCGTTTCTTGTTTTACAGTCAGGACACCACCCAAGGCCCCTACTTTCAGTACAACAAAGACCCCCATAAAGGGATTTACAGCATCAAACGCCGTGATTTGAAAACCGGCGAGATCATTACCTTGCTATCTGGCCCCGGTGGTGCAGTAAGGCCAACCGTTTCACCCGATGGCAAATATCTGGCGTTTGTGAAGCGCGTCGATCATCAATCGGTGCTGTACCTTTACGATCGCGATTCGGGCAGTCAAACGGCGCTTTACTCCGAGCTTGATCATGATCAGCAAGAAGCTTGGGCGATTTTTGGCGTGTCGCCAAATTTTGCTTGGACTCCAGATAGCGAAAGTTTGGTGTTTTGGGCCAAAGGTAAAATTCATCAAATCGACATCGACAGTGGCCGCGTAGCCGAAATCCCGTTTGAAGCCGATGTTGACATGACGCTGACTCACGCCGTCAAAGCCAACCCAGAAATTGACAGCAAGCAATTTGACGTCAAGATGATCCGTGATATTGCCACCTCGCCAGATGGCAAATACCGGGTCTTTCACGCGCTCGGTTCGCTGTACTCACAACCGGTCTCCGGCGGTAAACCGAAACGATTATTCAAGCTCGCTGGCTTCCAATACAGCCCGTCATTTAGCCCTGATGGTCGCCGCATTGTCTTTACCAACTGGGAGGATGGCGAATATGGCCATGTTTACGTGGCCAACTGGAAAGGCCGTCGCGGCGTGTCTTCTCCCACTCGTATCACCGCCAAGCCGGGACACTACCTAAACCCTAAGTTCTCGCCCGACAGCGATAGTGTGGTCTATCAGAAAACCGGCGGTAACAACTTGCGTGGTTTTGCCCACGGCACTGAACCCGGCATTTACTGGCAAAAGTTATTCGATAAAACCGCACATTTTGTTGCCCGCAGCGGCCGAATGCCGATGTTTTCACCGGCAGGCGATCGGATTTGGGTGATTGACGGCTACAACGATGACAAAAAACTGGTCAGTTACTCAGTCAATGGCGGCGATCAGAAAGATGTCTTTAAATTGGGCTCAACGACTTATGTGGCGCTGAGTCTTGACGGTCAGTACCTCGCGATTCAAGACGGTTTCAAAGTCTTCTTGGTGCCATATGTTGCCACTGGCAACGTTCAAGAACTCAATGACGACATCAGTTCGCTAGCCGTTACCGCCATGGATAATGCCGCCGGCAACTACCTGCATTTCTCCAAAGATGCGCTGCATTGGGGACTGGGCAAAACCGTTTATAGCTATCAGCTCAACGATGGTAGCGAAAGCCAACAGGCCATTGATATCAGCGTCAAACAAGACAACCCCGAAGGGAAAATTGCGTATACCAATGGCCGCGTGATCACCATGAATGGTGATGAAGTGCTGCCACAAGGGACAGTGATCACCGACGGCAATCGTATTATCAGCGTCGGCGCTGCTGAAACCATTGAGATCCCAGACGATGCATTGGTGATTGATTTGGCAGGGAAGACCGTGCTGCCTGGTTTTATTGATGCCCATGCTCACGTTAACCATTTCCCAAGCAGCCCACTGCCGCAGAGCAACCCTGCGTACTATGCAAATCTGGCATTCGGGGTCACCACCACACACGACCCTTCTGCCAATACCGAAACGGTATTTAGTCAGTCGGAGCTCGTTCGCGCAGGCCTGATGGTTGGCCCTCGGGTCTTCTCCACTGGCGGCATTATTTACGGTGCAGGCGGCGATTATAAAGTGCAGATCGATAGCCTTGAAGATGCCAAACTGCACCTTAAGCGCTTGCAAGCACAGGGCGCGTTTTCAATTAAGAGTTACAACCAACCGCGCCGCGATCAGCGTCAGCAAATCCTTGAAGCTGCACGACAGTTAGGAATTTCGGTGTACCCAGAGGGTGGTTCAACGTTCTACAACAACCTCACTCAGATCATCGACGGTTCGACTAGCGTCGAGCACAATTTGCCCATTGCACCGTTGTACGAAGATGTATTGCAACTGTGGACTGCAGCCAAAGATGTGAGTTATACACCAACGCTAGTGGTCAGCTATGGTGGTATTAGTGGTGAGTACTACTGGTATCAGCATGACGATGTGTGGCAGCATCCGCTGTTAACCAAGTACACCTCCGCAGCAGAGCTTCGTGCTCGGGCCATGCGCCGGACCAAAACGCCGGAACATGACTACTTTTATCAAACAGTAGCCAAGTCAGCGAAAGCGCTCAGCGATCGTGGGGTGAAGGTCAATGTTGGCTCACATGGCCAATTGCAAGGGCTCGCCTATCACTGGGAAATGTGGATGCTGGCCCAAGGCGGCTTCACGCCGATGGAAATGTTGCGCGCAGCAACCGCCAATGGCGCCGACTTCCTTGGCCTGAGTCATGAATTAGGCTCTATTGAACAAGGCAAGTTAGCCGATCTGGTGATCCTTGATAAAAACCCGCTCGACGATATTCGCAATACCGATTCGGTGAGCATGGTGGTGATCAACGGTCGGGTCTATGACACCAGCACCATGAATGAAATTGGTCATCGAGAAAAAGTTCGCGGGCCGCTTTATTTTGAACTCGAAGGAAATTCAGTGGCGCCATCCGGTAATACTTGGGGGATCTCGCGATTGGTGGAGTACATGCCAACCTGCCCCGCTCATGAGCACTAATCGGTCACGCAGGTACTGCGGTTGATGACAAACAAAAACGCCGGTCTAAGACCGGCGTTTTTGTTGTGGTTGTCAGCCCCTCTCTCGATACCCCGCTTGAGCAGAGAAAGAAAAGCCAGCAATCGCTTGCCGGCTGTGAGGGGATTAGCCTTTTATCTGTTGCGCACAGATTATTATTGTTAGATAGCCTATTTTGCTTTGCCAATCGTTTCCCTTTTTATATAGATTTTAGGGAACTCGCTGGGTTAAACCGTTGTCTGTGCAACGGCTTGGTTTCAAGTGTAGTCGCTTTTTTGAGTTGTAAAGAAAATTTTTTCAAGTTTTGAATTATTTCATCAAGATGAGTGAACTCAGTTACTTAGCTGAATAAAAATAGAGATTTGTGGTGTGGTTGTTTAACCCTAAGCGGGCAACATGCCACAATACCAAAATAAACAAGAATCATTCCTTCGAATTAGGCATTTGAATGACCAAACCTGCTTCTCACACCATTGAGCCAAATGGCTTAGCCTTGCTGCCATTTGCCCTGTTTTTATTGTTGTTTGTTGGCACAGGCATCATTCTGACGCAGCAGCAGACAGCGTACGCGTTTTACCAATTACCTGCGCCTGTCGCTATTTTACCGGCAATCGTGCTGGCGCTATGGCTCAATCGTCAACCACTCAATGACAGCCTCAATACCTTTATGGCTGGCGCTGGCCAAAACACCATTATCACCATGTGTTTGATTTATTTGCTGGCTGGCGCATTTTCGTCGGTGGCACAAGCAACTGGCGGTGTCGAAGCCACGGTAAACCTTGGTTTGTCACTATTACCAGAGCCCTTTATTTTGCCCGGCATTTTCATTATTTCTGGTTTTGTTGCCACTGCCATGGGCACTTCAATGGGCACCATTGCGGCCATTGCGCCGGTCGCGTTAGGGATCTCCGAGAGTGCCGACATCAATCCGGCGCTGATGGCTGGTACCGTGCTCAGTGGCGCCATGTTCGGCGACAACTTATCGGTCATATCAGACACCACCATCGCTTCAGCTCGCACTCAGGGCAGTAGCATGCGTGACAAATTTCGCGAAAACCTGCATATCGCGGTTCCCGCCGCTTTGCTTGCGTTAGCGTTATTTTATTGGCTGCAACCAGATACCTCGCCTGCGCCGACGAACCCCGTCGACTGGTTGCTGGTACTGCCCTATTTGACCATCTTGGTGCTCGCGGTTGCAGGCCTCAATGTATTTGTGGTGCTGGCGATCGGTATTGTGTTAGCAGGCGTCATTGGCTTTGTGCAAGCGGATTACGCCGTGTTGCAGTTCACTAAGGACATCTACCAAGGCTTTACCAAAATGCAGGAGATTTTTGTCTTGTCGATGTTGATTGGCGGCCTTAGTCAGCTGATCAAGCATCAAGGTGGCCTTGCTTACATCACAGTCCAGTGCCAACGACTGATTAACAAACTCGGTAAACAACAACAAAGTAAACGCGCCACCGAATCAGCATTAGCCGGCATGGTGGCAGTGACCAATTGCTGTACCGCCAACAACACGGTTTCCATTATTGTCTGCGGTGATGTCGCTCGTAATCTAGCTCAAGAGCAACATATTGCTCCCAAACGAAGTGCCAGCTTGCTCGATATTTTCAGCTGCATTAGTCAAGGCATGATCCCGTGGGGCGCGCAAGCGCTATTACTGGGTTCAAGTTTTGGTTTGGCGCCAATGACCGTGGTTGCCAACAGCTACTACGTCATGCTGCTGGCGATCACATCGGTAATTAGCATTGTGGTGGGCAGAAAAGCCTAGCTTTCCTTTTCGGCTGGTGGTGGCATATCCGGCTTAACGCAATTAGGCCGCTTGCCACTGGCTTGAGCCTGCTGGTAAATCGGCTCAAATTGCGCCAGTCCTTGGGTTAAATCGCTGATCCGAGTCTGGTGAGACGGGTGCGTCGACATCAGCTCAGGCGGTTGCTTGCCACCGGAGGCTTTGGCCATGTTGTGCCAGAGTTCGACTGCCGCTTCAGGATCGAATCCAGCCTGCGCCATCAGATCTTGCCCCATGTGATCGGCCTCTGACTCATGCACCCGACTATAAGGCAAGATCACACCATAGGCCGCGCCAGCGCCAAGCACTGCCATGTACAAGCCCTTATTGTCGCTATCACTCAGTGCGACACCAGCCGCTAGCAAGCCCACGGAGGTTAGGATTTGGGTGCTCATTCGCTCATTCGAATGTTTTGCTAGTACGTGTGCCACCTCGTGACCAATCACCGCGGCCAGCTGATCTTGGTTGTCGGCAACGCGCATCAAACCGGTGTACACGCCAATTTTGGCACCGGGTAAGGCAAAGGCATTCACTTGATCGCTGTCAAACACCACCACTTCCCATGAGTCTGGCTGGTATCCAAAAGATTCAGGCACCTCATTGACGATGGCTCGGGACACACACTGAGCATAGTCGTTTAACGCTTTGGACTGACTCACCTTTTCTTTTTGCTTTAATTGCTCAAATGATTGCGCACCCATCGCGGCCATTTTGCCAGAATCTTGAAAAGCTAACTGCGAGCGGCCTGTTGGCGTTGAGGTACAAGCGCCAAGCAACAGCGAAGCAGACAGCAATAGGGTGATAGAATTCCTTGTCATGCGGATCTCTTTGCTTTTTGGGAAGTTAATACCGAAAGTGTACACGGCTCTGGGGCAGCTTCAAGCAATGGTTCAGGGTAAGTTCAACGGTTATCATTAAGCTACAAATTAATACAATTTTGCGGTTTATTTAGTTTCGGTGAGCAACTAAAGTATCCGCTAACAGCAATTCATGGTGGGCCATTGAGGGCCTGTCTCAGGGATGTTGATGCCCGATCAAATTTGACTAAGTAGGTTCGATATGAAGCGTTTAATGATTGTGTTGTTTGCCACTGCGTTCACTTTAACGGCCTGTGTGCCCTCTAGCCAAACCGGTCGCGACTACTCGCGCTCTGAAGCACGCAAAGTGCAACGGGTTGAAATTGGCACCGTGTTAGACATGCAACTGGTTAATATTGAAGGCACCAAAACGGTGGCTGGCTCTGCAGCTGGCGGTGCCTTAGGTGGCGTGGCAGGATCCGCTGTTGGTGGCGGCAAAGGTAAAGATATTGCGACCGTTGTGGGCGCCATTGTAGGTGCCGCAGCCGGTGCAGCAGCAGAAGAAAAGCTCACCCAACAACAAGGCACGGAGTACACCATTCGGCTGGAAAATGGCAATGTCATTTCAGTCGTACAAGCAAATTCAGAACAAGAAGCGCCAATCAACATTGGCGACACTGTGAAATTGCTCAGCCAAGGCAGCACCTACCGTGTGACTTTGCTGCCTGATCCATCAGTGATCCAGCAGCAACAAGCGACACAAACCCAATAATGCCGTTGTCGCCGCAACTCGCAAAAGAGCCGCTTTAAGCGGCTCTTTTGGTTTCTACGCGCCGCCATGCCGGAGCATGGCAGCGCTAGTTACCCATAACTGTCTAACTAGCGCTGACGACATTAAAAGCTCTATGATGGAAGTGGGCAACGGACTTAGGGCTGATGACATGGATGTTTTGGACTGGTGGGTGATCGCCACTTATTTAGTGTTAATGCTGCTCGGAGCATGGTATTTGGGCCGAAAACAGCGTTCGCGAGCCGATTACTACCTCGCCGGTAAGTCCCTGCCAAGCTGGACGTTGGCAACCTCGATTGTCGCCACGCAATGCTCAACAAACAGCCTTCTCGGGGCGCCAGCTTTCGTTGGTTTTGTTGCTGGAGGCGGCCTGTTGTGGCTGCAGTATGAGCTAGCGGTGCCTTTAGCCATGTTGCTGCTTTGTCTGGTCTTCATGCCTATTCGCAAAGCCAATGTGATTTCCATTTATGAATTTCTAGAACAGCGGCTGGATGTTCGCTGCCGACTGGTTGCCAGTGGCTGCTTTTTGTTCTTTCGAGGTGTCGCAACCGGTGTCACCGTCTATGGCGTGGCATCGGTCATTGCCCTATTGACCGGCGTTTCTTATACCACCGCCGTGATCTTACTAATGGGGATCACCATTGCCTACGATTTGATGGGTGGCATGAAAGCGGTGGTGATCAGTGATGTGGTGCAAATGGTGCTGCTATTTGGCGCCGTGGTATTGGCACTACTTTGGTTATCGGATCCACTGTTCAACCACTACCATAGTTTGACCGATAGAACCCAGGCGCTGGCCAACGATTGGGGCTTGATGTCCGGTAATCAGTATGGTTTCTGGCCAATGTTTTTCGGTGGCTTGTTTCTCTATGTAGCCTACTATGGCTGCGACCAAAGTCAGGCCCAGCGTCTGCTATCAGCTAACACACCGGCAACCACCCAAACCGTTTTAATGCTCAATGGCCTGCTGCGTTTTCCTTTGGTGTTGTGCTATTGCCTAGTCGGCTTAGGTCTTGCCGCTTATGCCATTGAGCAACCAACATTCATCGCGTCCCTACCAACCACCAGTAACGGTGCGCCCAATTTCAACTTAGTCTTTCCAGCCTTCGTCAGTCTTGAATTCGCCCCAGGCCTCGCCGGCTTAGCCATGGTTGGCTTGTTTGCCGCTGCCATGTCATCAATCGACTCGGCGCTCAACAGCTTATCTGCCAGCACCGTTGAAGATTACGTCAATCGCTACAGCAAACTCTCAGAAAAACAGTTATTCCTCGCATCTAAAATTGCCACCTTTGGCTGGGGAGCGTTTGCCGTGTTACTGTCGTATCAGGTTGAACACATTGCCCCGACCGTACTCGAAGCGATTAATAAAGTCGGCTCGTTGGCCAATGGTCCATTGCTGGCGATATTCGCCATCGCAATCTTTGCTCCATCAATCGGCGCATCTGCCACATTGTTCGGCTTTATTGCTGGGCTAGCCGCTAATATCCTTATCTGGCTTTGTTTGCCCAGTGTTTCTTGGCTGTGGTGGAACTTAACCGGATTGCTCAGTGCTGGCCTGTTGGCTATCGCATGGGCCAAAATAACGGGCAGGCAAATCAGTTGGCAGCCCATTTCATGGCAGCTGGCGCGTTGGAAGTGGCAATTGCTATTACTAATGACGGCGCTGATATTGCTGACAACTATTTGGTTGCAAATGTAATTCATCTTTTTTGCTATGGCCGTCAGCCGAATATGATGTAACGCAATTTTTCCATTAGAAGCGCAATCGAAGCTGTCGCTCTGCTGACATTGCTTTGCTATAATCGCGCTCCGGCTGTGCCTGGCCATCAGGCACGTCGGCAACTGCCGTATCCTCAGGGAAGCAGCATGACCAATCCGCTCCACAACAAGCACATTATTTCTATTGCTGATTTATCTCGCGACGAACTTGAACTCATTGTCGCTACTGCAAAGCAGCTAAAACAAAGCCCTCGGCCCGATTTACTCACCAACAAGGTTGTCGCCAGCTGCTTCTTTGAAGCGTCGACTCGCACTCGGTTGTCGTTTGAAACCGCCGTGCAACGCCTTGGCGGCACCGTTATTGGTTTCGACTCGGGTGGCAATACCTCGTTGGCGCAAAAAGGCGAAACACTGGCCGACTCGGTCAAAGTGATTTCGTCCTACACCGACGCATTTTTCATGCGCCACCCTAAAGAAGGTGCCGCCCGCCTCGCGTCAGAGTTCTCCAGCGTACCGGTGATCAACGGTGGCGACGGCGCCAACCAACATCCAACTCAGACCCTGCTCGATTTGTTTTCGATTTATGAAACTCAGGGCACTTTGGAAGGGTTAAATGTGGCCTTTGTTGGCGACTTAAAATACGGCCGCACCGTGCATTCATTGGCGCAGGCGTTGTCGTTGTTCGGCTGTAAGTTCTATTTTGTTTCGCCTGCGGCGTTAGCCATGCCAGATTACTTGTGTGAAGAGCTCAACCAAGCGGGCGTCAACTTCGAAGTGGTCGACGATCTAGAAGCGGTGATCCCGAAACTCGACGTGCTGTACATGACGCGGGTGCAAAAAGAACGATTCGATCCAACCGAATACCAGCACATGAAGGCGAACTACATTCTGACCGCAAAAATGCTGGCCAATGCGAAACAGAACTTGAAAGTGCTGCATCCGCTGCCACGGGTTGATGAAATCACCACAGATGTCGATGCCACCCCGCACGCCTATTACTTTGAACAGGCTGAAAACGGCGTGTATGCCCGCCAAGCGCTATTAGCACTCGTTCTGTCCGAGGAGTTTGCCTGATGCCACAACACAAATTACAAGTTGAAGCGATTGCCCACGGTACGGTGATCGACCACATTCCTGCCGGTATGGGGATCCGCATTCTAAAGTTTTTCCAACTTAGCGATCAGGATCACCCGATCACCGTTGGCTTAAACTTGCGCTCCAAGCATCAGGGCAAAAAAGACATCATCAAAGTCGAAGACACCGTATTTGATGTTACCCAAGCCAATCAATTGGCGCTGTTTGCCAAGGATGCCACCATCAACGTCATCGATAACTACGAGGTGGTGGAAAAATATCGGGTCACGCTGCCCGATGCGATCGACTCGGTATTGGCTTGTCCAAATAGCAATTGCATTAGTAACGAAGAGCCGGTGAACACTAAGTTCCACATTAGTGAATCGGCGTCAGGCGTGGTACTGAAGTGCCATTACTGTGAAAAGAGCTTTAATCAGCGCTTATTCAACGAGCTCAACTAAACTTTTGCTTTTGCCTCTGTCGCTTCGAAGGATCGGTGCCACAACCTAACAGATTGAGAGATTGATGAACGCTGTTGTTATTGCTGTGGCGCTGATGTTGCTGCTGAGCCTAGTCCGGATCAATGTGGTGATTGCTCTCACCATTAGTGCCGTCGTTGCGGGGCTCAGCGCAGGATTAGCCATGCCGGACGTGGTCAAAGCATTTGAAAAAGGCCTCGGAGGCGGCGCTACCATTGCATTGGGTTACGCCATGCTTGGTGCCTTTGCGGTAGCTTTATCACGTTCTGGCATCACCCTGTGGCTAGCCCACAGCATTATTGCCCGAGTTGGTCATCAACCCACTGCCAAACAAACGTTTACCGTTGAGCTGCTGATGCTAGCGGCATTGCTGGCGATGGCCATCATGTCGCAAAACCTGATCCCGGTTCATATTGCCTTCATTCCAATTTTGGTGCCGCCGTTACTTCGTTTAATGAACGAATTCCAGCTCGATCGGCGTTTAGTCGCCTGCGTCCTGACCTTTGGTTTAGTCACTCCTTATATGTTGCTGCCAGTTGGCTTCGGTAACATTTTCCTCAACGAGATCTTATTGGCTAACCTCAACGGCAACGGCCTCAACGCTTCAGCCAGCATGGTGATGCCAGCAATGGCGCTGCCAGCGTTGGGAATGCTGGGTGGATTATTAATTGCTGTACTATTCAGTTACCGTAAGCGCCGCAGCTATACCAGTGCACACATCAATGAGCAAAAACAGCTCAAATTGCCGTCGGTGAGTCAGCGTTGGCTTGCCGTACTGGCGATTGTTGTAACGCTGATCACGCAACTTCAAACCGGCTCAATCATTCTCGGCTCGCTAGCGGGATTAGCTGTGTTTACGGTAACCGGCGTGGTTAAATGGCATGAGACCCACGACGTGTTTTACGATGGCCTCAAGCTGATGGCGATGATTGGTTTCATTATGATTGCAGCTTCTGGCTTTGCTGAAGTGGTCAAAGCAACAGGACATGTCGCAACGTTAGTGGATAGCCTGACCCAGCACTTTGCCGACAATAAGCCGCTAGCTGCTTTTGCGATGTTGGTTGTCGGCCTGCTGATCACCATGGGCATTGGCTCCAGCTTTAGCACCATTCCGATTATTGCGACCCTTTATGTGCCGTTATGCATGAACTTAGGGTTTTCAGTCAGTGCCACCATCGCCCTAGTCGGCACAGCTGCTGCGCTTGGCGATGCCGGCTCGCCAGCATCCGACTCGACGCTGGGGCCAACCTCAGGATTAAACGCAGACGGCCAGCACGACCATATTTGGGATACGGTGGTGCCAACCTTTGTCCATTACAACCTGCCCTTGCTCGCGGCAGGTTGGTTGGCCGCGGTGATTTTATAGCGATGCTCCAGTGTCAGTCGCCATTATTTGGCGGCTAACTCCAATACTTTGGCCACTAACGCATCAATGCCTTTAGCCACCGAGGCAATATCTGGTCCCAACATGTAAGCTGGCACCGTGACTAATTGGTTCGCCTCATCAACCACAACTTGTTCAACGGCAGACTCGATGTGCTGGCCACCAAGCGCTTCGACAGCCGCCGCCACTTCCGCATCGCAGCCAATGGTCACCTGAACACCTTGGCCATAAATGAGTGGCGCAATAACAGG
Organism: Neiella litorisoli; assembly: GCF_014773395.1. Lineage (GTDB taxonomy): Bacteria > Pseudomonadota > Gammaproteobacteria > Enterobacterales > Neiellaceae > Neiella > Neiella litorisoli. Next base: position 678 of record NZ_JACXAF010000025.1, on the reverse strand, counting down.
CGCAATACACAGCAAGCCAACCGGTTTATCAGCGTCGGCAAACGCTTCCAGAGCGCGATGAAAACTTGGCTCCAGTGTCAGCTCAGTTCCTTTGAAAGCAAAGTCGCTTAAGTTCTTCGCCGCTCCAAAGCCACCGGGGACAATTAGCGCATCGAAGTCTTTGGCTTGAAGTTGCTCCAACGCTGTCACTTCACCTCTGGCAATGCGTGCGGCCTCAACGAGCACATTGCGGCTTTCATCGACTTCAGCACCAGTCAAATGATTAATCACGTGCGCCTGCTCAATATCGGGTGCAAAACATTGGTATTGCACACCACGCTGGGACAACGACAACAGGGTGCACACTGCTTCATGAATCTCTGCGCCATCAAAGACGCCACAACCTGCCAGAATAACCGCTACCTTTGCCATAAAGACTCCTTATCCGATTGCCATACCATTGATCGATTTAGTGTTATCAATCAAGGTTGCTGGCGATTAACAAACTCAATCCTAGTATTGATACCGTGCTGAGCCAACTGAGCTAGCTCGTTAACAGTATCAGAGCGCAGGCCACATGCCAGCATAAAAAAAGCCACCGCAAAGGCTGTCTCTTATACACAAATCCCCGCTAAGCAATTGGCGGGGATTTTTTTGAACTTTTTCCGTGAACTTCGATCTGATCTCCACATTACTTTT
>NZ_JACXAF010000024.1 GCF_014773395.1 Neiella litorisoli | reverse complement strand
CAAAAAAGTAATGTGGAGATCAGATCGAAGTTCACGGAAAAAGTTCAAAAAAATCCCCGCCAATTGCTTAGCGGGGATTTGTGTATAAGAGACAGGTCCCTCGGGGCTGGCTTTTTTGTTTCCACTATCGCCAATCAATCAAAAGGAAATGGGCTCAGCTCAACAGTCAATCATGTTGCGATTAACGGTTCTACTCAGTTTGCTAATCAGTGCAGTGTGCTCAGCACAAACACCACCCAACATCTTGCTGATCTTATCGGATGATGCCGGTTATGCCGATTTTGGCTTCCATGGCAGCCAGGTAATGAAAACGCCTCACTTGGATCAGCTTGCTAAACAAGGGATACAATTTACTCAGGCCTATGTCACGGCTGCAGTCTGCGGGCCTTCGCGGGCTGGCTTATTGACAGGGCGCTACCAGCAAAAGTTCGGCTACGAAGAAAACAATGTACCGGGCTACATGAGTTCATCAGAGTTGACCGGCGACGACATGGGGCTGCCGCTGGATCAAATGACCATTGCCGATCACCTCAAAAAACAGGGCTACACCACCGGCTTGTTCGGCAAATGGCACATGGGAAATGCCGATCGATTTCACCCGCTAAAACGCGGTTTTGACACTTTTTATGGATTTCGAGGGGGCGCCCGTAGTTATTACGAATTCAACCAAGACAACGTTAATACTCGGCAAGAAGATTATTTAGAGCGCGATTTTGGCAACTTTGAGGAATCACCGAAATACCTCACCGACGCACTTGCCGACGCCACCAGTGCGTTTATCGAGGCCAATCAAAACCAACCGTTTTTTGCATTTTTGTCATTTAATGCGGTTCACACTCCGATGGAAGCCGATCCGGCTGACCGCAATCGGTTCCCTGAATTAACCCCGCAACGACAGACCTTAGCTGCAATGACATTTTCGATGGACAGAGCCATTGGCAGAGTCCTCAGCAAACTTGATGAACTCAACCTGAGCGCCAACACCATAGTGATTTATACCAATGATAATGGCGGTCCATCAGACACTAATTACTCCGATAACACACCGTTAAGCGGCACCAAAGCGAATCATTTAGAGGGCGGAATTCGAGTGCCCATGCTGATGCGCTGGCCCAGTCAACTAGCTGCTAATCGTCACTATCAATTCCCCGTCAGCACCTTGGATTTACTGCCCACATTGATCCAAGCCAGTGGCGGCACAATCAGCGCCAATGACGATCTCGATGGTGTCGATCTCTGGCCTTATCTCACAGGCCAAAGGTCATCTCGCCCCCACCCATTGCTGTATTGGAAGAAAGAAAATCGCGCGGCAATCCGCAGCGGCGATTGGAAGCTATTACGCTTTCCCGATCGCCCAGCAGAGTTATACGATCTGAGCTCCGACATCGGTGAACAGCACAATCTTGCTCAGCACCATCCTGCGAAAGTCAGACAGCTGTACCAGCAATTATTTCAATGGGAATTAACGTTAGAGCGACCGAAATGGCAGCTAAAACGGGTCTACGAAGGCAAAGCAATGGAACGGATGGATAACTATCGCCGTGGACAACCGGCCACAGAGTAACAGGCCTAATATTGTTCTGGATGGTGGTGCTTGCGGGAGTCGCGATTAAACAACCGCTGGATAGCGGGAATGGCCAACACAATCAGCGCAAGTAAATTCAGCGCCGGCACCAGAATCGAGTAAGAAGTCGCCAACATACTGCCATCAAAACCGCTGGCCAAAATGAAGCGATCGGCAAACCGAACCATGTTAGTAAGACCCAGCAAAGTGAAGATCGCCATTAATTGGCCGGCCGTTTTACACAAGTAGGCAATGTTAAAACTGATAAGCCCGAGAATAAATAAGGCCTTGAAGAAGTTAACGCTGGCGGCACCGAGGTACCAAAGGTATTGAGCTTGCTCACTAGGCATATGCCAAATGTAGTTCATCAATTGCGCCCCGAGCATGGCGATGATGACATTGGCGAGAGCCAAATTTCGAATAATTGATGAGCGCCAGTTGATTAAAACCGTTAACCACGCAGCGATGAGAGTGAAGTCCCCCCAATCGAACTGCTGCAAGGCTGCCCAAAAGTCGCTCATCTACATTACATATTTGCTTAGTAACGAGGCTTACTTGCCAGGTGGCTCTTTGCCGTCGCCATCACCACCGAGGAGTGGAAAATTCAGCATGAGGAGTCTCCTTGTTGTTTACTTCACGAATTGGCACATGATTAAAAGCGCATGTACCGGTGAGCAGCGCATGCCTGCGCTTCGTTAAAACTACCTGCTGAGCAACTGATTTTCCAGCATAAATTTGGCCTTAATTGTGATTAAGGCCAAAGCATGAAGGGTCAGTGTTAGGCTGGGCGAGCTCCCAGAGTATGGCAAATGGCGTAAGACAAATCGGCGCGATTCAAGGTGTAGAAATGGAAATCTTTAACGCCTTCTTTGCGGAGCACTTTAACCATGTCCATGGCAATAGAAGCCGCCAGCAAATTACGCGTGCCCTGATCTTCGTCGAGGCCGTCATACATGGTGTGCATCCATTTCGGCACCGCAACATTGGTCATGTCGGCAAAGCGCTTGAGCTGAGTGAAGTTGGTGACCGGCAAAATGCCCGGCACAATTTCAACATCAATGCCAGCTGTCAGACAACGGTCACGGAACCGCAGATAGCTTTCAACATTAAAGAAAAACTGCGTGATCGCTCGGTTGGCGCCAGCATCAACCTTGCGCTTGAGGTTAATCAAATCAGCTTGGGCGCTTTTCGCTTCTGGGTGAACTTCTGGGTAAGCCGCCACCGAGATATCAAAGTCGTGCTGTGACTTAAGCAGCTCAACCAAGTCGGCAGCGTACATATCAGGGCGCTCAGGGTTGCCCTCTGGCAAGTCGCCCCGCAGCGCGACAATGCTGCGAATACCATTGTTCCAGTATTCATCGGCAATGCCGCGCAGCTCGTCACGGCTGGCGTCGATGCAGGTCAAATGAGGCGCAGAAGCCACACCGGTTTCGTTCTGGATTCGCTTAACGATCTCATGAGTACGGTCGCGCTCACCACCACCGGCACCATAGGTCACCGACATGAATTTAGGCTTGAGTGGCGCCAGTCGCTTCACACTGCTCCACAGGGTTTGCTCCATCTTTTCGGTTTTCGGCGGAAAGAACTCAAATGAGACATTAATGTCACCGGAAATATCGGCCAGACTTTCATTCAGAGAGCCGAGGTGTTGGGCGTGGTGATAACTCATAACATTGGATCCTTCGCAATTTAGTCAAACCGACATATAGATGTTTAGACGTCTATACGTCTTTTTACAGATGCATGCCTTGGGTGTCAACCTAGAATTTGGCCGCTATGAAGCGGTCAAACCTGTTTATTCAATGATCAAACCTGACGCAGTAACCGGCATAACCGGAACAAGTCCATCTGAATGGCGCCTGCAGCCAGCTCCAGACCAGCACCAGGGCCTTGCAGCACCAATGGATCTTCGGCGTACCAGCGACTGCTAATCGCCGCTGCCGTCACCGCTGGCGGCAAGTTGGCAAACTTATGCTCACGCGGCACCATCGCCAAACCAGCCTGAATCGCGCCATCGCGATCCAGCGTCGCTTGATAACACAGTACCAATTGTTGCTCAGCCGCCTGCTGATAGAGCGCAGCCATGTGCTGATCCAGTAATTCCGCTTCATCCCAGCAAGCATCGAGCGACATCGCTTCCCAGCCGGCTGGTAACACGCTTTGTCGCTCAATTTGCTCAGGCTCGACATCCAAATCTAACCGTCGCGCCAAAATCAATAGCTTGCGAACGACATCTTCACCCGACAAATCCACCCGCGGATCTGGCTCGGTTAAACCCAGCGTCATGGCTTGTTGAACCAATTCGGTAAACGAACCCTGACCATCATAATGAGCCAGTAGCCAGCTCCAAGTTCCCGAAAACACGCCCTCAATATGATCGACCTGATCTCCGGCAAAGTGCAGCGCATCAATCGACTCGGTGATTGGCATGCAGGCTGAAATTGTCGCGCCAAATAGCCAATGACGGGCTCGCTCTTGCTGGTGCTGGGTGATTTCTCGATAGACGCTCAATGAAGCCGCTGCCGGCTGTTTATTGGCACTGACAACATGGCAACCCGCCTCAAACAAACGTGGATACTGCAAACCAAAGGCTTCACTATCGGTGGCATCAATCACCACCAACTCATCAAACGGATGGCTCGCCAGCAGCTCAGTGAGCTGCTCCATGTCATAGTCGATGCTGTCATTGCGATAAGCTTGAAACGCTTGCTCAGCTACACCAGCAAAATCGATCAGCGCTTTTGACTCACCAACAATCCCCGCCAGCACGACATCAAGGTTGTGGTGGTTGGCCAAATGAGTTTGCTCGCTGGCGTATAAATCCAGCCAAGCCTGGCCAACCTTGCCCGCACCGAATAAGACAATCCCGAGGCGCTTATCTGGGCTCGCAATCGCTTGGTGCAATTGCGCCACTAACTCGCCCAATTCGGTTTGGCGCATCACCGCCACTAGCGACACGCCATCCGGCCCAGTTTCAATAAACTCGACGGGCGCATGATCTAAGCGGCGGTAAAAACTATGGTAATGGCGGGCATTATCGCGCACACCAGCGCCCACTAACGCCAACAAACAATGCTGGTCGTTGAGGGTCAGATGACCGGAGTGTGGATAATCGGCTAATAATTCAAAGGCGGCGGAAGCAATTTCCTCAGTGAAACAATAACGCAAGCAGGCCTGATCTTGGCTGACATGAGAAGCCAACGGCATCAGCTGATGTTTGTTAAATAACTCAGTCACCGATTCATGCAGCGCAGCAACTTGTTTACCCTTGTTGCTGTTTATTGAGATGACACTGACCCGCTCCAAATAGGTGACCGTTTTAGCCCCTTTATCACCGGCCTGACCGGAGATCATTTGAGTGGCATTGCCGTGAGCGGCAAAGGTCGAACGCACGGCAGCTCGAATGTGGGTGCCCAGCAGCGGCTGCAAGGTTCTTGCGTGCAATACCGGCGAGCCTAAACGAGCAAGCTCATCGGCCTCTTGCAACGACAGTAGCGGTAAGGTGTGGGCACCGGTCACTTTGCGCGGGTCGGCGCTGTAAACCCCAGCAACATCGGTCCAGATGGTGACGGATTTGGCATCGGCTAAGACCGCCAACATTGACGCTGAATAGTCACTACCGTTACGCCCTAAGGTGACGCTTTGACCCGCCTGATTACGAGCAATAAAGCCGGTCACAATGAGTCTGGCATCAGCATGCTGCTGTTGAATCGGCGCCAGTTTTGGTTTGGACTGCGCCACGCTAATGGCCGGTTGCGGTCCATCGCCGGCAACAAAAATTACCCGCGCATCAAGCCATTGGGCTTTGCTGCCTCGGCTATTGAGCAACGCGGCTAATAAGCGCGCCGACCAAATCTCACCGTGAATCACAAACTCGGCCTGACGCTCTTGGGTTAACGGCTCGGTCAGCCAACGTTCAAGGTTAGCGATATCCATCGCCAACGCCTGTAATAGAGGCTGCCCAGCCCCCGCTGGCAATAGCGTGTCAATCAGGCCATGCTGAAATTGGTGAAGCTGTTCAAGCAGTTGTTGCTGCTCGGTGGCATCTTCAGCAGCCATACAAGCCAACAGGTTGTTGGTGGTTTTACCGGCGGCCGACACCACCACCATGTCACCACCATGGGTGTTTTCCTGCACCAGTTCACATACTTTTTCAAAGCAGTGAGGGTCGGCCAAACTAGAACCGCCAAACTTATGGACCTGAGGGGCTGCCATGGGACTTTATTCCTCTACTCGCTGATCACAGCGACATATTCTGTTGTGATTGATTTGCTTATTTAATAGCGTTCAAGCCGGCTTGGAGATCGGCAATCAAATCATCGGCATGCTCAATTCCCACCGATAGACGTAGCAGATTGTCAGTGATGCCAGCCGCTAAGCGAGCTTCTTCATCCATTGCCGCATGGGTCATAGTCGCCGGATGAGCAATCAAGCTCTCTACACCACCTAAAGACTCTGCCAAGCAGAATAGCTTGAGTTCAGCGAGGAATGCTTTGACTTCACTTAACTCAGCATCAAGCTCAAAGGCCACCATGCCGCCAAAGCCATGTTGCTGACGCTTGGCCAGCTCATGACTTGGGTGATCTGGCAAGCCTGGGTAATGGACTTTAGAAACTTTCGGATGAGCGACCAATAGCTCAACGATTTGCTGCGCGTTTTCTTCATGCTGGCGAATACGTGGCAATAAAGTGCGAATACCGCGCAGAGTCAGATAGCTATCGAACGGCGCGCCGGTGACACCAATACAATTGGACCACCAAGCAATTTGTTCACCGATTTCTGGATCTTTAGCAATTAAACAACCGCCAACCACATCACTATGACCGTTGATAAATTTAGTGGTTGAGTGCAACACAAGATCGGCGCCCAAAGTCAGTGGCTGTTGCAGCGCTGGCGACATAAAGGTGTTATCGACCACCACCAAAGCGTCTACTTCATGGGCTTTGGCAGAAATCGCGGCAATATCAACCAAGCGCATCAGCGGGTTGCTTGGCGTCTCGACCCACACCATTTTGGGTTTACGAGCCAGCGCTTGTGCCAGTGCTTGCTCGTCGTGCTGATCGACAATCGCCAATTCGAAGTGGCCTTTCGCTGCTAGATTGGTAAATAAACGATAGGTGCCGCCGTAACAGTCGTGTGGGATCACCAACAGGTCGCCGGCACTCAGTAACATGGTCGCCAAGTGGCAACCGGCGGTACCGCATGCCGTCACCACGCCATGGGCGCCCTGCTCTAATTCAGCCAGTGCTTTGCCCAACATATTGCGGGTTGGGTTGCCTGAGCGTGAATAGTCAAACTCACGTTTTTCATCAAAGCCAGCGAAGCTGTAGGTCGAGGTTAAATAGACCGGCGGTACCACGGCACCAAACTGGCTGTCGCTATCGATGCCAGCCCGCACCGCGGTGGTGGCGACTTTTTTATCCGTCATAGTATTCTCCAGAGCTGCAAGCGCTGCCTGATTGTAGTCGTTAAATAAAGGAGCAGAAGCCCGCTCATAATGGTGCCACCTTAGCCTTGCCGGTTTCGGACGTCAAGACTTCTGGACGTCTAGAAATAAGGACATATAGAAAGCCATATTTGACTGAGCCAGTCAGGTCGGTAAAATCGGCACTGTTTTAACAGTTGATACACAGGCCAAGGTATGACGAGCAAGTGGAACGGCGAATACATCAGTCCCTACGCCGAGCATGGAAAGAAGAATGAGCAGGTTAAGAAGATCACCGTATCGATCCCGCTCAAAGTATTGAAGGTGCTCACTGACGAGCGCACTCGCCGCCAAATCAACAATCTTCGCCACGCAACTAATTCCGAGTTGCTGTGTGAAGCATTCCTCCACGCCTACACCGGCCAGCCGCTGCCAACGGATGACGACCTCAACAAAGAGCAGCCTGATAACATCCCCGCTGAAGTGCGGCGGTTGTTGCAAGAACGTGGATTACCCATCCCCGATCTTTACGAAGAAGAAGACGAATCATAAAAAAAGCCCGAGTGATCGGGCTTTTTCGTTTCTAGCGCATTGAGTGAATCTTTTGCACTAGCAGTATCAGTTACTCGTTGACGGTGATGACCTTGATCCCTTCCATCCGGATATTGGTTTCAACGGCTTCGCCAATTTGATCCAGTGGGAATACGTGCGTCACTAGCCTGGTGATCGGCAAGCCTGCGTCTTTGATACTCTTCATGCAAGCAATGGCATTTGGATAATCCTCTGGGCTGTAAGCCCAAGAACCAACCATGGTGATTTCTTTGTTGCACATATCGAAGTGAGGATTCACTTTCGCTTCGCCATTATCAACAAAGAAGCCAAGCTCACATAAACCGCCACCCCGGGCAATCAGTTTCCAAACCGTCGAAGCCGCCGCTGGGCTGCCAGTACACTGGAATGCAAACTGAGCGCCGCGGCCTAATGTCAACTCTTGAACTTTTGCTGCGAGTGCTTCAGTTGATTCAAACTCGTTGAAATTCAAGCCTTGCGAAGCGCCCAATTCTTTTGCCAATTCCAGCCGATCGTTCTGACCATCAACTGCAATGATGTTTTGAATCCCCATGGCCTTGAGCACCGCAATAATCGACAAACCGATTGGGCCTGCCCCTTGAATCAATACAGGTGAAGCAAAATTCAGCAGGTTGGTGGTTTTAGCACGCTCAACGGCATGAACAGCAACCGCCACCGGCTCAATTAGAATACGTTCTTCGAGGCTAAACTCGGACACCTCAAAGAAAGTTGAGCCAGGTTTCAACACGAGATAATCACCAAACCAGCCGTTGAATTTGTTCTCCGGTTGGTCGCCCATCAACCCATAACAACCCATGTTTTCACACAAGTTGGTCCGACCCGGCGTGCTGGTACAAGGCCCACACTCACCACATGGAATGATGCTGGTGATCAGCTTTGAGCCCACTTCGACCGGTTTGCCAGTAGAGTCTGTGGTGATGTTTTTACCCAATTTGACGATGCGACCTGAGCCCTCATGGCCCAACACAACAGGGATCATGCCAAACGGATCGTTACGATATTCATGAACATCGGTGCCGCAAACGCCGCAACCTTCAACTTTTACCAAAATTTCATCATCGCTAATTTGTGGAATCGGATGATGTTGAAACTCAAACTTTTTCAGCTCGGTCAGTACTGCGACTTTGGCCTGCTCTGGAATTGCAATAGACATATAATTTGCCCTCAATGATTAGATAAGTTAATTAGAGCCTGTTGATCTTTGCTGTATGTTTTTGCTGCAATTTATTGGTGATTTAGGCAAGGAAGCGGTTATGAAATTGACTGGCCGTCAATGAATAACCGCTGACGCTGAATAAATTGCCAATAAACGCTGCCCGAAGGGTTCGTCAAAATGCTCATTTCGCTGCGTCACTCGCTATTTATATAGATTGCTATACGGCATAGCTCGTTTCTTGCTCAAAGGAGCATTTTGAACGAACAAAATTCATACACCAAAGTTCAACAGGCTCTGGGCTCTGCAGGCTCAAAACATCTATCAATGAACTCGCACAAGCCTTGAAATTGGTTCTGCGGCTGGTACAGAGACGTTTTCGACAAGACGCCGTGAAATCATCCCTGATGGCTCAACTGCTGCTCCCTGCAGCAGATGCTTGTCGCCAACATATCTGCACCATCCGTCAATTTGATTGCGGTTTTAGCAATGTTCTGCTCCCTCTTCTTGCCTAAGTACAATCGGCAAAAAAATGTCCTCAACCAGCAACAGGACAATGCTGGCTGAGGCTCCTGATTTGTCAGAATCAGGAGGAGGAGGAAACTATTTCAGATGCGGATTGACCGCTTTCAAGCGATCCACCACCACCGCTTGTACCCGTGGGATCACCGACTTCATGACATACGGCGGGTATGCTGCGCCGACATCGGCATCAATCTCTTTGTGCGCTTCGCGCATGTAAGTGGTGTGGACGATGGTGCCAATATTGATCTTGGCAATGCCCATGGTGATGGCTTTTTGAATGTCTTCATCAGCAATACCGGTACCGCCGTGTAGCACCAGTGGCGCGGCGACAGCGTTAGCGATTTCTTGCAAACGATTGAAGTGAATTTTCGGTGTGGTTGGGGTAAAGCCGTGGGCCGTACCAATGCCGACAGCCAGCATGTCTGGGCCTGCTTCTTCGTAAAGCGCTTTGACGTCAGCAACCGATGCGAGGTAATCATCTTCGCACTGCACCACCACATCGCGGCCCATGATCTTGCCGATTTCCGCTTCGACGGTGACACCAGCGCTGCGGGCATATGCCACCACTTCTTTGGTCATGGCGATGTTTTCTTTGAGGCTCTGATGCGAGCCGTCAATCATCACTGAGTCATAACCGTCGTCAATGGCGCGCTTACACAAATCAACCGAGGTACTGTGATCAAGGTGCAAAAAGATGTCGTTATTGGCGATCTTGGCAAAACCATCGACCATCTTGCGACACAGATAAGTGCCATTGAGCTCAGCCACCGGCGGATACGTCATCGCCATAAAGGGCAAATCAAGCTCGTTCGCTGCCAGCGCGACCGCGTGTAAATCGTATATGTCGTTGATGTTGAAACCAGCCAGGCAACGCTGCTCCTGACGATAGTTCTGAACTAGTTGAGTTAATTTATTGGTCATCATTTAATCCTGATTGTCAGTCGCAATTAGTAGTCAAGTTTCTTAGTTAAACCACGGCCCGTGGTTGCCGGTGCAGATGCAGCTAATTCACTAACGTCAGTCCAATAGTTGAACTCACGAAGATCGTCGAGCAAATGGCCGCGGGCCATGATCCAGTGGTGATCCATGCCGTGGTTCATTACTGAGGCAGCAATCGATTGCGAGCAGATGTCTTTCGGCGCCACTTCGCCATAACAGCCGCGATAACGCATTGGCGAGTCGACAATATCGCCCTCAAAGGCGAACACAGTCGATGCATGTGGATATTGATATTTGGCAATCGTGACTGGACCAAGCTCCTGCAGGAATTCCACCAGCATGCCGCACGACTCGGCCGGATCGAAGTTGTCGAGGATGCTGTGATTTTGCATATCGAAGGTGGTGCCTTGGCGCAGCAATTTGGTGGAGGTGCCGCCACAGTGCCACATACCCACTTTGTTATCGGCATGATTGACGTAGGAGAAATCCATCAAGGTTGGCAGCCCTGCGCCAAGGGTCATCTCGTTGAAAGTGACCATGGTCAGCAGTGCGCCCATGTCCGACTCATCGGCAATCGGCAAGCCCAGATCCTGTACCAAGGCACCGGCACCATCACCGGCAATGCCATATTGCTCAAACAGTTCTGGCCAGTTCTTCAGGGCGACACCGATGTAGCCATTGGCATTGGCGTAATCAGCCACCGCAAGGGCTAAACGGACAGACAAGAACAGCTCTTTTTCGTTGACCCCGTTGTTGCCCAACAGTGGCGATGCCAGCAATGCTTCAACAATCGGATTGACCACATCGGCACCGAAGGTCTTCTCACCATGCAACCACACAGTGGCCAAATCGACCCGATCGACATCTAAACCGAAATGCTTGGAGATGGACATTTCGTTCAGTTCGCAATCGTAGAAGCCCGGTACGCGCATGCCGCCAACCATGAGGATTTTGGCAAACTTCATTCGCGCCTTGGCAGAAGCAACCCGAATGAAGCGATCCAGCGAGGCGTTAAGTGCTTCAGCACCTGGCTCTTCAAATACCCAGCTGTACTTCACTTCCATCGAAGATAGGTTGTTGAGCAGGAAGTTCTGCCCACATAAGCGGTTAGCCGTCAGGTTGCCGCCTGTTACTTCGGTGTGCGACCAGCTCAACATTGGCATGTCGTTATTGCGCAACCAAGTTGCCAGCGCCATCGCCAGATCGCCAGCAATGTATGACGCTTGGTAGATCACCAGTGCCTTCATACCTTGAGCGGCATATTGATTGAGCAGCTTGAGCAAATCTTCGCGCGTTTGAATAGGCGTTGGCTCGGCAAGCAGCGAGTTGCTATCGGACATAACACTTTCAATCTGCTGCTTGGCTTGGCTGTAAGATGCTTTGGCTTTTTCCCAATCAAAATGCAATTCAAAGCCAATACCAATCAAACCAATGGCAACATTATCGCGAGGCTGGGCAGGGCTAATGGCCTGCTTCATCAAGTCTTCAACCACGCCTTTGCGTTCTAAAAAGTTAACAGTCATGGGGTTACGCCTTACTACTAGATTCAATGAAAGAATGAACTTGTTGTGCAGATGGGAATGCCGTTCGACCACCAAGGTGGCGCGCCACAAGTGCGGCAAAAGCAGCAGCGAATTGCATCCGCTCCGCTAAGCTATCGCCACGTAACAGGGCAAACGCATAGGCTGCGTGATAGGCATCGCCACAACCTGTGGTATCGACCACTTCAACTGGGAAAATGCCCTGATGAATCACGCTGTCGCCGTCCAGCGCCCAGCTGCCGTTGGCACCATCGGTGATCACCAATTGGCCGTCGGTGTGCTCGGCAAGGCGACGTAAGCAAATTTCTGGATTTTGCTCAGCAGCCAGCTCTTGGGCGGCTTCGAGTGGCAAGATGGCGTGGCTGGCAAGGGCCAACATTTCCATCAGCGTGGCTTTGTCGCCAGCTTCAATATCAATGACCGATGGCACATTGGCCGCTTTGGCTTGTCGCAATAACTCAAGGTTGCCGTCAACGTCGTAGCCATCAACAAACACCAAGCGCGTGTTGGCGACCCAAGCTGGATCAACTTCAGCGGGAGTTAACGCCCGATAGCCTTGGAGGGAATAAAACACCGTGCGGTCGCCGTTGTCTGGATCGACTTCGACTAACGCAATCGCGGGTTGAGCGCCAGATTCATGTAGCATCAAGCTGGTATCAACACCACAGCGCGCTAGTTCAGCTAGGGCGATCTGGCTTTGGGTGTTGTCACCGTTAAAGCCAAGAAAAGCCGTGCTCATACCCAAACTAGCCAAGCCACAGGCGGCGTTACCGGCAGGAGCGCCACCTTGGATCAGGATGTTGTCCACTTCATGCTTTTTACCCGCTTCATATTGAGTGGGCAGCGTGACCAACAGGTCAACTACGTTTAGTCCTGAGACAATGACATCAAACGCCATAATTCGTCCTCATCAACAGATTTTTCAGATGGGGCAAATTTACGTCGACCAGCAACAGGTATCTAAATACTGTGTTAGAGAAAATATGTACTATTTTTCCCATGAAAGACGATTAGTGATAGAGTTCACGGAACAAATCAGACTTATTTTTTGATAAAGAGCCGCTGATGAGACCCATTCTTGAGCACATCCCCCATAGTCGAGAACAATCGTTTTACGCCGGACGTTACAAAGGTGAGGGCTTTACCTTTCCGTGGCATTACCACCCCGAGTGGGAACTGACCTACATCATTTCAGGCACAGGTACGGCTTATACCGGCAACGCCATCCGCCACTTTGGTGATGGTGAACTGGCGCTCATGGGCCCGCACTTACCTCACTGTTGGAAAAGCAACGTCAATGATGGTGAGCAGGTCAGTTCGGTATTTATTCAATGGAGTGCCGATTTATTGGGTGACAACTGGATGGAGAAGTCCGAGTTCAGCGCCATTCGAAAACTGCTAATGAACTGTGAATCGGGACTATTGTTTTCAGGCTATAAAGTGCCTTTTATTGGTGAGCGAATGCGCGAACTGGTCCGAGCCAAACCGTTTGAGCGGCTACTGGCTTTTATGGCATTGCTGCAAGATCTCACCACCTTAGATGCCAAGCCAATCAGCCATGGTGGCATTCAATATCAGGACAATAACGCCTCAAAGCGAATCGAGAATATCCTCAATTATGTCGCGGCCAACTACGAGCAGAAAATCGACGCTCAGCAAATGGCAGACCTCACCAATATGACACCGGTGTCGTTTTCCAAATACTTTAAGCGGGTATTCAAAAAAACCTTTACCTCGTATCTCAATGAATACCGTGTGACTCAAGCGTGCGGCCTACTGATCCGTACCGATGAACCAGTGGAAGAAATTGGCTATCGCTGCGGCTACCAGAACATGGCGTTCTTTCACCGCCAATTCAAAACCATCATGAAGCAAACCCCGTTGAAATACCGCCAGCAATTTCAGGCAGCGCAGGGTTGATCATCTTAGCAACCACAAGAATGTTGAACGGACCAAAAAAGGCGGACCAAAGTCCGCCTTAGATTTCCTTGCTCAGAGTAGGCTAAATAGACTGGCAGTCGACGCCTTCCACCAATACCTGTTTCTCAGTATCTTCACGTTTCAGCCAACATTGCTCAGCTTGCTTCCACAACGAAAAAACAATCACCTCAGCTTGCAACTCGCGACCATTTAACGGCAGCCCTTGGCCATCTCGAGTTTGGTTTTTCTCGATAGAGACTCGGCTGCTATCGGTAAAAGCAGTCGCCGAAAAGCGAATCTGACGGCCAAACAGCAACTCAGAAGCAGCACGCTCCAGTGCTTGTTTATTCGCGTCACCGCTGGCAACCACCGCCGCTACGGGCTCATTGGTATCGGCAACAGTACTCATACATCCTCCGATTGCCAACAGTAGAATACTGCAATGCAGCGCCGTCAGTAGTTTAGTCATCGGCTTGGTCCTTAATCGGCAGGTAGATGCGATTGTTCTGAAGCAAGACACGATTGTTTGGATCAAATACCGACAATTCACTCAGCAGGTTATTGCCTGCTTTGGTTTTCACACTAGTCTGGGCCACGCCGCTAGCATTCAACGGGCAACTGCCGGTGTTTAACCGCGCCAAGGTCGCAGAAAGCATGCCTTCGTTGGTATCTCCCAACGGCTGCGTAAAGTCATCTGCAACCACACAGCCTAGCAACTCATCATCATAAAGCGGTGTTTCTGTCGGCTTAAAGCCATCGGCATAATCGCCAAAGCCTTTGTCATTTACGCCTTGGAACTGAATGGTGTAATAGGTGGTGCCACAGTTATCGGTTGGCACAAAACCGTAAGGCTTACCACAGGTCGTACCGCCAATTTGAATGACCTCAACGTCAATACCTTTGAGGCTGTTCATCAAGGATTCGCTGGCGGAACAAGTGTTGTCGGTGGCAATGACAAAGACTCGCTCAAGGTTCAAGGTAGGCAGTCGATTGTTGGTCAACACGCCGCGCTCCCAGTCAATCTCCTGCGTGTAAAAAGGCGTTGCTGAATTATCAGATGGGAATTGATCGTTGTATTGTAGGGTTTCAAAAATCTTGCCAGCGGTTTGCTGCTCACCGGCAATCATGAAAGCGAGCTGAGATGACATGGCTAATAAGCCGCCGCCGTTGTAGCGCAGGTCGAGAATTAAATCGCTGACATTGGCATCGACAAACTGCTGAAAACCTTCAATCAGCGGCGTTTGCGCTGGGCGCTGAAATCCATCAAAGCGGACATAACCGGCCGAACCAGAATCGGTGGCCAAAATCGCTACGTTATTAACGAAGCTTTGCTCAAACACCCCCGAAGACAGGTTGAAGGTCACTTCGCTGCCATCAACGCGCTCAAAAGTGAAACTGTACTGGCTATTTTCCTCAGCGGGGAATAGCGCATCGTTGAAGAAATCAACGTTATTGCCGTTAATCACGTCCTCGTCATTAATTCGGATCAGCTTGTCGCCGCGAGCGACACCGGCAAGCCCTGCCGACGATTGGCTTTCGACTGAGGTGACACGAATATCTCGCGGCGGCGCACTGGCAATAAAGCGCCAATTGATGCCGTAGCCGGTCTGAGTACCTGATTGAGAATACGCCTCAAAGTCATCGGTCGACTCATAAAAATGGAAGTTATCTTTGTTAGCACCTGACGCCGTTTTGGCTGTGGTTTTTAACACCTCAAAGTAACTCTGTGGCGAGGCATAGTTCGCTGGGTTTCGATCGATGATTTCATCGTACCAAAGGTAGGTTTCATGGCTCCAAGAGCGCAACCAGAGCTTTTCATCTTCCTCTGAACCCTGTTCATCTGGGTAATAATTGCCGTTGATATCCAGATGTGTACGAACCACTTCGCACTTGGCTTCAAAGTCGGTGGATGGTTCAAACACCCCTTGCTGCCAGCGGCCATCTGGCTGCGAAGGCGTTGGATTGGAGCCGGCAGTCGATGAGCCACCACCGCCGCCTCCGCAACCGGTTAAAACGGCTGAGACCAGTAAACCTAAATAAATATGACGCATGCTTCCTTTCACTCCTTGCTGCTACGACAAGTCGATTTCATATCGACCTTACGACTTTCAGGCGGATTAAGACCACCCCAGTTTCAAAGCCCTAATGCTAGCATGGAGTGAGCAGTTGCATCATTTCGATTTGCTCACATCGCTCTTAAAACGCTCGGCATTTTCCCGTTCTTGGGCGGCGACATCGCCTTTACCAAAGAACGCCCAAAACGGTTTTGGGATCTCGAGCGCGCGCTGAGTTGCTTCGCGACCATCGATACGGTCAAACCACGCCTGCAAATGCGGCAAACCATCGACGGAGACATTGGCCCAATAGTACGCTCTGGCCCATGGGTACGTCGCCATGTCTGCAATGGTGTATTGATCGCTAACCAGATAGTCGCGACCTTGCAAACGACTGTTCAATACTTCCATCAGACGACGGCTCTCATCGACATAACGTTTGATGGCGAAAGGATGTTCTTCGCCTTGCTTGGCGGCAATCCGCTGAAAATACATGGCCTGCCCCATCATTGGCCCGACGCCACCCATTTGGAACATCAACCACTGCAAGGTTTGCGACCGCTCATTGGCGTCTTCAGGGAGGAACTTGCCGTATTTCTCAGCTAAATACCAAAGAATTGCGCCCGACTCGAAAACCACAAAGTCATCGTTAGAGCGATCAACAATGGTCGGAATGCGACCGTTCGGGTTGAGCTTGACGTACTCCGGCGCTTTCTGTTCTTTCTTGGAAAAATCGATATACGTCAGATCGTACTCCACCCCAGCTTCTTCCAAGAAGATCACAGGTTTCCAGCCATTCATGGTCGAGGCTGTGTACAGATGAATATCTTTTGCTGTGCTCATGATCTTGCGTTGCTCCTTATCGCTGTGATGGATGGGTCCAGGCGAATGCCTTCATTGGCGCGTCGACTTCGGTATGGGTCAGCGCATTGGTGAAATTGGAAATCAATTTAGACGCCAGTCCCGTTAGCACTTCCAGCGCTTGTCGCTTGGAGTAACCGGCAGCCAGAAATGCCTGTAATTTGTCATCGCCAATATGGCCGCGTTGGTCGAGCAAGGCTTTGGCAAAATCATGCAACGCTTGCAGCTTGGCATCGGGGATCACGGTGCCTTCGCGCAGCGCTTCAATCACTTCTTCCGGCATTTTTCCAGCTTTCATCATCCAAGTATGACCCGGCACGCAATAGTGGCAGTTGTTCTCAAAGTTGGACGTCATGAATACCACCTGCTGCTCGATCGGCGATAGCGTGGTGTTATTCATAAACAAAGAAAAAGTGGTGTTATACGCCTCGTACGTCGCTGGCGCTTCGGCGAGTATTTTGTGCAAGTTGGGTAGCATGCCAAAACCTTTTAACGACTGCTCCATCAAAGGCTTGGACTCTTCCGGTGCGTTATCTAGCTCGTAGTAAGTGAACATGGGTAGCTCCTAGCTGGTGAGTTGTATCAAGGGTTAGAAATGGGCATTCAAGTGCGCGGCAAAGCGTTTGAAGTCGGCTTCGACATTGGGGTTCTTCATCACATCAAAGCAGGCGAAGGTTGGTAGTGCCGTCATCCCAAAGAAGCGGAAATTGGCATGCATGTGCATCATCAAGTCATCAACACTTTTACCTTGGAACAAGTATTCGCTGGCATCATTGAACGACGCCTCTGGTGCATTAAAGGTCAGCGACAACATGTACTTGGTATTCGTTCGGGTACCGCCTGTGCCATAATTTTTATTCGGCTGTTCCGGCGTACGACCATCAAAGTGACACAATGCGCCCCCCATGCCCGCGGTAAACACTTCATCCATGTATTTCTTAAAAGACCATGGAATCGTCATCCAATTGATTGGCGTTTGTAAGATCACTCGATCGGCCCATTCAAAATGCGCCAGCTGCTCCTCAACAACGATGTCATCCTGCATTGTCACCACTCGCACTTGATGGCCTTTGGCTTCGAGCGTTGCATTGGCTTGCGCAACCAACGAAGCATTCAATTTGCCCTCCGAATAGGGTGAAGGTTCATGGGCATTGATAATTAAAACGTGACTCACTGTGATGGCTCCTCAGTTGGATTGTCTACTGCGGTACTTAGTCTAGTACTCAATCTGTTGCACTTCGGTTTATTATGGTAACCTACAAACCAATTTCAATTAGTTACCTTTTGGTAACCTATGTGTTTTTTGAGGTCGGATTTGAAAAGTTATTTAGAAACAGATGATTACGGTCGAAAAAAAGCCATCAATCCATGCCTTGAACCTTGCTCAATTGAAAAAGGCATGCGAATGATTGGCGGCAAATGGACCGGTTCGATCATCTATCACCTCAAGGACGGCCCGGTTCGATTCAATGATTTGAGTCGCATGCTCGGTGGCGCCAGCAAGAAAATGGTCGATCAGCGGCTAAAAGAATTGGAAAGCAACGGCATGGTCATTCGCAAGGTTATTAGTGACCGGCCTGTCGCCGTCACCTACGAACTGACACCGTTTGGCCAGTCGGCATTAGAGTGCTTAGACAAATTGCGCGAATGGTCGGAGTCGAATCAACTCTAAGTAGGTAGTCAAAATCAGCAAGACAGTTCCGTAAAGCCGATCCAGCTCTCATCTTCTTTCATCATCTCTCCTTAAAATAAATTGTAAATTGTTAACCATAATTCAATTGCAACTATGACGCGCTTTGCTTACTCCATTGCAGCTCTTTTCATCACTATGACTTCAATTCATTTCAGCCAAGCGGCTAGCTTTCAGTCAGACTTGGCGCTGTTAGCCGAGAACTACCAACCCATTGTGTTAACCAGCGGCGACAATCGTCTGGCAGTGTTAGCCGAGTTTCAGGGCCGTGCCATGGTGAGCAGCATGACAGGCGATCAAGGCGATAGCATCGGCTGGTTCGACCGAGAATTGCTCAAGCAAGATCTGAGTGAGATTGAAAACCTCAATGTGGGCGGTGTCAGTCGTTTGTGGTTCGGCCCAGAAAAAGGCCCGTATGCCCTGTTTTTCAAGCCAGGCACGGCGCAAGTAGCAGAAACCGTCCATTATCAACCGGCCATTACCACTGTTGCTTTTGATATCGTCAATCAAACACCACAACAAGTGACATTCGAGCAAGACATTCGCCTTATCAATCACATGGAAACTGAATTCAATTTTCATGTCAGCCGAACCTTGCATTTGTTTGATACTGCCGAGCTGGCCAAATCGCTAGCGGTAACCATTCCCGAAGGCATTCAGGCTATTGGTTTTAGTGCGTCGACGACACTCACCAACACGGCTAACCAAGCATTGTCTCGGCAAACCGGCTTGGTATCCATTTGGGAGTTAGGTTGTTTCTATCCCAATGCCACCATTGCCATTCCGCTGAGCCAACCACTCGCCGAGGTCACATCCTATTTCACTCCGACCAAAGCCAGCCACACCAACATCGTTGACGATACTGTGTTCTACAACGCCGATGCCAGCTACATGAATAAGATCGGCATCGCGCCGGAATACACTAAACCGATCATGGGCAGTTACAACGCTGAGTTGAATCTGCTGACCATTGTTAAGTTTCAATTTGAGCCACCGGCAGATGGCAGTTACGTCAACTCGGTATGGCAGGATGATGTCGATCCATACGGCGGTGATGTCACCAATATCTTTAACTACGGCTTGCTGGAAAATGGTCGGCCCGGCCCATTTTATGAACTAGAGACGTCTTCTCATGCCCGAGAGCTCGCCGTTGGTGAGCGCTTGAGTCACTACCACAACACCTACCACTTCAGTGGCGATCAGCAACAGCTCAGCAAGCTGAGCAAAGCATTACTCGGCGTTTCGTTACAGCAACTGCAACAAGCGTTTTCGAAGTCGAATCAATCACAGCCATAGCAATCCAAAGAGATAATTTCGGCTAGTGTCAAGAGGCCAGCGTCAATCAGTTGAGCGCTGGCAAAACAATCAGTACCGGCATACTTTTTAACCACTGCAATAAATTTTGCACCATTGAGATCCGCCACGCACACCAAAAGGGCAAAAAATAAATATAACGCACCAAAGCAGATCGAATAAAACCTCAAAATTGTCGTAAGTCATTCAAAATGTTTACTTTTTATTACAGATGTGAAGAATGCTACAGCGATGCAACGGCGCATCGACAATAAAATTTGAGGACTATCGTGAAAGGATTGTGGTACTTACCCGTATTGTTATTGGCTCTTCCGGCACAGGCAGCAGATGAGTCACGGGTGATAGATTTACTTTGGGTGGTTGTCGCCGCCGGCCTAGTGTTTTTCATGCAAGCTGGCTTCACCATGTTTGAATCCGGCCTGATTCGGGCCAAAAATAGCTACAACGTCGCAGTCAAAAATATCTCAGATTTTACCGTTGCCGTGTTGTCATTCTGGTTCGTCGGTTTTGGCCTGATGTTTGGTGAAACCAATTCTGGCTTATTTGGTGGCTCAGGTTTTTTCGGCAGTTTACTCAATCAACCTTTCGACTTTGCTTTCTTTCTATTCCAAGCAACATTTGTGGGTACCGCGGCCACCATCGTCGCTGGCGCCGTTGCCGAACGAATGAAGTTTCGTGCCTACCTCATTATCTCGGTGATTATCAGTTTAGTCATTTATCCGGTCAGCGGTCACTGGGCCTGGGGCAGCCTGTTGTTGGGTGATAGCCAAGGCTGGTTGGAAAGTAAAGGCTTTATGGATTTTGCCGGTTCAACTGTCGTCCACTCCGTTGGCGCTTGGGTTGCTCTGGCTGGCGTGATTGTATTGGGCCCCCGTAAAGGGCGCTTTAATGATAACGGCGAGGTGGAAGAAATCCCCGGCCACAACTTGTTATTGGCAACCTTGGGCGTATTTATCCTGTGGTTTGGCTGGTTTGGCTTCAACGGCGGCAGCACCTTAAAAGCAGAGGGAGCGATTGCTAAGATCATCGTCAACACTTTGCTGGCGGCAAGCGCAGGCGGCTTAACTTGCCTGTTGCTGTCGTGGCTGCAACATCAAGGCAAGGTCCGAGTCGAACAAGCATTAAATGGTATTTTGGCGGGGTTGGTATCAATCACCGCAGGCTGTGCTTTTGTTGAGCCGAGCAGCGCGATTTGGATTGGCTTGATCGGCGCTGTCATTGTGTATGGTGCTGAAATCGCCATTCTGCACGGCTTTAAACTCGACGATCCAGTTGGGGCAGTTGCAGTGCACGGCGTTGGCGGTATTTGGGGCTCCTTAGCGGTGGCACTATTCGCCGATAGTTCGCAACTGCTTGCAGGCTCTCATGTCGAACAATTCATGGTACAGCTGACCGGCGTGTTCACAACCTTTGGCTGGGCCTTTGGCATGGGGCTGGTCACCTTCTTCTTGCTCAATGTATTCCACGACCTGCGTGTCACCGAAAGCGAGGAAGAACTGGGCTTGAACGTGGTCGAACACGGCGCTAAAACGGTTTGGCTCGACACCATGAAAACCATGCATCACATCGTTCAAACCGGCGATTTAACCGACCGAGCGCCAGTCGAGCGAGCAACCGAAGCTGGCGAGACAGCCATTGCGTTTAACCACCTGCTCGATAAATTCCAAAGCAGTATTGGTTTAATGGCCGATTCGGCACGCAATATTTCGGTTCAAAGCACCCAGCTGGATCAGGTTGTTAATCACAGTGCCGATGGGATCTATCGTCAGCAACGCCTGACCAAAAGCATTAACGAGCTAATGGCCGATGTATTAAGCCAAGCCGAAACCACCCAAAGCTCGTCGACTCGTGGCGCCGAATTAGTGTCACAAGCGCAGCAGGATGTCACTCAAGGCGTTGGTCAAGTGGAGCAACTGGCCAATGCCGTGTCTCGCTTATCAACCGATTTGCACCAAGCATCAGAGCGCGCCGATCGACTGGCATTAAAAACCAATGCCATTAATGAAGTTGTTGAGTTAATTCAAAATATCGCTGGCCAAACCAACTTGTTGGCATTGAATGCTGCCATCGAGTCAGCTCGAGCAGGTAGTCATGGCAAAGGCTTTGCCGTAGTCGCCGAAGAAGTGCGTCATTTAGCGCAACGCACGCAGGTCGCCACCGAAGAGATCCAGGGGCAGATCGAGTCGTTGCAGGATGAAGCATCGACATCTGCTCAGGTGCTCAAAGACTACTCGGCTAGCGCACTGACCAACGCCGATCAATCGCGAGATACCCTGACTGCACTACGCTCACTGGTTAACGTGGTTGATAGTATTACCGACCTCAATGTTCAAATCGCCAATTCGGCCAGCCATCAAGCTCAGCTATCAAAGCAGACTCATCAATTGATTGATGAAGTGCATCAAATTGCCGAAGGCAACCAAGCTTGCACCACGCAATTGGCGCAAGCTTCAGAGGAATTGCGAAGCAGCGTAAAAGGCTTTGAAAGCGATATTAAAGGCTATCGTCACCGCAGCTACGAACCGGTCAGCTGTTAATCTTCGATACTGAATTGGAAGCAAGTAAAGTGCTTGTAGGTCTCACCGGGTTGCAAAATGCAGCTTTGGTGAGGCCAGTTCTGATTGGGCGCATCGGGTAAATACTGGGTCTCAAGAGCGACGCCCTGATAATCGACACCATCGCCATCACGGGTAGCAACGCCACCGAGGAAATTACCAGTATAGATATGCACCGCTGGCTTACTGGTAAACACCGACAGAACAACTTGGCGATCGGCTGAAGTCACCTTCGCAGCAGGTTCAGTGGCGGCCAGTTGAGGCTCAATAATAAAGCTATGATCAATACCTTTGACCCGCTGTTGCTGCTCGTCACTCAGCAGATCGGCACCAATGGTCTTGGCCACACGGAAGTCAAAGCTGGTGTCTGCAACCGTTGCAATCTGTCCTTCTGGAATGCCGCCTTCACGAACCGGCAAATAATGTTGCGCCGCCACTTGCATCTGATGTTGAAGCACAGTGGCTTGCTCGGCATCGAGGTTAAAGTAGCTATGGTTGGTTAAATTCACTGGGCAAGGCTGATCAACGGTTGCCTCATAACTGATTTTCAAGTCGTTGTTGTCACCCAACTGATAGTGAACCTTTGCCACCAAGTTGCCCGGATAGCCCTCGTCACCATCCTTCGATTCAAACTGATACACCGCAGATTGACGATCGTGGCTGACTAACTGCCAAGCATTGTGACTGAACTGACTGCCACCATGGAGATGGTTAGGCGCTTGGTTAATCGTCACTTGGTATTGCTGGTCGCCAATAGAAAACTGGCCCGCTTCAATACGATTGGCGAAGCGTCCAACATTAGCGCCAAGGAACGCGGGATTGTCGAGATAATCGTCACGCCGATCACAACCAACCACTACTTCGCGCATCTCACCATTGGCCATTGGCAACTGAATGCTGGCAATACTGGCACCAATATCAACCAGCCGTACCCGCATGCCATTGGCATTGGTCAGTTCGATCCAGTGATTGCTGTCAGTCATGATGGGTTATCCTTGATTAATTTATTTAACAGTTAAAACAAATAATGACCTATTTACTTGGCAAAGCAAATAGCTCACTTCGGCAAACTTTTCTGATGTTTGCTGTAGATCATCTTGCGCGTCGATGGCGTATCAAAATGGTCACGCTGAGCACCGAAAAAGGCAGCCTGCAGGCTGCCCTTGGATCAGCAAATGATAATCGCAGGAAGTGACTTAGAACTTACCGCGAACACCAATGGCATAGCGCGTTTTGTACTCCTGACTATCGATCAACTGGTTCTTGAAGCGACCGTGAGAGCGGGCATCTTCGCCGGTGATGTTAATGGCATCGACAAACACAGTGAAGTTGTCGTCGATGTCGTAGCTCGCATTCATATCCCACTGACCGTAGGCTTCAGTGAACACTGGCTCGTCACCACGAGCAGGCTGATCGGTCTTTAACAAGAAGTCGTCACGCCAGTTGTAAGCAACACGCACCTGAATACCGTCTTTCTCATAGAAACCAACAAAGTTGGCCGAATCGCTCAAACCGGTGAGCGCCACCGTTTGTTCCACAGAGAACACATCGTATTCGACGTCGCCGTCAACAAATGTGGCATTGATAATGGTACCAAAGCCGGTTTCGCCAAAGACGTGCTGTAACGCCATTTCCCAACCATCAACCGAGGCATCTTCCATGTTCATTGGCGTGGTTACGTCCCAATTCATGATTGGATCGCCCGGTTGCGACTGACACTGAGGATTTTCACCATCAGGACAGCCCGGACGCGGGTTGATGCTCGGATCGGTTAGCGGCGAGCCATCGGCACCATTAATGATGCGCTGCTCAGTATCGGTGCCAATAAAGTTTTCGACTGACTTATCGAAGTAACCAATCGACACATAACTGGCTTCGGTGTAATACCACTCCAGCGACAGATCGATGTTGTCGGAGGTATATGGCTCCAGACCAGGGTTACCTTGACCGGCAGTGTAAGGCCCGCCAGGACGATACATGGTCAAGTTGGTGGCCGGAGATAACGCCGGCAAATCACTGCGTGTCATGGTCCGGCTGACAGCGAAACGGGCAATCAAATCGTCGGTCAGATTAACGTTAATGTCTAAGTTCGGCAGATACTCATCGTACGATGCTTTGAGCGATTCCAGCGTTGCGCCATTGTCGTAGTAAAGCGGCAGCAGCTCGGAAATGGTCACGTATTGATAGGCGTAAGGCAGGTTACTTTGTGAAGAACCGGTGACGTCAGTGTCTTCATAACGCAAACCAGCGTTGACGTTGACATCATAGCCGGCAACCTCAAACTCCAAATCAGCGGAGACGTACATCGCTGTGGTCTCTTCTTTCACCCGATCAAGATCAGCCGGAAATTCGGGCGCAATTAACCCTTGCTCTTCACCCAATGCGAGTAGGTGCTTGGGGTCAAACTCTGCCGCAGTATTCAAACCGGGCACTCCGTTGATTTTCACCCAATCAATTTCCAGCTCACTAAAGTCGAGCTCAGATAAGAACGAGAACTGCAAACGACGACTCGAATCATATTTGAAATCAGTATCCGAGACACCAAAGTTCAAGCCAATTAGCGGGCCAAAGTCGAGGTCCCACTTACCATGTAATTGAAGTTGCTCAATGTCGTTCTTGACCTGATAACCACGGGCAATACCCAGATCACCGATCAAACCTTCGGTGGTAAAGCTGTCACCATTGCGATCGAGGATATTGACCGTTGGCACACCGTTAGTCGCATTAAGCGTTAAATCGTCATCAAACTCTTTGCCACTCAAAATCGCTAAATTTTCTGCAACGGTGCCATCAGGTTGAGATTCCGAAGTTGAGTCGTGGTAATCAAGCTCAAACTGCAACTCGTCAGTTGCCTGCCAGGTTAAGTTAACGCCAAAGGAATCATTTTCGGTTTCGAGGTCGTTGTAGAAGCCGTAGTGGTTAATGCGGTGGTTGGCCGTGGTCGCGTCAATCACAGTACCATTGCTATCGGCAGTTCCCTGCACTTTCCAATAGTCGTACCACCAAGCAATGTTGGTTCGTTCAATTTCTTCGTCATAACGTGACAAGGTGTAATCCAGCGTCGCCACCCAGTCATCATTCGGCGCATATTGCAGCACAAACTGAGCATTGGTCCGCTCTCGTTCATGGTCGCTGGTGTTAATACTGAAATCTTGCGGAGCCCAATACCAACCATCTGGATTTTTTGTGCGGTCGATATTGCTGTCATCAATGCCGGGCATCCAGGTATTTGCACGGTCATTAATCCAGCCATTCACGGCAACAAACTCTTTGCGACTATCGCGCTTGGAGAACGAGGCATTGACCAGAAAGCCAAGGTTACCCATATCGGTTTCGAGTACCTTGCTAAACAAGCCCGACACTTCTGGCGTGATGTCATCGCCTTTTTCGTTACTGGTATCGATATTGCCCTGTACTTTAAACATCAGGGTGTTGTCTTCTAAGTCGAGCGGGCGCGACGTTTTAATGTCGATGGTGGCGCCAATACCGCCAGATGACACATGTGCTTTACCGGTTTTAAAGACTTCCACGCCACTAACGCTATCGGCTGAGATCTCTTCAAAACTAAAGCTACGACTGTTGGTGCGACCGCCAGCGGAGTCATTACCGAGCGCGTTGGAGGTTGGCATTTGGCGACCATTCAAGGTCACTAGGTTAAATGACGGGCCGAAACCACGAACGGTCACTTGGCTGCCTTCGTTGTTGTTGCGGTCAATCGAAATCCCCGTGATCCGCTGCAGCGATTCGGCTAGGTTAGTGTCTGGGAATTTACCGATATCTTCTGCGGAGATGGCATCAACGACACCAGAAGAAGTCCGCTTAATGCCAACAGCCTTGTCTAAAGAACCGCGAATACCACGGACCTGAATCACTTCTGTATCTTCGTTTTGTTCCTGTGCTACTGCGACATTGGTTCCGGCCAAGGCTGTAGCAACGGCAAGGGACAACAACTTTATTGTTAATTTCATGTTGTGTGTTTCCATTATTTTGTAACTCCCCCCAAGGAGTCGTGCGTGATTTGTAATATTCGAAATCTCTATCACAACCATGACTTTCGGTTAGATTAGTCCCACTGCATCCAAGCCATGATCCTCAATAACCGTGTGAGTTGATTACCTCCTGTGTCAGTCGCTGATCGCCCGAGGCTAGGCCTCGGACACCAGAGTTTTTTCAATATCTTCAATACTTTTGTTTTTGGTCTCAGGCAGGAACAGCGCCACTACTAACAGTGGAATAGCGGCGAACATGCCGTACATCAGGAATGTTCCGGCGGCCCCAATGGTGTTTAATTGCCAAGGGAATAGGTGCTGAACCAAGTAACTGGAAATGCTGGTGGTCAGAGCAAAAAACGGAATCGCGACACTGCGAATCGCATTCGGCGAGATCTCCGAGATCAATACCCACATGATTGGCCCAATGGAAAAGTGGAACGCGCCAATAAAAGCAAAGATGCCGAACAGAATGACGGTGGCGTTCATGGTTACTGAAGACTGAATCACGTAGCCTTCGATAAGCTTGGCACCTTTGTGCTCATAGGTTTCCGCCAGCAACGCTTTGAGCGCAATGTCGGAATCGAAGGTTTTACCGGTGTGCGGTTCGAGCTTACTGGCGTCCATCGAAACCGGCACATTGTCGAGGGTCCGTTGCGAGATGACGTAGCTAGCATTACTAAAGCCATACCAACACAACAAGTGAGATGCCAAAATGGCGGCGAGCCCCATGAGTAGCAAAGGTCGGCGCCCCAATTTATCAACCAGAAAAATTGCCGCCAGCGTAAAAATAAAGCCGCACACGCCAATGTATGTGGTTTGTTCAAACGCACCGTGAACACCAGAACCCAATTGCTCAAACACGACGGGCGCATAAAACAAAATGGCGTTCATGCCTGTGAATCCCTGCGCTGTGGCAATGGCAATACCAAGCAACAGCACCTTACGGTACTTAGGGGCAAAAGTGAGTTTCAGCGGCTTGTCTGCAACCAACTCACTTTTGTGACTGGCTAAGTTTGCTTCCATGTCGGCCAGTGCCGCCGCCGCTGTGGCTGGGTCATTGACACTGAAAATCACCTGCTTCGCTTGTGCTCGTTGGCCATACATCAGCAACCAACGCGGCGACTCGGCAATGGTAAACAGCAAGCCTGCCCAGATAATGACTGGCAAGATCTCAGTAGCAAACATCACTCGCCAAATGGCAAAACCCCAAATTTCGGTTTCACCGGGCGCCACCGACTGCACTAAGCCATAGCTAATGAAGTAAGCACCGGATAAGCCAATGACCATCATTAATTGGTTAAACGAAACCAGCTTGCCGCGAAGCTGTGGTGGCGAAACTTCGCCGATGTACATAGAGGTGACTGAAATTGAAATAAACGCCAATCCACCAATAAAACGCGCCACCAATAGCACGGTAAAGTTGGTCGCAAAGGCAGAACCAAGGGCCGAGATCAGATAGACCACGGCAATGATGATGAGGGTTTTCTTGCGGCCAAATAGGTCGGCCATTTTGCCGGCCAAGAACAGGCCAAAAATGGCTCCTAAACTCGGCGCACTGACGACCGTCCCTAACTCCATGTCAGAGAGAGCGAATTCAGCGGTGATATAGCGAATGGTTCCGGAAATGATGGCAGCATCAAGGCCAAAGACAAAACCGCCAATGGTGACGATCAACGCGTACTGGCAAGCCGTTAGTGTTTGTTTAGTCATTCGAATAACTTCAGTGTTTTAACTGGCCGACATGGTTACACAAAAGGACAACCAATTTTTTAGTTTTGATCACATTAGTCAACCAAATAACAAAATAGGTAGATCAATAATCACAAAACAAACACATCAAAAATCCTCTAACACTCGGTTTAAAATCACTTTTTGTCCTAGATCATCAAATGACGAAGCAATTTAAAATTTCATCAGCACAAGTAACAAAACACATTGGTCAACCAAATTAGCAATCGCAAAATCAACGCAAAAAAAAGCCCCAATGCTGATGTCCAGCACGGGGCAAAACCACACAAAGTACAAATATAACGCTTAGTAAGGCGAACCTCGGTCGGCGTTATGCGACCTGATATTCGGCGATCTTGTGCCAATCAAACTCGACGCCAGTGCCCGGTGTATTGGGCGCGACAGCCAAGTGTTGTTCAACCACCAGCGGGCGCTTGGTGTATTGGTCAATCGGAAAACTATGCACTTCTAGCCAGCCTGCATTGGGCTGACTGCTGACTAAGCTAACGTGCAATTCCTGCATGCCGTGGCTACAAGCCGGAATGCCGTATTTGTCAGCGAGCTGTGCCGCACGCAGCCAACCGGTGACACCACCACAATTCGACGCATCGGGCTGCACAAACGACAACGAAGCTTGCTCAAAGGCATAGCCAAACTCATGGATGGTGTGTAAATTCTCACCCATCGCCAATGGAATCGATGTGTTCTTGGCGATCTCCGCAAAGCCTTGATAGTTATCAGGAATGGTCGGCTCTTCGAACCAAGTAATGTCATGCTGTTCGACGGCTTTAGACAAGGTAATGGCCTGCTCAACCGTCAGTGAGTAATTGGCATCAATCATAAATGTGATATCTGGGCCAATCAGTTGGCGGACGGCGGCAATTCGGTCAATGTCCTCTTGCATGTTGGCACGACCGATTTTGATCTTTACCGCGTTGTGACCCCGCTTGAGGTAGCCTTCGATCGAATTGAGCAATTTGTCGAGCGGAAAGTGTAAGTCGATGCCGCCACAATAAGCTTTGCAGCGATCACTACTACCACCGGCCATTTTCCACAGCGGCTGCCCCAAACGCTTACCTTTGAGATCCCAGAGGGCGATATCAACCGCCGAAATAGCAAAGGACGAAATACCGCCGCGACCAACATAGTGAATGTGCCATTCCATGTGATCATAAATGGCATCGATGTTCTCCGCATCGGCACCAATCAGCGATGGCGCCAAGTCATAATCAAGCATCGCCTTGATCGAATAACCGCCTTTGCCGCCGGTATAGGTGTAGCCGGTGCCCTGAGAACCATCTTCTAAGGTGATGGTGCAGGTGATCAGCTCAAAATGGTCATGATCGCCATGCTTAGCATCAGATAAGATCTCAGCCAACGGAATCTTATAAAGGCGATTTTCAATCGACTTAATCGGGCTCATAACAACTACTACTCCGAAATCAGTCGTTCAGTTGCGCGACAACAGCAGCAACTAACTCACCAATTTTGTCCCATTCGCCGGCGTTCACCAGCGCCTTATCAACCATCCACGACCCGCCGCAAGCCAATACGCGAGGAATCGCCAGATAATCTTCAATATTGCCTGCGCCAATGCCACCGGTTGGCATCACCTGCAATTGCGGATAAGGCGCGAGCAGCGCTTTCAGCATCTTGATGCCACCGGAAGGCTCTGCAGGGAAGAACTTCACCGTATCGAGCCCCAATTCAATGGCTGCTTCAATGGTCGATGGGTTATTGACCCCCGGCACAATTGCGATGTCATGCTTCTGACAAGCTTTCACGGTATTTGGATTCAGCCCCGGCGAGACGATAAAGGTTGCGCCAGCATTTTTAGCGGCGATGACTTGTGCTTCATCGAGCACAGTACCGGCACCAATCAACATCTCAGGTTGCGCTTGGCGAAGTAGGCGAATGGCTTCTTCAGCGGCGTCCGAGCGGAACGTAATTTCGGCCACAGGTAAGCCGTTTTTGACCAATTGCTCGCCCAGCGGCAAGATGTCTTCGGCCTTGTCAACGGCAATAACTGGCACCACTTTTAGCGCGCGAAGCTGTTCGTTAAGGTTTTGCATAGATGGATCCATGTTTTAAATTAAATTCGATATTCAGGCGCTGGCTTCGTTTAGTCGCGCTTCAACCTGCGCCAATGTTGGCAGTGGCGCGACCGCACCGTAGCCAGTGATGGTGATCGAAGCCGTCGCATTGGCATAAGCCAGCGCGTCTTTGAGGCTGGCGCCACGCACGTAATGAGTACAGAACGAACCGGCAAAAGAGTCACCAGCAGCAGTCGCATCCACCGGCGTCACCTTGTGCGGCAAAATTGAAAAACGCTCCGATTCAGTGGCAACTGTGGCCCCTTCACCACCTTTCTTTAGCACCACAATACGAGCACCAAGCTTGAGGTAGTAGTCAATGATTTCGTCGGGCTCGGTCAAACCGGTCAACAGCTGAGCTTCGTCCAAGCTAGGGAAACAAATATCGACATGGCGAATCGTTTCGCTGATCACCCCACGGGCACGTGGCAGAGACCACAATTTCAACCGCAGGTTGGTGTCGTACGAAACTAGGGTGTCATTGGCTCGGGCCACATCTAATGCTTCAAATACAGCATCGCAACTATTGGCACTAATCGCCTGAGTGATGGCAGTCACATGCAGCAGTTTTGCCGCTTTAATCGCTTCGACGGGTAACTGATGCGGCTGAATCAAGCTAGCCGCAGAGCCTTTGCGCAGAAATGAGAAATGATGACCTTGCTCGTCGTGGGTAATGAAATAAACACCGGTATGAGCCGTTTGGCTGCTGACAACCAGATCAGAGTTGACCGATTCACGCTGCCATAACTTGAGGAATTCAGCACCAAATGCATCCGCGCCCAAGTGGGTAAAGATGCCGACATTGGCGCCCTGGCGAGCAGCAGCGATTGCGAAATTTGATACATCGCCGCCAAACCCACTCAGGAAATCTGCATCTGCAGCATCACGTTCCTTGATTTGGCTGAACTCAAACATTGGTTCACCAAAAGTCAAAATTTCACTAGACATGCTCAACTCTCAGTTTTTTTGCTGGCTCGCCCTGCAATAAGACGAAGTCATTGGGATTAGAAAACGGTGCCATCTTAGTGCTAGCTCACAACTTTGGTCAACCAAAACAATAAATAATGTGATGGCGTTAAAAAATAAAGAACATTTAATTGTCAACAAAAAATACAAAATAAAAATAATAAACAATAACTTAAATCAAAATAAACAAAAAAAAACGCAAGTCAGCCGCCAAATACCTATTAGCCAGCCGACAAAAATTGGTTTACCATTCACTCATTCCTACACAGTGACGGCTTGCGGATGAACGAACAACAGTCCGCTAGCAATTGGTTGATAAGTTGGTGATACAAATGACAACAACAACAGAAGTAAATTTGGAATCTCTTGGATTCAATGAAAAGACAAGCTTTGATCGCTCAAAGCTAGCAACAAATATTGTCCATATCGGGTTCGGCGCCTTTCACCGCGGTCACCAGGCCGTTTATAACGATCTCACCAACGATCAGTCAGACCAACTTTGGGGGATCTGCGAAATTAACATGTTTGGCGGCCCTGAATTAATCGCCGACTTACAAGCTCAAGATCACTTATTTAGCGTCGTTGAGCGCTCAGCCGACACCATGGTGTCGCGCCTAATCCGGTCAGTAACCGAATCAATTCATACCCCAGTCGATGGTATTCAAGCAGCAATTGATAAGTTGGCCGAGCCACAAGTAAAGATTGTTTCTCTGACCATCACTGAAAAAGGCTATTGCAGCGATCCACAATCGGGCCAACTCGATATCAACAACGGCCTCATTCAACATGATTTAGCCAACCCACAGACGCCACAATCGGCACTCGGCCTTATCACCGAAGCCTTGCGGATACGCCGCGATCGCGGTCTAGCACCGTTCAGCGTGCTGTCTTGCGACAACATTCCAGAGAATGGCCTGCTGACCAAAGAAGCCGTATTGAGCTTTGCCAAACAACTTGATGCCGAGCTGGCCAGCTGGATTGAAGCGAATGTCACCTTCCCTAGCACTATGGTTGACCGCATTGTGCCAGCCATGACCGATGACGCTTTTGCCGTGATCGACGAATGCATTGGCTACCGCGACCCATGCGGCATTGTTTGTGAAGATTACCGTCAATGGGTGATCGAAGATAACTTCGTTGCAGGCCGCCCAGACTGGGACAAAGCCGGCGCCATGTTCGTCGCCGATGTCTTGCCTTACGAAGAAATGAAGCTGCGTATGCTCAACGGCAGCCACTCATTCCTCGCCTATAACGGTTTCCTTGCCGGTTACGATTTCATCTACCAGTGCATGGAAGATGCCGATTTCCGCGCCACTACCTTGCGCCTGATGCTTGAAGAGCAAGCAAAATCGCTTAATCCAAATTTGAAAGTCGACCTCGAGCAATACGCCTCGTTACTGATTGGCCGCTTCAGCAACCCCAACATCAAGCACAAAACAGCTCAAATCGCGATGGACGGCAGCCAAAAACTGCCGCAACGCGCCATTGACCCAATGCTGACGATGCTTGAGCGCGGCATTACGCCAACGTGCCAGCCGCTGCTGATTGCCGGCTGGGCAACATTCGTCATTAACGCCGTCACCAACGGCGGCGATTTGGTTGACCCAATGGCAGAACAACTGAAGCAAGCAGTGAATAGCGCATCGACCGCCGTCGACCAGCTCAAGGCACTGCTGGCCCTAAAGCAGATTTTTGGTGAACACCCACAAAGCAATGAAACCTTTGCTGCGCTCATTGAGACAGCATTCGTGAACCTACAAGAAACAGGTATCAAGGGCTTGGTCCACTCGGTATCTAAAGGAACCAACTAATCATGAAAACTTTAATTTGTAATGAGCCTTTCTCTATCGAATATGTTGAACGTGAGATGCCAGCAGTGGCAGCTAATGAAGTGCTGCTGAAAGTCAAAGCCGTTGGCATCTGTGGTACTGACATTCACGCCTATGCCGGCCGCCAGCCATTTTTCAGCTACCCACGCGTGTTGGGTCATGAGATTTGCGGCGAAGTGGTTGAGCTAGGAGCCGATTGTAAAGACGCCCAAGTTGGCGATCGCTGCTCCGTGATCCCCTGTATTCCGTGTGGAGAGTGCCCAGCTTGTGAAGATGGCAAAACCAACTGTTGTGAAAATGTCTCCCTCTATGGTGTGCACCAAGATGGCGGCTTCACTGAATTCCTCAGTGTGCTAGAAGACAACCTGATCAAACTACCCGCTTCGATCACCCCAAGTCAGGGTGCGCTGATCGAATGTTTCGGCATTAGCGCCCACGCCGTTCGCCGTGCCGAAGTCAAAGCCGGTGAGCGCGTATTGCAAATTGGTGCAGGTCCAATCGGCATTGCCGCTGCCGCCATTGCCAAAGCAAATGGCGCCCAAGTCGTGGTTGCTGATGTCAGCGAAGCGCGTCGTCAACACATCGAAAAAGTACTGGGTGTACCTGCACTCGATCCACTTGCCGAAGACTACGAAGTCCAGCTCAAAGCGGCATTCGGCGGCCGTTTGGCCTGCACCGTAATGGATGCAACCGGCAATAAGCAATCAATGAGCCGCAGTATTGAGCTGATCCGCCACGGCGGCAAAGTGGTCTTCATCGGTTTATACATCGGCGATCTGGTACTCGACGACCCAACCTTCCACAAGAAAGAAACCACCTTGTTGAGCAGCCGTAACGCCACCCGCGAAGACTTCCAGCGCGTTATCGAACTGATGGAACAGGGCCTCATCTCTGAAGACATCATGAAGAACCAAGACTACGACTTCGCCACCTTTGGCAGCAACTACAAAGAAGACGTGGTGGAAAACAAGTCGCTGATCAAAGGCGTGATTAATTTCTCTTAAGGTCGAAGTAGCAATGACAACTCAATATGTAATGGAAGCCGAGCTAAAAGCGCTCGCCGTTAAAAAACTTGAAGCTGCTGGGCTGCCAGCAAAAACTGCCGATGAAGTCGCCGATGTGTTAGTCCATGCCGACTCTACCGGCGTGCACTCTCATGGTGTGATGCGCGTTGAGCACTACTGCACACGCTTGCAAAAAGGTGGCTTAAATCCTAATGCCGAATTCAGCATCGATCAGATCTCGCCATCTGTGGCAGTGCTCGATTCTGACGATGGCATGGGCCACTCGGCGCTGATCGCGGCCACCAACCACGCCATCGAACTGGCAACGGAAACCGGTGTTGGCTTTGTTAGCATTAAAAACACCTCACACTGTGGTGCCCTGTCTTACTTTATTCAACAAGCCACTGATGCTGGCAAAATAGCCATTTCGATGACCCAAACCGATACCTGTGTTGCGCCATATGGCGGTGCTGCACGCTTCTTGGGCACCAACCCGATTGCCTTTGGTTTCCCTGTTGCTGATGGTGAGCCAATGATTGTTGACATGGCCACCAGCGCTACTGCCTTTGGTAAGTTGTTGCATGCCAAAGAAACCGGTAAATCCATCGGTCCGGGCCTTGCCATTGATGCCGAAGGTCACGAAACGACCGATCCTCACAAGGTTGAAAACCTACTGCCGTTCGGCGGCCACAAGGGTTCCGGTATTGCGCTGTCAATTGATGCTTTGACCGGCATTCTGATGGGCGCCAACTTCGGCAACCACATTGTTCGGATGTACGGCGACTACGATAAATTCCGCAAGCTCGCCAGCTTAGTCATCGTCATCGATCCGGACAAATTGGGTAACCCATTGTTTGCCACCATGATGAAAGCCATGGTGACCGAATTGCGCGAAGTGCCACCTGCACCGGATGTTGAAAAAGTATTGGCACCAAATGATTTGCAGGTTGAATACAAAGCCAAGTGCAGCAAAGAGGGCATTCCGGTGCCACAAGGCGTTTACGATTATCTGGTCAGCTAACGCCATTGGCCAATGATGACAAAGCCGCTTCACTTGAAGCGGCTTTGTTGTTTCTGCTGGCAAAGAAGTTGATTCCATAGTGTTTTCAACGCATGCTTCGAGCGCACAAATGAGATCATACTCGTTCAGAACCAGCAGCAGCGAGTTGCGAACGAACTCAACCAATAGTTGGAGCACAAGTGATAATGGGGTTTATCAAGCGGCTGAATCATGGCCTTTGCCGACGTGTGTTATGGCGCTTGCCACAACAGTTAACGGCACCATTATTCCCCCACTACGAACAGCAGATCCTTGAGCACGCCATGCGCCTTGACGGAGGCGTGATTTTAGATGTCGGCGCCGGTTACTTGTTACCTGATTCATTAAAGCTTGCGGCAGCCGGTTCAACGACCATCATCGGCATGGATATTCTGCCATCGTCACTGCGCAAAAACCGCTACCTAGACGCCGCACTCGTCGCTGATGCCTGTGAGCAATGGCCACTGGCAGACAACTCCGTCGATCTCGTCATTAGCCGTTCAGTGATGGAGCACTTGCCAAATAACGACGTATTCGCCCGAGAAATGTTTCGAGTGCTAAAACCTGGCGGTGTTTGTGTTCATGTTTTACCGGGTAAAAACGCACCGTTTTCATTACTCAACCGGATGCTACCCAACTCATGGACTCAAAAGCTGGTGAACTGGGCATTTCCAGAGCGCCGCGGCGAATTAGGCTTTGTTGCCTACTACCATCGCTGTGCTTATCCGGAGATTCGGAACTTGTTTGAAAACAGCGGCTTTAACCTGAGCCAAATTCGCTTTCGCTATTATCAGTCGTCCTACTACGTCAGTGTATTTCCGGTATTTCTACTGTCTTCCATCTATGACTGGGCAGTGTGGAAATTAGGCGTAAAAAGGCTGGCTTCACAATTATTAATTGTTGCTGAAAAACCGCCGCAAAACGACTAGAGCCTGTTGGAATAAGCCACCTGCAGACGTAAAAAAAGCGGCAAAAGCCGCTTTATTCAGTCAATTCAGGCTGTCAGCCTTTAGCATCCAGCTCGTAATCCTGGGCGAAGAAGTAATCATCAAAATCAGCGTCAGCATCAACATCTTCGGCGTTAGCGATTTTCAGCAATTCCTGCTTACTGTTTTCAATGTGATTCCACACCGCTTGCCGGGCTTCTTCAGCAGAGCGCTTTTGCAGAGCCAGCAAGATCCGTTTGTGGTCTTCAATCCACATGGCCTGCAGGCGTTCCTCGTGGAGAAACTGATGGTTTAACTCTTTCCACAGTGGATTCTGGGTCCGCACTGTACTCCACATTTCTGCGGCCTGATTGATCAACACCCGGTTTTGGGTCGACTCGGCGATTAACGAGTGAAATTGCTGATCCAATTCTTCGAACTTCGCGCTGTCGCCGTTTACTTCACGTTCCTGCGCCTGCAGCACTTTCTTCAGCTCGCGCAGCTCATTGAACTTGATTTGGCTGGCGGCAAACGCGGCAATGCTACTCTCAATGATTTGGCGAGCTTGCAGCAATTCAAACGGGCCGATATCGCTTTTCGGCAAAATCGAGCGGTGGTTGGCCAGTTCGGGTGAATTGATGAAGTAAATGCCGGCGCCCTGACGAACATTCACCAAGCCCTTAAGTTCAAGCATAATAATGGCTTCGCGAATAGTCGCCCGACTGGTTTCAAAACGCTCACTCAACTCACGCTCAGACGGCAATCGCTCGCCCGCTTTGAAGACGCCCGAAAAGAGCATTTCTTCAATCTGCAAACCAATGTCGTAATAACGCCGTTTCGCTTCTGGGCTATTCATTTGTTGTGGTACCTTCGTCTTTATTTCCATGTGCTACTGCAATTTGGTAAATCAATTTAGCAAATTGCGCGGCAACCCTGCTCCAGATACTACTCTTTTTGTCTTGCAAAATGTAGCAAGCGACTCGACACAGATCTCACTTTTTGGCCAGCAATGGTCAGAATGACATTTTGGTTGATCTATAAAATCATCCACATGCCTTATTTTTTCTACAAAGATTGACTTGATGTGATAACAATCACTTTAATGGTTAACCTATTTTCAGTATTATTCACCAAATTGGTTTACCTTTATAATTCAACCTTGTTTTCGAGGAAGTTAAATGAGCAAGATCACCCACAAAATGTATGTTGATGGGCAATGGGTCGAATCGTCAGATGGTCAAGCCATCACGGTTCTCAATCCGTCAAACGAACAAGTTGTCGGATACGCCCCGCAAGGTACGCGAGACGATGCCAAAGCTGCGCTGCAGTCCTCTGCGGTGGCCCAAATCGAATGGGCCCGTTTGCCAGCACAAAAGCGCGCTGAGTACGTGGCTGCGCTAGCCGACAAACTCGAAGAGCAAGGCGAAACTTTTGCTCAAATGGTCACCGAAGAGCAAGGTAAATTACTGACCGATGCCCGCGGCGAAGTAGCCGGTTCGGTTGGCTTTTTGCGTTATGCCGCGGAATCTGCCCGTCGTATCGAAGGGGAGATCACCACCAGTGAGAACGCCAATGAGCAAATCTGGATTCAGCGCGTACCTTATGGCGTTACCGTTGGTCTGCTCGCTTGGAACTACCCGCTGGCATTGGCCGCTCGTAAGCTGGGCAACGCGTTAGTCACCGGCAACTCCATGGTGCTGATGCCGCCTGCCGACACGCCATTGACTGTGCTTGAGTTCGGCAAGCTGGTTGAACAAGTTGGCATCCCCAAAGGGGTGGTCAATATCGTTTCTGGCTTAGGTACTGAAGTTGGCGACGAGCTGGTTCGCAATCCAATCACCAAGCTGGTCACACTCACCGGCAGCTCCGAAGTTGGCTCTATTCTGTATCGCTCTGCATCTGAAAACATCACGGCGCTAAACCTAGAATTGGGTGGTAAAGCGCCGTTTATTGTGATGGATGACATCGATGTTGATGAAGTGGTTGAGCTGGCGGTGCAATCTGGTTTTGGTAACTGTGGCCAAATCTGTACCTCAAATGAGCGCATGTATATCCATGAAACCATTTACGATGAGTTTATGGCGAAGTTCATCGATAAAGTGAAAGCGCTGAAAGTTGGCTTGCCCACCGACGAAACCGTTGATGTGGGCCCTAAAGTCAATGCCCGCGAAATTGACAATCTAATTGGCCATGTTGAAAAAGCCAAAGCAGCCGGTGCCACGATAGCCTGTGGTGGCGGCAAGCCAACAGGCGAACTGTTTAAGCAGGGCTACTGGTTTGAGCCGACAGTGATCACCAATGTCACCAACGACATGGCGATTATGAAAGAAGAAGTGTTTGGGCCAATCGTCGCGGCAATGCCGGTAACCGGCTTGGAACAAGCGCTGCAGTTTGCCAATGACATCGATTTAGGCCTATCCGGTTACATCTACAGCAAAGATGTTCGCACCATCATGAAGGCGGTTAACGAGTTAGAAGTCGGCGAAATCTATGTCAACCGGCCAAATGGCGAGCTGCTCAACGGCTTCCACACTGGCTTTAAGCGCAGTGGCATTGGCGGCGAAGATGGCAAATATGGCCTTGAAGGCTATTTGCAGAAGAAAACCGTGTACTTCAATTATGGCTAAATTTTAAACCACCCCACCCTTGTGAAAAATACCCCGATTGTGGTTTTGCCCTGGTCCCTCTGCCAGGGCTTTTTTTTGTAACTCACAAACAAAAAGGGCACCGAAGTGGTGCCCTTGGGTCATTGCCGCAGTGCCTGCTACTGCAACGTAACGGTTTGGCTCAAACCAGTATCTGACTGCACCGTCACCTTGGCTGCTTTGCCAGGCTCTAATAGACGAATCAACACCAAGGCTCGACCATCGGCAGTTTCAATGCAATTGCTCTGGAAGGGTTGGACGCTCGCAGGCGCGCCGTTATCGACGCCGACCACTTGTGCAGCATCATCAGTGGTCACGCTGAACTTGGTTTCCTGATGACAAATCGGCTGGCCTTGGCCGTCGACCAAATCAAGGACCAAATGGCGCACCTGTTGATCCTGATAATCAGCATCACTGGCGCAGGTCTGAATCCGAATATCCGAGGCGATGCCGGCTGAACGCAATACTTGTTCCGTCACCACTTTACCGTCCGTGCGGCCAATGGCTTTCAGCTCGCCC
This sequence comes from Neiella litorisoli, assembly GCF_014773395.1. Classification (GTDB taxonomy): domain Bacteria; phylum Pseudomonadota; class Gammaproteobacteria; order Enterobacterales; family Neiellaceae; genus Neiella; species Neiella litorisoli. The sequence continues at coordinate 32,685 of NZ_JACXAF010000024.1, read as the reverse complement.
TGCTCATATGGCACGGCCCACTTGAGAATGCGGTCGTCTTGGCTGGCCAACTGACGAACACCTAAACTCATGCCATTGAGGAATAATTCCATTTCATCACAGTTGGTGAATCCCTGAATCAAAATGGTTTGATTGCTGGCGTAATTCCAATGGCGATTGAGTTTAGGCCAAATCCATACTTTGGTTTTCCAGGCTTCGGCATCTTTTTCTTCCGCCGTGAATTGGCTCAGATCGGCACTATAGTGTTCGTCATCAAGCACCTGAGTTTCCATATGAACCATGGGTTGCTCAGTCCATAACGTTTTGTACAAGTAATAAGGCGCGCGACCAAAGCCGGCGGTATCAAGCAAGCCCGAAGCCAGTGTTTTGGTAGGCCACTGTTCATTCACTTCGCCCATGTAGTCAATGCCGGTCCAGAGGAACACACCTGAGACATGGGGACGCTCCATCACAGCTTTCCACTCGTGCCATTGGGGCAAGCTCTCGTTGCCGATAATGGGTAAGTGCGGATGATGTTGGTGGCCATAATCGAACACCACCTGACGATAACTAAAACCAATGACATCGAGCGCATCGGCATAACCAGATTCATAACTGGCCGATGGCAGAATACAATTGGCGGTCACCGGTCGGGTGGCGTCTAGTGCCTTGGTCCACTTCGCCAGCTTTTGTGCGGTTTCGCCAATGTCGTATTGGTGGGCGGGCAGCTCTTTGAGTTTGGCGATAATTTGGTCGCGTGAATTCGGTGGCAAACTCCAAAAGTAATTGCCGCTCCAATCGACATCAAAGAAGCCGGTGGCATCGACATTGCGCGGGTAAGTCCATTCAATCTCATTGCCAATACTCCACATAAAGACCGATGGGTGATTACGATGGCATAACAACGAGGTGCGCAAGTCCTGCTCGGCATTGTCCTGAAAATAATCGGCGTAGCCGCGCGAGACATAATCATCGTGCTGCTCATTCATGTTTCTGCGCTTATCTTTCGGAAAGTCCCACTCATCGAAGAACTCATCCTGCACCAAAATGCCAAGTTCATCGCACAGCGTCAGCAGTCGATCGGATGCCGGATTGTGGGCAATTCGAATCGCATTCATGCCGCCGGCTTTGAGAATATTGAGACGGCGCGCCCAAACCGCATCTGGGATCGCCGCACCGACTAGGCCAGCATCGTGATGCAAACAAACGCCCTTAATCTTTTGTGCTTGGCCATTTAAATGAAAACCGGTTTTGGGGCAGAAGTGAATGTCACGGATGCCAAATACCGTATCAAATTGGTCGACACACTGGCCATCGACTAACAACTTGGTCTTGCCAACATAGAGGTTCGGCTCGGCCGTTGACCACAGCTCAGGGTTGCTCAGCGATAATTGCAGCACTGTCGATTGCCCCTGCACTCCTGCTTGCAGCGTCAACTGCTGACTAACCGATGCAACGAGCTTTTCGGAGGCTTTGCTCATCACATCAAACTGCAGCTCAACAGCGACCTCGGTGCTGCGATCATTGTTCAACTGCAGCTCATGGATGACATTGGCCTGTTGCGGGCTAATGTCTTGGCAGTGAATGAAATTACCCCAAACCGGCACATGGACATCAGACAGCACCACCAACTTCACGTCACGGTAGATGCCAGAGCCGGTGTACCAACGGCTGTCAGCAATCCGCGTGCGGTCAACTTTGACCAACAACTCATTCCCATCAGCATTCAATTGCTCGGTAATATCAACCACAAAAGGCGCGTAGCCACTGACTTGGGTGGCCACCGTGGTGCCATTCAAGCGCACTTCTGAGTGATTGTAGACCCCATCAAACACCAATATGGCGCGTTGATTTGAGCCTAAGCCGAGCAGCTGAAAGCGCTTCTGATACCACCCAATGCCGCCGGGCAGATAGCCGGTGCAGCCCTCTAACTCCTCGGAGAATGGATGCTCCACACTCCAATCATGGGGCAGAGTGACGTCGCGCCAATCCTGATCCTTGGGTTGTTCGGCCAATTGGAATTGCCAATTGGAATTAAAGCAACGTTGTTCGCGACAGTTCGCAATCGAGTATTGAGCGTGAGACATGGCATCCTCAAAGATCGGGCAGAAAAGACAGGTGCGCGGCTCAGGGCGAGCAAAAGCGCAAAGCCAAGCCGGGGTTTTTCACGGCTTGGCTAATAGCGTTCAACTAAGGCGCGGGCTTAGTTGGTATTTTGGTAGGTATCAAAACCTAGAATTTGGCGCTTCACCTTGTAACGACAGATATAGTTCCAGTTCCAAGATGGGTCGTATTTATGGCACAAGCCCCATTCCAAACCTGGCGTTTGCTGCTCAGAGCTGTCGTTAGAGCGGAAGATGCCCAACGCCTCTGGTGCGCCTTTAATGTGAGATTTAATCTCGAAATTAATCCCATCGGGCGCCCATTGAACCGTATTCTTCTCTGGTCCATCAGTAGTGATCAGTGAGGCAATACCGCCAGCGTGATGCCACACAGCAACTTCATGGCCACTGTTGGAAATAGGGTTGTACTCGCTTTTGGTGTAAGGACCGAGGATGTTGTCGGCAATAGCGACACCATGCTTGATTTCTCGGCCACCAAAGTTCATTCCTTCACCCATGGTTTCACCCTTGTAGTACAGGTAAAACTTGTTGTTGAAGAACATTAAGCAAGGGTCGTGAACCTTGTGGCTGTCAAAGCTACCTTTTGATTTCACTGCAAAACGGTTGTCCTGCTCGCCATCCCACTCGCCGTCTTTTTCTGGGCTGAGAATCGGTGCATCTGACTTGTGCCAAGGTCCAAACGGTGAATCCGCCCAAGCAATGGCAATTTCTTCGTACTGACGATTGGTGTATGGCGTGGTAACGGTTTGATAGACCAAATAGAACTTGCCGTCATGGGCTAGTGCTTCTGGGGTAAATACCGCGCGGTCATCAAATCGGCCGGCTTCGCCACGAGCAATCGCCACGCCTTGCTCTTTCCAAGTTTCACCATCGCTAGAGGTGGCATGCCACACTTCGGTCAAGTCCCATGGAAATACTTTGTCTTCCGGGTTATCCGAGTTGAAACCAACGGTCTCACCTTCACCTTTGGTGTACCAAACGTGGTAGACGCCATCAACTTCCAACACCGCCGAAGGATCACGACGGATCACGCCTTCTTCATAGGCAAAGTCGCCTTTTAGTTCTTCAACACCAAACTCAATGAACCACTCAGGGCCGGTTGAATCGTAGCCTCGCTCAATGGCGCGCTTGGAAGCCAAACTCAGCTTCTTGTTGGTCGTATCCATGGTTACCTCGTTTATAAATTGATGAGTGCTACCTAATTAAAGGTTAACCAATAAATCAATTGGTATAGCTAATTGCCAGCAAGTCTACTCTTTTTAATTCCGATAGAAAAGTGACGAGATGCACGTTTATCGCCGCAACACCAATAAAATTAAGACAAACCAAAACAAGATGGCGATTCAACCATCATAAAAACACACGAACATTGTTAACAAAAATAGCTTAACAATGGCTCAAAAAAGCCCTTCACCACTCAATTTAGAAGTATTTTGTTAGCTGCATCACTTACAATTGGTTGACAAATATGTATAGTCCCTTCAACTTTTCAGGTTATTGGTTTACCAGCATTCACTCACTGAGATAGTGAAGCGCTGCGAATAGGAGTCGCTAGATGAGCGTCGATTCAAATAAAGTGGCCATGGGCAAAGCTTGCCTGATGTACTTTTTCTATAACTTCTTCTGGTCGCTGACCTCAGGTTCATTGTTCGCAGTATGGCTGGATGATCGCGTCGGCATTGATGGCGCTCAAATCGGCATTCTGTTTGGTTTTCAAACCGGTCTAGCCATTTTATTTAAGCCCTTTTTCGGTTACATCCTCGATAAGCTCGGCTTGAAAAAGCATTTGGTCTATTTCATTGCCCTGTGTGCACTGATGATTGGGCCATTTTACCTGTACGTCTATGCTCCGCTGCTAGCCAACGACTCAACCTTTATGTATGGCGTGATTCTCGGTTCGCTGTATCTCGGGATGCTGTTCCAGGCAGGTAGCGGCGTGATTGCTTCTTACTGTGACCGCTTTGCTCGCTGTCACGGCTTTGACTTCGGTTTGGTGAATGGCTTTGGTATTGCCTCGTGGGGCGTCTCCGCGTTACTGGCGGGCGTGCTCTATAACATCAACCCAGATCTGATGTTCTACGCGGCTTCCGTGTCAGCATTTATCATGCTGGCGTTTTGCTGGAGCTTGAAGGTACGCCATCTCGATGACGTTGAGAATGAGGTGCTATCGCAAGAGAAAATTGCCCCTAAAGACGTCATTAAGCTGGCTAAGAATCCCAAAATGTGGGCCTTTATGACCTACGCGGCGACCATTTCGGTGGTGTTCTGGACCTCGACCACACAATTCACCCGCTACTTCATTAGCTTTTTTGAAACCCAAGAAGCGGGGATCGCCTTTAGTTCAACCATGGACGGTATTTGCTCCGTCTTTCTGTTCTTTGTTAGCGCCAGCGTGCCCTTCCTGATTAACCGTATCGGCGCCAAAGGTAGCTTAATTGTCACCGCCGCGGGTATCACCTCGTTCATGTTTATGATGGGAATTGCCGGCTTAGGCGAACAAAACTTATATCTCGCCATTGCTGGTAAATTGATGTTTGGCGTTGCCAACCCGTTGTTGATGGTGTCGGTGTTTGCCTATGTTGCGGAGCAATTTGATAAGAAAGTGAATTCCTTCACTTATATGTTCGGCTTTCAGGTGGTGAATAACCTGTTTACTGCCATTGCCTCGCCGGTCATGGGCAACATGTACGATGTCCATGGTTTTGCCATGAGCTATATCTACTTTGGCCTGTTTTCGCTGACTGCGACGTTAGTCGCCTGCTTTACGCTCAGCTCGAAAAGCAAAGCGGTTGAGCCTGAGCCAGAACAACAGCCAGAAACTGCTGCAGCTTAATCTTTCCACAATTCCAGCACGGGTCAGCCAGTGGTTCGCTTTCGCAGCGACCACAGGCTGGCTAGCTAACCACTCGCCAACAGGCCCTAATCCAAGTCGATTATTTCTTGATCAAGGTAGCAAAAAACGCTGTCATCACTTTATTGAATCAATGTAGATTGTTAACATTTTGCAATATTATTTTTAAGTTTACGTTGTTCCCAGGGACGGGACTGCGGCAGAAGCCAGCATTCATGCTTCGCCAGTCCAGGATGACATCGACAGTCCATCACTCTGGGGAGTTACACAACCATGACCATAAAAAAGTACGTTACGTTCCTGCTGGTCGCTCTATTTAGCGCCATGAGTCAAGCCAATAGCAATGTCACCACGCCGATTATACTTGGCGAGCGTGATCAGCTTGTCGTTGACTTAATGAAGTTAGCTTTTGAGAAGTCCAACTATCGCTACCAGATGAATGCAGCGAACGAATGGTTGAGCGTGAATCGGCTGAAGGAAGAAGTAAAACACGGCAACATGAGTGTCATGTGGGCCGGCGCCAGCACTGAACTGCAGGGCGAATTAGAAGCCGTCAAGATTCCTTTGTTTAAAGGATTAGCAGGCTATCGCTTATTTGTTATCGAAAAGAATGCACAGCACCGTTTTAACGGCATCAACAGTCTCAATCAACTCAAGCAATTAACCGCCGGTTTGGGCCGCTTCTGGGGCGACACCCAAATTTTAGAAACCGCTGGTTTGGAAGTAGTGAAGCCGGTCAAAGCCGAGAGTTTGTTTTATATGGTCGATGGCGGCCGCTTTGACTACCTGCCGCTGGCCATGCATGAAATTTGGGAGGTTGTTGAAACCCATAACGATCTGAATTTAGCCGTCGAAAACGGTGTCGTATTGCAGTATCCCATGGCGATGTATTTGTACGTCGACAAGAATAATCGCGAATTACATCGCGCCTTAGAGCAAGGTCTAGAGGCCGCGATTGCCGACGGTAGCTTTGATAAAATGTTCTATGGCTCCAAGGTGATTGCCAGTGCCATGGAGCTAGCCCAAATTGATCGCCGCAACATCATCCGCATCGCCAATCATTCACTACCTGCCGATGCTCCGCTATCACGTAAAGAGTTGTGGCTCGATCCGCAGCGAAAGCTCTAAAAAGTAACCTCGAAAGGGCAGCGTCAGCTGTCCTTTTTTGTCTTTCGGCAGGACTTGCTTCCGGCTATCTGGTTAAACAATTTTGACATTGGTCAATCTATAAAACTATTTGGTTTACCAATCGAATTATTTATGTTGAAATTGTCTTCAGCAAGCTCGCAACAGGCATTACCCAGCCCCTGCCAGCTTAATTTGCAATGCGACGAGAACTGGAGCTCACACATGAAAGTACTGGTAACTGGTGGTCTTGGATACATTGGCAGCCATACCTGTGTACAACTTATTGCCGCTGGCTATACCCCAGTGGTGCTGGATAATTTGCACAACAGCAAACTCGGCGTCGTCAGCCACTTAAAGAAAATTCTCGATCAGGATGTGCAGTACTATGTGGGCGACATTCGTGATCGCCAACTGCTGCAATCGATCTTCGCCGAGCATGACATCAAAGCAGTGATCCATTTTGCTGGACTGAAAGCCGTCGGAGAGTCGGTCGAAAAGCCGCTGGAGTACTACGAAAACAATGTCTACGGTACCCTAGCGCTGGTTCAGGAGATGAAAGCTGCCGGCATCAAGTCGATTATCTTCAGCTCGTCAGCAACGGTTTACGGTGATCCGGAAGAAATTCCCATTAGAGAAACAACCGCGACTGGCGCCACCACGAATCCATATGGTCGCAGCAAGTACATGGTCGAAGAGTGCCTGAAAGATCTCCACATCGCCGATCCGGACTGGAGCATCACCCTGTTGCGTTACTTCAACCCAGTTGGCTCTCACCCGTCCGGTTTGCTTGGCGAAGATCCTCAGGGCATTCCTAATAACTTAATGCCCTTTATTGCTCAGGTTGCCGTTGGCCGACGTGAACAATTGGCAGTATTCGGCAACGACTACCCGACCAAAGACGGCACCGGCGTGCGCGACTACATTCATGTGATGGACCTAGCCGATGGTCACATCGCAGCGCTGCAACATGTATCTGACAAGGCCGGTGTGCATATCTACAACTTAGGCACCGGCACGGGTACCAGCGTACTGGAAATGGTTGCCGCTTTTTCTGACGCGTGCGGCCATCCAATCAAATACCAAATTTGCGAGCGTCGCCCTGGCGATATTGCCGAATGCTGGGCCGATCCGAGCAAAGCCAAAGCCGATCTCAAGTGGCAGGCCCAATATGGCATTGCCGAGATGACCGCCGATACCTGGCGCTGGCAATCCAACTACCCCAACGGTTTTTCTGACTAAGCGAGAACAGTCATGACCCAACAAATTGAATTTGATGCGACCGAACATCCGCACCGTCGCTTTAATCCACTCACCGGACAATGGGTGTTGGTGTCGCCACATCGCGCGAAACGCCCTTGGAGCGGTCAGAATGAAGCGCTACCGGAGACAGACTCGCCAAGCTATGACGAGAGCTGTTTTCTGTGTGCCGGTAATACCCGCATCTCCGGTGATAAAAATCCCGATTACACCGAAACCTATGTCTTTAACAATGACTTTGCGGCACTGATGACCGACTCGCCAGATGCACCGGCATCGGACGATCCGCTGTTTGTCAGCCAGGGCGCCCGTGGTTTGAGCCGAGTGATTTGTTTCTCGCCGGATCACAGCAAGACCCTACCAGAGCTGGGCACCGACAAGATCCGCGCCATTATCAATACGTGGAATGAGCAAATTGAAGAGTTGGGTCAGGACTACGCGTGGGTGCAAGTGTTTGAAAACAAGGGAGCCGCGATGGGCTGCTCGCAGCCTCATCCACACGGTCAGATTTGGGCCAACAGCTTTTTACCCAACGAAATTGCCATTAAAGATCGCCACCTCAAAGCCCACTTCGACAAACATGGCAGCAACTTACTGCTTGACTATGCACTGCGTGAAAGCGACCGCAAAGAGCGCACTGTGGTGGAGACTGAATACTGGATCGCGGTGGTGCCTTATTGGGCGGCATGGCCATTTGAAACCATGTTGATGCCGAAATTCAAAGCGGCGCGGATGAGCGATCTCAACGATGACCAAAAAAATGATTTGGCCGTTGCCCTGAAAAAGCTAACCAGCCGCTACGACAACCTGTTTCAGTGCTCGTTCCCTTATTCCATGGGCTGGCATTATGCGCCGTTCGTAGAGCAGCAAAATGCCGACTACTGGCAACTACATGCGTTGTTTTATCCGCCACTGTTGCGCAGTGCGACAGTGAAAAAATTCATGGTTGGCTACGAAATGCTGGCCGAATCACAGCGTGATCTCACCGCCGAACAAGCGGCCCAGAGGCTGCGCGATGTGAGTGATGTACATTATTTGGAGGCTCGCTAATGACCCGTCAACAACAACTTATCGATGCTGTAACCCGCTCATTTGAAGCCGCTTTTAGTGCATCACCTGCTCTCACGGTACAAGCGCCCGGTCGCGTCAACCTGATTGGCGAGCACACCGATTACAATAATGGCTTTGTGTTACCCTGCGCCATTGATTATCAGGCTGTCGCGGTTGCATCAAAGCGCGATGACGCCATCATTCGAATTCAATCGGTTGATTACGACAACGAAGTTCATCAGTTCTCCATTGCCGACGACATTGAATTTCATGACGGCAACATGTGGGTCAACTACGTCCGTGGCGTGATCAAATGTCTGCTTGCTCGCGGTTATCAATTTGCTGGTGCCGATATCTCTTTTTCTGGCAACGTCCCGCAAGGCGCTGGGTTAAGTTCATCTGCGGCCCTTGAAGTTGTCCTCGGGCAAGTGTTTAAAGAGCTGTATCAGCTTGATTTATCGCAGCAAGAAATTGCCCTTAATGGCCAGCAAGCAGAAAACGAATTTGTCGGCTGTGCTTGCGGCATTATGGACCAGCTGGTTTCTGCCAAAGGCGAAGCGGGTCACGCCCTGTTGATTGATTGCGAGAGCCTTGCCACTAAGTCGGTGAAAATGCCCGCTGAATTGAATGTGGTGATCATTAACTCCAACAAAAAGCGCGGTTTAGTCGATAGCGAATACAACAAGCGCCGCCAACAATGTGAGCAGGCAGCTAGCTTCTTCGGTAAAGCCAGCCTCCGCCAGCTGAGCCAGGACGAACTACTGGCCAAAGAATCCGAACTAGCGGCTGATGTGTTCAAGTGCGCCCGTCATGTGGTGACAGAAAATGCGCGGGTACTGGAGTCGGTCGAAGCGTTGGAGCAAGGTGATTTGAAAGCGTTGTCGAGCTTAATGGCGGCCTCCCATGCTTCAATGCGTGATGATTTCAAAATCACCACCTCCGAAATCGACGCCTTGGTTGATATCGTCAAGCAAACCATTGGCGAGCGCGGTGGCGTGCGGATGACCGGCGGCGGTTTTGGCGGCTGTATTGTCGCGCTCGTGCCAAATGACTTAGTCGAACCAGTCCGCGCAGCTGTCGCGGCAAACTATCAAGCACAAACGGGTTTGAAAGAAGACTTCTATATTTGCTCTGCCATGGCAGGCGCCGGCCGCATCGGCTAACAACCCACTGGGCCACCAGTCACAGCTGGTTGTGATCAATAGCGAATGCTCCTTGGAGCATTCGCTTTTTTGTTATCCGCTGTTACAAAAAGCCAACCAACTTCCTTGCCAATTTTCAACATAGGTTCCACAAAAGACCGCCAAGATAAGCTAGGCTAAGTCAGAAATATCCAATCAAATCAAGGAAGAACTAATATGCTCGATCAACTCCCTGTGCTGCCGTTAGTTATCGCAGTTTTCGTCCTGTTTCTGGTGTATTCCGGTGTTGTTTCCGTCCGCCAGGGCTATCAATACACCATCGAACGGTTTGGCAAATTTACTCGCTCGCTAAAACCTGGGCTGCATTTTGTCGTGCCGTTTGTCGACCAAGTGGGCCATAAGGTCAATATGATGGAACAGGTACTTGAAATTCCTTCGCAAGAAATCATCAGCTCTGACAATGCCATGGTGAGTATTGATGCGCTGTTATTTTTTGTGCCGATTGATGCTGCGAAATCAGTCTACGAGGTAAACCACCTAGAACATGCCCTGCGCAATTTAGCGCTCACCAATATCCGGACCGTTTTAGGCTCCATGGAGCTGGACAAAATGCTGTCGGAGCGCGATGAAATTAACTCGCGCTTGCTAGCAGTGGTCGACAGCGCCGCCGAGCCTTGGGGTGTTAAGGTCATCCGTATCGAAATCAAAGACATTGCCCCACCTGCCGATTTGGTTGAAGCGATGGCCAATCAAATGAAAGCCGAGCGTGACAAGCGTGCGGCGGTACTTGAGGCCGAAGGCGAACGACAAGCCCAAGTGCTGCGTGCAGAGGGTGAAAAGCAAGCGCAGATCCTCGAAGCCGAAGGCCGCAAAGAAGCCGCATTTCGCGATGCCGAGGCCCGAGAGCGACAAGCCGAAGCCGAAGCCGAAGCGACACGCATGGTGTCCGATGCCATTGCCAAGGGTAACCCGCAGTCGCTCAATTACTTCATCGCGCAAAAGTATGTCGACTCGCTCAAAGACATTGCCGCAGCAGAAAATCAAAAAGTGGTGATGCTGCCGCTGGAAGCCTCGGGCATCTTAGGTGCCGTCGAAGGCGTTAGAGAGCTGCTGAAATCAACAGGTAAGTGATCATGATGCTACTTATCGATTGGCTCAAACAAATGGAGCCCTCAGACTGGGCCATCGCCGGCATCATTTTGGTGGTGCTGGAAGTGGTCCTGCCAACCAGCTGGTTGTTGTGGCCAGGGCTAGCAGCACTGATAGTGGCACTGCTCCACTGGTTGATCCCACTTGGCTGGACCGCTCAGTTGCTAACTTTCGCTGCTTTGACCATGCTCATGTTGGTTATTGGCCGCCGCTTTTACAATCCAGCCAACATTCGTAGTAGCCAGCCCGACTTAAATCAGCAGGTTGGCCGCCATCAGGGCAAAGTAGCGTCCCTGACTCAGGATGTTGAAAACGGCCGCAGCCGAATTCATTTGGGTGATAGCGAATGGCAAGTGGAGCTCCCTGCCGGAGAGACTGCCAAGGCGGGCACTCAAGTGGAAATAACGGGGCAGCGAAGCAATACGCTCTTGGTAAAAATAGTCGAACAAAAACAATAGGAAACTAACATGCAGGTTTTAGGTATTGATATCGGAGGCTCAGGTATTAAGGGCGCCGTGGTGGATGTAACTACTGGTGAATTGATTAGCGAGCGATTACGTATTCCTACCCCTCAGCCTGCAACCCCAGAAGCGGTGGCGGCAACCGTGGCCGAGATCTGCGACCAGCTTCATTGGCATGGCCTGGTGGGCTGCGGATTTCCGGCAGCGATTCAGCATGGCGTCGCGAGAACCGCCGCCAACATCGATGACAGCTGGCGTGGCGTCAATGTCCAAAAGATTTTTTGTGAAGCCACTCATCTGCCTTGTTACGTCGGTAATGATGCTGATGTCGCTGGTCTAGCGGAAATGCAATTTGGCGCCGGTAAAGATTTAGATGGCGTGGTGTTTATGGTCACCATTGGCACAGGGCTCGGTACCGCGCTGTTCAATAACGGCGAGCTTGTTGCTAACACCGAGTTGGGTCACCTGTTCGATAACAAAGGCCGTGAATGGGAACATCGCGCTTCTGATGCCGCTCGCAAGCGTGACGATTTGGATTGGCAAGAATGGGCGAAGCGTTTTAATAAATACCTGATTACGCTGGAGCAATTGTTTTGGCCTGATGCCTTTATTCTCGGTGGCGGCGCCAGCAAAAAATTCGACAAATTTGCCGATGCGATTGATGTAGCCGCGCAAGTAACACCAGCCAAATCGCTCAACCAAGCAGGCATCATCGGCGCCGCAGTGTTGGCATCGCAAAGTCATCAATCGTTAGATATGACGCAACTGCCGGGTTAATGCCCAGCGATCGACGCACGACGTGAACAGACAACAGCCAGCAATTGCTGGCTGTTGTGGTCTACATCAATTGACTAATCATCATCATCAATGACGATGTCATCATCGTCGTCGTCATCATCATTGCGTGTGGTCTTGGCAGACAACGCGCTGACATGAGGCCGGTTGATGCGCTTCTGGTACTTCATCCAGACTTTCTCCAGAGCCGATTCTGCGCTCAATTCGCCACGAATCACCGCCTGTAAGCGCTGCTCCTCGTCGGTTTCTGGTGTGATTAAATCATCAGCCAAAGCCGCTGCTAATTTGCCATGCTGCTCCAACACCTGACTTTCTTTCAGTGAAAAATCGCCAGAACGAGAAAACCCATAGGGATAGTTTCGAAAATCTTGAAAACGCTTTTTCAGCGTCATCCGCATCTCTTGAGACATAGTAACTGAATCTCCAAAAAACACCGTTGACGGATCAAAATCAGAAATAATGTTGCATACGTTATTTGTCAAAAGAAAAATTTATGAATAAGCGAAAAAGTTGCCCGAATTCACGTCTTGGCGGAACTTTTTTCAGCCGTGAAAGCCTTGCGCCAGCAGCCTTTCGCCGCAGAATTCGAAGCTTAGTTGAACCAGATCAAGCAGATCAGGGTGATCTATCTCAAGAAATTATTACAATAACGCCACCAAAAATACGAAAAGAACGTCCTATACTGCTAGAGCCAAACGCAATAGCCACCGTCAATCACACAATAGTTGGTGGCCTAAAGTGCGCGGCGTGACCGTTAAACAACTCGGTTGGCAGCTATCAGGCAGACAAGATTTTGAAATACAGGACAGAGGAAACCCATGATTAAAAAGATTGGTGTACTAACCAGCGGCGGTGACGCGCCTGGCATGAATGCCGCAATTCGCGGAGTAGTTCGGGCTGCATTGTCAGAAGGTTTAGAAGTCTATGGCGTCTATGATGGTTACTTGGGTCTGTACGAAGATCGGATCGAGAAAATGGACCGTCGTTCAGTATCAGATGTTATCAACCGTGGCGGTACATTCTTGGGCTCTGCTCGCTTCCCGCAATTCAAAGACGAAGCGGTACGCCAAAAAGCCATCGAAAACCTCAACAAACACGGCATCGAAGCCTTGGTTGTGATCGGTGGTGATGGCTCTTACATGGGTGCTAAATGTCTGACTGAAATGGGTTATCCATGTATCGGCTTGCCAGGCACCATTGACAACGACGTACCGGGCACTGATTACACAATCGGTTACCTGACGGCGCTGAACTGTGTCATTTCAGCCATTGACCGCCTGCGTGATACTTCTAGCTCTCACAATCGTATCTCTGTCATCGAAGTGATGGGTCGCTACTGTGGCGATTTGACCATGGCCGCTGCGATTGCCGGTGGTGCCGAGTACGCCATCGTTCCTGAAAAGCCATATGATGAAACTCAGCTGATTGAAGATGTCGTCAAAGGCATCAAAAATGGCAAGAAACACTCGATTATCGTGGTCACTGAGCACATCACCGATGTTCACCAGTTGTCGAAGAAAATTGAAGCTCGTACCGGCCGTGAAACACGAGCAACGATTCTTGGCCACGTTCAACGTGGCGGTGCGCCAACAGCGTTTGACCGCGTTCTGGCGAGCCGTATGGGCGTTTACGCTGTCGATCTACTAATTAATGGCCACGGCGGCCGTTGTGTTGGTGTTGTTTCAGGTGAGTTAGTACACCACGACATCATTGACGCCATTGAGAACAAGCGCCGCGTCTTTGATGAAGAGCTGTACCTAACCGCTGCGAAGCTGTTCTAAACCAGAATCGCTCTCATGTTTTGAAAAGCTCCCTGTATGGGAGCTTTTTTATTTGCGCTACAATCGCCGCCATGTTGTCAAAGAAAAGAGCCATCGAGATGCGTTTGCTATGCCGTTCTGGTTTGGCTTTTTTATGTTGCTTGCTTAGTTGCTTGCCTGCGGCCAAAGTCGCTTACGCCAACAACGGAGCAAATGACGTCGCAATTGACGGCCAATGGCGCAACATTGAAGACAACGAGCAGCTCAAGGTGATGTCGCGCTTTGATTTTTCACCCGGCATCGTTAAACGCGGCGCACTGGTACTTGAGCGTTACCCACCGGCATGCACCAATGCCGCCTTGCAGCTTGAATTCGGCCCTAGCGATCAATTCAACCAGAGTATGGGCGGCCAGCAATATCAGTTTCGCTTTGCCATCGATCACAACCCCGCGCGGATAGCCACGTTCACCAGCCATTCACAGCAGCGAGTCGATGGTAACTACTTGTTGCTTCAGCTAACCGCCATGAGCCGAGCAAGCACCTTGCTATCAGAAATGAGCTCTGGTCAGCGACTGACCATTCGCTCGATTAACAATGCCTTGAACACGTCCATCACCATTCCGATGACGCAAACAGCAAAGATTATTAGAGGCGGCATTGATGCCTGCATCAGGCAAGCATACAAGCTTGATGAGCGAACTCGGATTAGATAATTCAGAGAGAAAATTGGAGCGGCACACGAGGTTCGAACTCGTGACCTCGACCTTGGCAAGGTCGCGCTCTACCAGCTGAGCTAGTGCCGCTTATTGATATACAGTGAGAATTGGAGCGGCACATCGGGTTCGAACCGATGACCTCGACCTTGGCAAGGTCGCGCTCTACCAACTGAGCTAGTGCCGCATCACTGTATTGATCGGGCTTGAGGAATTGGAGCGGCACACGAGGTTCGAACTCGTGACCTCAACCTTGGCAAGGTTGCGCTCTACCAGCTGAGCTAGTGCCGCGTTCCGTCAAGCGGATGCGAATTTTACGCAAATCCGCCGACGATGCAAGCCCAGATCGGAAAATTTCTGAAATTAGCTTCAAAACCCTGATTCTGGGCAGTTTAGCTGCGTAAAAAATGTTCACGATAGTAACCCAACTCGGCAATCGACTCGCGAATGTCGTCCATGGCCAAATGGGTGTTTTTCTTTGCAAATGGTGCTAAGTCAGGTCGCCAACGGCGAGCCAGCTCTTTTAAGGTGCTGACATCGATGTTGCGATAATGGAAAAATTCAGCCAGCTCGGGCATGTATTTGTAGATAAACCGCCGATCTTGGCCAATGCTGTTGCCGCACATCGGCGAAGCGCCTTGGTCAACATGCTCTTTAAGAAAGGCCAGTGTTTCAGCCTCCGCTTGTTGCACCGAGTATTGGCTCGCTTTAATTCGAGCAACCAGTCCAGATTCGGTGTGGGTGCGGGTGCACCAGTCATCCATACCTGCCAAAACCGTATCACTCTGATGAATCGCAATCACCGGCCCTTCGGCAATCACGTTTAGCTCATCGTCCGTGACTATGGTTGCGATCTCAATGATGACATCTGTCATCGGCTCCAACCCAGTCATCTCCAAATCAATCCAGATCAGGCGCCTGTCTCTAGCCACAAATGCACTCCTTTTCGTCTAACCGTACATATCCAAGCAGATTGGTATTATCATAGCAATGGACACCATCAACCCCAACTGGAACCCGACTTGGCGAAACGTAAAAAACTCAGCAAAGGGCAGATCCGCCGCATTCAACAGAACCGCCAGCGCAAACTTGAGCGTGGCGTTGAGCAACAACCAGAAGCGGGAGCATCAATCGATGACGACATGCTCGGCGCAGAGCAGCACGGTTTAGTGATCAGCCGTTTTGGCCAGCATGCCGATATTGAAGACAATCAAGGACAGGTGATCCGTTGCGACATCCGCCGCAATGTATCGTCGCTAGTGTGTGGTGATCGGGTACTTTGGCGTGAAGCTCGGGAGAGCGATAAGCGCCGCGGCGTGGTTGAGGCCGTGCAAGAACGCCATAGCCAAATGACTCGGCCAGATTATTATGATGGCGTCAAAATTGTCGCCAGCAACATTGATCAGGTGTTTGTCGTCAGCAGTGTCTTGCCTGATTTTTCTGATCAAATTATCGACCGCTATATTATTGCCGCTGAAGACATGGGGATCACACCGACCCTGCTGGTCAACAAAATTGAATTGGCCGATGAGCAGCAACGACAGCACATTGATGAGCGCTTGGCCTATTACCAGCAATTGGGCTACCCAACGCTCACCATCAGTTGTAAGCAACAACTGGGGATTGAGCAATTAATACCGAAATTGAATGACCAAATTAGCATCTTTGTTGGTCAATCCGGCGTAGGAAAATCGTCGTTGATCAATCAATTAATCCCCGACGCTGATATTGACGTGGGCGATATTTCAGAAAATTCAGGCTTAGGTCAGCACACCACGACGGCGTCGCGGATGTTGAGCTTTCCCGGCGGCGGGCGCTTAATTGATTCTCCGGGTGTGCGCGAGTTTGGCTTGTGGCACCTGACTCCTGAACAAATTATCAATGGCTATATCGAGTTTTTGCCGTTGATCAGCCAGTGCAAATTTCGCGACTGCAAACACCAAGCAGACCCTGGCTGTGCGGTGAGAGCAGCACTCGATGCAGGCGAAATCCCACAATTCCGGTTCGATAACTACCATAAGATCATGCTCAGCATGGAAGAAAACCGCAGTAATCGAACCTTTGTTCGCTGATCTAAGCGACTCGAATGTGTACACTACAGCGGTTCATTTAACAGAGGTAAACACGTGTCTATAGATTCACTTAAGGTGGCTTTGCAATATTGCTTCCCACAACACGGCCTGAGTCGCTTATTAGGCCGCTTAGCAGCAGCTCAAGCCGGAACAATCACGACACGGACCATTCAATGGTTTATCAAACGCTATCAGGTCAATATGGACGAGGCGGCCAACCCTGATCCTGGTGGCTATAAGACTTTTAATGATTTCTTTACCCGAGCACTGAAACCCGGCGCGCGGCCAATTGACGACACTGCCAACACCTTAGTTCAGCCGGCAGATGGCGCAGTAAGCCAGTGCGGCGCGATTAATAACGGTCAGATTTTTCAAGCCAAAGGTCACGAATACAGCGCCACCGCGCTACTTGGTGGCGATGCCCAGTTGGCCGAACAATTCAATGACGGCACCTTTGCCACAATTTACTTGTCGCCGACCGATTATCACCGAGTACACATGCCGGTTGATGGCGTCTTACGGCGGATGATTTATGTGCCAGGAAAACTCTTTTCAGTGAACCCGCTCACTGCGCAAAACGTGCCAGGGCTATTCGCCCGTAATGAGCGCGTCGTTTGCATTTTTGATACCCCTGTTGGGCCGATGGCGCAAATCCTAGTTGGCGCAACCATTGTCGCTAGCATGGAGACGGTTTGGGCCGGCACCATTACTCCCCCTGCCGGCAAGCAAGTATTCAGCTGGCAGTATCCGGCGCAAGGGCCGACATCAGTGTCACTGAACAAAGGCGATGAGATGGGCCGCTTCAAGCTCGGTTCAACGGTCATCATGCTATTTGGTAAAGATGCGATTAACTTTGTCGATTCCATGGCAGCAGAAGCGACGACTCGAATGGGTGAGCCAATGGCGACCTTTGGCCGAGCCGAATAAATGCCAAGCCAATCTGCCGCCGAGCAACGTAAAGGGCTGCTGTCATTACACGGCGCCGTGTTGCTATTTGGCGGTACCGCGCTATTTTCTCAGCTGATCGAGCTCACAGCGCTCGATATCACCATTATTCGGTGCTTTATTGCGGTCGCAACCTTTATCGCGCTGTTTCAGTTTCGAAACGAGCGCGTCCGGCTAAATAACTGGCGAGATTATCTGATCGCGCTCGCACTGGGCGTATTGATGGCGACGCACTGGGCGACTTACTTTGCCGGAATGCAATATGCTGGCGTAGCCATCGGCGTGATTGCATTTTACACCTACCCGCTGATGACCGTGCTCATTGAGCCGTTGCTGCATCGACAGCTGCCTCATATCACGGACGCATTGATGGGCTTAGTCGGGCTTGCCGGATTGTGGCTGATCGCGGGGAATAGCGGTACGACGCAGAACTCAGAAGTCATCGCCGGGATCCTCACCGGCGTGTTCTCGGCCTTGCTATTTACCGCCAGAAACCTGTTGTATAAATATCAATTTTCACACTATAGCGGCACCCAGGCGATGTTTTATCAAACCCTCATCGGCGGTCTCGCGCTAGTAGCCTTTCTCTCTGATGACTGGCAACAAGCCAGTGGCAAAGACTGGACCTTTTTAATCCTTCTTGGCGTCGTTTTTACTGCACTGTCTCATTCTTTGTACACCACCAGCCTACGCTATTTAAAGGCAAAAACAGTTGGCTTAATTTCCTGTATGCAGCCTTTGTACAGCACCTCGCTTGCTGTGTTGATACTAGCTGATGTACCAACCTGGCGAACGCTCTTAGGCGGCGCTTTAGTGCTATCAGCTGCGGCTTACGAGACACTTTATGGCCACAAACAGAGCAAAAGCTGAAGACACAAAAAAGCCCCTCGAAAGGGGCTTTTTTGTGCTGTTTTGCGACTTAGCTGACGCGCGCCTTTTTCCGTGCTCGGGCAACCATCAACAGGAAACCTGCCATCATCAAGGCAATCGCTGAAGGCTCTGATACCTTGGTAATCGTTGTCTTTTTGGCAATGGTCAGCAGGTAATCTTCCACTTCACCTTGATACAAATAGCCTTTAGGCCTTAAAACCCCACCGCCGTTATTGACAATCGACTCAGAACAAGCCACCCGAACGCGCATCCAAGTGTCGCCAATCATGGCATCCATTGGAATCGTGATGGTTTGATAGAAAAAGCCATGGGTGTCGGCACTGTTCTTTACATAACCCAAGCTGTGGTTAGTTGAATCGATCCAACCTAACGAACGGTTTGGATCGCCGCCACCGTCAATATTACCTTCGGAATCTCTATTCTTATCCCAAGTCACTTTAGTCAATAGCTCGCCTTTTTTGCGGCCTTCAAACTTAAAGTCTTGGTCCCAATCAACCCACGCTTTCAGCTGATCGTAGTTATGGGCATAACCTGTGGTGCTGCGGGTAAAGCTGAATTGAAACTCAACCGTATCGCCTTGCTCTAGCGTAGCGGTGTTGGAATAGTCTGACCAACTGCCGTCGGACTGCTTGATACGCCATTTAACGCCATCAGAGTCAGTCGCGTCACCATTGGTGTTTGCCGCTTCGCTGTCCCAACTGCTGCCGAGGCGCTGCCAAGTTGGCGTTTCATGGCAAGCTTGCGCGTAGCCTGAAGCATTACCGTAATCAAGATTGATGGACTTACTCGAACAACTAATGACCGAACCTGCGTATGACAAACCGCTCATTAGAGCCAAACTTGTCAGTAGTGTGATTTTTACCGCTAGTAATTTCATACGACGCTCAAACCCAAAAAGTACAACAACTACGTATCGTTATTTAATTTAATATCGATTCACGCGGAGTAAATAAGCACAAATCAAGCCAACATTATTTAGACTTAATTTACAATAAGTTAAGTAACAACCCATAAAAATTGAGTATATATTCTAAACTGATTGTAAATTTTTCTGACGATTATTTTTGAGAATTAACAAAAATTTCAGAAAACAGTTCATTCGCAAATTTCTGCTCCGCAATACCTTTCGGAAAATCAGGTAGTTGCTGGAGTAGCGCGCGCGCCTCAGCCTGACGCCCTGTTTTGGCAAGCGCATATGCTAAATGGAATCGAATTTCGATCTCCGAGGACTCCCTTACATGCGCCTCTCGTAAATAGCCTAACCCTTCGGAATACTGCTCGTTCAACGTCAATGCCCAACCGTGGGTATCGAGAAACTGGGCATTCTGAGGGAGCAACTGCAACGCTTGCGCCGAGGTCGATACCGCCAGCGGATAGTTATTCTTTTGAATATGAATAAACGCCAGGTTATTTAGCGCCACCGCCTTGCGGAAATCGGGCACAGGTTGGGTCAGCAACAGTTGCAAATGATGCTGAGCACGGTCGAACTGGCCGTGCTGCAAATAAAAGTCGGCCAGAGTGTGGCGCATAAAGTCATTGTGCGGCTGTTTATCAAGCTGGGCTTCAACCAACTGAGCATATTGCTGCTGACGCTCAGCACTTGCGCTCAATTGCGTCATCCGAGTAAAGGATTTGACGTTCAAAGGGTCCAGCTTAAATGCAGCTTGATAATGAGTCAGAGCTTGTTCAGTTTTGTTTTCCGCCAAGGCGACATCGCCACGCAACACCTCTAGGTAGACCGCGGAAGCCCCTTCCAAATCAGCAAAATCGGCTAGCAACGATTTTGCCTCAGACACTTTTTGCTGTTGTAACGACAGCTCAATTAACTCGATAAAGGCGATGCTTGAGCTAGGCTGTAACGCCAGCGCCTGGCGCAGCGATTGCTCAGCACTGGTCAACGCTTGATTAGCTCGCTGCATGCGGCTCAACTCCACCAGTCGGGCGGCATTCTCAGCCCACAAGCGGCTCAATTTGGCCAACACGCGATCGGCACCCTTGCGATCGCGTTGTTCAATCAGCATCTGCGCCTTGAGCACAGCGGCTTCTTCATTGTTTGGATCTTGATACAAGGCACTGTCGACCATGCTCATGGCATCGTCAAAACGCCCCTCCTGATGGTAGATTTTGGCCAACTCAACGGTCACAGTCAGGCGATCGCCTTTGACCTTTTCTTTGAGAATATCAACAGCTTCATCAACTCGACCAAGGTCAGTTTCGATTTTGGCTAACAGATACCACAGTTGATTATCTCTGGAGTGCGCCTGAGTGACCGGCTTGATCACTGACAAAGCTTGTTGAGGCTGTCCTTTGGCGCGCAATAAACTGGCATAGGCGTAGGCCACATTGCGCTCGTCTGGAGTGCGTTGATACAAACCAGCCACGATTTTTTCGGCTTCGTCGGCTTGTTGCAGCTGCACCAACAACCGTGCTTTGAACAGCAGATGATCTTGGTTATTTGGCTCTTGCTGCAGTAGCTCATTGACAATAGCTAATGCTTGCTGAGGCTGGCCAACGTTGCCATAAGCCGTCGCCAAGGCGTATTGATACGCTCGGTCTGACTGATCCGTGGCCCGCAATAAGGTTGCGAGCGCCTCATCATATTGGCCACGTTTGGTCAGACTTTTTGCCATCAGAACGAGTAACGACGGCGCCCCCGGATAACGCTGCTCGATTTGCGGTAAATAATGTCGGCTGTCATAAAGCTTGCCGTAATCAACATACAAGGATGCGAGGATCAGCGCCTGATCCAAGTTATCCAGTAATTCTTTCTTATAGCCATCTAACAGGGCCAAAGCTGACGGATAGAGTTCAAGCTGCAGGTAGGTATCGGCCAGCATCACCGCCGCATTGACGTCACGTTCCTTGTCTAGGTAGGTCTCAAACTTACGACTAGCTTCTTCCCACTTCTGTAATTTGTAGCTAGTGACGCTATCGATAAGGAGCAACTCACTGCTTTTCAGCAGGTATTGAGTGTCAACCCGCGACAACTGACTGTGAAGTTGCATCAGCACCTGATCGGCAACACTGTCTTGATTCAGATCCGCTAGCAAGTTGCTCTTAATCAGCTGAGCATGGGGATCGTTTGGCGCGATGGCCAAAATTTGCTCCACTGACTGTTGTGCTTTGTCATAGTTAGCCAAATCGACGTAGTAAGTAATCGCTAATGCTTTAAGCGCAGGGACACTTTCTGGTGCCAGCTCTACCGCCTTTTGATAGGCCGCGAGCGCAAGTTGCACATCATCGCGTAGATAATGAGCTCGACCGGCGAGTAACCAGTATTGGCTGTCAGAGCTCGCAACGCTCTTTATGGTTGCCAGTAACTGCTCGGCTTCATCTAACTGCTGTTGTGACAGTAACACCGCGGCAAGGCCAAGATTCGCTTTCAGTTGCAGCGGCTGTTGTAGAACAATGGCGCGGTAAATCGACTCCGCCTGGCCGATATTACCGAGCGCTCGATGGGCTTGAGCCTGAACCAGTTGATAGTGAACTTCACCGGCGTCGGATAGCACCATGCGGTTGGCATAATTTAATGCCTGTTCATACTTGGCTTGAGCCAACAATGCCTGCCCCAACAACTCAACAATAATGTCGCCATCGGCGCCTTTGCGAGCCGCTCTGTCGAGCTCATTCTCGGCCATTGCGTATTGGCGCCGATCGATGAGGATTTTTGCTAATAAAATCTGTGCAGGGAGGTAATCAGGGTTATCTTGCAGGGCGTTTTTGAGGTGGATGTAGGCTTCTTCAACCTTGTTGGCCTCGTAGGACTGCAGCCCTTTTTCGTAGTTGCTCAACTGAGCAAGCGCCGGAGCAGAGAAGGCGCCGAATAACAAAGCGATAAAAAAACGAGTCTGGATATACATATGATGACCGAATTACCACTGCGGTAACTTCAACAATCCATTTACAATAATGGCCACCAAGTTACGAATCTTAAGGCCAAACAGCAAGTTCTCATTAACTTCAATCGCTGATTATTTGCTGCTGAGCGAAAACTAAGGGCGAAACAAGCAAAATTTGCTGTTTCACTTTGATAGATCACAATCTGGCTATATTTTTTTGTAGGTCAAACCAAAAGATGATCCTGCGCAGGAGCACCAATCCAAGTGCTCCTAAACTGGCTCTAGCTTTTTTCATCGACGACTCACCATACGATGGAGTGTTCTATGATCGAGTGGCGCAAACTGGCTATCTGCATCGCCTTATTCGTGCTGGTATTAATCCTACCCGCTGACTGGTTACCTTTAGCTGACTTGAATCCCATTCAGCAGCGACTACTGGCGATTTTCGTGCTCGCTGCGGGCCTGTGGATTTTGGAGCCGATTCCGGTATTCGCCACATCTGTGGTGATTATTACGCTGGAGTTAATGATGCTATCGAGCGCCGGTCTCGGCTGGCTTGTCGCCGATTTTCGCAGCGCTGATTTGTTACTGCCTTACACCAGCATTCTCAACGCCCTCAGTTCGCCGATTATCATCCTGTTCTTAGGCGGCTTCGCTTTGGCCGTGGCGGCCTCCAAATACGAGCTGGACATTAACCTAGCGCGCGTATTGCTCAAGCCGTTTGGCCATAAGCCGCAAAACGTAATGCTGGGCCTGATGATGATCACCGCAGTGTTCTCCATGTTCATGAGCAATACCGCGACCACCGTGATGATGTTGGCGATTCTGGCGCCGGTTTTGGCGGCAGTACCAGAGGGCGATCCTGGGGCCAAGGGGTTGGTGCTGTCGATTCCTGTCGCAGCCAACCTCGGCGGTATTGGCACCCCCATTGGCACGCCCCCCAATGCTATTGCACTGCAGTATCTTGAAGGCGCAAATGCGGTTAGTTTTGGTTCTTGGATGGCCTTTGGCGTGCCTTTTGTCATTGTGATGTTGGCAGTGGGTTGGTTTCTGCTGACGCGATTCTTCCCGCCAAAAATGACCGAGCTGAACATCAACATTAAGCGCAAATTCCGTACCTCGCCGCGCGCGATTATTGTTTACGTCACCTTCGCCACCACCATTCTGTTGTGGTTGTCGACCAAGCTGCACGGCATGAACAGCTACGTGGTGGCTATCCTGCCACTGGCGGTATTCACTGCTACCGGCATTATTAGCAAAGAAGATTTGAAACTGTTCAACTGGGATGTCATTTGGCTAGTTGCCGGTGGTATCGCCATTGGTATAGCGTTGTCTAAAACAGGCCTAGCTGAAGCAATTGCCCACGCCGTCGACTTCACCGTATTGCCGCTGGCTAGCGTGTTCATTGGTTTAGCCGTGTTGTGTTATTTGATGGCCAACTTGATGTCCAACACCGCCACCGCCAACTTGCTAATGCCGGTTGCCGTCGCTGTAGCAACAACACTCATTGATGCTGGCCAACTGACCGGCACAACATCGCTGCTGTTGGTGGTGGCACTATCTGCATCAATGGGCATGGTATTGCCAGTGAGCACGCCGCCCAATGCGCTGGCCTATTCCAGTGGCAAGATTAATAACAAAGATATGGCCAAGATTGGCATCGCGGTCTCATTAATCGGTTTGACGGTTATTCTGAGCGCATGTTTACTTGCAGTATGAATCGATAGCTGATGAGTTCAGCATGCAGGTTTTTGCCCATCGTGGCGCCAGTGGCGACCATCCAGAAAACACCTTGGTCGCCATTGAGCGTGCGATTCAATTTGATGCCGATGGCATCGAGATTGATGTCCAATTAGCCGATGATCAGGTCATGGTGTTCCATGACCGTTGGCTCCACCGCACCACCAATGGTATTGGTCGGCTGCGCGATGCTAGCTTTGAGCAACTCCGACAACTGAAAACCGGTGGCGATCAACAAATCCCAACGCTACTCGAAGTGCTCGATTGTATCCGAGGTCGATGCCAGCTCAACGTGGAGTTAAAGCACAAAGAGGTGGCTGGACCAACGCTCAATGCGCTCGATTTTGCAGTAGCGCAACTCGGCTTTGCCCCAGAGCAACTGATCGTTTCTAGCTTTCACCATCGCTTATTGTCTGAGCTTCGTTATAACTGGCCGCAATACAACTACGCCGGTTTGACCGCCAGTGTGCCATTGGATTTAGCAGAGTTTGCCCAGCGCATCGGCTGCTCGGCGATTCATATTGATGTGGCCAATCTCGATGATGATCTCATTGATGATGCTCATCGGCGTGGCTTGCAGGTGCGGGTCTATACCGTAGACGAGGTCGATGATGTCATCGCTTTGCAAGCTCAAGGTGTAGACGGCATTTTCACTAACTTCCCCAGCCGCGCTATTGCCGCATTAAAGCCGATTGAACCATCTGGAGAACAAGCGCCCCATGGAAGCGGGGTGTCGACATGAGTTTGCTCAACGACTTGAAGCAACAATGGGTCGGTGTGGTGAGCCTGTTTATTGCCGTCACGGCACTGGCGGCTAGCCAATATCGCAGCGACGTGACTGAACATAACCGAACCATAAGATTTGCTGCTTTTGAAATGCTCAGGGAACTGGGAGCTCTGCAGCAACTGGTCCATCAAACTCATTTCGGTGAGCAGCCACCAACGGATTACAACCTCCAAGGCTGGAATCATGTGCTGTTGATCCGAGATTTCAGCGTATTAATGCCTCCACCCGTGCCCCAGCACACTGAGCAACTATTCGCGCAGTGGCAACAACACTGGCCGACTCTAGCCACGGATCGCGATAGCAACGATGCCATCAGCCACCAGATTACCGCCACCCGCAACGCGGTCACCCAGCTGGTAAAGGCGTTGGAGTAGCTAGCAAACGAGCCTGAATTAGAACCAGCTAATTCACCATGCTCATCTAAGTCGATAGCAAAGCCAGCCATTAGCAATTATCGCTGACGCTGCAAGCCCATCCTTGGGTCGCTCGACAGACAGCATCCTTGCTGTCTGACGCACCGATACTCGCCAATGCCTAGCTTTTCAAACAGTCCACGGGCTTTTCAGGAGAGTTGTCAATAGGACGAAAACAAGCTTCTGCCGCAGGGAAGCGGCAGTAGAGCCGACATGGGACAACTTTATAAAGTGGTCGCGTAGGCAGGAAGCCGGAGCGGGACTTTGCAAAGGGCAGGAGCCCGTCAGCAAAGTATTCACGACGAGTCTGAGTTAGAAGCAGCTAATTCTCCTTGATGGCCCAAATGGATGGTAAAGCCAGCCATCAGCAATTATCGCTGACGCTGCAAGCCCATCCTTGGGGCGCTCGACAGACAGCATTCCTGCTGTCTGACGCACCGATACTCGCTAATGCCCGACTTTTCACACAGTTCATGGGACTTTTAAGGAGAGTGACCAAAGCTAGGCCATGGTAGCTTTACGCTGTGCCAGCAAAGCAAACGCCAGCGCGACAACAGCCAAGCACCAAACTAACGTCGCTCCGCTCGGTAAATCCCACCAAGCCGAAATCAGTAATCCTGCGGCGTAAGCCAGTATCGACAAGCCATAAGCAGTGGCCAAACGCTTGGCGCCTGACGGCAAGCGATTGGTCGCCAACGGCACCATGATCAAGCTAGCAAACACCAGATAGACGCCGACTAAATCCACCGCACTAGTAATCGCAATAGCAAAAATGGGATAGAACCAAATACCGTTTAATAACGAGCGCTTCCACCACAGTAAAACCAACACGCCAGCTACCACTACCCCATGCCAAACCAACATATCCCAAGTTGCCCAAAGGATAGAGCCCGACAAGGTTTGCTTGAGCAACTCGCCACCGTGTGGATCATGAGCCAACACCAGCAAGCCCGCAGTTGCTGCTAATACATAAATGCAACCAATAACCGCTTCTAACTCTTGTTTTAAGCGTTTTTCCAACAGCGCCAGCACCAAGCCAGCGAACATGGCAAACACCACCGACAGCAAATATTCAACGCCATGGAAGGTATGCATCAAATGCAGCTGATGCGCCACCACAATGCCCAATGCTGCCACCTGCGCTATCGCCAAATCGATGAAGATAATGCCGCGACGCAACACCTGATACCCTAGCGGCACATGGGTCGACACCACCAACAAACCGGCCACTAGTGCCGGTATCAGGATCGGTAACAAATCAGCCATCGGCGGCTACCGCAGCTAGCAGTTGATCGATTGCCGTTTGATACAGCCCAAATAAATCAACCAGCTGCTCCTTGTTTGGATCCACACTATATGGCAGTCCCAGCACGGCAGTCCCCGTCTTAGATGACAACCAATTGGCCGCTTTACCATCTTGGTAAGACGCGTAAATAATCAATTGATAAGGCTTTTGCTTGTGCAGGCTAACCAAAGAGGCCAGATGACCACTGGTTGGCGGCAACCCCGGCTTTGGCTCTAAATCACCCACTTGCTCAATACCCAACCAGTCATATAGGTATCGATAGCTGGTGTGGTATGACACCACCTGCACCCCATTTAAGCTCGATGCTTGGGCAGCCCATTGTTCACGCTGGGTCTGCCAGCGCTGCAAGAACGACGCGAGTTGTTGCTGGTAGCGTTCTGCATTGGCTGGCTCGATAACGATTAAGCGCTGAGTGAGGGCTTTAGCGATTTGCTCGATGCGAGTCGGCGACCAATGGACATGAGGATTGCCGCCACCATGCACATCGCCCATGCTGCGGTCGACTTTGCCTAGCACATCTAACCGCTCGACTTGTTCAGCGGCATAGAAGGCGCCGGGTTGGCCATCTCTGACCTTGCTGTTATTGGCGCGCATTTGCAGCGCTGGCAACCAGCCGATTTCAAGCTCGGAACCAGAACACACGAATAGATCGGCACGGCGAAGCTTGGCAATTAAGCTCGGTCGAGCCTGAACATAATGAGGGTCTTGATAAGCAGTGGTTGCGCTGTAAATATCAGCTTCAGGCGCTAGCTCTTTGGCTAACGAAGCCCACTCGGGTTCGCAAGCAAAGATGTTCAGCGCCCGAGCTGGTGCTGCTGCACTGAGCAGCACCGTCAACGCAACAGCCCACATTTTAGAACATGTGCGCACCATGGTCTCCTATCGCAGTTGTGTATTGCAGAGTGAAGACATTGTCCTCTACGCCATCGGCTTGGCTCTCATCGCGAGTATATTGGAATCGCAATAACGAGAAGTGAGAGAAGTTGTACTGCAACATAAAGTCATACGCTTTTGGACTGTCAAAACCTTCCTCAGCATAGGCGTCATCGGCATCAATTTCACTGTAGCGAACACCAGCCGCCCAGTGTGGTGACCATTGATAAACCAACGAGGTGTACCAGCCAGTATTGTCAGCATCAAACGCTTCCCACTCGCCGTGTTCTTCGTGCTCTTCTTCCTCGTGATCGTCATGTTCTTCGTGGAACACAGCACCATCTTCGTCAACTTTGATCCACTCAGTCTGCCAAGTCACCGACTGATACTTGTAGTTGCCGCCTGGAGCCCATTTCAACACAAAGTCAGCAACATAGAAGTCTTTGTCACCGTCGAACTCACAGAATGCAGGACCAGCTTCGTGTTCTTCATGCTCGTCGTGATCATCATGATGCTCTTCGTGTTCGTCATGTTCATCGTGTTCATCATCATGGCCGTGATCATGGCTCGAGCAGTGGTCCGGATCGACATCGGTTTTCATCCATGCCAAGCCACCCTGCCAGCTTAAGCTTTCACTAATGTCGTCCCCAATTTTTGAATACACCACATGGCTGCCGACGGTATCGCCGGAGGCCGCTGGGAATTGGCCACCTTTAAAAGCCTCAACACCAAATTCCAGATAAAAATCGGTTGGCGCAACCCAGTTCAAACGAACACCGTCATCGTAATAATGGCGGCCCAGCAAGCCACGATAGGCAATTGGGCGATCGGCGTAGTAATCGGTGTGAGTGTGCTTTGCATTGAGGTAGCCAACGTTCGACATAAAGCGACCGGCGCGAATCGCCAAGCCATGCGGCAGCCCCATGGTTTGAATAAAGGCTTCCTCCAGCTCGACTTCAGTGTCGCCATCATGGTCTTCAAGTACCACCGTCATTTTGCCGTAAATCATGTCATCGGCAGCGCCCGACAAAGCCAACTCAGAATGATCCAGCCAGAATCCATCTTGGGGACCCGATGCATGGTCGCCATCAATCGGCAAGCCAGAAATACCAGTGAAGTCCTCATCCCGTGAGGTAAAACCGCCATTTAAGATGGCACTGACGTTAATGTTATTCAGTCCAGACTTGGCTTCTTCAGCTGCAGCAGGCGCTGCAGCAACAGCCAACGCAGCAGTGATCGCTGCCGCTAGAACAGTAGTGGATTTTTGCATTGTTATTCTCCCAAAGCACAACGACTCATCCTGCCGTTGTGAGCATGTGTTTAGTTAGGTGTTGTAAGAAAAGAAAAAGCTAGATAACAGCTGGGGGGCCGCGACAACTGGTTGCAAACGTTGGCGCTAAAGGTTTGGAAGTAACAATACGGATGCGTCTTGCCAAACTGAGTAAACACAGCGAGGCAATTAACGCGGCAGCCGGCGTCGAGCTGACAGCGACTGAATGCTTGACCAGACACAAGGTACACACCACATGCTGACCCTCATCCTCATGGACGTGATCGGCACTATGCCAGCTTGCAGCAAGCTGCAATCCGAGCAAAGCGACCACCAACATGGCAAGGAGCCAAATTCGGTGGTTTGGAGTGAACCGTTGAAACATCGACTAATTAATCTGGTGATTATGTGAACCGGCTCATGCTATAGCCAAGCTAAAAGTTAATCAATGACAAAAATAAGACAAGTTGTTAACCAAACTTGTCATCCGAGTTCAACAACTGCGGCTAATTGCCCCCTCATATGGTCCTTCTTTGATCCAATTTGCAGACTAACAATTGCGGTAAAAATGCAACAACGACCTATAGTTAACAACTCTGGCAGCGCCTTTTCACAACTGCCGGAAAAAAAGATCAAGATCAACCTATATTCAGGTACGTATCAGTACCATCGGGACAGCCCTACAACAATTAAATAGAGCCAGTTCTTGGGAGAACATTAGTGGACATAATCACAACCGATATCGCGATTGTCGGTGCCGGTGGTGGAGGCTTGCGCGCCGCCATTGCTGCTGCCGAAAAATATCCAGATTCGAGTATTGCCCTAGTTTCCAAAGTCTACCCTATGCGCAGCCACACGGTGGCGGCAGAAGGCGGGTCGGCAGCGGTAGTACAAGATCACGACACACTGGATAATCACTTCAACGACACGGTCGCCGGCGGCGACTGGTTATGCGACCAAAACGTGGTCGAATACTTCGTTGAGCAATCGAAAAAAGAAATGCTACAACTCGAGCACTGGGGCTGCCCCTGGAGCCGTAAAGAAAGTGGCCATGTCAACGTCCGCGCCTTCGGCGGCATGAAGATTGAACGGACTTGGTTTGCCGCCGACAAAACCGGCTTCCACATGCTCCACACCCTATTCCAGACCTCGACCAAATACAGCAATATCACCCGCTATGACGAGTTCTTCTGCCACGATTTAATCGTTGAGAATGGCGCAGTCAAAGGTCTGGTAATGATCAACTTAGCCGAAGGCACTTATCATCTGATCCGCGCAAAATCAGTGATCCTAGCCACCGGCGGTGCAGGCCGCGTCTATCGCTACAACACCAATGGCGGCATTGTGACTGGCGATGGCATGGCGCTAGCTTATCGCCATGGCGTTGCCCTACGCGATATGGAATTTGTTCAGTATCACCCGACCGCACTGCCCGGCACCGGCATTTTGATGACCGAAGGCTGTCGCGGCGAGGGCGGCATTCTGGTCAATAAAGATGGCTATCGCTATCTGCAAGATTATGGCATGGGCCCCGAAACGCCACTCGGCGAGCCGAAAAACAAATACATGGAGCTGGGCCCGCGTGACCGAGTTTCACAGGCCTTCTGGCACGAAGAGAAAAAAGGCAACATGATTGATTCCAAATGGGGCATGGTCAGCCACCTTGACCTGCGTCACTTGGGTGAAAAGAAAATCAACGAACGCCTGCCATTCATCCGCGAACTAGCCAAAGCCTATGTCGGCGTTGACCCAGTTCATGAACCAATCCCAGTGCGACCGACCGTCCACTACACCATGGGCGGCATCTACGTCGATCCAAATTGTGAAACCACCGTCAAAGGGTTATTTGCAATTGGTGAATGTGCCAGCTCAGGCTTACACGGCGCCAACCGCTTGGGTTCAAACTCGCTGGCAGAATTAGCCGTACTCGGGCGAGTGGCCGGTGAAAATGCTGGCGCCCGTTCGCTTGAAGTCGACCACATTAGCGAAGCCGACGCCATTGCCCAAGCCGAAGCGTCAATTGCTGCTGCCGAAGCCATTCGCAGTCAGTCCAACGGCACCGAGAAGCTAGGCGATTTGCGCCAACAGTTGATCGAAACCATGGAGCGCGGCGTTGGTATTTATCGTGAAGAAGGGTTGATGCAAACCGCCATCGACGAGCTGAAAGAATTGCGCGTTCGCCTTGGCAATCTGAAGCTTGATGACGAATCAACGGTGTTCAATACCGAATGGCTCAATGCCATCGAGTTTGGTTACATGCTTGATGTTGCAACCGTCATGGCTCACTCGGCGATCAATCGTAAAGAATCTCGTGGTTCACATCAGCGTATTGATGGCTATGAACAACGCGATGATGAAAATTACCTGAAACATACGTTGGCGTTTTACCGCGAAGACGGCATTCCCGATATTCAATATCAGGATGTAGTGATCACCAAATCACAGCCGAAAGAGCGAGTCTACGGTGCCGCCGCCGAAGCGCAAGAACAAGAAGGAGGTGCAAAATGAATAGCGCGATGATGCGCGTCAAGGTCCAGCGTTATCGCCCGGAGCAAGACGACGCCCCCTTCATGCAAGAGTTTGAAGTGCCGTATGCCGACGATATGTCGATCATCGATGCCCTCCATTACATCAAAGATAATCTAGATGGCACCTTGAGTTATCGCTGGTCATGCCGAATGGCCATTTGTGGCTCTTGCGGTTACATGGTCAATGGTGTGCCCAAACTCGGTTGTAAAACCTTTCTGCGAGATTACCTCAACACCGGTATCACGGTGGAATCATTGGCCAACTTCCCAATCGAGCGGGACTTGGTCGCTGACATCGGCGATTTTGTGGAAAAGCTCGAAGAAATTAAGCCCTACATTATTCGCCAAGATGCGGTATCGGTGGACGATGGTGAGCACCTACAAACGCCCGCTCAGCTCACTCGATATCGTCAATACAGCCTGTGCATCAACTGCGGGCTTTGTTATGCCGCTTGTCCTCAGTATGGCCTCAACAACGAATTCATGGGACCAGCAGCCCTGACTTTGCTACACCGCTACAACCAAGATTCCCGCGACCAAGGCCGTGACGAGCGGATTGATATCGTCAATGCCGAGGAAGGTGTCTGGGGTTGTACCTTTGTCGGCTATTGCTCGGAAGTTTGTCCAAAAGGTGTCGATCCGGCATCGGCAATCCAGCAAGGCAAAGTCGAAAGCAGCACCGACTTTGTGATGTCAAAACTTCGTCCACGGAGGCCATCATGAGTAAGCGCAAACCTTATGTAAAACCGATGCCAGCCAATTGGTTTATGGCCAATCGATTCCATACCCTGTATATGCTGCGCGAAGGCACCAGTATTTTTGTTGGTCTTTATTCGCTGATCATGTTGTGGGGACTGGCCGCACTGGTCAAAGGCGAAGCGGCGTGGAATAACTGGCTTGGTCACATGGAAAACCCTATCTACATTGGCTTTCATTTGATCGCTTTAGTCGCCTGCTTATACCACGCCATAACTTGGTTCTCGCTGGCGCCAAAGGCCATGCATTTGCAAAAAGGCGATCAGAAAATCAGTGACAAGCCGGTGGTCGTCGGCCATTACATCGTCTTTGTTATTGCCACCATCGTGATTCTTGGCTTTGTCGCTTGGGGAGGTGCCGCATGAGTAAGTCAGGCAAAACATATCATCGTGCCGATGAGCCTATCTTTTGGGGCTTGTTTGGTGCCGGCGGCGTGGTTGCAGCATTTGCCACCCCAGCGCTGATCCTGATCACCGGTATTCTAGTGCCGCTCGGCGTGTTGCAGTTGGATTATGCCAGCGTCAATGCATTTGCCAGCAACTGGCTGGGCAAGATTATTTTGCTAGCGGTGATCGCGTTCCCAATGTGGCACGCTTGTCACCGCATCTTCCATGCTATGCACGATTTGAAGATTGATACTGCTCGCGGTTTCTTCAAACTGTTCTGGTATGGCATGGCCTTTGTTGTCTCGATCGCCGCTGGTGCCTATCTGATTGCGATTTAACGATGAGGTCGCCCCGATCAAAAAAGCCACCGAAACTCGGCTGTCTCTTGATCACATCTTAGAGTTCAAGAGACTTGGCTAATTCGTACCCTTCAAGGATGGCTTGTAATTTGAGCCATCCTTGCCACAGCAC
>NZ_JACXAF010000023.1 GCF_014773395.1 Neiella litorisoli | reverse complement strand
AGAAAAAGGTCCTAACTGAAGAAGTTAAGACCTTTATATAGCCTGCGGAAGATCGGTCAACCGATCAGTTTGTCGTTAACTGATCGGCATTAGCCAAGATGGCTGCCCTTTTCATAAGAGTTAATTTTTATGCTGGTATTTCAATACCTTGATCGCGCATCCTGGCAATCTTATAACGCAACGTACGGGCACTAATCCCTAACTTTTCAGCAACAGCCGATCGTTTTCCGCCACATTCAGCAAGCGTTTTCAAAATAATATGATGCTCCTGATGACGCAGTTCACTACCCAGATCGTCAGCAGCCACTGCGGCATCTGCCAAAGCATGTGCCTGCTCAATAGGCACCGATGGCTGCACTGCAGTCACGTTCGACACCATCGACGATTGCACTTCAAGCAACAGATCGTGGGCCTGAATATCACCATGATGAAGGATCAGCGCGCGCTGAATCACATTGTCCAACTCACGAACATTACCAGGCCAGTGGTAGCTCGTGAGTTTCTGGCACGCTTCATTGGTTAATGCTGGAATCGGCTGACCAGAGGGCTTGCAGTGTTTTTTAATCAGATGCTTAGCAAGTGGCACAATGTCAGCCGAGCGCTGTGCGAGCGGCAACCAAGTCAACGGAAAGACGTTCAGACGATAAAACAAATCCTCGCGGAACTTTCCTTCTGCCACCGCCTGTTGTAAATCTCGGTTGCTCGTTGCCAACACTCGAACATCCAGCGAAATGGTTTTGCGGCTGCCGAGCCGCTCCACTTCCCGTTCTTGCAATACCCGCAACAACTTCGCCTGCAACGACAAATCCATTTCGGTGATTTCATCAAGCAATAAGGTGCCGCCCTGGGCTTGCTCAAATTTCCCCGGACAAGCCTGAATGGCGCCGGTAAAAGCCCCTTTTTCATAACCAAACAAAGTGGCTTCGAGCATGTTCTCTGGGATTGCAGCACAGTTGATGGCAACAAATGCTTGTTCATTTCGTGGCGAGCAATCATGAATGTAGCGGGCCAGCACTTCTTTACCGGCGCCGGATGGCCCTAACACCATGACGCTGGCATCGGATTGCGCCACTCTGGCGGCTAAATCCAGCAACGCCTTTGAATTGGCATCAGCCACCACTGGCCGCATCGGTTCAGCTTGGCTCACCGGAGCATAACGACTGACCTGATTCAGCAATACTTCTGGAGCAAAAGGTTTCGATAAATAATCGGTCGCGCCATCTCGAATCGCAGTCACCGCATCTTGCACATTGGCATACGCCGTCATCAATAGCACTGGCAATTGTGGGTACTTGGCTCGTATTGAACGCAATAACCCCAAGCCATCCATGCCTTGCATCTGCACATCAGACACCACGATATCAAACACCGGCTCTTTGAGAGCCAGCATGGCTTCTTCACCACTTTCCGTTTCAGTGCAGTTGTAACCTGCTATTTCCAATGTGTCGACCAGCGCTTCTCGCAGGCCGGCGTCATCTTCGACAACTAATACATGTGCTGTCATCTTGTTATTCTCCTACCGCGTTGGCGCTTTGTTCGTGGACCGCTAAGGGCAAATCAATACAAACTTGCGTGCCGAGATTAGGTTTTGAACGGATCGTCAATTGGCCTTGATGGGCTTGTACAACAGCTTGCACCACCGCCAAGCCAAGACCTGTTCCCTGGCTACGAGTGGTAAAGAAAGGTTGCTGAATTTGGTGGATCAATGACTCTGGGATGCCTTTACCATCGTCGCTGACACAAATTGCCAAGCGGCCATCTGACGATTGATTGGCACTGATTTGGACCCGACTGGCTTCCGCTTGCAAGGCGTTGTGTACCAGATTACTAATCGCACTCGACAACGCATTGCTATTACCAGTGATCATCAAATCAGGCTCAGGCAAGCGAACCGCAAGTGCTGCTTTGTGTTGTAGCATCATCACTTCAACCGAGTTCTCAATTGAAGTCAGTAATTGCTGACACGACAGCTCGCCAGCAGCGAGACCTTCACCGGAGCGAGCAAACAACAACATGTCATTGACTTGGTTTTCCAGATCTTTTAGGCGATCGATCAGTTTGCCCTGAAACTTGTGTCGTGCCGTTGCGTTTAATGATTCATTGCCAAGATTGGCCGCATAAAGTGTTGCTGCCGCCAACGGCGTACGGACCTGATGGGCAAGCGAGGCCACCATTTTGCCAAGCGATGATAACCGCTGCATATGGGCGACTCGCTCTTGCAACTGACGAGTTTCAGTGAGGTCGGTTAATACAATCAGCTGACCTTTTCCGCCTTTGATCGCCCGCGTGACAAATTTGATTCGGCGACCATCTTTCAATGAGATCTCGTGACCATCATCTTCTCTGGGCCGAAAAGAGCGCTCGCTGATACTGCGCCAACGAATACCTGTTAAGGGTTCGCCGAGCATGTCGATGGCAGCTTGATTGGCATCAGTCACTACACCTTGAGCGTCGAGCACCACGATCCCTGATGGCAACTCATCAACAAGATGGGCCAATAATTCGGTGCGCTCACCGGACAACAGGGAACTAGCCATTGACGATGGCATTGCCGAGTTGGGCTGAGTTAACTCAAGAGGATTTGATGACTGCATACAGGCCTCTGTCAGATAATTGAATCCAACAGAGCAATGCAGTCAGCATGCCAACTTTATTTGCTAATTAAATCAGGCAGTTAAAGACGAAATTAGAGGTGTCAGCAATATGACACCTCTAACCTAGGAGAGACTAAGCGGTATCTTTTGATAAGGAATATTTGCGCATTTTTTCAACCAGCGTGGTACGGCGCATACCGAGTAAATCGGCTGCTCTTGAAACCACCCAGTCGGTGGTGTCGAGCGCTTGGCGGATCATATCTATTTCCAGCTCGGTCATCATTTCCTTGAGGTTGACACCTTCAGGAGGCAGCTGAGTTGACACAGTATTTTCTGGCGGCACGTACACTTCGGTCTGGAACACTTCGTTGAGCATTTCCTGTTCGAGCAGCGACTCATCGTATTCATGCTCGTAGGCTGGCGCTTCTAAATGCCGATATTTCGACGGCAGATCATTCACATCAACCATGCCGTTGGGGAACAAAATAACCAGACGCTCAACTAAATTGGCCAGCTCGCGAACGTTACCCGGCCAGTCGTGTTTCATTAGCGACTCTAGAGCCAACTCAGTTAACCGTATCCCTGCTTTGTGGTCAGCTCCCAAGCGCTCCACCAGTTCCTGCATTAACAGCGGAACATCTTCACTGCGCTCGCTTAACGATGGCATTTCGATGGGAAAGACATTCAGGCGGTAAAACAAGTCTTCGCGGAAATCGCCTTTTTCAATCATGCCTTCAAGATTGCGGTGAGTCGCCGCAACAACTCGAACATCAGCAGTGATTGAGGTGGTGCCACCAACTCGCTCAAAACAGCGCTCTTGCAACACACGCAATAATTTGACCTGCATATTCAGCGGCATGTCGCCGATTTCATCAAGGAACAAGGTACCGCCCTGAGCCATTTCAAAGCGCCCTTTGCGCGCTGAAATGGCGCCGGTAAATGCGCCTTTCTCGTGGCCAAACAATTCGCTTTCGAGCAGCTCAGCAGGGATCGCGCCACAGTTGACCGGTACAAACGGGCCTTTGCGGCGGGCTGACAAATAGTGGATGTTACGCGCCACCACTTCTTTACCGGTCCCGGAATCGCCCAGAACCAGCACATTGGCATCGGTCCCAGCAACTTGCTGAATCAGTTGGCGCACTTGCTGAATGCTGGAGCTGCGACCAATCAAGCTGCGGAACAGTATCTCTTGATGCTGATTCGTGGGCTTAGTCGCGGTCGGTGCTTTGAGGTGATAGTCCTGACACTGATGCAACATCTGCGTCATTTGACCATGACTGAAAGGTTCTAATACCGAGCCAATGACATTAGGTAATGCACTGAGACTCTCGTCGTTTTCACCGATCAGCAAAAAAGGCTGTGCTTTGTATTCGCTCGCTAGTTGTTTAACCAGCGAGGCTTGGCCACCAGCATCAACTTGGCCAACCAGCACACTGCGCCAAGCGACCTGTGAAGTGAGCACTTCGCCAACATTGGCAGAATCGACCAGTTTGCAGGGTTCACCGACGAATTCCAGAAGGAGCTCCAGTTGTTGTCGACGCTTCAAGTGATCATCGATCACCAGTACTTCAGAGTTACCATGCATTGTTGTTGATTACCTTGGCTGCCTTGCTCATTATAGTTGTTAGTCTATCCAACGCTTTATGTTCAAGTTTTTGACGTACGCAAACCGTATTCTAACTAAAGACAATAGCATGGCAACCATCGCTCGCAATTCATCTTACCCAAGCTGTGAGTTATGCGACATGGCGCATTAGGGCAAATCGCGATTTCATCTAGACTTTGTACTCATCATCTCGGTACAGTCCTTGCTTGATTGACCTCGATTGACAAAAAATCGGCATGCCGATTGACTATTACGGTGTAAACTCAGTACGTAAACTCAGTTTAGGCCCATTGACAAAAAGTGATACCCAATGGCTCGACACTCTATTCAGCAATATCAAAAAAATACTGTCGCTTCGCTGCAAGAAGCCTCTCCTCATGCTCAAGTCGCGGCGGTGTTTCAACATATATTGGGCCATTTAGCGGCAGCCTCCGTTGCCATTGACCGAGAGGATGTCAAACTCCGAGGTGAAAACATCAGTAAAGCCATTCGTTTGCTTGACGTGCTTAAAGCCAGCTTAGACTTAGAAAAAGGCGGCAGTATCGCCGGTAACCTAGACGTTCTGTATGACTACTGCACACAAAAATTGATTATTGCCAACATTGAGTCGGACAAGTCCCACGTCGACGAGATCTCCGGCATTATTCGTGAAATCAAAGAAGGTTGGGACGGCATCCCACAAGAGTTCCATCATGGCAACCCATCAGCCTGATGCCAACGAATTGCTCGACACCATTACCGAGCGATTGGATAACGCATTTGCTGCTCTAGAGCAGGCCACAGATGGCGAAGGTATTGCGCAAGAAGTCGCCCAAATCAATGGCCAAACCCAATTGCTCGATGGCTTAGCGCGGCGCCTATGTGCCGACCTGACAGCCCAGAATCAAGTCCAAATTGAGCCCTTGCTGCGGAAGATATCGGCTATGACTGAGCGCGCGATTAAGCAAGCCGAGTGTCAAAAAGAAACCGCGAAACAAGGCATTCTGGCACTTCGCCAAACCACCACTGGGGTAAACGCTTACCAACAAATCAAAAAGGTTCGCTAGCCCAACAGGCTCCAATCTCAGACATAAAAAAAGCAGCTCGAAGCTGCTTTTTTCGCCTAACTTGTTTTTATTAATCATTATTCTTGCGGACCACACCGGGGAGGTTCTTCAACTGAGAAGTCACGAAGTCCAGCGTATTATTGAGCGAGGCGACTTGAGCGTCCATCGCGTTAAACCGAGAATAGAGCTGCGCTTCTTGAGTAGCAATTCGCTCTTCGAACACCTCACGTTCCTTATCCAGTCGATCGACCTGCCCCGTCAGCGTGTCTACTCGAGTACTAACAATACCATCGGCCCCCGAGTAAATCTGCAATTGAGCTTCTAACTTAACTGCCATTCCCGGCTCATCATCGGTGCCGATAAAGAAGTTCATCAGCTCTTCGGTGTTGTTTTTCACCGCATCTGACAACACCGAAGAATCGACTTCGAGATAACCATCACGATTGGTGGTGATCCCCATATTCGATAACGAATTAATTCCGTCTTCGCCAAATGAAGAGCTCACCACTGCGCGAAATTGGCGATCCATCATTCGCAAGGTTGCATCACCGGCTAGTGGCGCGGTGATTTCAGCATCGAGATTAACGTACTGAAGGCTCTTTGAAGTCTCTGTGTACTTGTTATAGGCGTCGACAAAAGCTTTGACCGCATTGTCAATCTGACCTGTATCCTCAGAGATATTGATCCGAGTGGTCTCGCCGGGTTCATTGGTGTCGGTCAGGTTAAACTTGACGCCAGCAATGGCACCTTCGATAACATTCGAGTCATTGGTAACAGTCAACGAACCATCGATCACCATAATGGCATCTTGAGCCGATTGAGTTTCACTCATTTGACTACCTGCAACATCGGCAGAGTCAAATTGCAGCTTTCCTAGGCCAGTGCCATCGGTAATTTCAGTATCTGTGGCATCAAATGCTCGGATGGTAATCTGGTTGGCCAAACCGGTCTTTGAAGAATTTAAGACCAAGTGCGCGCCGGTATCATCAGTCACAATAGACGCTGACAGCCCAGGGTTGTCAGTAGCTTCGTTAATCGCTTGCTTAATGTCTTCGAGAGTCGCGTCTGCTGCCACGTCGATTTCAAAGGTATCGCTACCCAAGCTGATTTCTAGGCGACCTTCACCAACCGGATCTTCAGCAACAAATCCCGCCGAAGTTAACTTTTGAGCTTCAGCCAGCTGCTGAACTTCGATTTCAAAACTACCGACATCTGCGGTTTCATCAATGCTGGCGGCAAAATAACTGCTGCTACTGAGGGTCATTTTCATCGCCTCATAAGTATCTGCATCAGTTAATTTCGCGAGGGAACTTTCAAGCGTATCAACAGCGGTGCGAAGTGTGCCATAGCCAGTAATTTGGTTAACGTACCTGTCTTCCTGCTCCTTAGTGCGCGCCTCAAAGGGCACTGTTTGGGCGTCAATATAGGCGCCTACAATGGCATTGATATCAATGCCAGAGCCAATACCTGGAGTAGAAATTGTTGACATAACGAACTCTCTTACACTTCTGTATTTACAAGCAGTCCGGTTGCTTCAGATAAACGAGCGGCAAGAAGTAGCACTTCTTCGGAAGGAATTTGCCGTACTAATTCTCCGGTGTCTTGATTTGTCACCTTAATCACATCCTTGCCAGACTCTTTATCTACCGAAAATGCAATATCTCGATTCAAGGTCTGCACAAATTCTTGCAATTGCTGTACCACAACTTCTAGCTGCTCGGGCTTCAGCTCTTCCTCCGCCGCTGCAGCTTTCTGCTCCACCTCTGCCTGTGCTTGTGCTTTTGCTGCTTCTGCGGCAGCAATTGCTTCTTGCACGGTCTGCTTGGTTACTTCTTCAGATTTAGAAGTTTCATCAGCTTGTGGAGTTACCTGAGGCTTAATGGCCGTCGCCGCGCTCAGATCTGGCATGACACTATTATCAATCGCCATAAGTCACCTCCGAAAGAGCCTTTCCTCTATTGTTCATTTATCGACCGAGTATGCAAATACTTTAGCCGTACAAACGCAAAAAGGAGCTCAACTTAATGAGCTCCTTTTTCAGCGAGTTAACTACTTGATTTAGCCAAGTAAACTCAATGCAGCCTGTGGCAACTGCTGGGCCTGCGCCAAGATTGAGGTACTGGCCTGCTGCAAGATCTGGTTCTTGGTCAGTTCAGTGGTCTCTTTGGCAAAGTCTGTGTCACGAATTCGGCTACGTGATGCAGATGAATTCTCAACAATGTTTTCAAGGTTAGATATAGTTGAAGTTAAACGGTTTTGTACCGCACCCAACTGAGCTCGAGAGCTATCGATGTATGACAGAGCATCGTCAATCACCGCTAGCGCATCTTGAGCACCTTTCGCTGTGGTGACGTCAATGTCAGAAACTGCGCTCAATTCGGAAGCTTTGACCACCCCAGTATCGGCGATATCAGTGCCCGAACCGACGGCTACAGAAGCGTCCGCAGACGACACGTTGTAGGCACTATCACCGTTGAGCTGGACAACCCCAGAGAAGGTGACCGCATCACCGTCATCAAAGGTCACACCAGCACCAGTTGCTTTAGTTTCGCCATCAAACTCGTACGCTTCGGCAGTTAACGTCGCGCCACTCGCATTGAGGTTACCGATCTTGATGTCTTCACCGTTCTCACTAACCAGTCGGAGTGTCGAACCACCATCAGCTGCAACCGCCGTGATCCCCGTATCACCCGAAACTTTGTTAATTTCGTTGGCTAAGGTTTCAATATTACCGTTGGCACCAACGGTGGCGATAATGGTTTTCTCTTGGTTGGTTCCATCGTTCGCACCGACCAAGTCAAACGACAAGGTCGAGCCGTCTGTCAACGCAGTAAAGCCAGTGATGTCAATCTGAGTACGAGCGTTGGCTTTAACGCCGGTTTCAACGGCATTCGAATTGATCTTGCCAGCGATATCACCAGCAGATTCGTTCGCTGCAACGGTAATGGTGTCAGAAGCACCAGACGAGGTGATAGTAATGTCGCCACCGTCAACACCGTTACCAGGAGCTGCCGCAACACCTTGAGGAGCAGAAGCTGCACCAGTTACGACCACAACTGTACCCAAACCACCAGCAGACGCAGGAGCCGCACCACCTGAACCGTCTGAGTTACGTAGTTGTGACTGATAAGTACCCATGTCGGACGAGCGGAATGCGGCCAGTGTCACGTCAATGGTTTCGTTTGCTTGTGCACCCACTTGGAATGCTTCAGAACCGAATGAACCATCTAATAGTTTACGGTCACCGAACGAAGTGGTTTCAGCGATACGAGTCAATTCTTTTTGCAGCTGTGCAACCTCTTCTTGGATTGCAACACGGTCAGAATTAGAGTTTGAACCGTTAGCCGACTGAATCGACAGATCACGCATACGCTGAAGGATGTTGGTTGATTCTTGCAACGCGCCTTCTGCGGTTTGCGAAATCGAGATACCATCGTTGGCGTTACGAACCGCAACATTCAGACCATTAATCTGAGAAGTTAAGCGGTTAGAAATTTGAAGACCTGCTGCATCATCACGAGCGCTGTTAATACGCAAGCCCGAAGATAAACGAGTCAGAGATGTGTTGACCCCATCAGAGGCCTTGCTCAGGTTTCGCGTTGAGTTAATCGCAGAAACGTTAGTTTGAACGGTAAGAGCCATAGTGTTTTCCTCTTGTCCTGCGGGTCAAAACCTCAGCAGGTATTTTTTAGTCTCACCATGGTTATCGGGCCGTTAAAAAAATCCTTTAGAAAAAAATTTAATTTTTTATCGAATCTCTCCGAATGCGCATTGCAAAAGCCTTTACTCGCGTTAACACCTCGAGTTATCAAATTGTTTTAGCTTGCTTTTCACATTTTCTCGACGATCGCACTCATTTTTTATCCATATTCCATCAACGGGGCTAAACATGATCCAAATCACTTACCTGATGTTGGCATAGTGACTGCTTAATTCCGTAAACTAGCCCCTTCATCTTGCTGACGTTCGGAGCAACAGCAATGCCCCAACATCATTTATTCATTACTGGAACCTCGCGTTCCGGAACCACAACAATTGCCGACTTTTTGCGGAATGATCGAGCGATTGTGATGGGCCGAGAACGGTTCGCTTGGCGGTTGGCAAAGAGTGGCGGTTTTGACCCATCCTTATTTGCAAAGCACCGATTCTGCATCGATTACCAAGCCGAAGACTCTCATCATGCAGTGCATCAAGCTTATTATGGCGAGGCGGTCGAATACTTCGATCAGGCCAAATGGGTCGGCGATAAATTGCCGTCATTGTTTAATCACTATGACAAGCTAATCGACAACTTCCCCGCCTGTCAGGTCATCTATATGGTTCGCAACCCCTATGAAGTCGCGGACTCATATCAGAAACGCGCGGACAAAACTCAACAACAAGTCGCCCAAG
Source organism: Neiella litorisoli (assembly GCF_014773395.1). Classification (GTDB taxonomy): domain Bacteria; phylum Pseudomonadota; class Gammaproteobacteria; order Enterobacterales; family Neiellaceae; genus Neiella; species Neiella litorisoli. Next base: position 62,540 of record NZ_JACXAF010000023.1, on the reverse strand, counting down.
GTCAGTCAGCCGAGCGCCTCTGGCCCATCGAGCGAAATTGGCGAGTCGCTATTGATGAATGGAATGAATCCATTGCCAAAACCCTTGATGCCATGCAGCAGCTCAGCATTTTCGTGATCAAATACGAAGATTTATATCGCGATACCGCTGTACTCGAGGATTTGTATCAGACTTTGCAATTGCCACTGCCAGCGATGCAACTTGAGCAATGGCAGCAAAATGCCGACAAACGCAAACAAATTGAAGCAAAGCGGGTACTCGGGCTTGATGAGCAGCAACGATCTGTCATCGCCGCCACGATTAATTTGGATAATTATCACCAACTATTAATGCGCTGATAGTCGGCGCTGGCATGTAATGTGCTTCGCTTATAACGAGTAAGCGTTGCGTCAAAAAGCTGCCATTAGCCAGCTGGCGCGCACAATGACGAATCTCTATGCGCTACGCCACTTGCCTAACAAGTCACTCGGCGACGGCTCTTAATATGACGCTTTTGTACCGAGGATAACTCAACTTTCAAATTTACGGGCCGATAAAGAGTTCAGATAGAGATAGAGCCGAGCGTTGCTTGGTTCTGATATTTTCCAGAAGGTATTGTTATGGCAACACAAAATCCACAAGCCACACCGGCAGTTGAGTTGTTCTCCGATGCAAAACCAGTGGCATTTATTGAAAACAAAGCCATGGATTTTGAGGCTATTCAATCCCTACTCTCTGATAGTAAAGCGTCCAACCACTGGGCTAATTACGGCCCAGCAAGTCAACGTTTAGAAAGCTTTCTGGAACAGAAATTACACCTGCCACCACACAAAAAAGCGGTCATGTGTAAAAGTGGGACCGCGGCTTTGCAAACGCTAGTCCACTTAGAAGAGCATAAAGCAGGCCGTCAGCTCAATTGGGTGATTTCCGCGTTCGGCTTTATTGCCAGTAATATTGGCTGTTTGAGCGACGCCCAAATCCTCGACTGCGATGCCTCTGGCATGCTCAGTATTGACGCATTACAAGCACTGCCCGAATCGAGCTGGGACGGTGTTGTGATCACCAATATTTTTGGTTTGTGTCAGGACATTAGCGCCTACGAGCAACTGTGTAAGCAACTTAATAAAGTGCTGATTGTTGATAATGCCGTGGGGCTGTTTTCCGGTTGGCGCCACCAACATTCCCCCAATGAAGCGATCAGTTTTCATCAAACTAAACCGTGGGGCATTGGCGAAGGTGGTTGCATTATCGTCAACGAACAAGACGATAAACTAATCAAAGATATGTTGTGCTTTGGCCGCGCCCAATCTCATATTGAGCGCCGCTATTGCAGTAATGAAAAGCTGGCTGACATTAATGCCGCATCGATTATGGCGTGGCTACAGCAAATGTTTGAATGGTATCCAGTTTACGCCCAGCAAGCGGCTCGAATCGCGGCACTTGCAGAACAACAAGGCTTTACCCTGTTATTGCCACTCGAACCCGATAAGCCATACGGCAATGTGCCATTATTGGCACCGCAGCCAATCGCCGATAGCCAGCTTAACAATCCATATATCACGCTGAGAAAGTACTACACGCCGCTGGCGGCAACGCCAACCGCTAAAGCTCTGTACGACCGGATTATTAATGTGCCCTGTCACAGCGAAACTTGTCATCTAAGCGACCAGCAGCTCAGTGCATTGTTTCAACAACTAGTGGCGGCGCACTAAAACTAATAACAGTAACCTGCGAGAGAACTTCGCAAGGCACCAATAAGGAAGTAGCTTGTGCACAACATTGGCGGTTATTTTGAGCTCGAACAGCCCAAGGCGCCAATCTGGCAACAGCCTGAGTTACATCGTTTAGCCAGTGGCCGAGCCTGCCTTACGGCCATTCTTCAACATCTCAAACCGAAACAGGCTTACGTCCCGCATTATTGTTGTGATTCCGTGCTGGCGCCATTTAGAGAATTAGCCATTGAGCTACATTTCTATTCAATTGATCAGCAGTTCAATCCTCGCTCGTTACCTCAATTGGAGCCACAAGCAGTATTGCTGTGGATTAACTATTTTGGCATCTGCTCTGATTTCAAAACGCAGCTCACTGCCAGCTATCATCCGGAACAGTTGATAATTGACGACACCCACAACCTGTTTGGGTTTGAACCTTCGCCCTACTATTCCTTTAGTTCGCTCCGTAAATACTTCGGCATACCCGATGGCGCATTACTCTGTGCACCATCAGCGTCAGTGGCTGCGACGCCGGCTCCCGCCCGACAGACCCAACATTTGGAGTTAAGAGCGGCGGGACAAGTGCAACAAGGCTATTCGTTTTATCAAGCTCACGAACAGCGCTTTGATTGTGCTATCGCTGAAATGCACCCCTTAAGTCAGCAGCTTATGCGACAAGTGGACATGCTGGCGGTGTATCAATCTCGGCTGCGTAACTTCCACCTTTTGCATCAACGACTAGGCAAATACAATCAGTTGGATATTCCTAGCCATCCCGTTAGCCCCTTTTGTTACCCGTTACTTACGGAAGACGCCATCGACCGCACCGCGCTCTCTCAGCAAGGGTTGTTCATACCATCGTTGTGGGCTGACGTTGAAACGAGGCGTCCCGAAACACCAGCGACAGAACGACATCTTGCTCAACATTTATTAGCTTTGCCGATCGACCACCGCTATTCCATTGTGCAGATGACGGTATTAGCTGACGCCGTTGAGCAATTGCTGCAAACTGAGTAACACTTACCATAAGCAGCCCGAACAACGATCAAGCAACAGGATGATTTAAGTGATGAAATGCCTTATCTGCGATACCCACATGCATTATTACTTTTCGAAGCAATTTGATGAGTATGAGCTGGGAAAAGTGGATTATTGCAAATGCCCCCACTGCGGTTTTTGCGCATCTCAAAGCCACTTTGAATTATCCCCAAACGATTGGAATCAGTTGAACCAGGCCTATCACTCGAAAAGCCATTATGCGGAGGACAATCCACATAATCGGAACCAGCGTTATTTTAACCAATCATTAATGCTTTCACTGATGACCAAGCAAGGCTTGATTAATCGCGGCGACTGGCTCGATTGGGGCTGTGGTGTGGGTGCTGTATCGCAGTTATTGAACGACTACTTTGATCTGAAACTATCAACTTACGATAAGTATTTTACGCCGCATATCAATGCGATCGATGAAACTGCACTGCTCCCAAGACAATTCGATCTGGTCGTCAACACTGCCGTGTTCGAGCATGTCCGTGATCGCGACACCCTAGATGAAATCGAATCTTACGTCAGCGACAAAGGCTGTTTTGCCATTCACACTCTGGTTCCCGAAAATGTCCCTCAAGATCCCAATTGGATGTACTTGATCCCCGTACACTGCGCTTTTCATACCAACAAAAGTATGGCGTTGTTGATGAAGGATTGGGGATACCAATGCTCGGTATACAATCAACACTCAAAAATGTGGGTGCTTTTTCGTGAACCAGCCGCTGAAGTGCAACCTCGAGTTGAGCAGCTCAACCACGCTTTAGGTTGGCAATATTTGCATTTCAAAAATGGCTTCATGGATTATTGGCAATAACAGTTGTAACCCGCTTTGGAGCTAACTCTCAACAACGAGGCAGCCGTATATTAAATGAAAATCGCCATCATGCAGCCCTATGTATTTCCTTACATTGGCTACTTTCAATTAATCAATGCCGTCGATCGCTTCGTCGTTCATGATGATGTCCAGTGGATCAAAGGAGGCTGGATCAATCGAAATCGCATACTCGTTCAGGGAAAAGCTCACTACATTACCTTTCCGTTGAAAAAAGATTCCACGTTATTAGCCATTAACGAACGCCAGCTATCTGCTGACTGCGACCAGCACAAAGCTAAAATATTGCGGCAAATTCAAGGTGCTTATGGTAAAGCGCCCTACTACCAACAAGCGATAGATGTGGTTGCTCAAAGCTTAGCGACACCGCTTACCAATATGGCGCTATTTGCCACTCATACCCTTCAAACCTGTTGCCAATATCTGGCCATCAACACCGAGTTCGTCACATCATCGCAGCTTGCCAAGAACAACGCACTGCACGGACAAAACCGAGTCTTGGAACTGAACCAGTTAATGGCCGCCAGCCACTACATAAATCCGATCGGCGGCACCGCCCTATACAATCGAGATGACTTTGCCAAACGACATATCAAATTGAGTTTCCTGCAACCGAGCAACATCGTTTACCAACAAGTTGGCAACCATCAATTTGTGCCTTTTTTGAGCATCATTGACGTCATGATGAACAACTCAGTGGAACAGATTCGTGGCTATTTAGCTGAATTTGAACTGGTATAACTGACTATTGGCACACTAAATGCTTTTAAATCCCATAATCCACGGCAATTCGACACCCAGATAAAGCCTGACTGGCCGCAATATTGCGACACCAGTCAGTACACTAACTACATGAGGTGATAGGATGTCCGAAACCATGACTGTTGATGGCAACGTCCAGAATCAGCTGTCTCCTGAAGCATAAACAGCGTGATATGACCGAACACAACTACAGCCAGCTTGAACACGTGATTGCCCAGTTGAGCGCGCTGCTCGGCCCAGTTCAAAAGCAACAGCAGGTCCACCATCAGCAAACCCAATGGCCAACGATATTAATCGTCGGTGCGCCTCGTAGCGGCACCACCCTGATGCTTCAGTGGCTCGCCTCGTTAGGGCTATTTGCCTATCCGAGCAACGTTCTTAATCGATTTGCTTATGCGCCACACATTGGCGCACTGGTTCAGCGGATGTTGTTCGAGCAACAATGCGATCCAAGCGGTGATTTCACTGATCTCCGCTCGACCGTCAATTTTAACTCCGACCTCGGTAAAAGCCGCGGTGCTCTGGCTACCTGCGAGTTTCAGCATTTCTTCCGCCAGTACATCCACCACTACATGCCAACGCACTTATCCAAAGAGGAAGTCGCAGCGGTCGACTGGCAAGGCATGTGCCAGGGTTTATTTAGTATTCAGGACGTCTTTGAAAAGCCATTTGTGACCAAAGCTATGATGGCTCAATTCAATCTCGCTTCGCTTTGCCGCTACCTGAAAAGCGCAGTCATTATTCACTGTCACCGGTCCGTGAAGCACAATATGCAGTCGATTCTGCTGGCCCGCGAGCAATATCATGGCTGCCGAGAGCAATGGTGGTCCGTCAAACCCAAACAATATCAACAGCTAGCCACCATGGATTACTTCCATCAAGTCGCTGGCCAAGTGTTTTACACCAATCGATCGATTCGCGCACAGCTGGGCCAACTCTCTCACGCGCTAGACATTGATTACGATGAATTTTGTCAGGCGCCAGAGTCGCTCTATCAACAATTGCGACAAACTCTAGCCAGCCTCGACTATCAAATTCCCGAACAGTACAGCGGCGTCAAGCAGTTTCATGCCAAACAAAAGCAAGTGCTGAGCGATACCGATATGAGTCGCTTGTTAAACGCCTACCAATTTCACTGCCGAGCCAACGACTGCAACCCAGTCGTTGGCTCCAACGTGCTTTAGAAGGAAAGCAACTGTGTCCGAAATATTTTTAATGTGCTCCGAGCGAAGCGGAAGCAATTTAATCACCAAAATCTTTGATGCTCACCCTGATGTTTGCGGCCCGAGCCCGAGTCACCTTGCTCAGATCATGGTTCCTAATCTATGGAAATACGGCAATCTCAAACAATCATGGCAACAGTTGACCCAAGACACGCTAGAGCTTTTTCAACTCAAAAATTCAGCGTGGCGCTTAACCTTAGATAACAAGATGATCGCGGACTTTGCTGAACCGGGCGACTTTCCAAGTCTGCTCAGTGCGATCTACAAACAAGAGCGTGAACTGCATGGCAAACAGCATATCCTGCTCAAAGAAAATCAAATTTACAGCTATGCCAGCTATATCCGACGTTACTTTCCCGATGCGAAGTACCTCTACATGATGCGCGATCCACGCGACATGGCCTCGTCTTGGAAGCAAGGTTTTGCTATTCGCGGCGGCGTTGTCCGAGCGGCACGAACCTGGAAGCAAGACCAACATGGCTACACCGCCATGCGCCATGAAATCGGCGCCGATAAAGTCCCCTGTTTCAGCTACGAGTCACTATTGCAGCAACCGCAACAAACCTTGCAACACGCCTGCGCGCTGTTGGGCATCGACTTTCATCCGGATATGCTGAATTTTCACCAAAAGCAGGAAACCCAATCCAGCTCTAGTGTTGCCATTGACTGGCGCAATATTGGTAACCCGCTGATGCAAAACAACTTCAATACCTTTGAAAAGCGGCTCACCCAAGATGAAATCAAATTCATCGAATACCTATGCTGGGATGAAATGGCCTCATTGGGTTACAACCCAATATATGACCGTTTAAACGACAGTGACTTTATCGAGTTAGAAGCACAATTGAGCGCCGTTGAACCCTACGAGAAGCCAGAGTTTATGACAATCCCGCAAGCAGAGCGCGAGCGCCGAGGCAAACTGCATCGGAAAATCACCGAGATCAGAAATAAGCCACATTTCATTGAAGACAAAAAGTAACGCTGAAAAAACAGGTTAACGACATCGTGAAAAAAGCACTCGATCGTTTTATTGAGCAATATGACCAATACCCCAATTTTTCCTATACCAAGATCAATCATGGTTATTGGGAAAAGCTGGCTGAATCGTTATCCGGTGTTGATTGGCCCGAAACGATAGAACAAAAGATTCAGGCAGATATCCGATACCAGCAAAGCAACGGCAATAGCCCGCGACGCTACTGGGAAGATGGCTTGGTCGATGAACTCGATGTGCTATTAAAACAAGCGCTGGCGGCGCAAGATCCGAGCTTAAGCTTAAATTTCGGCTTAAGTGCGTGGCCCAATGACAACGCCATTCTCGGTACCCCACATTCGCCAGAAAAATCGGTTCCTTTTCTAGAGTCTATGGTGGGAAAAGAGGCGATCAATAATGACGGTGGCCTCGTACTGAAACTGGCGATCCATGACTTCTCATTTGATCAACTGATTGACCGTCTGCAACAAGAAAACGTATTGCTGGTAGGGCCTGGCTACCTCAAAGAGCTGGGCAGTTTGTTCAAACTACCGCGCTTTGAACACATTCAAATTCACCCATCCAATACCTGCTGTATGCGTCACATGTTTGAAGACGAGATTGTTGCTGCGCTTGAACGGTTTGACAATCATGGGGTGGTTTTGCTGCAAGCCGCAACGATTGGCACCTACTGGATGCTCAAATTACGGCAGCAATTCCCCAACGTCCGCTGGATTGATGGTGGCTTGAGCCTGAGTATCAGCAACATGGACGATTTGTTACGTCGTCCTTGGGGGCAAGTGTATCGTAAAGAGCTTGTTGCCTATTACAACCACTTAGCTGGCAAGCGCGTCTACGACGAGCAATTACTTGAACCTGAACTAGCAACCTTACTCAAGGGCTACCAGAAAAAATCATCGAAGCAGCAATTGCAGCTGCTTTGCCAAGCATATCGTTATCTGGGTCAGATCGACGATGACAATGCCCTGCAACTGTTGCCAAATACAGCATCGTTGCGTCCTTTACTGGGTCAACAATCGGCGCATCAGCGCTGGGCCTGTCCCGATTACTTGATCGATACATTGGCTGCTGCCGAACTTGGCGAGCTTGTTTCCTGTCCGGTAAATGATGCCGGTCAACTGGACTTACAAAGCCCACAAGTCGCAGCTTGCGATGGCCTCATCTGGGTCGATCTTAATCATCAGCCGTTAACGCCCGAAACTGCCGCCGCGCTGAATGCTTGTGGTCAAAAAGTCGTATTGTTTCACTTGGCTGGGATACCAGCTAAACCGTTTGCGGTAGCGGCTTTGTTGCGAATTTACAACTTGTCGGAGCTGACTTTGCTTGGCGCCGACAATCTAATACTGGTTGAGCACCCAAGCAAAGCGAAGCCGCCGAAACAGGATGACCTCAGCGTTGCGCAGCGACAGACCCTAGTCGCTCACCTGCTTGATTTACCACGCCGCCAAATATTAGCGCTGATGCAAAAGCGACGATTGGAAAATCTCCTACAGCGCGCGGCCAAAGTCGTAACCACATCCTCTGATAGTGCCTTGGTCATTGAGCACAGCTCCACGGAGTCGGCTGAGATCCCTGCAATGGCAACATTTACCAGTCAGCAGGCAAGGTCATATACGGTGCTCGCAACGGCGCCAAGCATGGCTAATTATTCCGAGCAACAACTGCTCAATGATTGGCAACAACCAGCGCAACCGAGCAATACCTCAGCACCTGTTGCAACCACCCACATTGCGCCTATCGATTCGCTCGGCGTTGGCAGCCAGTTGCCGACCAAACCTGCAGTGAAAACCCCAAAGCGGCTCAACCAATCTCATCCGCTACTGAATTTTGTCATTATCGGCGCACAAAAGTGCGGCACCACCGCGCTGGACTATTTCCTCCGACAACACGCTGAGGTGTGTATGCCCGCGGACAAAAAAGAACTGCATTACTTTTATGATGAGCAACAAAATCACGACTACAGTTTGCTCGAACAGCAGTTTCAGCCGTCGGAACAAACCCTTGCTTGTGGCGAGGCCACACCGGCTTACCTGCGTTACGAACATGCGATGGCTGCCATTGCCCGTTACAACCCCGACATGAAACTCATTTGTTTACTCAGGGATCCAATCGCTCGGGCCAATTCTCATTGGAATATGTTGTTCCGAAACAATGTGCTTCAAGGCGACGTCGATTTCTTAGATTTTGCGATTGATGATTATCGTAGCTTGCAGCCGGTTAAACCTGGGTTGCTCGAGCGGGGCCTATACGCACAACAACTACAAAATGTGCTGAAGTACTTTTCTGCTGACCAATTGTTATTGCTCAAGCACGACGATCTGCTTTATCGGCACCAAGACACCTTGAATCGCGTATTCGATTTCATCGGCGTCGAGCATCAGCAAATTCCGGGCAAACCGGTCAACAAAAAGCCACATAAAACACAGTTATCAATTGAACAAAGACAGTTCTTACGCGGCTTTTACTTTCAGGACACCGACCAATTAGGGCGGCAGTTTGACATTGATGTCGAAGATTGGCTGCAGGTTTAGAGAGGACAACAACCAAGGCTGCCACCACTGCGGCCTTGGTTGTCATTAAAAGCTGTGACTACTCGCTTCGCTCGTATCCAAATTTGATGAAATCCTCGGCATAGAACACATCGAGCATGGCTTTGACGTTATCATTCAATTCGACATCCGATGACGAAAAGCCGTGCTGTTTCTCTCGCGTCATTTCTCGAACATCTTCATTGCTAAACTGAATGCCATACATGGCCGACAAGTCGGCTTTCATTTTTTCAAACCCTTCTTCCAGTTTATAAACCGATGCGCCAGGCAGATAAAATTCATGTTGGGGGCGGATATGATTATCAAGAATGTGGGGATTAGCAGCGTACACGCTCATTACTTTGCGGGTCCAAGCTTCTACCGCAGCTGCTGACGTATCCAGTTTGTTCTGATTAGCAAAACAATATTCAGAGCGGAAACGCGCGTACGGGTGGCGCACAATCATAAAAATGCCGGAAAACTGATGCAGTACAAACTGCTGCTGCAACATTTCGGCATGCATGTGTTGCGGCGAGCAAGGCCGTAAATGGTTGAGGGTGCCCTGCAAACCATAGTCAACATAACCAACGCCCCAACCACTTTTTTGAAACAGAATTTCCATTGATGTGCCAGCGGTTTTGGGCACATGGATAAATAGTAAATGTTGCTTGCCATTGACGAGCACAGGCATAGTTATTGTTCTCCAGAAAATGATTCAGTAGAGCGCTGCAAAATGCGGTGTAATTTGCCAACTGCGCCAAAAAATGGGTTCGCCGGAGCGGGAGCTGGATTGGCGCCGGATACTGGCTCAATAGGCAGATGATGTTCTTCAACAAACGCATCTGCCACTTGCTGGACCGTCCGCAAGCGCCCACGACAACAGTTAATCACGCCATCATCCTGCCCCACGAGCGTTATCCGTGCAATCATATCGGCCAACATTGAGACCTCGATAAAATCGTGCGACGCATTCGGTGTGCGAAGTATGAATTGTTCATCTCCTCGCTCAGACGCAGTTTTAATGGCGTTAAACAATGTTGGTCTTGCAGTGTTCAAACCATAGACATAAAACGGCCGCAGCCAACACAATGAAAATGCCATTTGCTGTTGTAGTTGTTGCAACGATTGCAGTAATTGCAACTTACCGAGAGGGTAGTTTTGCAACGGCAGGCAAGCATGCTCTTCACCGACTTCGCCGCTAACGTCACCGTATTCAAAACAGGTACCAACGCCAACAACACGCGGCAAACCTTGGCGAACTAAGTTCTCCACCAATGCCTGATGTAACTGCGGCTGTTCGGCCAGATGAGATTGGTGATCATAGTCATCAAGGTGCTGCCAGCCCAAATCCAACAACACATCCGGCTGGTGAAGCCGAGCAAAAGCAAGGGGAGATTGGGCTAATTGCGCCAGTGATAGATTGACAGTTGATAAGCGTGGGTGACCAACCGCAATCGGCCTTTCATGGACAATCGCCACCACTTCATGGCCCTGCTGCAATAGTGTTTGCAAGACATGTTGGCCGATAAATCCTGACGCACCGGTTATTGCTATTTTCATAGATTTAAGCCACGACTCAGCTAATCATGCTCAGCTAACACAATGCCGCCAAATTGGTTATCAATGAATGCTCGTTCGGCATCCTTCTGCGACAAACCAATGACAGGCAACGGCCACTCGATGGCAAGCGTTGGGTCTTGGGGATGCAGCCCGCCTTCGAGCTCTGGGCTGTAGTCGGTGCTGTTCAAATACATCATCAAAACATTATCGGTCAGTGCTTGGAAGCCATGAGCAAAGCCTTTAGGGATAATGAGGCTGGTGTGGGAGTCGGCCGTTAAGCGCTCTCCATACCAGTGTAAAAAGGTGTCAGAATCAGGACGCAAATCGACCAACACATCAAACAGCGCGCCATTGAAGCAATTGACAATTTTTACTTCGGCAGCGGGCGGCAACTGAAAATGCATTCCCCTGACCGTTCCCTGTTGCGGGGTCATCGAACAATTCACCTGACGCGGTTGCGCATCCACGCCAGCCTCAAGTAAGGCTTGATGACAGCCAATACGTTTGAACATCCCACGCGAATCGGCAAACACTTTATGGCGAATACGAAATGCCCCCGCCAACGGCAGGGGTTCAAGCGAAAATTCTTGCTTCACGAGCGTGTTGCATCCTTCATGAATTGTTCAATTTGGCAGTTGGTCAAATCGTTGACATCAAGACCATCAGCCCATAACTGATACCAACGAGTGGTCTGTTCGAGGGCTTGTGACAAGCCCCATACCGGACGCCAGCCCGTTGCTTGAGTAATTGCATCACTATTAAGCAACAAGCTGGGGTTTTCGTGATACTCCATTGCTTCGATTTTCATGCCTTTTGCCCCATTCCATAAGGTTTGCATGTACTCAACGATCTCCGCAACAGGCCACATATCGGTTGCCGCTGGGCCAATATTCCAGGCTCGGTCCAAGCCCTGTTGTTGCCACAAACCATGGGCCAACAACAAGTAGCCATGCAGCGCATCAAGTACATGCTGCCAGGGTCGAATCGCAGCGGGCTGGCGGATCACAACTGGGCGATCCGACGCCCACGCCCGACAAATATCTGGCACTAACCGGTTCTCTGCAAAATCGCCGCCACCTATGACATTTCCAGCGCGAACGGTGGCAATTTGAGCAGCATGATCACTCGCAAAAAAAGACGATCGAAAACTATCCACTAACAATTCGGTGCAGGCTTTGCTGGCACTGTAGGGGTCATGCCCTCCCAAGTGATCGCTCTCGACATGGCGCGCGCCATTCGGCACCGGCCGATACACCTTATCCGTGGTGATGATCACCGCGGCTCGAAGCGCCGGACAGTGGCGAGCTGCGTCGAGCACATGAGCTGTGCCCATGACATTGGTTGCCATCGTCTGCACGGGCTGCTGGTAGCTATCAATCACTAGGGGTTGCGCTGCGAGGTGGAATAATACTTCAGGGTTTGCCGCGGTGAGCGCTTGCTGAACCTTGTCAGCATCACGAATGTCAATCAGCTGATGATCAACCTTGGCAGCCATACTGAGCAAGTCAAACAGTGCCGGACAAGTGTTTGGCGGCAATGAGAGCCCCGTCACCTTGGCCCCCAGCTTGGTCAACCAAGCGACCAGCCAGCTACCTTTGAAACCGGTATGGCCGGTGACAACAACCCGTTTTCCTCGCCAGAAATCTGCCGTTACGGCCAAACTTTCCATGGTGCTTTACCCGATTTCCATAGGCCATCTAGATGGTTTTTGTCGCGCAGGGTATCCATCGCATGCCAGAAGCCGTCATGCCGGTAAGCCTGCAATTGGCCATCAGCTGCCAAGTTGTTTAACGGTGCCTGCTCCCATGACGTCGTATCATCGGCAATGTAATCGACGACTGCCGGATTCAAAATAAAGAAGCCACCGTTGATCATGCCACCATCGCCGCGCGGCTTCTCACGAAAACCGTTGACCTTATCGCCATCGCATTCAAGTGCACCATAACGCCCCGGAGGCAGCACCGCACTCACGGTGGCCAATTTGCCATGGGATTGATGAAATGCCACCAACTGCTCGATATTAATATCGGCAACACCATCACCATAGGTAAATAAAAAAGGTTGATCACCAAGGTAATCGCGAACTCGCCGCAGTCGGCCGCCCGTATCCGAATCATCCCCTGTATCAACTAAAGTGACTTTCCATGGCTCAGCGTGCTTATTGTGGACGTCCATGCTGTTGGATTGAAAGTCGAAGGTGACATCCGAGTTATACAAAAAGTAATTGCTGAAATACTCTTTGATTTTATAGCCCTTGTAACCAAGGCAAATGACGAAATCATTGATGCCATAGTGGGAGCATATTTTCATGATATGCCACAGAATAGGTCTGCCGCCGACATCAATCATGGGTTTTGGCTTCAAGTGCGATTCTTCGCTAATGCGGGTTCCTAGGCCACCGGCCAAGATCACCGCTTTCATTTGCTTATCAATGACTGTCATCAGCGGATTTCTCCTTCAACATAGCCACATAGGCATCTTCTACAGCACGGGCAAAATCTGGCCCATCACATAACTCAGAATCAAGAAATTGCTGCCGCAGGCCGCTGCGAATTTGGTGCAATTGGTCACGATCCGAAGCAAGCTGCGAGACGATTTCAATGTACTGTTCGGCGGTATCGGCAATCCACTCATCTCGGCCGATACCATGGAGCACCATAGCGCCCAAACGACCCACTGACGGTCGGTCTTTGAGCGACACCACGGGCGTCCCACACCAAAGGAATTCAAATAAGGTGGTGCCTGAATTTTGCGGAAAACCATCCAAGGCAATATCAATATCAACAATGGATTGCCAATAATCAGAGGTAAAACCGACCCACAAACGGTCATTGTCAATACCGTGCTCAGCAAAGCGTTGCCGCATCATTTGCTGGCTTTCTTGATCTTTGAAGTTGGGATTGTCGATTTTAATGATGCTATTTGGCACCGCATCTAACACTCGCTTCCACAACTTCAATACCGGCGTATTAAAACGAATAGCTCGGCCCAGATTACCTAATACCAGCGGCTCTTTGTCTGGCCGACGCGAAATTGTCGGGACAAAATCACGAAAACGCACATTGGGTGTAAAACAATACGAAGCGCGCGGCAGGCGATAGGGTTTCTCAGCGAAATAACGATCGCAAGATGGCGGCGTCAATTGCTCATCACCAAGGAAGTAGTCCATTTGCCGCATCCCTGTAGTGTGGGCAAACCCGAGCCAGCTCACTTGCACCGCACAAGGTTTCAACGCAAACAGGCTCAATCGGTTGCCATCGGTATGGCCACTGAGATCCATCAACACATCAATGCCATCTTCAATGATCATTTCGGCCAATTCTTGGTCGGGCGTCTTGCCGATGTATTTCCAATGGTCGACGTGCTTGCGAAGCATATCGGAATAATGATCTTCCATACCGACACCCGAGTAGGCAAAGATCTCAAATCGGCTGCGATCATGATGTTCAAATAGCGCTTCGACAAAAAACGCCACCGGATGCATCTTTAAGTCCGCAGACACATAACCGATCCGAATACGCCGGCCCTGATAATCTTGCACCTTGGGAAAATACTGTTGTCGCGGCATATGACCCGTTACCGCGCGATAAATGTTATAGAGCTGAGCCTCAGATTTATTGGGATCATAGTTGCCGCAAAACAACATATTGGATAACGCATTCTGGCGCACCATATCCGGCGCCGAACTACTCATGAGAACTTTCTGATTAGCGGCGAATGCCTCTGAAATATTGCCGCAAGCCATCTCAATAAGGCTTAAATTGGTCAATGGACCACTGCCGTTTGGCTTTAATTTCAGCGCCTGCTCAATGTAAGTGCGGGAATCTGCAATCTGGCTGAGCTTGAGTGCTGCGGTCGCCAAATGCCCCCATATTTGGGCGTCATCTTCATGCTCGGACAAATAATAGCGAGCCACATCGTAGGCCATTTGCCAGGTGCCAGAGCTGACCAGTAAATGACAGAGCTGCTTCCAACTTGGCCATTGCTGCGGATCAACCGCGATCGCTCGCTTAAAGTAGTCAAATGCCTGGCGATTATCGCCTTCGGCCTGCAATGTCACTGCGAGGTTGTAACAGGTATAAAAGCTTTCTTCTTGCTCATTGTTAATGGCTTTGAAGAAGCACTGAATCGCCTCGGCACTATTGCCGGTGTGGAGCAATGCATCGCCCAAGTCATTGAGAATATTGGCATCATTATTGGCCTTGCCATAGGCCAGCTGAAGCAGCTCTAAGCGAGTGCTCAAATGCTCCCGCTGCCCTTCCAGTGCAGCGGCAAAAAATCGGAGTTCATTGGCTGTCAGATTTTCGGCTTGCTGTAGCCAGGGTTCGAGTTTGTCGGCTTGGCCATTTTGCAACCAATAACTCACCGCATAGCGAAATAGCACGGGTGGCTTGGTCATGGTTTGCATGGCCAAATCCACACACTGGCCAAATTCCTTCCAATCATTGTTGAGAGCTAACAAAACAGCCACTACGTCGACATGACTTGGATGATGACGATCAACGATCGATTGCAGCAACGGCTTGCTGGCTACTAAGCTACTTTGGCGATTGCGGTTCAACATCCACTCAAGGTAAAACCGGATCAGATGCGGGAACTGGCCACAACCGCTCAAAGCCAACACGAACCGCCCCATCCATTGGTCATTGTCAGTTTGCTCGAGACTTTGACATAACTGAATGAGCAACTCTTGCTCTAACGGCAGACGTTTACTCAGCGCGACGGTCACATCAATGATTGCCTGATGATCCTGAAGATTGATCGCCGCCTGCAAAATTGACTGGCCGTGGGTTTCAAAATCTTGATCCGACATCCCTGCGGCAACATCGCTGACTAACACGTCTTTGATCAGTTGACGCAATTCCAGTTGCTGTTGCTGCCGAGAGCGAATATCAGCCTGTTGCTGAGTAAACTCAGGCGCTTGGTGAAATTGCTGTGGAACTTGCTCAAGGGTAGCAAGTGCTTGACTGAACTGGCCTTGCGCAGCTTGAACACTAGCAAGGTGAAGTAAGTAATCGGCTTGTTGCGGAGAACGTTCGATGAGTTTGCCAAGGGCAAATTCGGCAAGTTGAGGACGGCTGGTTTTAAGTCCGGCTTCAGCTAAGTGGATCAGGTGTTGGTCATCACAATGGCCGTGCTTTAATAAACACTCGACCGTTGCGCGTAAGCGAGTGACGCTGCCCTGCTTGTAGGCAGTTTCAGCTAATTCCGACAATAAACGAATACAAGAATCGGCCAGTTGGCCAAACTCCTGTTGCCATCCCGGTTTGAGCATTCAATACTCCAAAATAAAAAGGCAGCCATCCCAGCTGCCTTTTTACCTGATTTAACTTAACCTTGCAGCAAACTCAGTGCCGCTTGTGGCAATTGTTGCGCTTGCGCCAAAATTGAGGTGCCAGCCTGCTGCAAAATTTGATTTTTTGTCAGCTCTGTGGTCTCAGCAGCAAAGTCAGTATCGCGAATTCGACTGCGAGCAGAACTCTGGTTCTCGATAATGTTATCGAGGTTCGAAATCGTCGACGTTAAGCGGTTTTGTACCGCACCGAGCTGCGCTCGCGAGCTGTCAATATAGTTCAACGCGCCGTCGATAACGGCCAAGGCATCTTGCGCCCCTTTTGCTGTTCCGACGTCGATATCAGAAACTTGGGCTAAACCAGATACGTTGGATGCAATCGCCGCGCCATACAAGCCTGTTGCATCTGACGAACCAACCAGCGTATTACCCGTTGCATCGACCGTATATGAAGTTGACGAATCAAGTCTGACGGTACCGGCAATGGTGACACTACCTGCGCCCCCTGCGACAGTCTGTGCGGCCCCGGCAAAGGTGGTGCCATCGTATTCATATGCCTGCACATCGAGATCGGTTGCGTTTTTACTTCGATAATCGACCATGGCAATATCATCGCCGCGTTCACTGGTTAATTCGATATTACCATCGGAGTTAACCCTTGCCGTGACCCCTGTATCACCAGAAACCTTATTGATTTCATTAGCCAAACCACTTAATTCACCGTTTGGTCCGGTAACCGCAATAATGGTTTTAGCGTCGAGAATATCGTCATCGTTGTCGCCAATCAGCTTAAACGAAATGGTGTCGTTAGCGGAGAAGCCACTGAGCAGCACTTTGGTCCGAGCATCGGCCGTTACCCCAGTCTCACCGGCAACATCGTTGATGGAATCTTCAATGTCTTTGGCGGAATCATTGGCCGTAATGGTCGCTGCGACCTGATTACCATTACTGGTGATAGTGACATCACCAACACCAACGCCATTATCAAGCACAGTGTTGGTCGGCGCTGCAGTATTTGATGCAGCTGTCGCAATGACCATACCACCCAAACCAGCGGTAACAACTTGGCCGGCGTTCGAGGCGACACTCAATTGCTGCTGATAAGAGCCCATGTCAGAGGCGCGGAATGCTGCCAGCGCAACTTCGATGGTTTCATTGGCATTGGCACCCACTTGGAAGGATTCAGTACCAAAGGTACCGTCAAGCAGGTTACGGTCACCAAAAGTGGTGGTTTCTGCGATTCGAGTTAGCTCTTTTTGCAGCTGGGCGATCTCTTCTTGAATCGCTTTTCGATCGCTCGCACTATTTGAGCCGTTTGCCGCCTGAATTGCCAGGTCGCGCATCCGTTGCAGTACCGAAGTCGATTCCTGCAATGCGCCTTCTGCAGTTTGCGACATCGAAATACCATCGTTGGCATTTCGGATTGCCACTCCCAGACCATTAATCTGAGAAGTCAGACGGTTTGAAATTTGTAGACCTGCAGCATCATCTCGTGCGCTGTTAATACGAAGACCAGAAGACAGCCGAGTCAAAGACGTGTTCAGATCTTCAGAGGTGCGGTTCAGATTTCTCTGCGAATTCAGAGCCGACACGTTGGTTTGTACGGTAAGAGCCATTTCTAGCCTCCAACTTCAGTGTTTTATGGCCTTAAGCAGAAGGCCGCTAATCGAGTCAATAAATTGCCGTTTTTTTCGGCGACACATTGAATTAAGCATTGACTGTGCCAAGAGTAAAAAACTCTTAATTTACAAACAAATAGATCAAATATAATTAAAAAGTGTCAAACTCTGGACTTGGGCAAAAGACTGTTGTGCCGCCTGAAGGGCAACTGTTTGCCGGCTAAATGTCGTTGACGCTTCCGCTATATCCAGATCTTCAAGGTTGGATTGCGCGGTTTGAACGGTGATCTTGTAGTCTTCATTGATCATGTCTTGTGAGGTGATCACCTGCAGACGTGAACCAACGTTGGAACGGGTCGAAGTGATATGCAGCATCGACTGGTTAAGATCGGAAATGATATGGCCCATCTCCACCTGCCGTAGCGCTTTTTCCTGGTCGGTGTCGCGCGAGCGGCGCATCCAGTCAATCGCATCTTGTACAGATGAGAAAATATCTTTGGTTCGCTGCTCGGTCAGATCAATGGTATCGCCCACATCCGGCTCGCCAGTAATGACAATCTCAAAACCGTTGTAACTAATCGGCTGGCCCGGTTGATAGAGATTTGAATCTGGCGGCCCTGGCAATGGCGGCAGCCGATTGCCGGCACCATCGAACAATTGGTACTCAATAACCTCATCGCCATCGAGATCGACAAAGGTAATTTGGTAATCGCCGAGGGTGGCATCGTAATTGGCCGGATCGACAATGTTTGCCGATTCAACAAATGCTTTGCCGCTATTAGTTCCGCCATAGGCGGGGCGAAAATCACCAACGCTATTAGGCACATCGATAAATACAGCTTGTCCCGGATCGTTGGTTTCTACCGTAACGCTTGAGCCAATAGTTGTTTCGCGAACTCCCATGTCACCGTTGTACTGCACAGTTTTATCTGGCTGCTGGGAGAATGGGATCTGCTCGGTTTGATAGCCACTGAAAATGTAACTTCCAGACTCATCACGGGTGTTGGCAATACTAAGCAATTCTTCGAGACGGTTTTCCATCTCCTGAGCAATCGCTTCCTTGGCATCTTGGCCAAGCGAGCCGTTGTTTCCTTGCAAGGCTAGATCCTTGATCCGCAACATCAGATCTTCGATCGACGCCAGTGCCGTTTCTTCGGTTTTCAGCCGTGCTTCGGCGAATTCGATATTGCGCTGGTATTGATCGGTAACCCGCACTTCTTGTTTGAAGTTCAAAATGGAATTGGCGGCAACAGAGTCATCGGAAGCGGTGATCACCCGTTTGCCTTCGCTCATTTTGATAATGCTGTCGTTTACCTTGCTTTGCTTATCAAGGATGTTGTTGGTGTTGAGCTGGTAGTACTGAAACGTGGAAACGCGCATGCATCACCCCTTAAAAGCTATTCAGCAAGGTATCGGTTATTTCTTTGGCAACCGTCACGATGCGAGCTGCAGCTTGGTAAGACTGCTGAAATTTCAACAAATTAGAAGCTTCTTCATCGAGATTGACACCACCTGCAGCAAGGTAAGTGCTGGTAGCGGAGTCAAATGTGGTTTTGTTGGTCAAATGAAGAATTTCGGCAGTTTCGGTATGAACACCGATCTGAGTAACAACACTCTGATAAGCGCCCTGAATAGTGAGCGAATCACCTTTAATCATCTTGGCGGTTTGAAATGCCGTCATCGCAACCGCATTGGAGTTATTACCCGGACCAAAGGCATACTTCACTGAGTAAACCTCTGGAGCGTTAGGCGCCTGACCAATCGGATTGCCGGTGACGTCAAGCGTAATACCGCCATAAGAAATTTGAGTTGGCGTTGGTCCCAAAGCGGCTGGACCACCGATTAGGCTCGCTCCAGTGGAGTCGAGCACGTCGTAGAAAATAGTGCCGGAGCCAGCTGGGTTTTCGATAAAGGTAAAATCGAGATCATTGTTTGAGAACAGCGGATCAGTTGGGTCAACATCGACAATAGTGACGTTGGCAGGGCTCACGTTCAGATCCGATGGGTAAACTTCGAACACTGACGAAGCTGCGATCTGTTTCGGATCGGACAGCTCTACCTGCATGTCACCAGCAAAACCGCGTGTTGGTGTCACCAGCCACTTATCGCCATCGAGCGGCGGGCCAACAACGAAGTCAACCAAATCAAAACCGAGATCCGATACGCCATCACCATCGGCATCAGGCATCGTAATAGCGCCCGGACCACCTAGGTTGTACTTGGTCCCAGACTCAATGTTGGTGAGCAGGTAAGCGCCCCCCTCAAACAGCAATTCATAGTCATCGCCGTCGAGGTTGCTGACTTCGGTGATGTTCACCTGCAGCTGCGCAGCACCGGTATTATCCGTATCCGTCCTTACTCGCTGTTGAGCTAATGATGTTTGGTTGATGTCGGTAAACATGTTGTTGCCGTACATCTCGTTCAAATCAAGCCCTTGGGCCTGCTGCGAGTTAAATGCGTCGGCCAGCGCAATTGCCGATAAGCCCAACTCGTTGAGCGCCAACTTGAGTTCTTGCTCACGATATTCAAACAAAGCGGCAACCTGACCACCAAGGTTCTCGCCAGATAGCGGCACAACATTGCCGCTCTGAGTCAGGACAATTTCGATATCACGAACATCTGGCGAGCCGGCGATGGTATCAACGCCAAACGCAGTGTTATCTGCCACCAGCGTTTGACCATTGCCAATAATCACGGTCATGGTGCCACTGGCTTGCTCGACCGTGGAGACATTGGTGTATTCAGCTAATTCATTAATTAACTGGTCGCGGCGATCGAGCAGGTCATTTGGTGTCGCGCCATTACCGTTGCCCGATGCAGTGACGATCTCGCGGTTAAGAGTGGCGACTTGATCGGCAATTTCGTTCATTCTGCTGGCAACAGTTTGAATATCGGTATTAACCGCTTCGTATTGTGATTCGATGGATGAATTGAGCGAATTGAACACCGATACCATGGCTTCGGCTTTATCCAACATCACCTGACGAATACCAACATCGGTTGGCTGATCCACCACGGAGTTCAGCGCATCATAAAATTCCGCCACAGAATCAAGCATGTTGCCGCCCACCTTGGACATGGTGTCATCAAGGCCCTGCAAACGGTTGGCGAGTGTTTCAGAATAGGAGAAGCGGCTTTGGTGATAGATGACTTCGTTATAAGCAAACTGGTCATAAATGCGGCGGACTTCCTGGCTGTAAACGCCGGTGCCGTAATAGTTGCCACCTTCCCAAAGTGCTCCTTGGGTGCCTTGGATCACCTGCTGGCGGGTATACCCTTCTGTATCAACATTGGCAATGTTGTGGCTGGTGGTGGTGAGCTGCTGCTGAGCAGTCATCAGGCCACCAACGCCCAGATTGTACATATCTACCGGCATGGCAGTTTCCTATGGCTTAAGGTTCAATCATGCCGGTGATTTTATTGAGTACAGATACGGCCTTTTCAGCGTAACGAGGATCTGTCGCATAACCGGCTTTTTGTAACTCTTGCAAAAATCCTGCCGAGTCATCTTTTTTACTTAATGACTCTTCGTAACGCGATGAATTAGATAGAAAATTTTCGTAATCATTAAAGCTATCCTGAAGGCTTTGATAGCTTCTGAACGCCGCCACTTTTTTGACGGGCAAATCGTTCTCAAATTCCAGAGTGGAGACACTTGCCTTCGCGCCTTGCCAAGATGAATTGGCTTTAATATTAAACAAGTTGAAGCTGTTGCTGCCATCCAGATTACGGATGATTTTCTGACCCCAGCCGGTTTCCAATGCTGCTTGCGCCAAGATCGCAGTGGGATTCACTCCCAGTGCTTGCGCTGTCTTACGCGCCATTGGCAAAAGCTTTTCAACAAAATCTTCTGGCCCGGAAAAACTCACATCATTTGGTGTCGATTCACTCGCGGTATCGGCGGCTTTATTGGTCGGGTGAACGGTTGCTTTAGAAAACTCAGCTCGGTCAATGACCGCACGGGCATCCAAGCTAGTTTTCGTATCAGATGGTGTGCTGCCGCCTCGCAGCACAGTGGCTGGAGTAAAGTTTCCTTCTGGACTAAGCTGCTGCACCATCACATCGGCCAGCCCCAGAGCACCTTGCTGTGCCATATTCAACGACATCTGCTGATCGGCCATGTCGCGATAAAACTTGGTGTAGTTGGAGTTAGTTAAATCCGATTCGAATGCCGCATTGGCTTGCCGCATCCCTTTGAGCACCATCTGCATAAAGATCGACTCAAACTGCTGCGCCACCTCACGCAGCGCGCTCTTCTCATCTTTTTGCGCCGCCGAACGGAGCTTATCGAGTGAGGCCAGATCGTTATAGTTGCTGGCCTGACCGAAAGCTTGAGCATGATTAGATGATGATGAGATCGCCACGTAATGCTCCTGCTTCTTTCAGCGCTTCGAGAATTGCCATGACGTCACTCGGACCAACCCCAATGGCATTAATCGCCCGAACCAAATCATCCAAGGTAGTTCCCGGATCAAACATAAACATCCGCGAATCTTCTTGATTGACATCGATCACCGACTGATTGGTGACAACCGTATCGCCGCCTGGCGCAAACGGGTTGGCCTGCGACACCTGCTGTGTTTCAGCAATTGTCACCGTCAAACCGCCATGGGTGATGGCCGCAGGCAATAGCGTCACGTTTTTACCAATGACAATGGTGCCAGTACGAGCATTCACTACCACACGAGCTGAGGTATCCGCCGGCTCCACTTGAATATCTTCCAGCAATGCTAAAAATGCCACGCGCTGCGACACATCTCGCGGCGCTAACACCTTGATTGATGCTGCATCAAGCGGCATGGCCGTGCGTGGCCCAACTAATTCGTTGATTGCTTCGGAAACTCGCATCGCCGTTGAAAAATCAGGCTGATCAAGATTGAAGGTTAAATGATCGCCCTGACTGAACGGCGACTCAATGGCTCGCTCAACGATAGCACCGCCAGGAATGCGCCCTGCGGTTGGAGTATCCTGAACAACATTCGAACCATCTAAACCTGTAGCGGAAAAGCCACTGACCGATAAGTTCCCCTGAGCAATGGCGTACACTTTACCGTCGACCCCTTTGAGGAAGGTTTGCAGCAGCGTTCCGCCGCGCAAGCTTTCCGCACTACCCACCGACGATACCGTGACATCCAATGTTTGGCCGGGCTTTACAAAAGCCGGCATGGTGGCATGAACGGCAACCGCGGCGACGTTTTTAATCTTGGGTCGGCTGCTTGAAGGTAACGTAATGCCGAAATTGCTCAGCATGGTACGAAAGCTCTGCTCGGTGAAATTACTCTGCTCACCCGTGCCCGGCAAACCAACAACCAAGCCGTAACCGACGATCTGGTTGTCACGAACCCCTTGTACCTTGGTGATATCTTTGATGCGCTCGGCGTTCGCTGCTGGCAGCGACGATAACGCCACAGCAAGCAACAAAATGAATGAGCGCAATCCTGTCAACTGTTTCATTACAATGGCCCCCATTAAAATGGCATCAGTGGGCTATTAAAGAAGGCCGACAACCAACCTTGCTCTTGTGCATCGGCGAACGCGCCAGTACCGGCGTACTGAATTCGAGCATTGGCAACGCGAGTCGATGGAATCGAGTTGTCAGTCGAAATATCCTCAGGCCGAATGATGCCGGATAGCCGAATAAACTCGTCACCTTGATTCAGCGTCATCCACTTTTCACCACGGACTACTAAATTGCCGTTGGCCATCACTTGCACCACATGCACCGAGATCTTGCCGTTTAGGCTATTACTCTGATCGGCATCGGATTCGCCGGAAAACGAGTTTTGCATAGCGATCGAAGCATTGACCTCGTTGCCATTAACCGTCAGCGGGCTGCCCATCATGATTGGAGTTTGCAGCCCCACTTCAGAATCCTTATCGATTTCATTTTTGGCGCTTTTCTTGGCGGAGGTGGACTCACTTAGTTCCACGGTAATGATGTCGCCGACGCGATGGGCTTTAATATCCGAATACAAATTTTGCGCATAACCATCTTGAAACAGTGAGCCACTTCGGATCACCGGATTAGGCTGCATCTCCGGTAGTACCGGCGCATAGTAAGGATCGTCGGGGATGGGCTTTTGCGTTGTCGCACCGCATCCTGCCAACGCAACCACACTAATCAGAAGTAACTGTTTCATGACGTGCTCCAACTTAAAGCTGCTGATTCAAGAACGACAGCATCTGATCGACAGCAGAAATAACTTTGGAATTCATTTCATAGGCTCGCTGGCTTTCAATCAGGTTGACCAGCTCTTCGGTAACATTGACATTGGATGTTTCCAACATGCCCTGACCGATACTGCCCAAACCATCGAGCGACGGGTTACCTTGAATAGGAGCGCCGCTAGCGCCAGTTTCGGCATAGAGGTTTTCACCCATTGGCTCTAACCCAGACGGGTTGATGAAATCGGAAATGGTCAGCTGGCCAATAACGGTTTCTTCCGCTTCTCCCTCAATTTGCACGGAGACCTGGCCATCGCCAGAAATGGTAATCGAGCGCGCATCCTCAGGAACCTGCATTGCCGGTTGCAACTCGTAACCTGCGCCATTGGTGACAATGGTGCCTTCATCGTTCAGGGTGAACTGACCGTTGCGGGTATACGCCAAATTGCCATCTGGCAGCAGGATCTCGAAGAAACCTTTACCGTTAATGGTCCAATCGAGCGAATTATCAGTGGTAATGATATTGCCCTGAGAGTGGATTTTTTGGGTCGCCACAACCTTAGAGCCAGCACCAATCATCAAACCAGATGGCATTTCGGTATTGGCCGAAGAGCTGCCGCCGGGCTGGTTGATATTCTGATAAAGCAGATCTTCAAATATCGCTCTGCTTTTCTTGAAACCAACCGTACTGACGTTGGCAATGTTGTTGGATATCACCGAAATATCTGTTTGCTGTGAATCCAGACCGGTTTTACTAATCCATAAAGCGGGATGCATAGTCAGTACCTCTTATTAGCCGCGAAGGCTCAGCAGTGATGAGCTGGACGAGTCCATCTCTTCCACGGTTTTCATCATTTTGATCTGCATTTCGAACTGTCGCTGCAGACTAATCAGATTTGTCATTTCATTGACGGCGTTAACGTTACTGCCTTCGAGCACGCCTGATGCGAGCTTAACGTCAATGCTCTCTTCGGCTTCGCCACCTTCACGGAGACGAAATAGGCCATCGGTGCCTTTCACCAACTCGCGAATATCTGGGTTAACCATTTTGATTCGGCCAACAACTTCAATGGCGTTTGGCGGTGCACCTTGGGGTAATACGGAGATGGTGCCATCAATACCAATGTCGATTTTCTCCATTGGTAACGGCACGACAATGGGACCATTCTCGCCCATCAACATTTCACCGCGGTTGTTTTCCAGCACGCCACCTTCGGAGATCTGCAAAGCCCCCGTACGGGTGTATGCTTCATTACCGTCTGCCGCTTGGACCGCAAACCAGCCCTGACCTTTAATCGCCACGTCGAGCGGTCGGTCAGTGGTCATGAATGCACCGGCGTCAAAGTCTTGTGATGGTCGCTCGGTCATCGCGAACACTCGCGTTGGCAAACCGCCACCGTAGGCTTGCATCGCTCGGGCTTGCTCCATATCGGCTTTAAAACCTGTGGTTTGGGCATTGGCTAGGTTATTACTGCGAACCGCAATACCATTCATATTTTGATTGGCACCTTGGGCGGCAATGTATAACGCGCGATCCATAGTCAAACCTTTGTCAGTTGAAACTTATACCGGACAAAAGCAATATCAACGCCAACTATTTTTAACTTTTTCTAATCAACAAGTTAAATGAATAAGCGTCAAAATTCCGTGGCGATTTAGCAGGGGTTAGGAGATGAATTTGAAACAGCGTTAGGGGACTAATTTTGAATGCCTCATCGAGCATGTCTCTGATGAGGATGGGCCTCATAAAAAAGGCTGCCCGAAGGCAGCCTGTGTAAGCAATTGTTCATTAACGAATCTGCAGGATGTTCTGGGTAATCGTATTATTCACTTCCAATGCTCGGCTGTTGGCCTGGAAGTTACGCTGGGCAGTAATTAAGTCGACCAGCTCGGTTGTCAGGTTGACGTTTGACTGCTCAATGGTACCGGAACGAATCTTACCAAAAGAGCCAGCATCAGGCTCACCCGCCAAAGGCTCACCAGAAGCCTGAGTCGTTTGCCACGAGGTGTTGCCGATTTGCGCCAAACCTTGTGAATTCGCCACAGTGACCAAGGCAATTTTACCTAGCGGTTCGGTAAAGCCGTTACTATAGGTAGCTTGAACTAAGCCATTGGTCGCAATATCAATACCCGTCAAACGACCTACAGTAATACCATCTTGGGTCAAGCTGTTGACCTGAAACGCTGAAGCATACTGAGTTGGATTGGACTGATTGATGGTGATTTGCTGAGTTACATCAGCACCGCCCATATCTAAGCCGGCACCAGGACTCGTACCTGGCGGTGGCGCAGCAATCGCACCAATAGGAATGGTGGTAACATTGTTGTTGTTGTTGATGTTGTTGAGCGTACCATCAGAATTAAACTCAATGTAATGACCAGCGGTATCACCCGGACCAGGCGTCACCGCACCAGTTTGCTCTAAACCACTACCATCCGGATAGACATCACCTGCACCATTGGCCGTGTGATCGATCGACAGAGGCACAGTATCAGTACCATTAGAGATGGTGTAATACACTTCCCAACGGTTTGGATTGGTGGCCTCATCAAAGTCTTTGCGGTAATAAGTGGTCTGGACGTAACTTTGGCCTAATGAGTCATACACGGTGACCGATGTTGCCGCGTTATAGGAATCTGGATCATTCCAGTCAAATGGCACTGGGCCTGGAGGTGCAGCACCATCGTTTGGCGCTGCGGCGCTACTTGGCAAGTTAACACTAATATCCACATTTTCGGTCGCTGTTGGGTCACCCGCAGAACTTGGGATTTGCAGTGGCTGGGTTGACGCCAATGAAATTGACGACACCGTACCATCAGGGTTAACTGGGAATGTTCTTAAATATTCACCCGCTGAGTTCACCACATAGTTTTCGGCATCCAGCTTCCAAGCACCTGCGCGTGTCAGGTTGACGATCTGATCGCCCAACTCGGGACTGGTCGCAAAAAAGCCCTCGCCATCAACTGCCATATCCAACGAGTTGTTAGTAAACAGAAAGCTGCCCTGATTAAACTGCTGAGCAACCGCCGCAGTGGTGACACCTTCACCAACTTTAGTCTGGCTATTGGTGAAGATACTGCTGGAATATACATCGGCAAATTCCGCACGAGATTCTTTGAACCCGTAGGTGTTCACATTGGCGATGTTGTTTGCGGTGACGTCGAGGTCTTTCTGCGACGCATTCAAACCGCTCAATGCAATGTTAAATGACATAACTGCTCTCCTATATACGGAATTCGTTTAACCTTCAGCGACTTCTAATACGTCGCTTAATTTGATGCCGCCCAAGCCACTCAAATTAAGTGTGGCGCCATCCAAAGAATTACTTAGGCTGACACTTTGTACATTGGCGTAAACAGCGGTTGGTGGCTCTGTCGCCTTACCGTCTTGTAAGCCGTTTGCTCTGATAATGTAATTGCCAGGCTCTACTGGATTACCAGCAAGGTCTGTGCCATCCCACTCAAACTTGACGTTGCCCGCCGATTGGTCACCCATTTCAATGGTGCTAATCACTTGCCCTGTCTCATCTTCAATGCGAATAGTGAGGTTGTTCGTCGGCAACTCAAGCGCGACAATGCCATCAATACCATCACCGCTATGGTGGCCAGTATTTGCCGGTACCAGCACATTTTGGCCGACCAGCGTCGAGGCTTGCAGGGCCTGCGATGAGCTCATCAGCGCATTCATATCACCGATTTGATCATTGAGCTGAGTAATACCCTCTGCCGTGCTGAACGATGTCATTTGCGAAATCATCTCGGCATTTTCCACCGGTTTGAACGGATCTTGATACGCTAGCTGCTGGGTCAATAGCGCAAAGAAGTCTTCCTGTGTGAGTTCACTACGTTCTTCTTCCGTTTCGTATTTGGCCCCGTCCGATGTTTCCAGTCGCATGGAGTCCAAGTAGGGGTTGCTAACTGTTGTGTTAATACTCATTGAATCCCCTCGCTTTACTGGCCAAGAGTCAGGGTACGTTGCAACATCATTTTCGCCGCATCGGCCACTTGCACGCTGGTTTGGTAAGAGCGCGATGCTGAAATCATGTTGGACATTTCTTCGACCACATTCACGTTAGGTTTAAAGATGTAACCATCTTCATTTGCCATGGGGTGATTGGGCGCATACTCAATATTCAATGGCCGATCACTCTCAACCACACCGAGTACTTGCACTGGCACGCTGTGATCGCCGTTAACCGCTTTATTCAGCTCTGCGGCAAATACCGGCTGCCGCGCACGGTAGGTCTCATTGGCACTACTCGACACACTATTGGCATTGGCTAAATTACTCGCGGTGGTGTTAATTCGAACCGACTGCGCTGACATGGCGGAGCCGGACACATCCAGCACGTTAAATAAGCTCATGGCTATTCTCCTTTCAGCGCTTTGGTTAAGCCTTTAAATTTACTATCCAAAAAGCGGACACTGGCTTGGTATTCCAATGCGTTTTGCAGATAGCTATTGCGTTCGGATTGCATATCAACCGTGTTGCCGTCGCCGGTATCGGGCTGGTTAGGCACCCGAAACTTTAATTCAGGGGAAAACTGGCTGGAACCGGCAAGGTGTTTGCCGTCGGTCTTGGCAAGATGTTGCCGGCTAACGGCATTACCTTGAGCTTGGGCAAGGGCTGCTTTGAAATCGACATCACGAGCTTTGTAGCCAGGGGTATCGGCATTTGCCATGTTGGAAGCAAGCACTTCGGCCCGCTCGGAACGAATCCCGAGCGTGTGCTGGTGCACCCCCAACGCTCTATCAAAACTAATTGCCATTGCAAATCCTCCGTAAGTGGAGAACTCAAAGCAACGTTTGTGCCAGACTGATTTTTGACGCTTTAGGAGTGCCATAGAGCTCGGTTAGTTGACCGGCCCTATGACTTAAAAAGAGGGTTATTTTTTAACTTTGTAGACGATGCCTGGGTTGCATCGAATCATCTCAAATTTATCGGTTAAGCCCGAAATCGATTCGGATGCGCCAAGCATCAGATAGCCGCCAGGATTTAATGCTGAAGCGAACTGAGAAATAATTTTTGCTTTGACATCAGATGAGAAGTAAATCAATACGTTACGGCAGAAAATAATATCGAAACGGCCGAGAAGCGCATAGCTTTCAAGCAGATTGGCATAGCGGAACGACACCTGTTGGCGGACTTTTGCATTCAGCCGCCAGCGACCAGTGCCATTAGTGTTCTGCTCGAAAAACTGGCGCCGACGTTCTGGTGACAAACCTCGCGACAAGGCCAACTCGTCGTATTCAGCCGTTTTACATTGATCCAGCATGGTTGCTGAAATATCGGTCGCCAAAATTTCGACACCCCGAGCCAAGGCACCAGGTTTCGACATTTGGTATTCCAATGATGTCATCGATAACGAGTAAGGTTCTTGCCCAGAAGAACAAGCCGCAGACCAGATCCGGACTGGCCGGCTCATGCCATGAAAATCAGCAAATAATTGCTTTTTGAGTAACTCAAATGGATAGCCATCACGAAACCAGAGGGTTTCGTTGGTCGTCATGGCGTCGATTACGGTGGCGCGCAATTCACGTTGGCTCGGCACCTGTAGCGCCTTGAGAACTTCAGTCAGATTCTTGTAATTGAAGTTCGTCAATACCGGCGCCAAACGGCTCCGAACCAGATATTGCTTGTTGTCGCCCAAGACAATGCCAGAGTGCTTCTCTAAGTACTCTCTAAACGCATTGTACTCCACATCGGTCAAATTTTTTGGCACTGATTACCTCGAATACCGCCTACAACAGCCAACCTAAAGTGCTGCTTCCACTGCTTGCTGCACAGCTTCGGCCAACTCATCTGGATTGAACTTAGGGATAAAGTTATTGGCCCCGACTTTACTCACCATGGCTTCGTTAAAGACACCGCTGAGTGATGTATGCAAGATGATGTGCAACTTATTCAGCGCCGGATCATTTCGCAACTCTGCCGTTAAGGTGTAGCCGTCCATCTCTGGCATTTCAATGTCAGAGATCAGTACTGGCATCCACTCATGTAATGGACTGTGTTGTGTCGCCAACTCGCGCAGTTGTTCCAACGCTTCTTTGCCGTCGCGGGCTAGGTGTATTTCCATCCCTAGCGGTGACAGCGCTCGCTTGATTTGATTTCGCGCAACACTGGAGTCGTCGGCAATCATAATAGCGCGACCGGTGTTTGCCTGGGCGACGTTTTCATCGATGACATTTTCACTGACTTCAGTAGAGACGGGATTAATCTCATCGAGAATTTTCTCAACATCGAGAATCTCAACCAGTTCTTTCTCAATTTCAGTGACCGCAGTTAAATAGCTCGCGCGACCAGATCCTGATGGAGGTGGCTGAATTGATTCCCAATTGACATTGACGATACGTTCAACACTGGATACCAAAAAACCTTGGGTTGAGCGGTTGTATTCAGCAATGACGATAAAGCAATTTTCAATGTCCTGAATCGCTCGACCACCCGTCGCAAGGCTCATATCAATGACGGAGATAGTATTACCGCGGATGTGCGCGATACCGCGGATAAACGGGTGTCGTTTTGGCATTGCCGTCAAGGTCGGGCATTGCAGCACTTCCTTTACTTTGAACACATTAATGCCATATCGCTGACGGGTACCGAGTTTGAAGAGCAGCAGCTCCAACCGGTTCTGGCCAACAAGTTGAGTTCTTTGGTTTACGGAATCAAGTATCCCAGCCATGAATGCAACCTCACTTCTGGTGCAACTAGGTGGCACAGCCTTTGCGTGACACCCTAAAAGTTATTGCTAGTGTCAGTGTCTCGACACTCGCGGGTTTATACATCATAGCTGAATCTATGGGAAATCAGATGAAAAATCCAAACGGATTTAGCACCTTAATTGCAGTGCTTATCCTGACTGTCGGTTCCGTCACATCATTTGCATCACATGCAGCATTTTCACTTGATGATTTGCGAACACAAGTTCTCTCCTTCATCGAGGGCCAGGTCGAAGCCAGCGACAACACCCGCTGGGAAATTGACATTCGTGGCCTCGATCCAAGAATCAAGCTATCCGAATGCCCAACCGAACTTAGTTTTCGTATCAGTGGCAATAAAAAGTCATTGGCTCGAAACAGCACCATTCAAACTCAGTGCGTTACCGAATCCGGCGATGTGGTCTGGTCGTTATACGTTCCCACCCAAATCAAAAAGCTACAAGCAGCAGTGATCACCAAGGCTAACATCCCCAGTGGCCACGTTCTTGAGGCTGACGATGTCGCTATCGAGTTCCGCGATACCTTTTCACTGCGCGGCGGTCACTTTAGCGATATTTCAGAAGTCGTCGGCTCAAAATCCCGTCAATCGGTCAGTGCCAATCAGGTCATACGAAAGCGCTCGTTGTGTCAGGTCTGTAAAGGCGAGGATGTTGTTATCGAAGCGGCAGGTAATGGCCTGCGTATCAAAACAGCGGGGCTCGCGCTGAACAACGGAACTCAAGGTGATACCATTCGCGTGCAAAACAAGCGTTCCGGCCGGAAAATTAATGCCGTTGTCGTTGCCACCGGCAAGGTCCAAATAAAAATTTGATAAATTAGCTAAAGATTTTTTTAACTGCTCCGATATACTAGGCAGAGAAACGATCTTTCGAGTTGGAAACAATTATGGCTATCGACACAAACCGTCTGCATGGAAATCCTGGCAATCAGGTTAAAAGCTCGACTGCCGGAAAATCTGACGCTCAGGTTCAACAAAACCGCCAAACAACTCAATCGCAAAGCCAATCCAGCCAGCAGGCAGCACCTGCCACGCCAAAGGATTCGGTGTCCCTTACTCAACAAGCACAATCATTAGGTAGCATGCAACGAGCAATGGCCAATGCCCCTTCGTTTAGTCAAGAGCGCGTTGCTAATATCAAGAAAGCTATCGCTGAAGGTCAATACAAAGTTGACCCTGAAAAATTGGCCCAAAAACTGCAGGCTTTCGAGAAAGAACTCGGAAATCTGACAGGCGCCTAATGAATCAGCAACACGCAGCGACAGCCCTATTAGAAAAACAGCTTGAACGACTAAAACTACTACAGCAGCTCTTAATTGAAGAGCAGCGTGTATTGGTTGAACGCCAATTAGATTCCCTCGCCAGCATTCCTCCGCAGAAAACTGCCCTGCTCAAAGAACTGCAAATCGGTGACCAAGCGCTATCCAAGCATCAGCTCGACACCGAAGATCTCAAACTACAAGCCACCAAAGCGAAGTCGCTACTGAAGCTCTGCAAAGAGTTGAATGAAAGCAATGGCCGGATGATTGCGCTGGCAATGACCAGTATTGGCCGCCTGCAAAACGTATTGGCAAAAGCCAGTAAGCGATCTGGGGTTACCTATAACGCCCAAGGCGGTACCAGTAACCTCGGCCGTTCTGGAAACGTTGTGTCAGTGTAACGAGATAGAACTCACATAAATCTCACAATGTTCGCCAAATTCTTGACAGCAAAAGCGACTTGGCCTTTCAATAGCTCATCTTTTAACCATTAAAGACTAAAGTGACTGATTCGATGACGATTTATATGGTGCTTGGATTGTTGGCAATAGTGTGTGCTTTAGAGTTTATGTTTGGTCTTGGCTTGCGCGGCAATAAGAAGAACTAATCGCACCACGAGCATCCGCTGCGGATAACACCATTCGTCTCATTCAAGCGGCTGAAGTTATTAACCCAATGTAACTAAGTCGTTGCAAACTTCCATCCCTTTATCGTTGTTATTGCAGCCCTTCTCACAAATAATCTGGGAACTTTTTCGTGCCGCCACGAAGTTGATTTGCATCACATTATTCTCGCTCTGAGTTCGTATTCTGAATTTGAGGCAAGCAAAAAAGGAGCCCACGATGAATATCGAAATCACCTGTAAAACAATGCCTGTTACCCCTTCCATCCGCGAGCACATTAGCTATGCATTCAGTAAACTGGAACGTCTTGACGTACAGCTGATTAACCCTCGCGTTATTATCGAAAAAGATGGCAACGACATTATGGTCGAAGCCCGTATCCTCACTCCAGGTAATGAAATCTTCGCCAAAGCAAACCATGAGAACTTTCAAACGGCCACGAATCGTTTGGTCGACAAACTGAAGCAGCAGGTGATCCGTCATCGGGGCAAACAAACCACAGCGAGAACTCAAGCCGCATAAAACTTCAAGTCTAAACGAGCACGTCAAGCGCGTGCTCGCGTCAATTTTGGTTGACAGCAGGCAACCTATTCCTTAGATTGTCAGCCATGAAACGACTCCAACAACACCTAATTTTTTCGTTTTTTACCACCTCATAGCGGGTGGTTGTGTTGTATCGAGCGTATAGCAAACACAGGCCTCCCAAACAACGGGAGGCCTTTTTGTTTTTGATGTAAAAGCTGCAAGGACACACCATGTCTTCACCTGATTTAAATGAGGTTCGACAACAAATCTCGCAAACGGATAGCCAACTGCTCGAACTATTGGCACAACGTCGCGCATTGAGCATTGAGGTTGCCAAAAGCAAGCTTGCCAGCAGCAAGCCGATTCGGGATACCAGCCGAGAACAACAACTGTTGGTCGAACTCATCGACCAAGGCAAGGCACTAGAGCTCGACTCGCACTATGTCACACAAGTGTTTCATAGCGTGATTGAAGATTCGGTATTACTGCAGCAAGCCTACTTACAGCAGCACATCAACCCCGAAACCATTGCCAACAAAGTACGCGTCGCTTTTCTCGGCCAACAAGGTTCATACAGCCACCTCGCCGCGCACAAGTATTTTGCCCGTCGAGCTGAAGAAGTAATTGAACATGGCTGTAAAAGCTTTAAAGAAATCATCGCCAAAGTTGAAAATGGTTTGGCCGATTACGCGCTATTGCCGATTGAAAACACCTCGTCTGGCGGCATTAATGAAGTCTACGATGTACTGCAACATACCAGCTTGCATATTGTCGGCGAGCTGTCGGTACCCGTTGAGCATTGCCTGCTGGTTGCCACCGATACCAGCGAAGAAAACATTCGTACTATCTACTCTCACTTTCAACCCATCGCCCAATGCAGTGATTACCTTGGCATGTTGTCGGATGTGACTGTTGAGCGCACCGATGCCACATCACAAGCCTTTGAGGTCGTGGCAAACTTGAAACGAGATGACGTAGCGGCGATTGGTAATGCCGAGGGCGGTAAATTATATGGCCTGACGCCGATCCGCACCGGCTTAGCCAATCAATCCCAAAATTTCAGTCGCTTTATCGTAATTGCCCGCAAGCCGGTCGACGTTGCAGAACAAATTCCAGCAAAAACAACCTTTATTATGTCGGTCAAGCAGCGCCCCGGCGCACTGGTAGATGCCTTGCTGATCTTGAAGCAAAACAACATCAACATGTGCAAGCTGGAGTCTCGACCAATTCCTGGTAACCCGTGGGAAGAAATGTTCTACGTCGATGTCGAGTGTAATGTAAAAAGCAGCAATATGACTGCGGCGATGGAGCAACTGCAGGACATCACCACCTTTATCAAAGTGCTCGGCTGCTACCCAAGCGATGACATCAAACCA
This sequence comes from Neiella litorisoli, assembly GCF_014773395.1. Lineage (GTDB taxonomy): Bacteria > Pseudomonadota > Gammaproteobacteria > Enterobacterales > Neiellaceae > Neiella > Neiella litorisoli. The sequence continues at coordinate 28,325 of NZ_JACXAF010000023.1, read as the reverse complement.
ACAGAGCCACAGCTCGATTAACAGCCGTTAGCAGACATCGCCGCTTCTGCGCATCCGTGCGCCCACGGCATACAGTCCATCTCTGGGCATAAAAAAACGGCGCTGAATAGGCGCCGTTTTTATTATCAAAGAGATTAGCTTTAGCCAACGAACACTCGAGCATTGCGGAATAAACGCATCCATGGGCTATCTTCTTGCCAGTCATCTGGCACCCACGAGTTGCTTACGGCGCGGAACACGCGCTCTGGGTGCGGCATCATAATGGTGGCACGACCATCAGCAGAAGTGACTGCAGTAATACCCTCTGGCGAGCCATTTGGGTTCAGCGGATATTGCTCGGTGAACTGGCCGTTGTTATCCACGTAGTTCATTGCCACTGTGCCTGATTTCTGCAGTGCAGCCAGAGCGTCAGCATTAGCAAACTCAGTACGGCCTTCGCCGTGAGAGACCGCAATTGGCATCCGCGAACCGGCCATCCCCTTGAGCAGTACAGAGGGGCTTTCTGCAATCTTCACCGTGCTAAAGCGCGCTTCAAAGCGCTCCGAGTTATTGCGCACGAAACGAGGCCAAAGCTCAGCACCTGGGATTAGATCTTTCAGGTTCGACATCATCTGACAGCCGTTACACACGCCTAAGCTAAAGGTGTCATCACGATGGAAGAAGCCTTGGAAGGCATCACGTGCTTGGCTGTTGAACAAGATTGATTTTGCCCAACCTTCACCAGCGCCCAATACGTCACCGTATGAGAAACCACCGCAAGCTACTAAACCTTTGAATTGGTCAAAGTCGATGTCTCCAGCTAAAACATCACTCATGTGGACGTCAACCGCAGCAAAACCTGCGCGGTCAAATGCGGCCGCCATTTCCACGTGAGAGTTGACGCCTTGCTCGCGCAAGATCGCAATCTTAGGTGCCGCGCCAGTGCCAATGTATGGGGCCGCCACGTCTTCGTTTAGATCGTAGCCGAGCTCAACTTGGATCCCCGGATCGGCCGCATTCGCTTTCGCGTCAAACTCTTGCTTGGCGCACTCAGGGTTATCACGTAATGCTTGCATGTTGTGAGTGGTTTCAGCCCACGCCATACGGAAGTGAGTACGGGTGTTGCTGAGCACCGTGGCGTCACCTCGAACAAAGTCGATGGTGTCGGTATCGTTCAAACGACCAATCACGTGCACGCAATCAGCCAAGCCGTTGTCAGCAAACACTTGCAGTACTGCGTCACGCTCAGCCACAGAGACTTGCACCACGGCACCTAGCTCTTCGCTGTACAGCGCAGCTAGGTCGTTGTCGCCAAGGTTGGCAATATCAACGGTCACACCGGTGTGACCAGCAAAGGCCATTTCCGCCACCGTGGTGAACAAGCCACCGTCAGAGCGGTCATGGTACGCAAGTAATTTCTCGTCTTGCACCAAGGCTTGGATTGCGTTGAAGAATTGCAGCAGCAGTTGGTTGTCATCCAAATCTGGCGCAACATCACCCAATTGCTTGTAAACCTGCGCCAAACAAGAGGCGCCTAAGCGGTTTTGACCCTTACCTAAGTCAACCAGCAGCAACTCAGTGTCGCCCTTGTCAGTGCGAAGTTGTGGCGTTACCGACTGACGAACATCCAGCACTCGGCTAAACGCAGTGATCACCAATGACATTGGCGCCGTTACTGACTTGTCTTCTCCGTTCTCTTCCCAGCGGGTCTTCATCGACATCGAGTCTTTACCCACAGGAATAGTCAAACCAACTTCCGCACACAACTCTTCACCCACAGCCTTTACCGCTTCGTAAAGGCCAGCGTCTTCACCTGGGTGACCCGCGGCTGACATCCAGTTGGCTGACAGCTTAATACGCTTGAGTTCACCAATTGAATTGGCTGCGATGTTGGTAATTGATTCAGCAACCGCCAAACGGGCAGAAGCGCCAAAGTCCAGCAACGCAACAGGCGTGCGCTCACCCATCGACATGGCTTCACCAGCATAGGTATCGAACGAGGCAGTGGTCACCGCGCAGTTGGCTACTGGCACCTGCCACGGGCCAACCATCTGATCTTGTGCCACCATGCCGGTTACCGTACGGTCGCCAATGGTGACCAAGAAAGTCTTCTCGGCAATGGTTGGCAAGCGCAGCAAGCGCTCTGCCGCATCAGCCGGAGTGACGTCATCCAACTTCAGTGCTTCCCCAGAAGCCTTCGCTGTTTTAACGTCACGGTGCATCTTAGGTGGCTTGCCAAGCAACACATCGAGTGGCAAGTCGATTGGGGTATTTTCAAAGTGGCTGTCGTGCAGTTTCAGTGATTGTTCAGCAGTTGCATCTCCAATCACAGCAAACGGTGCGCGCTCACGCTTACAGATGGCTTCGAAGACATCTAAGCGATCTGGATTAATTGCCAGCACATAGCGCTCTTGCGATTCATTACACCAGATCTCCAGCGGGCTCATGCCCGGCTCATCGTTTGGTACATTGCGCAAGTGGAATTTACCACCGCAGCCGCCATCGTGAACCAGCTCAGGGAATGCATTTGATAGACCACCAGCACCGACATCATGGATAAAGGCGATTGGGTTGTCATCACCCAACTGCCAGCAGCGGTCGATGGCTTCCTGACAACGACGCTCCATTTCTGGGTTGTCTCGCTGTACTGAAGCAAAATCTAAATCTTCACTTGATTGGCCTGATGCCATGGACGAAGCAGCACCGCCGCCCAAACCAATGTTCATCGCTGGGCCACCCAACACAACTAGCTTAGAGCCAGCTTCGAATGGGGTTTTAATGACGTGCTCGTCGCGAATATTACCAATACCGCCAGCGAGCATAATGGGCTTATGGTAACCGCGAACTTCTTCGCCAGCGTGGCTGTTGACTTGCTCTTCGTAGGTACGGAAGTAACCGAGCAGTGCCGGGCGACCAAATTCATTATTGAACGCTGCGCCACCCAGTGGGCCATCCATCATGATGTCGAAGGCGGACACGATACGGGCAGGCTTACCAAAGTCAGTTTCCCACGGCTGTTCAGCACCAGGAATGCGTAGGTTTGATACCGAAAAACCGACTAAACCAGCTTTTGGCTTAGCGCCTTTACCGGTAGCGCCTTCGTCACGGATCTCACCACCAGAGCCGGTTGCTGCGCCCGGCCAAGGAGAAATAGCGGTTGGGTGGTTGTGGGTTTCAACCTTCATCAAGATTTGAATATCTTCTTGATGATAACCGTACTCGCGCGTTTCTGGGTCAGCGAAGAAGCGACCCGCAGCAGAACCTTCCATCACCGCGGCATTATCTGAATAGGCAGACAACACATAATCTGGCGTTTGTTCGTAGGTGTTCTTGATCATCTTAAACAGCGATTTCGGCTGCTCAACACCATCGATAGTCCAGTCGGCATTAAAAATCTTGTGGCGACAGTGCTCTGAGTTTGCTTGGGCAAACATGTAGAGTTCGATGTCGTTCGGGTTTCGCTCAAGCTTAATGAAGCTCCCGACCAAATAATCGATTTCATCTTCGGCCAGTGCCAAACCCAGATCAACGTTGGCTTTAGCTAATGCCTCGCGGCCCCCGCCTAGCACATCAACAGAGCTGTGTGGCGCCGGCGTATGATGTTGGAACAAAGCTTCAGCTTGGTTCATATCGGCAAACACCACTTCCATCATCCGGTCATGCAGTAAAGATTTCAGCACAACGGTTTGTTCAGCAGTGAGTTCACCTTCGACCTTAAGGTAATAGGCAGTGCCTCGCTCAAGGCGTACGATGGCATCTAAGCCACAGTTATGAGCGATGTCTGTTGCCTTGGTCGACCAAGGAGAGATAGTGCCCGGGCGAGGGGTCACCAGCATGAGTAAGCCTTCTGGCTCATGTTCAGCAATTGTTGGGCCGTAGGTCAGGATCTGAGCCAACTCAGCCTGTTGCTCAGGACTCAATTGCCCGTTAAGCTCAACGAAGTGCATGAATTCAGCATAAACCTCAACTACAGGGAGCTGATTTTTAGCACAAGCAGCCAGTAATTTCTGGATACGAAAGTCGGATAAGGCAGGCGCGCCGCGTAGAATTTCCATAGACGGTATTGGACTCGATATCTGATGGGGTGGACGATATTAAGGGGCGCTATTATAGGCAAAAAATCGCTCAAATGCAGCGATTACCAACAATCGAGTGCAAGATCTTTTATTGAAGCTAAAATGTGGCGTAGATAAATAGCTCAGCTATATGATTAATAAATAAAAATTTATGAGAAGTTGGCATCCAAAGCAGTATGTTGTTTGGCTTATTCTGGCGTTATCTACCCTGCTGGCGGGCTGTTTGCCGCAAACTCCACAGGCCGATTCTCACCTTCAGCTCATTCAGCAGCGTGGCGTTCTGCGCGTTGGCACCTTGTTTGGAGCGACCACCTACATGCAAGCTCAGTCGGGCGAAACTGGGCTGGAGTATGATCTCGCCCATTCATTTGCCCGATACCTTGGCGTTGAGTTACAGATGGTGCCGGTTCATCACATCGACATGCTATTCAACAAACTCGAAGCCAATGAAATTGACTTAGCGGCCGCCGGATTAACCCCCACATCAAAGCGCCGTAGCCAGTTCCGGTTCGGTCCCAGCTATTATCAGGTCACTCAAAAAGTCGTATTCAAAAAAGGCAATCGATGGCCGTTGAGCTTAAATCAGGTGCCCGGTGAATTAGTCGTGATGGCCAACAGTGCCCACGCTGAAAAATTGATGGAAGAGCAACAGCAGCACCCCGACTTGCAATGGCGCGAGAGCGCCAACGACAACAGCGATTCATTGCTGATGAAAGTGCTCTCTGGCGACATTGACTACACCCTAGTCGACTCGACTCAACTGGATTCAATGCGTCGCTTTCATCCTGAATTGTCGGTGGCCTTTTCCCTTGAAGGCGAACAACACATTGCCTGGGCATTTGCCGACTCTGATGACGACAGCCTGTTTGGAATTGCCATTGAATATTTCAGCTGGATCAACGATCAGGGCCTGCTCGCCGAAATTGAGCACAAGTATTTCAGTCACATCAATGAGTTTGACTACGTCGATACCAGAGCTTTTATCCGCGCGACAAAACGTAAATTGCCGCGCTATCGCAAACTATTTGAGCGTTATGCTCAAACCATTGATTGGGAGCTGCTGGCCGCGATTAGTTATCAGGAATCGCACTGGAATCCCAAGGCAACTTCTTTTACCGGCGTTCGGGGCATGATGATGCTTACACAGGCCACCGCCAGCGGTGTTGGCGTCACTGACCGCCTCGATCCAGAGCAAAGCATCATGGGCGGTGCCAAGTACTTAGAGAAGATGTTAGCGCGCATTCCTGACAAAGTGCCGGAAAATGAACGTATGTGGTTTGCGCTAGCAGCCTATAATGTAGGTTACGGACATTTGATCGATGCAATGGATATCACCGAGCTTCGTGATAGAAATCGCTACTCTTGGTTAGATGTGCAAGAGAGCTTGCCGTTGCTACGCAAGCGCCAATGGTACAAGCAAACCAAATTTGGCTACGCCCGCGGCGATGAGCCAGTCCGTTATGTTCGCAATATTCGCCGCTATTACGAAACGTTATTGTGGTTAGAGCGCCAGGCATCTCGGCAAAAAGAGCTGGAGCGCCAGCAAGACCGCTTCTCCAACATTACCGAATTGATCGAGAAATTTGAGGAGCCGGAAGATCAACAAAGCGCGTTGGAGGAAGCTGCAGAGGCTGAATCAGCCGAACAGCCATAACGCGTTTTGGTGATTCGATTCATCGAATTGTAATAATTGGCAAGTGTAATGGCGGAGAACTGAAAATGAGGTTGAAACCAATGCGTAAAACTCGCACCAGAAGTCAAAACTTACGACGCTTCATGCAAGTGAAACGAACTAAACGCAATATTTATGCGCGCTTGAGAAAGCAGCACACCATGTTTTTGGCAGACAACTAGTCTGCCAACAGATCATTCTGACGCGCTTTTTTCTGTGCCTTTTGTTGTGCCCGTTTGTTCCGAAAAAAGCGCTTGAGCTGCTCAGCGCAGCGTTCTTGCTCAACCCCTCCGAGCACCTCTACCTGATGATTTAATTGCGCAGATTGAAGTAATTGAAATACCGTTCCTGCGGAGCCCGTACGCGGATCTGCGGCACCATAAACAAGACGGCCGACCCGAGCATGAACCATTGCACCAGCACACATAGGGCAAGGCTCTAAGGTGACATACAAGGTAGTATTAGTAAGGCGGTAATTGCTAACCCGCTCGCCAGCTTGCCGCAATGCCATGATTTCAGCGTGAGCTGTTGGATCATGCTGACAAATGCTCTGATTGAACCCTTCAGCGATTACCTCGCCATTATCGCCAACCAGCACCGCACCAACAGGCACCTCACCAAGCTCTTCAGCTTGCGCCGCTAACTCGATGGCGCGCCGCATCCACTTTTGATCCACAACTATCTCCCGAACACCCAAGATCGGCTATTGAACCACAGTTTGGCGCGTCCCCCTAGAGCCTGCTGATCGTTGGTGTCTGTTTTACGGCTGTTGCTTACTGATTTATTTGTGACTTTTTTAACAGTGCCGGCCTTCCCTACAGCCGAAATCGCAAATAGCGATTATAGTTTTTTCAAGGATTAGCCACGACTCGTGCACTTGCAATGAAGCAACTTTCCATCGCAACCAAGCTTTACCTGACCATGGCATTGGTCGGCCTTGTGTTGCTCCTCATTACACTGTCGTTCAGCTACCAGCACGAGCGCGATCTGGTTCGACAAATGGCGTCGAAACAAGCAACGGCTCTGGCCAATGGTTATTTTGAATCGGTCAATACCTTAATGCTTTCCGGGGCGATGACTCAACAACCAGTGCTTCACCGAAAAATGCTATCGCAGGCCAACGTTGAGCGCCTCGATATTATTCGTGGCGAAGCGTTAGTTGCCATGTTTGGTCTCGGTACTCAAGGTTCAACTCACCTTGATGCTCTCGAACGCCGAGCACTAACCGGTGAGCATATTGAGCATTTCAGCAGCGCATCGGGGACGCCCCTAGTGACGGTGTTGACGCCAATTGTCATGACAGCAAACCATGATGGTATTAATTGCTTAATGTGCCATGCAACCAGCAAGGAAGGGGAAATCGCCGGCGCGGTTCGCATCGATTACTCATTGGCGGACGCGGAGCAACAAATTTATCAGGCGTTATGGCAACAATCAGGCTTGCTCACGCTCATCTTCGCCATTGGCGTTGCCGCGTTGGCTCTGGTATTTAAGCGCACCGTAGTCGCGCGATTAAACGATCTGCGCGGTAAACTGGCGACCATCTCCGAGCATTCCGATTTGTCAGTACAGCTAGGAGGCCAGCGCGGAGATGAAATTGGTCAAGTGTATCGCTCCATCGATCAATTACTGGCGCAATTTCGTCACAGCGTGAAGCAACTGGCTTCAAACACCCACCTTCTCCATGACACCGCCGAACAAGTCCATCACATTGCCGCCTCGACCGAGAAGTCGGTCGTCGAACTCAAAGAGGGGACGGACTCGGTCGCAACAAGTATGACCGAGATGGAATCATCGGCAGCGGAAGTGTTGCAAAACGCCAAATACACCGCTGAGCGCTCAGAATCGGCCAATCAGCAGGCGCGCAGTGGCGCCATCGAGTCTCAGCGCGTACAAGCACAAATTGAACAGCTCGCAACACTAGTGAGCTCTGCCAGCCAAAGCTTGGAGCAGCTCGAAGAGCGCAGCGACAAAGTCAGTACCGTGGTGGAAGTGATATCGGCAATAGCCGAGCAAACGAATTTGTTGGCGTTAAACGCCGCGATCGAAGCAGCCCGCGCAGGCGAGCAAGGCCGAGGCTTCTCTGTGGTCGCCGACGAGGTGCGTTCTCTGGCCAACCGAACCCATGATTCAACGGACGAAATTAAATCGATCAATGAAGAGTTGCGGCGCCAGAAAGATCAGGTCGTCGGGATTATCGAGCAGGTCATTCAATCTGCACAGAATTCGTCGGGCAGTATTCAGCAGCTCGCGGAGCAGCTAACGGCAATTGAGGCCCAGAGCGACGAAATATCGCAACTCAACGCCCAAGTTGCCCAAGCCGCCAACGAACAAACCAAAGCCATGGAGCAGATTAATGGCCATTTAGCCGCGATCCGGCAAATCGCCGAAAAATCGGCTCAAGATGCTGCCACCGACAATGTGATTAGTGACAAAGTGGTGGCACTTTCGGAAAAACTTGAGGCAATCGTCGATGCTTACAAAATCTAGGGGCTGTTTGCCGCTTCTGGGGCTGCTGGCGTAACAACCGCCGCCACTTGGCCTTGCTGCAAATAGTTCAACAACTCATCACATTGCTGCGCTCTGCCCGGTTCATCAAGCTGCCCCCAGTTTTGCTCAACCATGTGAAGGAAGACGTTCACCACCGAATCCATGGTTCTGCCCTGCTCCAACGCCATCGTGGTGATCGCTTGTCGGCCCAGTTCAATATCACTTTGATGCTGCCCTAACCACTGTTGATAGGCGGCTTTAATGGGAGATAGTGGGTTCTGTTGCAAGCACATGTCACTGAGCGACTGGTACATCACTGAACGGGCAAATAGCTGGTGGTTGGGGTCAACTGATTCGGGCTCTTGGCTCAACGCGGGGCTCGTCAGGGCTAATCCAATGGCACCAATTACTATAGATTTCAATCGCTCAGTCATCATTTACTCGCTATCCTTCGAGAGTTTTATTGCAGCAAGACTATTTGAAAAAAGTTCAAAAGCATAGCGCCAAAGCTCGCTGACTTGAGCTGTGCAGCATTTGCTGCTGTAGAACAAGGCCCGCATTTCCCTTTGCGAAGGGCAAAAAGCCATCCATACTCCCAACAGCAAACAAAATCATATAACAGGTAGTCGCAAGCAAATGATGGAATGGATGAGTTCACCGGAGGCGTGGGTCGCTCTGGGCACTTTAACTGTGCTGGAGGTCGTGCTGGGTATCGACAACATTATCTTTATCTCGATTCTATGTGGCCGATTGCCTAAAGCCGTTCGCGCCAAGGCTCGCTACATAGGCCTTTCAGTCGCATTGTTCGCCCGTATCGCCCTGCTGTTGTCGATCACTTGGGTGATGGGACTCACCGCTCCCTTGGTTGAAATCATGGGAAATGCCATCAGTGGGCGGGATTTGATATTGATTGGCGGCGGACTCTTCCTGCTCGCTAAAAGCACCCATGAAATCCACAATTCTCTCGAAGGTGACGAAGACCATCAAACTTCAGCGGTGCAGGCCACCTTTGGTGCCGTCATTATTCAAATCGTGCTGATTGATATTGTCTTTAGTTTTGATTCGGTGATCACGGCTGTCGGGATTGCCAAACACGTACCTGTCATGATTATCGCCATGGTCATTGCTGTGGTTGTGATGATGCTGGCGGCTTCGAGTATTGCTGAATTTGTTGAGCGCCACCCAACGGTTAAAATGCTGGCGCTGAGCTTTTTGGTGCTGCTCGGTTTCACTCTCATTGCTGAAGGCTTTGAGCTACACATTCCAAAAGGCTACATCTACTTTGCCATGGCGTTCTCGTTCGGGGTTGAAATGCTCAACTTGCGAATGAAAAAGAAACGACAAAAAGCAGTGCGCCTACACAATCCTCGCAAAGCCAAGCTCGAAGCGCCGGAATAATTGCCACAAAAAAGCCAGCTTGCGCTGGCTTTTGGAGCAATTCAACAGGGCGGTTATTCCCATTCAATGGTTGCAGGCGGCTTGCCGGAAACGTCGTAAACCACTCGAGAAATGCCGTCGATCTCGTTGATGATACGGTTTGACACTTTACCTAAAAATTCATACGGCAAGTGTGCCCAGTGCGCGGTCATAAAGTCGATGGTTTCCACCGCACGCAATGACACCACCCAATCGTATTTGCGACCATCGCCCATGACACCAACCGAGCGGACTGGCAGGAATACGGTAAAGGCTTGGCTCACTTTGTGGTAGAGATCAGCCGCATGTAGCTCCTCGATGAAGATCGCATCGGCACGACGCAGCAGATCGCAGTATTCTTTTTTCACTTCACCCAGTACCCGTACACCGAGACCTGGGCCAGGGAATGGGTGGCGATACAGCATGTCATACGGCAAGCCCAGTTCTAGGCCGATCTTGCGGACTTCGTCCTTGAACAGCTCTTTCAGCGGCTCGACCAAACCGAGTTCCATGTCTTCAGGCAAACCACCAACATTGTGGTGCGACTTAATCACATGGGCTTTACCGGTTTTCGAAGCAGCAGATTCAATCACGTCAGGGTAAATGGTGCCTTGGGCCAACCATTTGACGTCGGTTTGTTTGCCAGCCTCTTCATCAAACACTTCAATAAAAGTGTGGCCAATCTTTTTACGCTTGGCTTCAGGGTCAGCTTCTCCGGCAAGTGCATTTAAGAAACGCTCTTCGGCTTTAACATGGACGATGTTGAGACCGAAGTGATCACCAAACATTTCCATCACCTGCTCGCCCTCATTCAATCGCAGCAGGCCATTATCGACGAACACACAGGTCAAGTTGGGACCGATCGCGCGGTGCAACAACATGGCAACCACCGAACTATCAACACCGCCAGACAAGCCAAGAATGACCTTGTCATCACCGACTTGCTTTTTAATGGTTTCGATGGCGTTTTCAATGATTGAGGCGGAAGTCCACAACTTCTCACACTGGCAAATTTGAACAACAAAGTGCTCTAAAATACGCATACCTTGACGGGTATGGGTTACTTCAGGGTGGAATTGAACACCGTAGAAATGGCGTGACTCGTCGGCCATTGCCGCGTACGGGCAAGATGAAGTCTGAGCAATGGTGGTGAAACCTTCTGGAATACTGGCAACTTTATCGCCGTGGCTCATCCAGACATCGAGTAACGCATTGCCATTGTCACCAACATGATCTTCAATGGCATCGAATAATGCGCTCTTTGCAATGAGCTCAACCTGAGCATAACCGAATTCGCGATGCTCCGAGCCTTGCACCGAGCCACCGAGTTGATGAGCCATGGTTTGCATGCCATAGCAAACACCCAACACCGGAACGCCGGCATTAAAGACATACTCGGGTGCCCGTGGTGAGCCCGCTTCGGTGACACTCTCTGGGCCGCCTGACAAGATGATGCCTTGTGGGTTGAAATCACGAATATCCTGCTCGGTCACATCCCACGCCCAAAGCTCACAATAAACACCCAATTCACGAATGCGGCGGGCAATAAGCTGGGTGTACTGGGAACCAAAGTCCAGAATTAGAATTTTATGGTCGTGGATGTCTTTGCTCATGATGTTGCAATTCTCACTTTGCGAAATAACAAAACGAGGACGGCAACTGTCTCCAAACAGCGGTCGTCCTCGAGCATAGCCAGCGAGGTTGCAATCAGCGTCGCTGGCAGTCAGTCATTAATTTAGCCCAAACGGTAGTTTGGTGCTTCTTTGGTAATCGTCACGTCGTGAACGTGAGATTCGCCCATTCCGGCGCTGGTCACTTTGACAAATTCAGCCTTGGTGCGCAGCTCATCGATCGTGGCACAACCGGTCAGACCCATGCATGAACGCAGACCGCCCATTTGCTGGTGAATGATACCGTTCAATGTACCTTTGTACGGGATACGTCCTTCGATGCCTTCTGGCACCAACTTGTCTGCCGCATTATCACTTTGGAAATAGCGATCTGACGAGCCTTTTGACATCGCACCGAGCGAGCCCATACCACGATAGCTCTTAAAGGCTCGGCCTTGGTACAACTCGATCTCACCTGGCGCTTCATCAGTACCAGCAAACATAGAGCCGACCATGACGCATGAGGCGCCAGCGGCAATGGCCTTGGCTAAATCACCTGAATAACGAATGCCGCCATCAGCAATCACCGGAATATCGCGCTCTTTCAGTGCTTCAACAGCATCGGACACAGCGGTAATTTGTGGCACACCAACACCCGTCACAATCCGGGTGGTACAAATAGAGCCAGGACCAATACCAACTTTGACCGCATCACAACCGGCATCGGCAAGCGCCACTGCACCAGCTCCAGTGGCAACATTACCACCGATAATCTGCACCTGCGGGTAAGCGTCTTTAGTGGCGCGAATACGATTCAAAACGCCTTGCGAATGACCGTGGCTTGAATCAACCAGCAGCACATCGACACCAGCAGCAACCAAAGCAGCAACCCGCTCTTCATTGCCCTCACCGGCACCCACTGCGGCACCTACGCGCAAACGGCCTTGTGAATCTTTACAAGCGTTCGGTTTGCGTTCCGCTTTTTTGAAGTCTTTGACGGTGATCATGCCGGCTAGTTTGAAGTCATCATGAACAACCAGAATCTTTTCAATTCGGTGTTCGTGCATCAGATGCTGGACATCTTCACGGTTGGCGCTGGTGTGCACCGTCACCAACTTTTCTTTTGGCGTCATGATGTGTTTGACTTGCTTGGACAAGTCACGTTCAAAACGAACATCACGACTGGTGACAATACCAATTAAGTCATTGTCGTCATTGACCACAGGGAAGCCTGAGAAACCGAGCTTCTGCTGTAAGTGAATCAACTCACCGATCGATAGTTCTGGCCCAACTGTAGTTGGCTCATCAACCATGCCACTTTCGTATTTTTTAACGATACGAACTTGTTCAGCTTGCGCTTCAATCGACATGTTTTTGTGAATAAAGCCAATCCCGCCCTCCTGGGCAAGCGCAATCGCAAGACGCGCTTCGGTCACCGTATCCATGGCGGCAGACAGCATCGGAATATTGAGGTCAATGGTCTTGGTCAGACGGGTGCGAAGGTTCGCCGTGTTGGGCAAAACTTCTGAGTGGGCTGGAACAAGCAAAACGTCATCAAACGTTAATGCTTCTTTAGCAATTCTTAGCATGATGCAACTCTCAACCTAGCAAGTGACGGTCATTTGGTTGCGGCCGTATTCTACCGATAAGGAAGAGTTGAAACAAATAAATATTTGATGAATATCACGCCTTGGCCATTGTTTTTAACAATTGCCTGTAAAGGCAACACTACGAATCAGCAGATTATCAGCAACCAAGAGTCACCCGCGTCGGCCCTTCATGTGCCTACAACCTACTAGGCTCAATAAGCAGCGCCCCCAAAATGCGCGCTGTTGCCAGATACTCAAGCTGATTTTGCGACAACTATTTGGTCAAGTTAAGGCATAATGCCCAGTTAAAACACCTGCCGTAACCATAGAGCCTATCCGATGATTTCTGCTGACAATATCTTTAGTGTTTCGCAACTCAACCAACATGTCAGTCAGCTGTTAAGCCAACAGGTCGGCACCATCTGGTTGGAGGCTGAAATTGGCCAGCTCACTCGAGCCGCTTCCGGCCACTGGTACCTAACCCTAAAAGATGCCTCATCACAAGTCCGCTGCGCCATGTTTCGTACGCGCAACCGCCAGCTAAGCTGGCAGCCCAATGTCGGCGATGCGGTATTGGTTAAAGCCCAAGTTGGCTTGTACGCGCCGCGCGGAGAATACCAACTGGTCATCGATGCCATGCAGCCAGCCGGGATCGGGCGCTTACAGCAAGCTTTTGAGCAAATGAAGCGCACCTTGCATCAGCGCGGCTGGTTTGACCATGAACGCAAGCGGGCGCTGCCGCAGTCGATTCGCAAAGTCGGCGTCGTGACCTCATCATCAGGCGCCGCTATTCATGACATTTTGACTGTGATGGCACGTCGCGATGCCAGCGTTGAAGTCGTGATTTACCCGACAGCGGTGCAAGGCGAAGGCGCCGCCGAACAAATTGCCGTGCAAATAGCCATGGCCAACCGACGCAATGAAGTGGATCTGCTGATTATTGGTCGCGGTGGCGGTAGCTTGGAAGATTTATGGTGTTTTAACACCGAAGTGGTCGCCGCAGCGATCGTCAATAGTCGTTTACCGGTGATCAGTGCGGTTGGTCATGAAGTGGATGTTAGTATTGCTGATCTGGTTGCCGATCTGAGAGCTGCGACGCCATCAGCTGCCGCAGAGTTAGTGACTTCAGATGCCGAACATCGATTGCAAGCTTTTAATAACATGGTTAGCCGGCTCAATCACGGCTGGCGCCAACAACAGCAAACTCGCCAGTTGGTGTTGTCGCAACTCGCTCAGCGACTGGAACGACAACATCCAAGCTTACAAATTCAACAACACAATCAACGGGCAGACGAGCTTCATTTTAGACTTCAGCGAGCCATTCAAAAACGCCTAGAGCAAGGTAAAAATAAGCAGCTAACAATGCAGCACCGCCTATCTGAACAACGGCCATCGCTAACCCTCAGCCGTAAACGCAGTGAGCTTCAGAACTTCGATCAGCGCTTAGCAACAACAATCAGCCGTACTCTGCAACAACAACAGAATAAGCTGGCGGTAATGGCAGCAAAACTCGATATTGTCAGCCCACTGGCAACCCTAAGCCGTGGCTATAGCATCAGCCGCAATGAGCAACAGCAAGTGATCCGTAGTGTCAGTCAAGTGACTCAAGGGCAAAAATTAATCACCCTAGTTGAAGATGGCCAAATAGAAAGTGAGGTGATCGGCAGCGACAAAACAGCCGATTGATTCTGAAGTGACTTGCAGTGCCGCTCCTATGCAGCTGGAGCGGCCAAGTTAGAAAAAGCGAGTAAAACTAAAAACCAGCTCGCACGGGTTCAAAAGATACTTCTAGGTATCGGTGTCGAACCACCGACTTTGACTTCAGTTCATTGCAGTGATTACAGAAGTAATCAACTGCACCACAGGCTTTTAAAATGCTAAGTGGGTCGCCACAGACATCACATACTGCTTGCGCCTCATATTGCGAACTGCACTCCTCGCAACGATGATGGCCGTCGTCGGCTATTAAGTAGCCCTGGCACTTCGGGCATTTCGGTCGTAGGGTCATAGGTCACCTCAGAGGTAGTTTTGTTTTATTATTTTTGTCTACCCTTGATGTACTTCATTAAACGACGTCTTTTTCTGATTTGACTCAAAGTTAGTGTATTTTTTTTGTCCTTATACGGGTTATCACCTTCTTTAAATTCGATTTTGATAGGTGTACCCATAATTTGTAGCGAACGTCGGAAATAGTTAGTCAGGTAACGCTTATACGAGCCGGGCAATGACGTCACCATATTGCCATGGACCACAATCACCGGCGGATTGTAACCACCGGCGTGGGCATAACGCAGTTTACTGCGGCGGCCCCGAACCATCGGTGGGTTATGATCTTCCGCCGCACCATGCAGGATCCGAGTCAGCATCGATGTCGAAACCCGACGTGTCGCCGATTGATACGCCTCTTGGACCGATTCAAACAAGTGACCAACGCCACTGCCATGTAATGCAGAGATAAAGTGAACTCGGGCAAAATCAACAAACCCTAAGCGGCGATCGAGCTCATCTTTAATTCGATCACGAGCATGGGTATCGAGACCGTCCCACTTATTGACCGCCACCACAAGCGAGCGGCCAGCATTGAGCACAAAGCCCAATAGGCTCATATCCTGATCACTAATACCAGCGTGGGCATCCAACACCAATAACACCACATTGGCATCTTCAATAGCCTGCAGCGTTTTGATCACGGAAAACTTTTCGATGGCTTCATTGACTCTAGCGCGCCGGCGAATACCTGCGGTATCAATCAAAATGTAATCTTGCTCGTCCCGCTCCATGGGAATGTATACCGAATCACGAGTGGTACCAGGCATGTCATACACCACCACTCGATCTTCGCCCAAGATGCGGTTGGTCAGAGTCGATTTACCGACATTAGGACGACCGACAATTGCCAACTTGATCGGCAGATCTTCAAATGGCTGGGCGTCTTCGTCTTGCTCTTCTAACTCTGCTAGCTCTTGCTCTGACAGCTCATCATCAAAGTCTTCAAGCTCTTCATCCGCAATCAGATCATCGGCTAAATCGTCAAAATTCGGCTCTGCCTCAAGTTCTTTTAACAAAGGAACTAACGATTCATCCAACACCTGACTGACGCCACGGCCCTGCGCAGCAGCGATGCCGAACATTTCACTGATGCCAAGCTGATAGAAATCAGCCATCACTTGGTTGGCATCAACGCCATCAATTTTGTTAACCAGCAACACCACATTTTTTTCGCCACGGCGCAAATGCTCAGCGATTTCAATGTCGGTTGGCGTCAAGCCGTCGCGGCCATCAACCATAAAGAAGATGATATTGGCCTCTTCAATCGCCTGTTGCGATTGCTCCACCATTAATGCGTCGATACCTTCTTCATCACCGTAGATACCTGCGGTGTCGATAACGATGTACTCACGCTCCTGAAACCGAGCTCGACCATACTGACGATCGCGCGTCAGACCAGGAAAATCGGCAACCAGCGCATCTCTGGTTCGGGTCAGACGATTAAACAGGGTCGATTTGCCGACATTCGGTCGTCCAACCAACGCAATCACTGGGGTCATTCGTTCTTTCTCCAACAAAAAGCCCCGAGGCCGGGGCTTTAAAAAATCTAGCGAGCTACCGGGGCAACACTAAGGTGTCTGAATTGCGTACACATCGCCGTCTCGGGATTGCAGATAAGCAACATTGCCTTCCACAACCGGCGTCGAGTAGAGGCCATCAGAATCAATATACATTCGCGCAACAAATTGTCCGGTATTGCCATCCAGCCAATGCAGATAACCTTCAAAGTCACCAACAATGACGTAGCGAGAAACAAATGCTGGCGTCGTGATTTGGCGGTTTTCCAACTCGCGGTTGGCCCATAGTTCAGTGGCATCACGGCGATCAATCGCAAACACATAGCTCGATGAACTGCTTAGATAAATCTCAAAGCCGTCCATCACCATGCCTTGATAAGACGAGTATGGGCGTTTCCACTTCTCACGACCGGAGCGCATTTCTGCTGCAACTAAGTCACCATTGTAGGCTACTGCGTAGACAGTGTCCCCGCCGGTCAGCACATCAGCATCAATATCAACCATCCGCTCAAGATCATTGGTGCCGCCAGGTAGCGTCACTTGTTCTTCCCAAATCTGGAAGCCGCGCTCAAGGAAAATAGCGGTTAACTTGCCATCAGCCGTGCCAGCGAACACGGCGCCGTTGTCAATAGCTGGGGTACCAGAGCCACGCAGCGTCAACGGCGGGACTGCGCCTTCAAAGTTCCACAGCTCTTCACCGGTTTCGGCATCAAGACCATAAATCTTACCCGATAGCGTGCTGGCCACCACGATGCCATCAGATACCGCAGGCGGCGCTAAAACTTCACCAGCGACAGTGGCTCGCCAAACTTCTTCACCGGTTTCAGCATCTAAGCCCAACACAAAGCCGCGCTCAGTACCCAGAAAGACTTTCTTGTAAGCAACCGTCACCGCACCTGAAACCATGGCCGAGCGATAACCGCCAAACCAGCGGTCGGTATCGCGCTCACCAACGTGGACTTCCCAAAGGGTATCGCCAGTTTCTTGGTCAAGCGCTTTCACGACACCATCGCGACTGGCTGCAAACACTTTGTCGTAGCCAACTGCGGGGCGCAAGCGTGACGCATGGTCACCCACACCACTGCCGACAGAAGCCGACCATAGCTGCTTGCCTTCGAACTGAGGTTCGAATTCGACAAGCTCAGCAACAATGATTTGGTCTTCGTCATCACTAAACAGTGAGCACGCTGACAATGTAAACGTCGCCAGAGCCGCTACGGCCAATGGGCGGAACCAGTTCGTCACAAGCTTACTCCTTGCTAGCCGTCTCTACCGGCGGAAGCTGCGCTACGGGCGCAGCAATGTCATCTAAGCGAATTTGAATTGACGCCGCTTGTTGTGGCGAAACATTCATTAGCGCGGTTTGGAACGCGTCGCGTGCTGCTTCGGTATCGCCTGCTGCGATGTGTGCTTCACCTTTAACGACTTCAACCTCACCCAGCAATGACTGCGGCCAGTCGCCAGCCAACGTGGCCAGTGCGGCATCGAGCTGATTCAAGGCAACTTGAATACGGGCTAAGCGAATTTTAGCAACCTGTTGCAACGCCACTTCATCAGCGCCAGCAATCACTTGCTTTAACGTCGCTGCGGCGGCTTCTAACTCGCCTGCTTCGACTTGCGTTTTCGCCAACTTCAATTCAGCTACTGCAACATAGCCTGACTTACTGTAATCACTGGCAAAGCCTTGCAATTGCTCGGCAGTCAATGCTTTTGAAAAAGCATCTGCCGCTTCGGCACTTTCAAGCACTTGCTGCTCTTGAAAATAACGGAAGCCGTAAATGCCGCCTAGGCCGATAATAATGCCTAATAAAATTTGATTGCCGTTTTTACGCCAAAACGCCTTAATGGCTTCAACCTGTTGTTCTTCGGTCTGGTAACCTTCCACACCTTACTCCGTTTCGTTCATTACCGCCGCGAGGCGTGTTGCTACTTCAGCCAAAGGAACTTGCTCCTGTGGCAGATCATGATTTCGTAAATGTTTAAGGCCGACAACGCCATCAGCCAACTCTTGCTGGCCGAGGATCAAGGCACAACGAGCGCCGCTCTTATCCGCGCGCTTAAACTGTTTTTTCAAATTGCCGCCACCAAGGTGCTGCATAATGCGAACGCCGGCCAGCTCAGTCCGCAACTGTTGCGCAAGCTTCATGCTGGCAGCAACGCATTCGTCGCCACTCGCCATGCAATAGACATCGACTGGCGCAGGCAAATTGTCTAACTTGCCCAAGGTTTCGAGCAACAGCAATAAACGCTCCATGCCCATGGCAAAACCAACCGCTGTGGTTGCTTTGCCGCCAAGTTGCTCGACCAAGCCATCATAGCGGCCACCGGCACAAACCGTACCTTGAGCACCAAGCGCATCGGTGACCCATTCAAACACGGTTTTGTTGTAATAATCCAGCCCGCGTACCAAGCGTTCGTTAATCTGATAAGCAATGCCCAGTGCGTCCAATAGTTGACACAGTTTGGTCATGTGCTGCTTGCTGTCTTCGTCTAGATACTCGGACAGCTTGGGCGCATTAACCAGCAATGCTTGAGTTTGCGGATTTTTGCTATCCAATACACGCAGCGGATTACTGTGTAAGCGGCGCTTGCTATCTTCATCAAGCTGCGCTTCATGGGCGGTCAGAAATTCGACCAAAGCATCTTTGTAGTCCGCTCGGGCCTGATTAGAGCCAAGTGAGTTGAGCTGCAAAGTAACCTGATCAGAAATACCAAAGTCTTGCCACATTTTGGCCGTCAGCTGAATCACTTCAGCATCAGCATCAGCACCGGCTAGGCCATACAACTCAACACCAAACTGATGGAACTGGCGATAGCGACCTTTTTGCGGGCGCTCGTGACGGAACATTGGGCCGATATACCACAAGCGTTGTTCCTGATTGTACAGCAAACCGCCTTGGTTGCCGGCGCGAACACAGCTGGCGGTGCCTTCTGGGCGCAAGGTCAGGCTGTCACCATTGCGATCGTCGAAGGTATACATTTCCTTCTCGACGATGTCGGTCACTTCACCAATTGAACGCTTGAACAGGTCTGTGCTTTCTACCACTGGCGTGCGGATCTCAGCATAGCCATAACCGGCAACCAGATCGCGCAACCCTTGTTCAATAAACTGCCAAGCAGGAGACTGATCAGGAAGACAGTCGTTCATACCGCGAACGGCTTGAATTTGTTTCGCCACAGTGATGTTTTACCAAAGAAAGATAATTAAAGACCCGGCATTATAAGGAAGCCGGGCCGCATTACAAAATGTCGTTGGGAACTGAGTACCGAGATTTTTTACGAATCACCGATCTCGGTCACATCGATCCGGTGTTCTGGCAGCTCGCGATTCAATCGTGCGCGAATTCGGCTTTCGAGTTGATCAACCAAGTGATCATTATCGAAACGCTCTTTTTGACGCTCACCATCTTCATAAAAACCACTGCGTTTATGGCCACCAGCAACACCGATATCAGACACTTGCGCCTCTCCCGGCCCGTTGACCACACAGCCAATCACCGAGACATCCATCGGCGTCACCACATCTTCGAGACGCTGCTCAAGTTCATTGACGGTGCCAATGACATCAAACTCTTGTCGCGAACAAGATGGACAAGCAATGAAATTGATACCACGGGAGCGAATGCGAAGGGACTTGAGGATATCGAAACCAACTTTGATTTCTTCTACCGGATCGGCGGCGAGAGAAACCCGCAAGGTATCGCCGATCCCTTCGGCCAATAACATGCCAAGGCCAATTGCTGATTTCACTGCACCAGCACGCGCGCCACCGGCTTCGGTGATCCCCAAGTGCAGCGGTTGATCGATTTTTTTAGCCAACAAGCGATACGCATCAACGGCTAAAAAAACATCAGACGCTTTCACGCTGACCTTAAACTGGTCGAAATTAAGCTTGTCGAGATAATCGACATGACGCATCGCTGACTCAACCAACGCCTCAGGCGTTGGCTCGCCATATTTTTCTTGTAAATCGCGCTCCAAAGAGCCGCCATTTACGCCAATTCGAATGGGAATATTGCGCTCACGAGCGGCATCAACCACGGCTCTCACCCGATCTTCGCGGCCAATATTGCCAGGGTTAATTCGTAAGCAATCGACGCCATACTCAGCCACTTTTAAGGCAATGCGATAATCAAAATGAATGTCAGCAACCAGTGGAATATTGGTTTGCTGCTTAATCAGTTTAAAGGCTTCCGCAGCATCCATAGTTGGCACCGAGACCCGAACGATATCGGCACCGACACTTTCCAACGCTTTAATTTGGGCAACTGTCGCTTCGACGTCCGTGGTCAGGGTATTGGTCATTGACTGGACCGAGATCGGCGCACCGTCGCCGATTGGCACATTGCCAACCATAATGCGAGTCGATTGCCGACGTTTTATAGGATTCTCAATCATCTGATTACTCTGCTGGGAATGTTAAACGCAATGTTTTAAGTGGATTATCCACTTCAAATGGATAAGTTTCGCCTTGGTATTCTATCGTCACGGCATCAGGCACGCCAAATATCGCATGAAATGGTGGTACACCAGAAAACTCAACGACTCGAGATGGCGTCTTGACCCCCTCGACTACCACCTCTCCGGTGGCATCTTCAACCCGCATCCAGCAGTCTTTCGACAGCATAAAGCGAACTTGCGCGACATCAGCAGGCTCACTCGCGGGCAACTGTTCCTCAGTCATCTGCTCAGTAACGTCTGCTGAGAACTGCTCGTCAAGTGAGCGCTCTACTTCATCAAGTACTTCTGCTGCAGCAGAACTATCAGCGTCTTCAACAGGCTCGATTTCAGCTTGTGGCTCAGCCAAATCAGCGTCACCAGCGACAACCGCAAGTTCAGATGCGTCGCTCTCTTGGCTGGCTTCATCGCCATCAACGGCCGAACTCGGCCATGATGAAACCGACTCATCTTCAGCAGTTTGTTGCATTACGTCAGCAGCCTGTTCGACTTCGTTTGCTGGTATCGCATTGTTATTGAGTTGGCCGTTTTGCTGTTTTTGCCACCACCAAACCACCAGAAATCCAATCAGCACCAGCACGATGAGATAAGTCAGCCACATCACTCGGTTGTCTGAGCGCTCCGTCGACGTTCGGTTAGAAAAACTCTGCATTTGCGCTTGCTCAGTCTGGCCCTGATAAGCTTCGAGTACGTTGCTTTCGGGGATACCAAGTAATCGCGCATAACTGCCTAAATAGCCTCGAACAAAAGTACTCGACGGCAGGTTGTCATTATCATCGGCTTCCAGCGCCTCAATCACCACGGGCCGCAAATTCAATCGCGCCGCCACATCAGCAACAGAGAGCTGCGCCTGCTCGCGCGCTTGTTGCAATAGTTGGCCAGCTGTTGTGGTTTCAGGCGCTGTGTGATTATCGTCTGCCATAGGTGAAAGATCCGGTGCTTTAAATTAATACTTGGTATAAACAATTTGTCCGTTGGTCAAACCAACGATAAATGCCTGCTTTGGCTTAACGAGCTTTTTAGCTTTTTCTGCGGCTTCAACACTGGCATAGCTTCCGGCTAAATATTTGAACCAGCCATCATCCTCAACTTCAACAATGTCTAGGCTTTGATCCTTCAGCCGCCCGCTCAGATAAGCCGCCGATAACCGCTCAACACTTGCTGCGACTTGTATTTTGTAAACAATGTCAGTCACGCTTGTTGGAGCGTCATTGTTTGCACTGTTTGCACTATTTGTACTTAGGCTCGGCGACTGAGCGCTATTTGCTTGAGCACTCATTGTTTGCGCATCGGTTGTTTGAGCAACTGTTGCTTGAACACTGGTGCCGCTTGGCGCCGCTGACGCCCTATTTAACGCGGCGTAAGCTTGCGGATAACGCGATTGCAGTATCAACCGGTACTTTTGAATATCTTGTCGATTATTTTGCTTTACCGCTAACCGATAGCCTAGGACGGCACTATCAGCACTTAATGAATGACGCGCCAAATAGCGCTGAAAATAAAAGTCCGCAGAATCGGTCAAACCCAATTGCAGATATGCATCGGACAGCCCCAGCAAAGTTCTGGGCCGAGCTGCGTCGTAGCTCAATACTTTGTCAAAATAGTCGTGCGCATGCTGCGGCTGTGAGTGGCTTAACGCACAAAGGCCAGCATTCTCATATGCATCGGCCACACGGATGTAAGTCGGTTCTTGTACGGCCGCCATAAATTGCTTAATGGCTTTGGTGTACTGATCTTGCTGACAAAGAAACACGCCATAGTTGTTCATCACCGAGCCATCGTTAGCACCGTAGCGCAGCGCATCTTGATAGGCTTTTTCAGCCAGTTCAGGTTCATCGACACGTTGGTAGTAATATGCCAACGCCGAATGGACTTCCGGCAGCTGTGGTGCGTGTTGCTTCGCTTTGGTGAGATTGTACTTGGCTTGCGCGGGGTCGCCGTTTTGCAGATAACGAAGGCCAAGAGCAACTCGGGTTCGAGCCGCTTCAACTGGATCTGACTGTTGTTCGACGACCTGCTTATTGGTGCCAGCGACGCGTGTCTCGGTAACACAACCGACAATGGCTAAAGCAGTGAACAACAGCAGAAAATAGCGCATGAAAAATAACGTAGGTTATTGGCAATTACGCCATTTTGACCGAAATAGATTCACCTTGCATCCGTTTTTTCAGCGTACGCTTGGTGCGGTCAACAACATCACCGGCCAATTGGCCACAAGCGGCATCAATATCGTCGCCTCGGGTCTTACGAACAATGACGGTAAAGCCGTGTTCCATTAACACTTTTGCGAAGCGGTCAATGCGTGAGTTAGACGAGCGACCATAAGGAGCCTGCGGGAACGGGTTCCATGGAATCAAGTTGATTTTGCAAGGCGTGTTCTTCATCACCTTAGCTAGCTCGTGAGCCTGCTCCATGCTGTCATTGACATGATCGAGCATGACGTATTCAACCGTCACCTTACCTTGATTAGCATTGGACTTGCTCAAATAGTTGCGCACTGACGCTAAAAAGGTATCGATGTTGTACTTCTTGTTGATCGGCACAATCTCGTCACGCAGCTCGTCATTTGGGGCATGTAGTGAAATGGCAAGTGCCACATCAATTTGGTCGGCTAATTTATCCAACGCTGGAACCACGCCAGAGGTGCTCAAGGTGACACGGCGTTTGGATAAACCAAAGCCAAAGTCATCCATCATCAAATCCATTGCTGGCACCACGTTCTTCACGTTCAGCAGCGGCTCACCCATGCCCATCATCACCACATTGGTGATCGGACGATCATCATTCAGTGCTGCTGGGCCAATAATTTTAGCCGCTCGCCAGACTTGGCCGATGATTTCAGCAACAGACAGGTTGCGGTTGAATCCTTGTTGCGCCGTCGAACAAAAAGTACATTCCAGCGCGCACCCCACTTGCGACGAAACGCAGAGAGTCGCGCGTCCTTCTTCGGGAATGTAGACGGTTTCGACTTCCTGACCACCCGCTACGGTAAGCGCCCACTTGATGGTGCCATCGGAGCTGCGCTGTTCAGTCGCCACCTCCGGCGCTTTGATTTCAGCTCGTTCAATCAACTTTTGCCGCAACACCTTGTTAATGTTGGTCATCTGCTCAAAGTCGTCGTAACCAAAGTGATAAATCCACTTCATTACCTGATCAGCACGAAAAGGCTTCTCGCCCATTTCGACGAAAAACTCTCGCATCTGCTGACGACTGAGATCCAGTAAGTTGATTTTTTCTGCCACGCGCTTGCCCTTCTACAACCACCCCGAATTTTGGGGCGCGGAATTGTACAAATTTTAGCAGGCTAAAGCTAGAGCCCGATGATTTCTCTGCTATCGCGCCAAATCGTTAGCTCAAAAACTCGGCTCGGGTTTTCGAACTGCTTTTAAATACGCCTCCCAAAGCAGTTGTTTCTGTTGACGAATTTGCATCCATGACGCCTCTAGATTTGACGCAATAATGGGTTGCCCGAATGCTTACCGCAACGTCTTGCGTGTTCAGTAATGTTTGCAATGCGATGAGTATTTGCCGCGTGAGGCGCTCTTGTACCTGCGGACGCTGAGCGAAAAACCGCACAATACGGTTGATTTTCGACAGCCCAATAACGCTGGTTCGTGGGATATATGCAACCGTCGCGCTGCCATCAATGGTGATAAAGTGATGCTCACAGGTGGACGTCACCGCAATATCTCGGACTTTGACCATCTCATCGCAACCCATCTTGTTGTCGATTTGAGTGATCTTCGGAAAATTCTCATAATCCAAGCCACAAAAGATTTCATCGACATACATTTTCGCGATTCGGTGCGGCGTTTCGGCGAGGCTATCATCATTCAAATCAAGACCAAGCGTGCTGACCACTTGCATCATACTGGCCTTGATTTGCTGGTACTTTTGGTCGCGGCTGAGGCCGTTGTCATGCAAGGGTGTTTCTAACCCAGCAGCAACGAGCGCTTGTTTGACCGCTTCGGCTTGTGGCGACATCATCATCCTTTGTTCTCTATTTTGTTTTATGTTTGGATGTACGCAAATGGCAGTAGTTAAGATTGATCAATAGGGCAATTTCAATCGTTAACTGATTGAATTGAACAATCAAACTCATTTTAAGTGTATAGCATGTGGCGCAAAGCGCTTATCGGAAGGACCAGCAATCGATGAACTCAGGCTCTAGTGATCAACAGCAATTGACTAATGCGGTCATTATTACCGGCGGCGCGCAACGAGTCGGCAAGGCGTTAGCCATTGCCCTTGCTCAACAAGGCTTCGACGTTGTCATTAGTTACCGGACCATGAAGCCGGCAGTGACCGAACTGCGGGAATTGGGCATTCACTGCCAACAGGCCGATTTTTCGTCACAAACAGGTATCGATGATTTCATTGGTTGGATTAACCAAAAGTGCGGCTCGATTCGGGCGCTGATCCACAACGCCTCCGATTGGTTAGCGGAATCTGCCGACGTGTCGCCACAGCAAACCATGAATCAGATGATGCAAATCCACGCCATGGTGCCCTATCAATTGAACTTAGCCTTAGCCGAGCTACTACAAACATCAACCCAAGGGGATATCATTCACCTGACCGATTACGTCGTCAAAACCGGCAGTAAAAAGCACATTGCTTATGCCGCCAGTAAATCGGCTTTGGAAAACATGACCAAGTCGTTTGCAGCGCTGCTTGCACCAAAAGTAAAGGTCAACGCCATCGCGCCTGGCTTAATCATGTTCAATGAACATGATGATGAGCGCTATCGCGAAAAAGCCAAACGCAAGTCATTGATGGCGATTGAGCCCGGCCCTCAGGTCGTGATTGACACCATCAATTACATCATCAACAACCCGTATCTGACCGGTAGTTGCGTTGACTTAGACGGCGGCCGAGCATTGGCCAGTAAGCAATAGTTAGGCTTGCTCCGCAAATAGCTTGTCGCGCACATTCATCAACACTTGGCCATATTGGTTTTCACCTCGCTTGTCCCGGCCACATCCCCAAAAGTAATCGTAGGCATCGTTTTCAATCAGGGTTTGACCGCGGGACTCGAGGAGCGCTTGGGCTAGTTCGGGGTAACACTTGGCAGAAACATAAATCGCCCGAGTCATCACCACGGTTTGGATTTTCTTCCAGTCTCGGCGCGGCCGCCGGTACCACTTCGAACCAATTTTGCTGGCTTGTTCCGGCGTCGGCGCTTGGTTGATCCGCTGACGCAGGGCTTCATCGGTGAATTTCATTGCCTGAAAGTAATGTTCAATGGTCGGCCAAGTCATACCATCTAATTCGAAAGGGCGTTCAACGTGACTCGACATCGGGTGAGCAGTGTCGTAACGCGAAAAAAATGTTTTGTCATCCGTATCTTCACGAGCAAACATCAATAGCATCCTGTTGTAGCAAAAAAGGGCGAACTCATCGCTTGTTTAAGTAGCTCGGGTCTGGTTACCAACCCGGCACTTCCGCGAACATGGCTTGCACGTAGGTGTTGGTCGATTCGATTTTCTGCTCAACAGTTGCACGGCGCACACGCTTTTTGCCAATACTTCGGAAAACCACTCGATTCTCCGTCGGATCAACCAAGTCGATTAGTAATTGCCCCTCGGTAAATTGCTCAACATCAATATCATTGCCCCAACCGGCGCCCCAGTAGCGTCGGTGGTAGCGGCCGTAGTAGTTAAAATTATTGTGATAAGAGCGAATTCGAGTGCGATCTTTGCTGGTCAGGTGGTAGGCCACTAAGATCTCAGCTTGGTCTTTTGCTACTGGCGTCATGCCGCGCATTTGCAAAGCGTCATTAATCGCCTGCTCAACCCGCTGTTCATCAAGGTTGGTACCGGCCTGTCCTTCGTAGGATTGAGCGTTAGCAGGGATCAGATAATAAGTTTTGAGAAAGGCAAAGTGGAATTCGTCGGTATAGTCCGACTCGACATTCGGCGTGCTGGCACAACCACTCAACACTAGTACTAAAGAACACAACCATGTTGATAATCGCCAATTCATTTCTCTACCTCGCTGGTTTTACTACTATCACATTGAAGACTAAACGTTTCTATCAGCCCTGACCAGACAAAGATTGACCTGAGCGGGGCGGCCAACGACGATGGCCATTGGCGACCAGCCCGTTGCCCTTCCATGATTTACCCCAAGCTTATCGGAACCTCGCCGTATCGGCTAACTGCCCGATTAATAACGAGTTGTCACACAAGCCCGTCATTGCGACTAATAACAACAACCATTATCATTTGCAAGCGCATGAAAAATAAAAGGTTTTTTATTGTTCTATGTCAATTTTTGAACTAAGCTCTGGCTTATAAATTGAAGCAACCCAAAGCAATACCAAAAGCTATTGGAGGCAACATGTTAAGCGATAAAGAAGTCATTCAAGCACTCAACCGAGTCCTTACCAGTGAATTGACCTCAATTAATCAGTTTTTTCTTCACGCGCGAATGTTTAAAAATTGGGGCTTTTCCAAGCTCAATGACAAAGCCTACAAAAAGTCGATTAAAGACATGAAACAGGCCGATGAACTGATCGAACGTATTTTGTTTTTAGAAGGTCTGCCCAACTTGCAGCAACTCGGGCATCTGCGCATTGGCGAGCACCCAGAGGAAATGTTGACTTGCGACATGGCATTTGAGGTAGAGCAATTGCCAATCCTGCGTGATGCAATCGCGTTGTGTGAACAAAAAGCAGATTATGTCTCTCGACAGCTGCTCGAAGAGATTTTGGAAGACGAAGAAGAATACGTTGATTGGATCGAAACCCAGCAACACCAATTAAAAGAACTTGGCACTGAAAACTATTTACAGGCGCAACTATAAACTGCAGCCAGAGGAGCATTCCCATGAAAGGTAATCAACAAGTTATCGACTCTCTGAATCGACTATTGGCAGCAGAGCTAGCAGCAATGGATCAGTATTTCATCCATTCTGAAATGTATGCTGATTGGGGTCTGACTAAGTTATATGAGCGCATCTCACACGAATTTGATGATGAGAAAGGCCACGCCAAACTGCTGATTGAGCGCATTTTGTTTCTTGAAGGCACGCCGTGCATGACCAAGCGCGATGACCTGCGCATTGGTTCCGATGTTGAATCCATGCTGCAAGGCGATTTAGATCTGGAATACGATGTAGCCGAAGCCCTGCGTGACGTCATTGCAATCTGCGAACAAGAACGTGACTACCAAACTCGTAATATCTTGCAAACCTTGCTCGAAGATACCGAGCAAGACCATGCCTACTGGTTAGAGCAACAGCTTGGCCTCATCAAGCGTATTGGTCTGGCTAACTATCAGCAATCCATGATGTAACCAGTCACTTGTTAATGCCGAGTGCTTTGGCACATTCAAAATACTCCGGCACGATCAAAAAAGCCCCGCATCGCGCTGTCTTTCATACACAAATCCCTCGATGCAGATCGGGGGATTTTTTTTGAACTCATATTGCTTTTGCTGATCACAATAATTCACTCTATGCCAAGG
>NZ_JACXAF010000022.1 GCF_014773395.1 Neiella litorisoli | reverse complement strand
AAAAGTAATGTGGAGATCAGATCGAAGTTCACGGAAAAAGTTCAAAAAAATCCCCGCCAATTGCTTAGCGGGGATTTGTGTATAAGAGACAGCCTTGTTTAAGGTGGCTTTTTCGTTACACACGTTGGTTGACTAACCTTATGGCGCTAGCTCAATCGACACCGAGTCTGAGCCATAAACGCCTTTAGGTGTGACCATCTCGACCAAGAGTTCGCCTGGGCCGTCGGATAGGTCAAGTAACACTCTAAACAGACCAGCGTTACATCCCGCGCGGGCGTCAAAGCTCAAATACGGATGATAAATGGCAGCATTAGTGCTCGGCTGTAAGAAGCTCGTGGTGCCTCTTAATTTCAGCGGATCTGTTGGCGCAAATGAGATTTGAGTACCCGCAGCAACTGGGTTGATGGTGACGCCATCAGCAGCGGTATCGCGAGCGCAGACATAAGCATCGGTCACACCCACCAAGCTAGTGGCCCGCTGGTTACAATCGAGGTTCACGCCATCCCAAGCGCAGAAGTACACCTCCGGCGCATGACCTGCCATGACAATCACGCCAGACGCATTCACATCAACCAACTGTTGGGTACAAGCGCCAGCATTCGCTGAATCTTCAGTACACAATTGGCCGTTATATATGCCATCGGGGCCATCATAAGCACCATTCAAATCGCGATCGATATGCTGATCGTTGTTGTTGTAGATGCCGTCTTCATCGTCATCACGGTAGGCTTCACCAATGTCATATTGGCCAGTAAACGAGTCCTGCGTATGCTCAAACAAGCCATTACCATTGTTGTCGTAAAACGATTCTTCGCCTTCGGCATAGGCCAAAATAGTGGCGCGAGCATTGAGCGGACGGAAGTTTTGCGAGCGCCACACGACACTACAGACGCCACCGCTAGTTTCACAACTTGGTTCAATTGCGCCACCTTCGGCGACAAAAGAAATAGAGGTACCATCGGACACAGGGTTATTGAAATGGTCCGCGGCACGAATCGTTACCGTTACTTCTTCACCGTCAAAGTCCCAAGATTCTGGGTTATGAACATCAAAGCTCAACGAGAAACTATCGGCATCGGGGAGCCCCACGCCAATCGCCAATTCACTCGACACGGTTGCAATAATTGGGTCGCTGCCATCGACTACCGCTTGCACTCGAGCCGATCCCGGAAGAGAGCCGGAGCGAACTGTCGTCGTGACCAATCCGGCATTGTCGGAAATAGCGGTCAACTGGCTCAGTTCAACTTTGTCGGCGCCACTGGCAAGATTAAAGCTCACGTTCTGGCCTTGCTTGGCACGACCATTGGCATCGGTAACCTTAAAGCTCACCATGGCAGTAGTTTGGCCGCCCGTACCTTGTAAGTTAACGAATCGAGGCTCTGCTGAGACAAACTCAATGTTACCCACTGGCGTATCGGCGATGCTAATACGCAGGTTATCGGTGTCACTAGAAGAGCCTAATTCCACCGAGGCAGAAATAATATCTTCGGTTTCACAACCATCTGGACGATAAGTGGCAATTGCAGTGCCGCCAGTTGACTGGATGCTGTCATCGAGAATCGCCTTACCTGCGGACGTACAAGTAGAGCTGAACGTTACTTCAACCGGCGCCAGATAGGGTTCGCCAGAATCCGTGGTTAGCGTGGCAGTGATCGGCAAGGTGGAGCCATCAGACAATTCCTCGCCGTCACCAAGAGGGCTGGAAAGCGCTAAGCTGATTTGCACTTCATTGATGGTGGCAAACAACTCATCATTGGCATCATCAAACTCAGCACTAATGGTGACAATACCACTATCGCTGCCGGCAGCGATGTCGATCATGGCAAAGCCATTGTCATCGGTTAGTACCACACCATCGGTGCGCGATAATTCGCCTTTGTCACTGGCGATGGTGACTTTTTTGTTCTGTGCAGGGCGATTATCTTCGGTCGCATTGACCACGATAACGGCTGGTGCCGCTGCTGAAAAATCTGAAATTTGCTGGCAGCCAGATTGCGCTGGCGGACAATCCCATAGCGTCACTGCCACGGCCTTAGTCGACACCACGGGTACACCATTGACGGTGGCAACCAATTCGGCAGAGGCATCATTAAACGCCGCTTTTACTGTCGCAACACCGGTATCTTCGCCAGCACTAATGGTGAGAAAAGCTTGGCCTTGGGCGTTGGTTAAGGCTGAACCATCAGCTTGCGACAATTGCCCTTTGTCAGTCGTCACTACGATTTTCTTGCCGCTGGCCGGAGCGCTACCAGAAGTCGCTTCAACTAATATCACCGCCGGCGGCGCGGTTTTGATCTGATTACTTTCAGTACAATCGCTGATATCGGGCGCTGATAAATCGAACGATTCGCAGGACCATAACGAAATAGCTACGGCGTCTTCTGTTGTCGTTGGCGGTGGGTTACCTCCGCCACCATCGTCTTCTTGCAAAGAGCTACCACCGCCGCAACCAACTAACGTGGCGAAAAGCGGTAGCCATATCCAGCGAACCCATTTTGACATCATCAACATCTCCGTGCTTGAACCGGGTTTAATACTTCCTGCGCCACTATAACGAACTTTTAACCCGACTAGTAATTGGCAATTTCAACAAATTGAATCAAAAAGCAAGCAAATGCGGCCTTTATCGCATTTACTACAGTTGTTAAGGTATGCCGGTCGCCAATAAATAGGACAAGTGATGTTGCAATTTAAACAGTTATCGCTGACCCAACGAATCGTGTTGGGCATGCTCGCAGGTATTGCCACCGGTGTGTTTCTGCGCCAACTATTTCCTGACAATGCATTTGTCGATACTTACCTGACTCAGGGGTTGTTCCTTGTCGTTGGTAAAATTTTTGTCGCCAGCTTGCAGATGCTGGTGGTTCCTTTGGTATTTGTTTCTTTGGTGGTTGGCACCTGTCAGCTCAAAGACGCTTCGACCTTAGGCCGACTCGGCGGAAAATCAATCCTGCTTTACCTCCTAACTACTGCCATTGCCATTGCCTTGGCAATGACCGCAGCAACGCTTATTGCCCCCGGTCACGGCTTAGATATGGATACCTCCGCAACATTCGATGCCGCACAAGCACCAGCGCTATCGCAAGTGTTCATTGATATGTTTCCGCGTAATCCAATTGAAGCCATGGCCAAAGGCAATATGCTGCAAATCATTGTCTTTGCCTTGTTGTTTGGTTTTGCCATGGCCATCTCGGGTAAACCGGGCGAACGTCTGGCCGCGGTGTTTGAAGATCTCAGCAGCGTGATCATGAGTTTGGTTACTATTCTGATGAATCTTGCCCCTTATGGCGTATTTTGCTTGTTGGCTAAGCTATTCACCGAAATGGGTTTAGGGACGATCGCGAATCTGGCCGAGTACTTCTTGGTGGTGTTTGGCGTATTAGTCGTTCACGCGATCATGGTCTACCCCACTTTGCTTTCCGTGTTCACTCGGCTCAATCCGAAGCCGTTTATGAAAAAGATGCGTGATGCCGTGTTGTTTGCGTTTAGTACCGCATCAAGTAATGCCACCATCCCAGTGACGATGGAAACGGCGACTCGTAAGTTAGGCGTTCACAATAGCGTCGCCTCGTTTACCGTGCCAATGGGCGCCACCATCAATATGGACGGTACTGCCATCATGCAAGGTGTCGCAACCGTATTCATTGCGCAGGTTTATGGCATTGATTTGAGCTTTGGCGACTTTATCAGCGTCATTGTCACCGCAACGTTGGCATCGATTGGCACCGCAGGTGTACCGGGCGTGGGCCTAATTATGCTGGCCATGGTACTGCAGCAAGTCGGTCTGCCAGTGGAAGGTATTGCCTTGATCATCGGTGTTGATCGTTTGCTCGACATGACCCGAACCGCTGTCAACATCACCGGCGACACCATGGTCACCTGTGTCGTGGGCAAAAGCGAAGGCAAGATGAATACCGACGTGTACTACGATGAAAACGCAGGGTTAAAAGAAGAGGAAGTTCATCTAACGCGCTAACAAGCGCGCTACGATTAGGCAGCCGAGCCACTTGGCTGCCAACACCGGCAACAATCTCGGCCTGCCGATTTGGCCTGATACAGCGCCTGATCGGCATGCTCTAACCAATCATCGACACTATCGCCTGCAACATATTGCGCTAACCCTGCACTCATGGTGACGCTCACCTGATGGGGAATCGTACCCAGATCAAAGCGGCTTTTGATTAACTCAATCACTTGATTCGCCTCTTCATCATTGAGATCGGGTAACAATAATAGAAACTCATCACCGCCAAGGCGAAACAGACGGTCATTCTTACGACTATGGGTGATCAGCTGCTCGGCTAACCAAACCAACACTTCATCACCAACCGCGTGACCATGCTCATCATTAATCGGCTTAAAATGATCGACATCCAACATCACTAACGAGGCAGCGGTTTGGTGCCGTTTGGCGGTATCGACTGCCCGCTCCAATTCGTCAAATAAGGCATTGCGATTGTAAGCACCGGTTAGTGGGTCAATAAATGCGAGGCGGGTCAACTGCTGTTGCTGGCGCAGCATCATTAGCGCCAAGCCAAAGGTAAAGCCATAACAACAACTCAGGCCAAAGGCGATGCGAAAGCCCTGCGCTGGACCATATTGCTGCCAGCACAAATAGATTGCAGCGCAGGTATAAATAGCCAGCAATACCGAAGAAACCTTAATGGGGAGGACGAAGAAGGCGGCAAAGAGTAACGCTGGGATTAAATGCGCAGCATACATGTCGGGCTGAGTCAGTGCCCACAACGAAATTGGCAGTGCTGATAGGATAAACAACGCATCGAGCACCAAATGGATCTGCATGTCGGGCGCGACCCGCCCCATGATCACTGTGCCCGCGAGCATAATCGCCATCAGCGATAAGGCAGTAGCGATTAGCGAGTGCCCCCAAAACATGTGGAGAATGGCAAAGGCGACGACGGTGACCAGCGCCACCAGATGCATCAGCATGCTGACTCGAGCGCCGGCGTGACCAGATGGAATGGTCTCTATCCAGCGGCTACGACTATCGTTGATTGTTGTTTTATAGCGAGTCAAGGGCACTCAGAGCGGCTTGCCCGCTCTGATCAATGTAATCAAATTTGTATTGATTATAGCCAGTTATTGCGCCCAGTAGCGCATTTTATGACCCCAGTTTGCCAACACTCTGGCAAAGCTCACAGTGACGTTTTCGGCCACTTTCTCCGACAGTTTTTTACGAATGACGTAACGCACTTGGTGAATGTCTTTTTCATCTGTGCAGTGTTTCATCAGTATTTCGTCGGACGTGGCCAGTTCATCGACCAATCCCAGCTCTAGCGCTTGCAAGCCAAACCAATGCTCGCCAGTTGCCACTTTATCGAGTTCCAATGATGGCCGATAACGCTGCACGAAATCTTTAAACAAGCCGTGAACCTCATCCAGTTCATGCTGAAATTTCTCTCGCGCTTTATCCGTATTTTCACCAAACATGGTTAAAGTGCGCTTGTACTCACCAGCCGTCACCTGTTCAAAATCAATATCATTCTTTTTCAGCAAGCGATGGAAGTTTGGCATTTGGGCGATCACACCAATCGAACCAATAATGGCAAATGGCGCACAGTAAAGCTTATCGGCAAGGCAGGCCATCATATAACCGCCGCTCGCCGCGACCTTGTCGACAACGATGGTCAACTGCAAACCGGCTTTCTTTAATCGGTCTAGTTGCGACGCGGCCAATCCATAGCCGTGAACAACACCACCGCCACTCTCAAGTTTGAGCAGCACTTCATCGTGTTCAGTATCAGCGACTGACAAAATTGCAGACACTTCTTCGCGCAGCGAATCCACTTCATGGGCATCGACGCTGCCGTTGAAATTCAAAACAAAGATGCGGCCTTTATTATCGCCCTCAGCTTCTTCAACCTTTTCACCTTTTTTCGCAGCTTTTGCCTTAGCTTTAGCTGCTTTCTTTTCTGCTTTAGCTTGTTTTTTCTCTTCTTGGCGAAGTTGTTTTAGCTCTTCATCTGATAGCAGTTGGTGGCGAATAATATCCTGATGTTCAAGCAGCTGCTCGCTCAAATCAGTGAGCTCAAGGTGGCCCTTGCGATGGCTACGACCTTTGCTGGAGTTGGCAACGATAAGGCCGACAATGGCGGCGATGGCAATGACAAAAGTGACAGTTTTCGCTAAGAAAAGTCCGTATTCGTATAAAAATTCCAAAACATTGATCTCTGATTAGCCAAGCGCATCAACCAAAGTCCCTGTTGGCGCTCGGCGGGTTTTCGAAAGTACGCCAGTATAGAGGCTATTGAAAGCGCTGGACAGAGGCAACTTGCGTAACCAATTCAGCGAGCGAACCAGTTGCGGGGCAAACACGTTTGATCGTTGTAAGTGCCGATTGTTGCCCTGCGGGGCCGAACAAATGACTCAGTAACGCTGCTCGGCTAACGCCATCGCAGGTCATTAACCAAGCCGCAAACTGGGGATACCAAAGCCGCTGATAATACAATGCGCCATCGCTGACCAGTGTGCTTAAGGCATATTGCGGCGTGAACTCATCGGGCATTGGCAGGCCAAAATAACGGCTAAAGTAATACTGATTAACCTGCTGTAGGCTGGCGAAATTGGCGTTTTCTAATTGATGGTAGGCCAGCGCGGTAGCCGCTCGAAAGTACTGTTTGGCTAATTTTCTATCACTGGTTTGCTGCGCCGCTAACCAAGGATCATGTGCTTGCATCAATATTGGCAACAAGGTCATCCCTAATCGGCTGAAATCGCCCTCAACGCTGCCGCCACTGAGACCATAGTAATCGGCGCGGGCGAATAGATGCTGTAACGCCGCTCCCAATTGTTGATACAACACTCGCCGCTCGCGGCCATGCCACTCTTGACTTGGCAGGCTGGTGATTACCGCACTAATTGCCGGCTGGCGGTCGCTGATACCATGCTGTAACGGGCGATGACGCGGCTTTGCTGATTTTGCTGGGCGGGCAAACAAATCGAGCATTAAAGTTCCGAGTAAGTTGTCGCCGCTGTAAACATGGTAAGACTCCACCGCCGGATGCCAGCTATCGCGTATATCCGCAGCTAATTCGAACCGCAGACCAAAATCACCCAGCGCAGCAAACACGCTAGCTAACACTTGCCTAGCGGCAATTGACTCATCTACCGGCGCCAGTGCCATTGATTGAGTTGTGGATGCTCGCCAAAGCCAATCGCTGGCGCGTTGTTGATCCGCGGCCGTTTTAGCCCGTGGTTGAAATGATCGCTGTAAGTAGCGATTCACTAGCTCAACCTCATTGAGCAATTGCGTACGCAATTGCAAGTCAGCCCAATGCGCTGCGCCCTGTAATCTGGCTAAGGCGTGGCGCTGCCCTAGCATCATATCCAGTTGCACCATGTTATCTGGCATCCCTTTAGAGGCAAGCGCAACCCATGCCATACGGCGGCACTCATCGGGTGAGCCTGACGCCAAATACCGAGCCACAGGTACCCCACGAAGCGGCAACTCAAATTGGTCTGCAAGACGCCATTGGGCGAGTAATTCGGCAGGCACTCCTGTTGTGCAGCGCTCAGGCAAACGTAGCTTCTTATCGAGTCGCTGCAATGTTTGTTGGTAGCTTAACTCGGCATACGACAGCAATTCTGCTGCTTTTTGCGCTCTTGGCGACGACACTAAGTCTCGCTGCAACAACCAAAGGCTAATCAAGCGGCTGCCCTGCTTTGACAAAGGTTGTTCACTTAACTTGGCTAACGTCGTACTCACCGTTGCCAAGTTGGTCCACTCCGACTGCAATACGCTCAACTGCTCGATGCACTGCAATGCCGCTGATTTAAGTGGCTCCGACTGACTGGCATCAGCAACCACCATTGCTTTGGCAATGGTCTGCTCAACTTGGGCCAACTTATGGTCAAGGGCCATTAGCGTTTGTTCATCGGGTTGGGCGGCAAATTCACTGTTAAATAAAGTGCCGACATCATTGCATTGGCGCAATAATTGGTCCTGTTCAACAGGCCAAACTATTGCGGAAGTCGGCGCAGCTGCAGCTATCGCCGCCGACCAAAGCACAACCATTAAGGCAACCAGACTCGACATTGAGACTTGGCGTGTTGCAGTGATTCTGGCAAATAAAGCAACCAGCTTTGTCGAGAAAACAGAAGATCGGATAAACAAGATAACGACCGATAGTAGTGAATCGAGCTTTAATGATAACGCCAGCAATAAAAAAAGCTCGGCTGACGCCGAGCTTTTCACCATAACGAGGTATCCCGTTATGTTCAGGTCGCTGTTGCGGTGTTAGGGCACAATCACCGTTTTCGCTTCATCGGAGATAGTGATTTGCTTACCGGCACTACTCAGATACTCCGCAACTTGCTGTTGCATTGTTGCAGTGACCAGCGCATTTTTCATTGGATCTGGAGCCACACCAGGCACGGCAGCC
Organism: Neiella litorisoli; assembly: GCF_014773395.1. Taxonomy (GTDB): domain Bacteria; phylum Pseudomonadota; class Gammaproteobacteria; order Enterobacterales; family Neiellaceae; genus Neiella; species Neiella litorisoli. Next base: position 65,680 of record NZ_JACXAF010000022.1, on the reverse strand, counting down.
GGATTCAACAAGGAGCTATGGAAGCCATAGGTATAACGAATTGCGCCGGAAACGCCCGCTTCATCGGTCACCGAATCACTGATCCCAGCTAAACCATAAGCACCAATTAATGCTTCAGTGCCCGCTACCGGCCAACCTTGAGCGGCGGTTGAATTCGGCAACACCTGATCCGATAAATTATCCGCGCCATTGCCGACTACTTCTTGCACTAGAACCGGCGTCTGCAACATGGTACTTAGGCGAGCGAAGTTGACACCATCTGCGCCATCAAGTACTTGCTGGGCAGCAAACAAAAACTGGCTCAGCAGCGATGGGTACACCGCATCAACCATCATTTGATATTGCTCTGGATTGTTTGCTTTGATTGCAGCCAATTCCTCAGCGGTCAACGAAAACACATCCATCAGCAAGGCATCAAAGGTTTCAGTTGAGGTCAGGCCGGCTTTCAGTACAGGCCCAAAGGTATTGCTGTAACCGACGCTAGCAGCATAACCACCGGTTGGCACATTAAGCACCGCAGCGTTGAAGGTAAATGGATTAGGTTGCGCCGTGCCATCTGGTAAAGTGAATGGCAAATTTGCCACCGCAACCGCGGTTGAACCCACCACTGCACCTTGCGACATGCCGAGGAAACCAACTTGATTAGCGTCGAGCAGTGGCGCTTGCATCATTGCGGCATCACGCAGGGCAGAGAAAGTAACTGCAGCTCGAACCGTCAGTACATCTAACGCCGCTTGTCTCATCGCATCGCGAACCGATACCAAACTCAGTAAGTTGAGGTGGGTCAGAACATTACCATTGACATATTGAGGGCCAACATCTGGCGAGGTCGCCGTTAGCTCATAAATGCCATCGCCAGTTAAATCAGCACTGCGAGCGCCGTGCAATGGCAGGTCAACTGAAATCGTCGCCATTCCTTGTAGCGCCATGGTACCGGCTAAGCCCAGCACCGATTCCTTGACACTGGTAATGCCATGGGAAAACACAGTGGTTGGCCAACCACTAATACTTGGCTGCAAGGTCATTTCTGGTGGCAATGCCTCGACGGGGATCCCTGCAAGCTGGGCGCGGATTGCATTCACCATGTCAGGGTCTGGCACAGTGATCAGGACGTTGGCCTGCTGAATACCTTTAACCAGTGCCAGTGGATTGTATTGAGTGAGATGTTTCTCTGGATCAACAGGGGTTCCAGCTGCATCCGGCACATTGATTTGCAAACCAACCCATTTACTCGGGTCGGCCAAATCGCCTGGTGTTAGCGATGGATTCTGAGCAAAGGCTTGCGCCGCAAACGACTCTTGGGTCAGCGCGCCGCTTTGCAACGCGCCGGCAATCGAAACAGGACTATCACCCTGCGCCTGCCAACGCGTAAACAACACATCACAAAGGCCCGTGGTCGCAAGCTCGACCACATCGCAAGTGTCGTTGCTCGCTATATCCTGCAGCATCGGTAGATTGACCGTCGCGGTGTAAACCTTGGCAGCACTGGCGACCAAGCCAGCCTGGCCATCAAGCACGATGCCAGACAGTGCCAGCAATTGCTGGGCGTTAAGGCCGGTATCCGTGAGGTTATCGATAGTCGGCTGAGTTTGCGCCACCACCAGTCGCGATACCGCCATCACATCTTCTATCGATTGGGTGGTAAACGGCATACTGTAGTTGACCGTTTCAACATCAATACCAGCTCCAGCTAAGCCCGCTTCGTAACTATTGACCGCGGCTTGCAACTGACGCTGCTCTGCCGTACCTAGTGGCTGGGTTTCATAGTCAAGACGAAGCAGCTCATAAGAAGTCGATGGGTACACACTGCGCCCTTCGGAGTCCTCAATGAGCGAAGTGGTAGCGAGCAAGTAGGAAGTCTTGGGCTTCAACGGTTTGATCGGCACCACGACGACATTCGAGCCATCAGAATTGGTGACAAAATCAACGCCGTAAGTCAGCTGCCCGACCACCTTACATAACAGGCCGGTTGGCACGTTCTGGCAATCAGGATCCGAAGACAATGGGTTACCAAGGAGCACTTCCAACAGTTCGGCAGCACCGGGCTGAGTGACCGAAGCGGTGTTAATTGAATAATCACCGAATGAGGCATTTGGGAAGGTGATATCAATCACGATGGGAGCAGCTGTGCCCCACCCGTCTAATGCGCTCAACGCCACCGCAGGGTCAGTCACGTCAGTTGGATCATCCACAGGAATATCCAAACTGCCATCGGTGGTGGTCAGCAGCAGTAAATCGGAAGGTAGGGCCACGACGCCAGCAGCAGGATCGAATTGAATTCGGGTAAAGGGTACCGCCGGTTCTTGATCTTTGGCGACATCTTTTAATGATTCGCCGCCACCGCAACCGACCAGCACGGCTGCCAACGCTGTGACACCAGCGTATGTTGTTATTTTCATGTTTCTCCCCAACGTTTTGATTGTTATTGCAATCGCCTTTTCCGTGGCAGTTGCTGTTGTTAAATTCAAACTCGCGTTTGAATAATGCATTAAAGCTAAACTAAGCGGAGCATTTGCACTAGTGCTGAGGTGTTAACTTGATCCCAGTTCCAATAATTTGGGTCAAACAAAGGTCTCAGGTACACTGCGCACTAAATTTTTTTGTCGAGTCCGTTATGAATTTTGAAACCGTTTCGAGCAACGCATTTGCCGATAAAGTTGTTTTGGTTACCGGGGCTGGCGCAGGGATCGGTAAGCAAGCTGCCCTGTCATTAGCTGCCCACGGCGCTACCGTGATTTTGTTGGGGCGTACCGTCGCCAAATTAGAAACAACCTATGATGAGATTGTTGCCGCTGGTGGTGCTGAGCCCGCCATCGTGCCGCTCGACTTGAAAGGCGCCACAGACAAACACTACCTCGATATGGCGACAACCATTGAGTCAACGCTCGGTCGCCTTGATGCCATCCTGCACAATGCCGGTGAACTCGGTGTATTGGGTACCATCGAGCAAATGGACATGACCATGTTCGATGAAGTGATGAAGGTCAACGTTCGCGCCCAGATCAGTATGACGCAAGCATTGCTACCTTTATTGAAACAAGCTGAGCACGGCCGCATTGTGTTCACCTCATCATCTGTGGGTAAAAAAGGCCGAGCATTTTGGAATGCTTATGCGATGTCGAAATTTGCCACCGAGGGGTTAATGCAGATCCTGGCTGATGAATTGAGCAACACCAAGATTCGAGTCAACTGTATCAATCCGGGAGCGACTCAGACAGGGATGCGAGCCAAAGCCTATCCAGCCGAAGATGCTTCGACCTTAAAAACACCAGCCGATCTGATGCCGCTCTATCTTTACTTGCTCAGCGATTCAGCGGACATCAACGGCCAAAGCATTGATGCCCAACCCAAGTAAACCGCTGGTGTTACGTTCTACCCTGGCGGCGCTTACTGGTCGCTTTGGGTTTGCTCGACTTGGCGTGGCGCTGCAGTTGCCGCGCCCTGCTCTTTTGCGCGGTACGGCGCAACCGATGGGTATTCACCTTGGTGTCTTTGGTGACATCAAGCATGGTTCGGGTTTCTTTCGGCAACGACACTGAGTCACGCAATACATTAACGTCATCGAGCGGCAGCTCTAACCAAGCGCCATGTGGTAACTTTTGAGACAAAATGGTGTTGCCATAACGGATCCGAATCAAGCGGCTGACGGTGACTTCCTGACTTTCCCAGAGGCGTCGAACTTCACGGTGCTTGCCTTCATGCAAGGTAACATGGAACCACTTATTGGCGCCCTCGCCGCCAGCAATTTTGATCGAATCAAATGACGCCAAACCATCCTCAAGCATGACCCCTTGCTTCAGGCGCTTGAGCATCGCATCGTCAACGGTACCAAATACACGGACAGCATATTCGCGTTCTAATTCATAGGAAGGGTGCATCAGGCGAGAGGCTAATTCACCATCAGTGGTGAACAACAACAGTCCTGATGTGTTTAAATCGAGACGACCGACGGCAATCCAACGACCGGCTGCCAGCTTCGGTAAACGTTCAAATACAGTTGGTCGGCCTTCCGGATCTTTACGGCTACAGACTTCGCCTTCAGGCTTGTGATAGGCAATAACACGACACACGGTGTCTTTATCGGAGCGTGTCTGAATGACGTTGCCATCGACGCGAACAACATCAGCGTCTTCAATGCGGTCACCCAGTTTAGCAGTTGAACCGTTAACACTGACACGACCGGCGCTAATCACTTGCTCCATTTCTCGGCGCGACCCAAGGCCACTGCGGGCCAACACTTTCTGTAGTTTTTCACTCATCAGGAATCCAGTTTTAATATCGGTTAGGAAGTAGCCTTCTCAGGCGGCGCGCGATTGTATCACAGAACATTCGGCAAACCAGCGACAAACTCTTGCCTAAAGGTTAGCCGCAATTTGCACGGTTTTACCGCGGCCAATAGCAATTATTGGCAAAATCACTTGTTCACCGCCGATGGATGCTTTTAAATGCTTCATCAACATAATTTTTTAACCACTGACTATGACCGCGAATGGCAACCAGGATCACCGTATTGAGCTCACCTACCGGGTCGAGCCAGGCTGTCTTGGGCCCGATGGAAAAAATCACATTGAGGGTTTCTGCCACTTTGCCATGCGCGCCATCGCCTCGTTAGACGCCAATTTCGTCATCTGGAATATTATTCCTCGCTATGACAAAACGCTGCCGGAAATGGAGTTTAAAGTTCGAGGAAAAAGTCTGAACCGAGCTAAAACTGCGGTCTATCTAAAAGCCATGAATGCCGATCTCGACAAGTTCGAGGAGCATTTAGATGATGCTTTGGTGCGCATGATTGACGCCTATCGCAAACGCACTGGCTAGTGCGAATAATACGTCTACTGACTTTATTCATCGCCTCAATTAAGCACCAAGCCATTCTCTAGCAGCTTGCGTAATGGCAACAACTGCCGGATTAGAAATACGGCGCTGAATTGAAATCGCATAAAATTGCTCACGAATATCATCCGTTGCGCCGATTGGCTCGACACTAAACTGCGCTGCAACTTCCTTTGCGATCGCCGACGGTACAGCGAAGACACCGGCACCAGCCTGACCAAAAGCCTTCATCAACGCGCTATCATCAAACTCACCGACAACATTGGGCCGAATGTGGCGTTGGTCGAGCCATTGCTGCAATCTTGTGTGCATCACACTTTGTTGGCCAGAGATCAGCAGTGGTTGACCATCAAGATTAGCTGGAAAATCACCAGATAATCGCGCGGCTAATTCTGGGCTTGCCATAAAACTCAAACCACATTCCCCCAACGGATGGCTAAAGCCGCGAATACCGATATCCGTTGGTATAGGGGCATCAGCAATCACTAAATCGAGTCGATGCAACGCCAATTCCGCCAACAACTCATTCAAGCTGTTTTCTTTGCAGATCATTCGGATCGGCTCATCTAAGCAAAATGCAGGCTGCAACAAACGATGGGCAATGGTTTTCGGCACCACATCAGCAATACCAATTTTTAGCTGCTGGGGTCGTTGCAGCGAACTGTGACTCAACACATCCTTGAGCTCATCGCCCAACGAGAAGATCTCATCGGCATAACTGAGCACCAACCGGCCCGTTTCGGTCAATTCTAGCTTGCGGCCGACTTTGACGAAGAGCGCAGTACCGAGTTGTTCTTCCAGCAACGAAATTTGACCGCTGATGGTTTGCGGGGTCAGATGAAGGTGCTCACTGGCTCTGGCAATCCCACCTTGCTTCGCCGCCACCCAGAAATAGTGCAGGTGTTTGTAGTTGATCATCTAAACGCTCGATTTTTTCGAAGTAAGATTAAATTATATTCGAATATACCAGACAGTAGTTCACAACTAAGATGACACTCGTCCATGTGGATATCGCTCAATCAGGAGAAGTAGTCATGCTTATTGTGTTGCAATCTGCCGGCGCACCACTAACGCCGTCCCTTGAAGATTACATTCGCCGCCGAGTCAATTTCTCCTTGGCACGCTTTTCAGACCAAGTCCGTAAAATCAAAGTTCGCATTTCTGACACCGCAGGTTCCAGCGGCAACTACGTCAAACGCTGTTTAATCAGAGTCAGCTTAAAAAACAATGCCGACATCACCATAGAAGATGTGCAGGACAAAGCTGTGTTAGCGGTTGATCGAGCGGCCCACCGCGCTAAAAAAACCTTATTACGCCGACTCACTCAGCGACGTCGGAGGAATCGATTCCAAGGCGCAAGATTCAGCCACTCTGCGGCTTAACCTACAACAGTACTGGCACTATTTAGGATCAACCAAACGCAGTAACCATAACTCTCAAGCATCAACCAATTTTTTGGAGAAACTTATGAGTATTAGCAAGTTACTTAATCAATTTCTTGGTGGCGACGGGCCATCATCGCATGCCAACCAAACACACAATGGTAGCGGCGTCGTCAGCTCACTGGCCAATAAATTACCATCGGGTTTAGCTGGAGGCGCCGCTGCGGGCGGCGTCATGGCGTTGCTTGCTGGCAACAAGTCAGCGCGCAAGTTTGCCGGTAAAGCGGCGCGCTATGGCGGCGCAGCACTGCTCGGCGGCTTAGCCTTCAGTGCTTATCGCAAATGGCAGACCCAGCAACAGCCATCTCAGGCCAACCCAGCGCAATCTCCCCAAGTTGCAACAAGCCAGCCCGATGCTTACGCCTATCAGGCCATTGAAAAGAGCTTTAAGTCGGAATCGGTATATACCGAGAATTTTCAGCTCACTCTCGTGCAAGCCATGATCAGTGCTGCGAAAGCAGACGGGCACATTGATAACAAAGAGCAAACGCGGATCTTCAACGCCATTGAACAAATGGATCTCAGCCATGAAGCCAAAGGAGTTATTTTTGATCTAATGAGGCAACCAATTTCAGTGACTGACATTGCCAATGGAGCCCATTGTATTGAGCAGAAATCCGGCGTCTACTTAGCGTCTTGCTTGGCGGTCGACCTAGACGGACCAATTGAGCAAGCTTATTTGAACCGACTGGCGACAGCATTGGCGTTACCCGATGAGTTAGCGTCACAACTGCGCGATCAAGCCGACCAAGCATTTAAAACCGCAGCATGAGTTATGCTGAACTCACAAGTCATTAAGGTTGGCCAGACAATAGGCCGCGCGCTCACTAATGGCGGCCTGTTGTTCAGCCCCTTGGCGGTCCCAATTACGGTAAATCATACCGACTCTGGGATTATTGCTGAGCCGGTCTCGGTGACGGAGCAGAAAATGCCAATAGAGACTGTTTAACGGGCAGCTACGATCGCCCGTTTTGGCTTTGTGGTCGTAATGGCAACTGGTGCAATAGTCGCTCATTTTGTGAACGTAATTTGCGCTTGCAGCATAAGGTTTACTGGCAAGCACGCCGCCGTCGGCAAACTGACTCATGCCCCGCGTGTTGGGCATTTCCACCCATTCAATTGCATCGATGTAAATACCCAGATACCAGGCATCTACCTGATCGGGATCGATGCCCGCTAACAGACAAAAATTTCCCGTAATCATCAAGCGTTGAATATGGTGAGCATAGGCATATTTCAGGCTTTGGCCGATTGCTTTGGCCATACAATTCATGTTGGTTCGGCCATGCCAGAAAAAATCAGGGAGTTCGTTGTTGGCGTCAAAATAATTTAACTGACCATATTGCGGCATACGCCGCCAATAAATGCCGCGCACAAACTCTCGCCAACCAATAATTTGCCGCACGAAGCCCTCGATTTGGGCGAGCGAAATCTGTTCAGGATACTGCTGAAAATAATCAAGTGCGCGCTCAATGACCTGCTTCGGACTAATCATTTTGCTGTTCAGGGCAAACGACAAGCGGCTGTGATACAGACTCCATTGCTGCTTTCCGTGTTCTGTCATGGCATCTTGAAACAAACCAAAGCGCGGTAAGCAATGGCGACAGAAATGTTCGAGAAGTTGCAGCGACTGTTGTCGATTAACCGGCCAAAGCAAACTACCGGCCCGCTCGCCAATGGTTGCAACCTGATGCCGTTCGAGGCGGACGTTAATATCTCGGACATCATTGGCAAATAGTAACGGAGCCGGTATTTCGGCGATATCGGCCGACTTGAGCTTGGCGCGATTATCAGCATCGTAATTCCATTGACCACCGATGGGTTTGCCGCCGGCCATTAAAATGTCAAAGCGCTGCCGCATCTTGCGATAAAAGGTTTCCATGCGCTGATTTTTGTCGATGACAAAGTACAGTGGTAGCTCGTCATAATCGACGAGAAAATGTTCGGTGTCCCACTGTCGTTTGGTAACGCCCTGCGGTAATTCGAGCTGCTCAAGCTGTTGCAGTAGCCGGTATTCATCGGGTCGCTGGTACTCGAACACTTGTATCTGATGCGAACGCACATACCCGTCAATTAGTTGCGGCAGCGATGCGAACTCAGCCGTATCATCAAGCGTCAAATGGAGCACGCGGTGGCCCGCCGATGCTAAGGCCTCGGCGAAGCCCTTCATCGCGGCAAAAAACGCCCCTACTTTTTGAACATGGTGTTTTACATAACCAGTTTCCTGATGCAATTCGGCGATTAAGTACAACACGCCATCGTCCTTGCGCTCGAACCAGCTATGGCTGGCATTGAGTTGATCGCCAAGGATCAAGCGTAAGGTGTGGGCAGGTCCAGTCATGTTTGATTGTCCATTGATTTTCGGTTGCGATTACCGGCGCATCGTTTCGAGCAATAGCGCACAGTTGACCAATTGTTGGCCCAACGCTTGCGCCATTGAAAATAACGACCGCAGGTTGCGCAGATCTTGCCGTCTAAGTGCTGTTTAAACATGTCTTCGACTCACGAATACGTCGGCCAATCAGCACCATCCACGGCATCGCACGCAGCGTTAACGACTTGGCCTTGCCAACGGCGGATATAGTCACCATCTGGATCATACTGTTGTTGCTGCTTCTCGATATTGAAATGGCGACCACCTCTGGGATCAGCGCCGACGCCAGCAATGTATTGCCAATTGCCCCAATTCACCGCCGGATCGTAGTCCACTAGTTGATACTCAAAATAAGCCGCGCCATATCGCCAATCGACCTGCATTTCGTTAACCAAGCAGCTGGCAACGATTTGGCGGCCGCGATTGGACATGTAGCCGGTGGCATTGAGTTGCTTGATACAAGCGTTAACTAATGGGTATTGAGTTTGGCCTTGGCTCCATTGGCGAAAACGCTGAGGATAAAAGCTGGTTAAAGGTCGAGCGTCCCTTAACCCTCTAAACTGAAAGATGCGATTGCCATAACGTTTGGCATAACAGTGAAAATACTCACGCCACAGCAGCTCAAAGTAAATCCAGTAGGTTGACTCATTGGCCTCAAATCGCTGTTCATACTGCTTCAGAACAGCAACCACTCGGCGCACCGAAATACAACCAAGAGCAAGCCAAGGCGACAGCTTAGTCGAGTGCTGCCAGCCATCCAGCTCGTTTCTCACTTGCTTGTAGCAAAGCGGCATTTCACTGTCGAAATAGCGAGCCAAATGCGCTAAACCGCTGCGCTCGCCGCCGATCAACTGCAACCAGTCGCTATCTTGGTGTGGCAATGGTTGCACCTGCGGTAACTCGGCTGCAGCTTGCTTGACGGCTTGTTGGTCTAAAGGCGACCAAGGCAAGCATGCTGGCGGCTCTAATGGCGCAGCAATCGGTAGCGGCTCAACCAGCTTGCGAAATTTGCTAAAACTGGTTGGTAGCTGGTCCCGTGCAAACGGCAGTTGCTGGGGTTGAAATAAATCATGGCTGTCTATTTGCAGCCACTCAATCTGACAATGAGCGTCGCGTAGCTGTTGCCATTGGCGCTGCTCGTAGCTAGTGGCATGCGTACTGCGAAGCACTCGGTTGACCGAAAAGCGCTGTAGCAATGGTGGCAAGGCCTGTTGAGGCGAACCAAAAACAACCAGCAAACGTTGCCCTAAGGAGGTCAGTTGCTCGCTCAAGTCGACCAAGGCTTGCTGTAAGAATCGCCAGCGATGGGGTCCAATCCGTGGACCGCTTGGTTGGCTCGTGGCTATCGGCTGAAACCATTCAGGCTCGACAAAAAACACACAAACCAATGCATCGCTGTGCGCTGCCATGTGAAGTATTGGATTATCATCAATCCGCAGATCATGGCTAAACCAAATCAATGATGTCTTACGATTCAACGGTTGCTCCAACCTAGCTCGTTCGAGGCAACAATGTGCTTTGTGTTACCGTTGTTGTTCGCGATGTTGTTCAAGTTCATCAATTTCTCGGCTGAGCTGATCGGCATCGGCGCTCAGCATTGAGTAAGTGCGGATGTCACCACGGCGTTGCGCTAACATGGCGTTTTTCAGCAGCAGGTCGCGCTCTTTGCGCATCTTTTTGCTCGGATTGGATTTGAACAAATTAAACATCGACAGCTCCTTGGCTTATCACAGTCGGTTTTTTAGGGATTACTGGCTGAGTATTCGATCATCACTTCATTGCGTCTGAGAAACGGCAGTGTCCATGGCGGGTTGTAACGTGCTAACGTGGCTGCGCTTTGTGGCGTTAAGCCCTGCAGCCTCATCCACGACAACAATTGCTGCGTCTTGGCGGCCACTTTTTCTTCCCCAGTAAAGCCGGAAAAGGTCACCACCGCGACGTTTCGCTCGGGTACCGGCTCGATGACAACCTTATCGCTGTTTGGCGACGGTAAGGTGTCGAGGGTGAATTGACTCGGCATCACAAATCCAACCACCCACTTCCCTCGCTCATCGTTCATGGCGGCGGCAGAATTCAGTTGCTGACCATTGTCGCTCGGAGCAATCAGCACCGGCGCCGTCATGCTAATCTCCTCGCTACCACCAGACGCCGCAGTGTTATTACCGAAGATGAAATCAGCCACTGCCCTGAAGCCATCGCCAGAGGCATCATCCATGGCTCCGCGAACCTGGCTTTGGGCGACGATCATGCTGTTGTATTGGCGCAACTCAAAATCATCCTCGCTCTTTAGCACTTGGTAGCTTGGTTGTTCGATGGCCATCGCGGTACTCCAAAGGCAGATTGCGATTAGTGCGGTCACGCTGCGAACGTGTGTGTTGAAGAAATGAGTCACGGCTTTGTGTTCCACTGTGATTGTTGTTGCATTAACTCAGCTAACGGATGAACACCGTAAATGGATCGATGTGACAATGAACGAAAAGCATCGAGATGGCGTACTAAAGAGCAGATCAGCAATAAAGCCAGAGATAGATGACTAAACTCACGGTGTTTTACGACGGCACCTGTCCATTGTGCGTCAAAGAAATGAGTGCGCTACAGCGTTATGACAAAAACCAAGCAATCAGAACGGTTGATATCTACAGCGACGAATTTTGCCAGTTTCCCGACATTGATCAGCAACAGGCCAACCGGATTTTGCACGCGATTGACGATCAGCAGCAGCTTTTGCTGGGGCTGGATGTTACCTATAGGGCGTGGCAATTAGTGGGTAAAGGGTGGCTTTACGCCCCACTGCGGTGGAAGTGGATCAAGCCCATTGCCGATCGCTGTTATCTCTATTTCGCCAATAATCGCTACAAAATTTCGATGTGGTTAACTGGAACTGCGCGATGTACGTCGAATCGCTGTGACATTAACCATCAAAACAAATAGCTCGTCATTCACCGCACTGACGACAGATACCACTGATTTCAAATTGCGACTGCGACAACAGAAATCCTGCGTCGCTGGCGGATGCTTTTATTTGCGCGGCTAAACTGTCGCTCATCGCAATTTCGCGGGTGGCGCCGCACGATTTGCAAACCAGAAAGAATTGGTCTTGGTGCTCATGAGAACAGGCAAGATGGGCGCAGGACACATACTTATTTGAAGAGGCCAGCTTGTGAACCAATTCAATGTCAACAAACAAATCAAGGATCCGATACACCGACATCGGCTGCATCGCTTGCGCATGCTGCTGATTGTAAATCGCCACTACTTCATAGGCCGATAACGGTGCATTCTCAGCGAGTAAAATGCGAAGAATGGCGGAGCGCTTCTCGGTCAGCTTAACACCCGCAGCCTGGCATTTTTGCTGCGCACTTTTTAGTCCCGCCTCAATCTTCATCATATTCTTTGCCTCTGTACTCATCTGCCCTTCACTCACTGTTGCCCTAAACCGGCGTGCAGCGCTTTTCGGTAGGCACTGGTTGCAGGGATTAACGCGACCAGCGAGGTCACGCCAAGCGCAGCAGCAAGTTGGATGATTTGCGTCGTAGAAATAATCTGAGTCGATACAAAAATGCCATAGTGGCTAGCCAATAAATCGCTGGCTCCGAAAAACACCGCCCACACTAGACCTAGCGATAAGCCAATTGCTGTCGCTGTAACTAACAATGCTTCGAGCTGAATGAGAACAAATAGCACAACAGGTCCGGCACCTATGGCTCTGAGCACGGCGATTTCTTTCTGCCGCTCCTGCATGGATGACAACAACATGGTGGTTAGACCGAGGATCGCTGATACAAACACGCACAGCGAAATCACTCGCAAGATGTTTTCGACAGAGCTGATCAACGACCACAACTCAACAAGGGCGATGCCGGGCAGTACCGCCATTAAAGGCTCTTGCTTGTAATTATTAATCGACCGCTGGATCTTGAAAATCGACATTTTCGACTTTAAACCCAGCATAAATGCGGTGATCGTAGCCGGCTCAACGTCAATGTCTCGTCCCTCGGTAACCGCTTGCTGTAATGCCTGCAATTGACTTGGCGGCATATGCACCGCCTCAATGCCGGCAAGGCTGACATGAACGGTGCGATCGACCGGTGTGCCGGTCGGCGCTAATACGCCAACCACTTCAAACGGCGCATTATCATGGTTAGTGAAACTGACTTGACCAATACCGTGCGACAACACAATTCGCTTACCGACTTGATAATTGAGCGCTTTGGCCACTTCGGCGCCAATCACCGCACCAAAGGGATTACTAAACGCCTCGCCATCCGCAAACGCCAATTGCCGTTTATCGCCATAACGATAAAACTCAAAGTAATCGGTGTTGGTGCCAAGCACGCGGTAACCACGGTGAGAGTCTCCAAGTGACAACGGGATCGACCACACGACATCGCGCTGTTCGCTGATAGCTTGATAACTGTCCCAGCCGACGTTATTGGTGGCATTACCCATCCGGAAAATGGAATACAGCAGTAAATTCAGCTGTCCCGTTCGGGCACCAACGATCAAATCAACACTCGACACGGTGCGGTTAAAGCTGGCTTTAGCTTGCGAGCGAATATGTTCCACAGTCACCAACAACGACAAGCTCACAACAATTGAAAATAGCGTTAGCAGCACCGAGGTTTTACGATTCATCAAGCTCTTGTAGGCCAATTTCATCAACATGATTACTGGCCTCCTGCGGTATTGATATCGGCCAAATTGACATCAACATCAAAGTACGATTGCAGTGACAAATCGTGGCTAACGAACAGCAGACTGCTGCGTTGCTGCTCGCATACTGACATCAATAACTGCATAAAATTGTCTCTGGCGTAGGAATCGAGCGCCGATGTCGGCTCATCGACAATTAGTAATTCAGGTTGGTTAATTAGCGCGCGAACAATCGCCACACGCTGTTGCTGGCCAACACTTAATTCGCGGCTTGGTCGGTGAAGCACTTCAGGTTTTAGTTGCAGCGCGGCAACCAACTCTAATAGCCGCTGCTGAAAGTTTTGGTCATCTGACGATGTAGTTTTACCGGCAAACCAGCTGGCTAAACGAATGTTTTCAGCCACCGTCAGGTAGGGGATCAGATTAAATTGCTGAAACACCACGCCAATGTGCTTTGCACGAAAACGGTCACGCTGACGAGCCGACATCTTAGTCAGCGCCTGGCCAAATACCTGAATATCACCAGCCGTTGGTTTCAGCACGCCGCATAGTAGATTCATCAGCGTGCTTTTTCCCGCGCCTGATGCGCCAAAAACAAAACACTTTTGACCGCTTTCTAGGGTCCACTGGGGAATGTTGATGACGTCGGAATTGCCGTCATAAGAGAAGCGAAGTTGTCGCAAACAAATGGCGGCCTGCTGTTCGGCCAATTGAACGTTTTGCACTACTCGAGAGACCTTTTGTGAAACTATAGTGACAGAGTTGGAACTCTATTCATCGAACTGGGTCGATATGTTATAACACGTTTTTGTTACCATTCGACATTCACTGGAGTTTCTATCAATGTTCATCGCTCAACTGCGATCAGCCCTTTGCGCAATGCTGCTCGCCGCGCTTTCTTTCTCTGCTGCTGCCGACGCGCCGAATAGCGAATATCGCCAAATCGAATGGATTGAGTTAATGCCAGCGGATGATTTAGACGCGCTACTGAATCCGCCAGAGACGATCGATCAAATTGCTGATGGCAGCGCTGAAGATTCGGTCGAGGGATTAGCTGGAACCGAAGACGAGGCCACCAAACGCTATTTGGCCGCACTGGAATCAACCCGCGTGGTTGAAGAATTCAATAACAGCAAAATCAGGCTACCGGGCTTTGTTGTCCCGTTAGAGATGAAAGACGAATTCACCGCTACCGAATTTTTGTTGGTGCCATTTTTCGGCGCATGTTTGCACTTGCCGCCACCGCCACCCAATCAAATTGTCTATGTCACTTACGCCGATGGCGTGACATTGAGCTCATACCAAGACGCTTTTTGGCTCGAAGGCACGTTAAAGGTAGAAACAACGGCAAGCGATATGGGTACCGCGGCTTACACCCTAGTGGTTGATTCCGTCGCACCGTACTCCGAGTAATTGGATTTCAGCTGATGACAAACCCAACTGCCAGACAAACAACACAGCAAACAAGACCTGCTCGCCGGTTAACAGCAGCATGGCTTGTGACCTGCTGCAGTTTGTTGATGCCGATGACGGCAATAAGCTGCGACAATCACGGTCCGGGCTTTGGTTTTTATCCGATGAACAAACACCTTAAATCGGCGTCAGATTTAAGCAGTCCGATCGCGCAAGGTATGGCGCTAGCCTCTAAGCCGCGTTACACAGTGGCAGTGGGCGTAACCTCTGAAGTGCCTTATACCGTTATCGTGCCAGAGAGTTTTAGCGATGCTAAAGTGCTGTGGCAAGCCGATGACACCGTGAACTTGAGCGGCGCTTATGACCAAGCAATCGCACCGGCAACTGATGCCGAACTGGTATTAACGGTAGCGCCAACAAAAGCCGGCACTTATGTCGTTCGTGGCAAACTAAGCGGCACCCTCGGCGGCGAACAGGATAGCCAATCGGCCTCGAAATCAGCCTTCATTCTGATTAAAGCCGTTGGCGAAGATGGCAACCTAGCGAAAACAACCAACTAGCCCCTTGGCTCCGAACAAACGGACAGTAACCACATGAAACATGCTTCCGCTTTTACTACCTTCACCCTGTCGCTGCTGGCATTAGGCGCTACGCCTGCTCTCGCTGAAACTGGCGCTCATCAGCATGGCATTGCTGAACTTAACCTCGTACAACAAGGTCAAGCATTAGAAATTGAATTTAGCTCGCCGCTGGCAAACATTGTTGGCTTTGAGCATGAGCCCGAAACCGGCGAGCAAATCAAAGCTTACCAAGCGGCAGTAACTGTTTATAAAGCCAGCACACCTTTCTCTTTTAGCGGCGCTGATTGCCAGCTTACGGGGCAAGAAGTGGAGTTTCCGTTCGAGCTCGAATCGCACGAACATCACGATGAACATGAGCACCATGATGAGCACAAGCATCATGACGAGCACAAGCATCACGACGAGCACAAGCATCATGACGAGCACGAACACCATGATCACGGCGAGCACAGCAACCTAACCGCGCACTATCAGTTCAGCTGTTCTGGCTCAGTATCAGCGATAGAGACTCAGTTGTTTAGTGTCATGCCGCAGCTTGAAACCATTAAAGTACAGTGGTTTATCGAAAACAAACAAGGTAGCTCAGAGTTGTCTAAACAAGCCAGCAAGTTGACACTGAATTAATTACAGCAGAAGTGCCCCATCATCAGGCAGCACCACCATCGGTGCTGCTTCTGATTTGAAGTAGTTGTTCTAGCACCGAATCGAAAGCGAGTGCATTTTGATCAATCAACTCAATGCTGTTGCCCTGAGCTGACTGCAATGCTTGTTTGGCCAGTTCGCCATTAATCAAGCTAAACCCGAATGGCCCTGCGTCGGTGACAAACACTGCCTTCATGCGCTGACATTGGAGCTCTCGTAAAGTTTGCTCAATCTGCACCGAGTCAAACAGCAAATCGTCGTTAAAGCGCCAACCACAACTAAAGTAATCGCCCTTGTGATTTCTAACTTCAGCGTAGCCGCGCTCCGCAAGCTGCTGATTCAACACCTCCGCTGACTTCTCCAAAGCCGATTCTTCATCGTGTTCATGATGATGGTGCTGGTGTTTTGAGTCGCGAGCAAATACTGTTGAATCCAACCAGTGCAGTGGTAATTTGCCCTGCTCAATGGCAACGACAGGACAATGTTGTTTGCCTGCAATCGTCTGCACATACTGTTCTAGCTGTGTCAGCTCTTGTTGATAACAGTCACTTTTACTCGCCACAACCACATCGGCAACTTGCAGTTGTTGGTTGAAAATATCGTGTTCGGTATAGCGTCGGTCAGCAAGCACTCGGGCGTCGACTAATGTAATGGTCGAGCGAACGTCGAGCACATCGCAATAGTGCTCAGAGCGGAGCAAATCGAGCACTTCCTGTGGGTGGCCCAACCCAGTCGGTTCAATAATCAAGCGATCGGGCTTGGCTTGCTTAAGCAGTTTGTTCAACGTTACTTTAGTCGGCAGCCCCATCACACAGCACATGCAACCACCGGGCACTTCGGCAATGAATACTTGTTCTTTAGCGCTGTGCTTGCCCTGCAACAAACTGCCATCAATACCGATTTCGCCAAATTCATTGACCAGCACAGCCCAGCGCTCATTAGCAGGTTTGGTGGCGAGTAAATAAGAAATGGTGGTGGTTTTTCCAACACCGAGAAAACCGGTAATGATATTGGTTGGGATTCGACGGAGCTTGTCTGACATCGTCTGCCGCTTCTTAGTTTGCTTGACGGTTTAGTGATTGCCGACTGTACGGCAATTGTTTTCTAACGTGAAGTGCCACCTCAGCATTTACTAATCTCCACGGGCCGCTACTCCATTTGCTCCCAGCTTTGTTTTTTACGGTAAATGGTTGATGGACTAACTTCGAGTAATTCGGCGGCTTTAGGAATATTGCCATCACAATGATCAATGGCTTGTTCAATGGCCTGTTTTTCAGTCAGCCACAGCGATTGTATCGGTCTGACGACTTGTTGCGGCTCCTCCTCAATAACAAACTCGGTTGTTTGCTCCATTTCAAATTCAAGGTCGCCGCTGAGTTCGCGCTCGGGTAATAACTCATCAAGTTTGGCGCTAAGGTTTTGTGGCAGATGCTCAACGAGCACTTGCTCGCCGTCATTGAGCACGCAAATATTGCGCACCACATTTTGCAGCTCTCTGACGTTACCGGGCCATTGGTACCGACTGAGGACCAATTTCACATCGTGGCAAAAGCGGCGGAATTTCTTCCCTTCGTCTTTGGCATATTGGTTGAGTAGCATCTGGCCAACGGCCAAAACGTCCTGCCCTCTGTCGCGCAAGGGCGGCAAGTGAATTGGCACCACATACAAGCGATAGTAAAGATCTTCACGAAACCGCCCTGCTTGCACTTCTTGCCACGGGTCGCGGTTGGTAGCGCAGAGAAAGCGGACATCGACGGTTTCTTCAGCACTTCCGCCGACCCGTTGAAAGCGGCCAGTTTGGACAAATCGCAGTAACTTGGTCTGCAAATCCATATCCATTTCGCCAATTTCATCTAAGAACAAGGTGCCGCCGTCAGCCAGCGAAGCAGCCCCTTTTCGCTCACGCTGAGCGCCGGTAAATGCACCTTTGACATGGCCGAATATTTCACTTTCCATCAGCTCTTTGGGAATTGCGCCACAGTTCAATGCAATAAAAGGCTTGTTGGCCCTTGGTCCTTGCTTATGAATTGCTTCGGCGCACACTTCCTTGCCGGTGCCACTCTCGCCGGTGATAAACACAGTGGCTTTGCTTGGTGCCACCGCTTCAATCATTTTGTAGACCTGCTGCATGACTAAACTGCCGCCGATAAAGCCCTGAAAGCTCGATCGCGCGCTATCAGCCTCATAACCCTCAACCAAATTTTGCAAGCGGCTGAGTTTCATGGCGTTGCGGACAGTGACCTGTAAACGCGCGCCATCAAAGGGCTTTTCAAGAAAATCGATGGCACCTAAGCGCATGGCATCGACCGCAACATCAATAGAGCCGTGGGCGGTGATCATGATCACCACAGGCTCAAAACGCTGGCCACTGAGCCACTGCAAGACGTCCAAGCCATTCATATCGGGTAATTTGAAATCGAGTAATAGCACACTCGGCGGGTTGTCTGTCATTGCTCGAATCGCGGCTTCGCCACTGGCAACGCGAGTCAGTTGCGCGGGTTCATCCGCCAAATAGGCTTGATAAACGGCGGCCAGTGAATCGCTGTCTTCAACCAGCAAGATCGAATCATTCCTACCCATATCTACGGCTCCTGTTGGTCCACAACATCTTCGGCCAAAAAGCTATCCAGTGCCGCCATGGTAACGTCCAACATCAACTGTAGGCGATGTTCCAGATTGTTTACTGCTTGCTGATCTTGCGCTTTAGCGGCGTGCTCAATGTCCTTAGCCAGCTGTTGAAATCGGCTGGCGCCAAACGTACCCATACTGCTTTGGAGGGTGTGCGCTTCTATCTCAACCTGTTGCCAATTGGCGTTTCCTGCCAGCACTTTCACCGCAAATACGCGTGCCTGCGCTTCTTCTTTGAGGGTATCGAGAATGCTTTTCACCGTGGCGCGACTGGTTTCTCGGATCAGAGTATGAAGCACGTCCTCATTGAGGAGCTCGATGGCTTCGTATTTGGCTTGTTCCTGCTCTGAGGCTGGCTCGGCCTCCACAGCTGGATGAGCATCCTCGCCCTTACGGTCAGCAGCAACCTGTTCTTCAAGCCAGCGTTCAGAGCGTTGAGCCGACCACAGCGCCACCTTGGCCCGCATCGCACTGATGTCGACTGGTTTGCTGAGGAAGTCATCCATTCCGGCATCCAAGCAAGCTTGTTTGTCTTCTTTAAAGGCATTGGCAGTCATTGCGACAATGGGCGTGTCGCGGTTTGGCCCCTCACCTTCGCGCAGCATTTCCGTAGCGCGCAAACCATTCAACACCGGCATCGCCACATCCATCAAGATCAAATCAAAGCGTTGCTTGGCGGCTAATTCAACCGCAATTTTGCCATTCTCCGCTTCAACCACTTCGCTGGCTAAATTGGCGAGCACTTGATGAGCAACCGCCCGATTTGAAGCACTATCCTCGACTAACAAGATACGGATGTTGCGAGAAGAGGTTTTATTGCCAGTTGGTAGGCGATTGTCACTGGGCTCAGATTCGGCAGCGCGGCTTTCCAATGGCAGCCAAATGGTAAAGGTGCTGCCTTCACCCAACGTGCTGGTTAGCTCGATTTTTCCTTGCATCATGTCAATGAGCTGCTTGGTAATCGCTAAACCAAGGCCAGTGCCGGAGCGCTCCATGCTGTTGATATCTTTGAGCTGATAAAACTCATCGAACAAATAAGGTTGCTTGGCTGATTCGATGCCAGGGCCAGTATCTGAGACGCTGACTTTCAATCCTGACGCATCGATCAACAGTTCGATTCTCACATCGCCTTTTTGAGTAAATTTAACCGCATTGCCAATCAAGTTAAGCAAAACCTGACGGTATCGCAGTGCATCACCATAAACTTCAACTGGATTGTCGAGCTGATGTCCCATACTCAGGCCAATACACTTTTGGGCTGCGCTGGCTTGAAACAATTCGACTAGCGATTGGGTAACGTGCAAAGGGTTAAACCAATCGGGGTTAAGGGCGAACTGGCCGGCTTCGATTCGAGAAAAATCCAGCACGTTATTAACGATTGCTAGCAACACATTGCCAGCATCGTCGGCAGAAGTGACCAAGTGCCGCTGTTGCTCGGTTAACGCTGTTTCAAGCAACAAACGATTCATGTTGATAATGGCATTTAACGGCGTGCGAATTTCATGGCTCATGGTGGCCAAGAACCGGCTCTTTGCTTGGCTTGCCAACTCGGCTTCGGTGCGCGCTTGGCGGAGCGACTGCTCAACGGCTTTTTGTTCCCGCAAATCGGCAAAGTGAGCAACAAAGTTGCTAATACTGCCATCTTCCTGAGTGACCGAGGAAATGCTCAGTAATTCGGGCAACAAATCACCATTTTTGTGGCGATTCATGATTTCTCCGGACCATTTGCCTGTCGTGGTCAGGGTATGCCACATGTCCTGATAAAACTCGTCGGTGTGCTGGTGGGAGGATAAGATCCTTGGATTTTGGCCAATAACCTCATCTTCTTGATAGCCAGTAATACGAGTAAAGGCCTGGTTAACCCGAACGATGTTTGCGTCAGCATCGGTGATAAAAATGGCTTCATTGGCATCGAATGCATAACCGGCTAGGCGCAGCTCTTGTTCTAAGTTAATCCGGTCACTAATGTCGCGCATGAAGGCGGTAAAGTGAGTTTCTTTGCCGACTTTGACGCCATGGATCGCCAGTTCACAAGGAAATTCGTGACCGTCTTTGTGGAGCGCCACCAGCTCCAGCCGCTGGCCGAGAACTTTTGCCTCGCCAGACTCGCGAAAGCGCCTCATACCAGCGCGGTGGGCGTTACGAAACTTCTCAGGAATAATGAGTTCGGCCAGTTCGTTGCCCAACACCTCATAGCGGCTGAAGCCAAAAATTCGCTCGGCAGACTTGTTGTATTCGACCACGTCGCCGTTGTGATCAATCACGATCACCGCGTCATTAGCAGAAGAAATAGTGGCAGTGAGAATGCTACGGTGGGTATCAAGAAGCTCTGATAGTTTCTGCTGCTCTTCAATCGAGGCCTGTAATTCTTGCTGCGTTGCTTGCAACGACAACGACATTTTATTGAACGCGCTGGCCAGTCGGCCTAACTCATCGTCCTCGGCAATTTCGACTTGAGCGCCAGGCCCTTTGTGACGAATTTCTCGCGCCGTTTCGGTCAGCCGAATCAACTGTCTGGCAAAACGGGTACTTAAGGTGTGAACCACAAATGCAGTCGAGCCAATCGCTAGCAGCACCAACAAGGCCAGAGCGCCAATCAGTTGCCAGCTTTGCTCTGCACTGATGGTTTGCTGGGTACTGGCGGTAAACCAGTGAAATGTGAAGCCTGCAATGGCTGCAAATAACAAGACTTCAACAGCCGCAATAGCGCCAATAATCTTCCAACGTATACCTAACTTCATCTTAAGGTTCCAGCCGCTTTAGCGTTAGTAACGCAATGAAAGTAGTTGAGAATCGTAAACTTTTTTAGTGAACCATGTGGTTAGTTTAGGCCAGCGATGAGAAAACTTTTGCAAATTGCGAATTAATTCAAGCTTTAGCGACGGATTAAAGCGATCGTTCATCACCACGCCAACGATGTTGACGCCATCCTGAGTGAGTTGCTGACAGCAACTTTGTAGTTGGCAACTCGCCGTCACCCCCGCCAAATAGCAAATCACCACACCATCAGCAGCCGCCATTACTCGCGACGGTGGCAGGTTTGACTGGTTGTTCAATTGTTGCGCGGCACAATCAAACAGCACCAAGTCGAATTCGGCAGTCCATTGCGCAACCAGCGCTTCGAGCTGACCGGGCTCTTTTAACCGCAGCCGACTGGCCGCATCCAACGGTGCTGGCAAGTACCAGATTGAATCATCGTCCATGGTTCGTGGTTGCGGCGCTTGGCCATTAGACCAATGCCAGTCATCAGCCCCTATGCGTGGGTGAAACAAGTTGAAGTCCACTACCAACACTTTTTTGCCAACACTAGCGGAGCGCTTGGCCAGCGCATCGACCATTAAGCTGACCCCTTCGCCAGATTTCGCTGCCGACACTGCTAAGCATCGAACACTGCTGATCAATAGCCGCTGATAAACACACTCTAATTCTTGGTAGCTTACTGGTAATGTCATTAGATGAACCCCAACAAAGCGCTGATACTCACCACTCGGAAGATGTCTTCGAGACCTTGTCTGGCTTTAAACCAATCGCTGTCCTTCTCCGACGGTACATAAACGGTGTCACCTGCACGCAGCACCGGCAGCATGGAGAAGTCACCACTCTGGCTGAAGGCCAGCAGATCAAAAGACCGAGCTTGGTCTCGACAGCAAGACAGGTTAACCACGGTAATTTTTTCTGGATAGCTGTTGTCATTGACGCCACCGGCCTCGGCTAACAAATCAAGTAACGTCATGTCATCGTTGAAGCGATAGCGTCCCGGTTTACCCACTGCGCCTAGCTCCCGAACGGTCGATTCTTTTGACTCAGCAAGCCACAAACGATCTTTCTCAGGAATGTAAATCGAATCGCCTGGCACCACCTTAGGCAACAAGTGTTCATCGCCGGTTTCAAAGTACAGTGATAAGTCCAGTTTGCTGATTTTGGCGGTATTGCCATTGCGGTGACTAATGCGAACATTGCTAATATCGGCATTGCCCGTTGGGCCATCGGCAGCGGCCAGAATATCGAGAAAGTGCATCGCCGGATCAAAGCGATAACGCCCCGGAGCACCGACTTGGCCAAACACATAAATAGAATCATCTGAGGCTTGGCGGACCCATTGTGATTTGTTGTCACTGGGATCATCCGGTAACTCTGGCACCATCACCAAAGTACCTGCGGAGATCTGCGGCAATTGTTGTTTGGTTAAATCACCGGCTAAAAAGTCATTGAGGTTAAATTCTTCAGTTCTAGTCCGGCCCTGTCCCTGGGGCACAACAATTTGGATTTTGGCCGTATCGGCATTGCGCTTAGGGCCACCAGCGTGAGCTAATAAATCCATCAGCGACATTTCATCAGACCATTCAAATCGCCCTGGTCGGTTGACTTCCCCCATCACCTGCACGGCACGACTCGGCGCCACTTTAGTCCACGATTTCTCATTCAAATCGGTTTTTTCTGGGACGAAAATAGCGTCACCTGGAGAGAGCGACGGCAAGGATGATGTCATCCCTTCGGTGTAAGCAAGCAGATCAAACGCTTCGATTTGGCCATGTGGACGGATCACCCGGATCTGGCGAGTCTCAGCGAACCGAGTTGGGCCACCAGCATTGGCCAACACATCCAAGAATCCAGCATCGGCATTGCCTTCATAGGCGCCAGGTTTAAATACCTCACCCATGACATAAACAGTGTTAGCTCCTGCTTTGATTTCTTCTTGCTGCTTGGGCACGAAGATAGTGGTACCCGGCTGCAACGTTGGCATTAGATTGACATCGCCACTGTCGAGATACTGAGTGAGGTTAAACAGCATGGGTTGGCCTGAAATAATCACCCTGATTTGCTCGACACTGGCGTATCGAGTCACCCCACCGGCACGCATCAACATATCAACCAATGAGGCGGTTGGACGATAAGAAAAACTGCCCGGTTTAAACACCTCGCCAAACACTTTAATGGCGGTTCGCGTCTCTGCTGCATCACCTTTATCATTAAGCGCTGCCGGATCAAATATCGTTGCGATATTGCCAATGTTCTTCGATGCTGGGACGAAAATAGTGTCTAACGACTGCAGCTTAGGCAATGCGGTTAAATCGCCACTATCTAGATAGCGCTTGTAATCGAACACATACTGCTCACCCGGACGGCGTAATTGCATCCGATCGAGCTGGGCTCCTGCGCGCATACCACCGGCCAACTTTAGAGCGATTTGTACCCCAGCATCGGCAGACATAGTGATTTCGCCGGGGTTCTCAACATAGCCCATGACTTGAATGCGGATACGCTGGTCTGCGACATAAACCTTCAAGCCAGACAAATCTCGGTAAGCGAGGCTCAACGCTTGTGTCACCGCTTGCGCCATTTCCGGCTCTGCCATGCCCGCTACGGGCACGGCTCCGACCTCGGGCAATTGCAAGCGCCCAGAACGGTCGACTTCAAACGGTTGCTCAAAGCTTTCCTCACCCGGCATCACGATTTTAATTTGGTAACCGCTTTGAATGGACTCTACATTGGCCTTGGCTTGTTCGTCAGCTAGCACCGCAGTCATATTGGCAAACACAGCTAACAGCGTGATGGCTGATTGTTTAATGAAGCTGTTCATGAGGCGCTCCGTTGATGTGTTGTTCGATCAGATCAATGGTGACCCGGCGATTGGAATGAAAATGCTCGATTGAATCACCTGCCCGATACGGCCGACTCGACGCGGCGCCCTGCACTCTAATTCGCTGCGCTGCGACACCTTGCTGTTGCAGGAAATCAGCCACCGCTTGCGCTCTTAACATCGACAGTTTGAGATTATGCTCAGCGCCGCCAGCAGCGTCGGTATGGCCGGTGATCAGTAAGTCCAATGGCAAGGCAGACACCATAGGTACGGCCCGTTGTAATTGGTCTTGATAAGCCGGAGTTAACCGCGCCGAATCGGTTTCGAATTGATTATTGCGGTTCAACAGCGGTAACAAATTTTGCTGTAAATCAGTAAGCTTGAGTGGATTGGCGATAGTTCGTTGGCATTGGCCGCCAGCATTGACCGCATCGAGACGATTTTCCAGTTCGGCAAGAAAGTACTGCTGCACCTCTAGGCTATTAGCCGCATCTTGCTCCAGACCACCTTTGAGTTCTCGCATGATCCGCTGTTGCCGTGTTTTGGCTTGTGCGACCGAGGCTGGAAAGCACAGCTCTGCGCCTTCGAGAATCAACAGATCCAATTGATGTTTACTGATGATGAGCTCAAAACGCAGGCCGTGCTCTGGGCCCATGGCTTCTTCATTGGCTAAATCCAACAGGCTCAATAACAAACTATTGTGTTCGGCAAAGCCGCCGGTGCCTTGTTGGGGCCAAGAAGCACACCCTTGCGCTAACAGTGCCAATAGAACCAAGATGATGCGCATAACAGCCACTCCTCAACAACTTGGATTAAGCAGCAACCGGCAACGGCTGAGGAGTGCTTGTCGTTGGTTGCTGGTCAGCAAATACTGGGATCAGCAAATTGATCCGCAGCAATGTCATCATTCGCTGGCATTTGCTCTGCACGTCGGCAACAAACAACTGACCGCCGTTTGTGGTCAAGTACTTGGCAAGTTGCAACATCTTCGCTAGTACAGACACTGACAGCTCATCAACGTCAGCCATATGCAGAACGACTTGTTTGCCAGTTCGGGCCAAATCAAGCTGGGTCAACAAGCGCTCAACTTGCGCCTCAATTCCATTGTTAGAAGAAACCAATGCGATATGAATTTCATGGTTCATTTGATTGTGAAGTTCGATTGTTTGCATGATTCTCTGCTCCCACTAACGATTGCTAAATTGCTTTTCACAATGACAATAGCGAAGCTCATGCCAACCATTAAAAACGGCTTTTAATCAGTGGGTTAAAATACAATCCGAGCATCACAGAGAAAACAAAAACGACCCGTTTGCAAATTGCAAAACGAATCGCTTGATCGATCGTTGGGGGCTATTTGGCTATGCGCGGGAAAGGTGGCGTTGCAAGGCTCGTTGGATGTAGCTCAAACAACCGAGCAGGCAGTTCCAATGGCCTTCCAATAAGTAGTTCAAGGCATTAAGTGCGCGCGGCCAGTCCATTTGTGGTGCCAAACGTGGCAATAAAGCTAGTAATCCACCGAGCAGTTGCAGCACCAACAACATCGCGAATGCGGCCGAGCCACTCGCTAGTACCACCGAGCCAATAAAGCCTACTAGCATCAAAAACGGACACAGCACCCGCAGCGCTTTACCGCTAATGAAAGTGAATGCCACACCTTTGAATTTTGGCAGCAGTAACTCACGTAAACGGATGAGTTGCTGCAAGTTGCCAGCACCAATACGGCGACGACGAGATCGGTCTAATTGATCGCTAGCATGCTCCAATTCCAAAGCACAAATGCGTGGCTCATAAATACCGCGATAGCCTTGCGCTAATATTTGCATTGGCAAGATGAAGTCATCGTTAATGGTGTCACTGTGCAGTTTGCGAAACGCCTCGCGACGGATCAAATAGAAGGCGCCGTGAGCACCTTGCAGCGCCCCCAAATTAGCTTCACTCTCACGCACCATACGTTGATATTGCCAGTACTTATCTTCGCCTGATGAACCTGGATTGAGGATTTGGTAGCAGCCACACACCACACCAACATGGTTAAGCTGAAAATAGCGAGCAGCCAGCTTCATGGCATCGACAGAAATGATCGCCGACACATCGGATAAGGCCACGATGGTTGCTTGAGATTCAGTAATGGCCTGATTGATCACCGCGACCTTGCCCCGATTTTGCTGATATTCAACGACCTCGATATTGAATTCGCAAAATGGCATTGCTGCCAGCTGGGTCCGAGCCACATTAGCGGTGTTGTCACTGCAACCATCGCACAATAAACGCACCGTTAGGCGCTCGGCGGGATAATCAAGAAATGCCAACATGCTCAACTTGTCTGCGACAAAGTCTTGCTCATTATAGGCTGGGATCAGCAATTCAATGGTTGGCCACTCTGACGGCTCGGCTGGAATTCGCTGTTGCCAGTGCTCGCCATTCTTCGGCGCTCGCCAGTGCGACAACCATTTCAACAACAGCGGATAAAACACATGGTGATAGGCCACCAAAGCGAATGATAATAACGTGATGCACTCAATCATGACGATGCCTCTTACTCCAGCGTTCTAAGCAACTGCAGCGTAAGAATTACGCAGGGTCGCGTAGCGCGTTGCCATTACCTTGCCGTCTCCGGCAACTCGAACAAACTGGCGCGGACACGATTGCTCAGTGCTGGCCAACGTGGCTGTCAGACTGTCGGCCAATTGCTTGGGCGCACCGGCAGCGACCAAACGTCCTGTTGCCGGACACAGGGCTTCATGGCTCGCGCCAACGTCAGTGACCACAGCAGGCACACCACAGGCCTGGGCTTCAAGCAGCACCAATGACAAACCCTCATTAAACGATGGCAAGCAAAACACATCTAAAGCCTGATAAAAGGCTGGCATCTGATCGATACTGCCAAGAAAGTGCACACGTTTTTCAACGCCGAGCGCTCGGCACTGCGCCTTTAACGCTTTTGCTTGTGAGCCGTCGCCAGCAATTGCTAAATGCACCGCGGGGTTCATTGACGCTAACGCCTCAACCAACACGGCGTGACCTTTCTCCAGTTCTAAACGCCCTGCTGAACCGACCAATAAGGTGTTGGCTGGTAGCTGCAATTGCGCTCTTGCTTGCGATTTTGAGCCCAGGCGAAAACGGTCAGTATTAATGCCATTTTGAATGACGTGGACGCGGCCATCGGCCAACCCTAATCGTGCGCTCATGTCGCGGGCCACAAGCTTGGCATCGGCAACCAAAGCCGGTTTGACTAGACGCAGCACCCAACGCTGCAAGCGGCAGCGTTTATCATCCTGTAAATGCCAAGCATCGTGCTCGGTATGAATGACATTGCGGATCCCTGCGAAACGAGCGGCGATACCGGCATATAGCAAGGGGCCGATATGGTGGGTATGGACGCTACTAATGGCGAAAAAATTCATTAGGTCGACCAAGCGTTTGATGATCGACGGTTGCCAGCCCGGCTTTTTATCAAGGAAGATGATTCGCTCGGCATAAGGCTGGAGCTTGGGCCAATTGGCCAATGCTTCATCTCGACGCCCTTCCAGCGACACCACATAGCCGGTTTCACCCTGCTTGTGCATGCGACACAGATCCAGCGCCATGGTCTCGATACCACCGGGCTTTAAGTGTTGGACGACCTGAATATAGGTGCTCATATTAATGCTCCTTCAGAGGTGGAATTCGGGTGATCACTGCAACACCAGTAATCGCTTCAACATCGGCAATAGTGCGCAAACTGGGGTCTGCCAATTCGCTCAGCACGACTAGGCCAGCACCAACACCAAGGCCACCGATCAACCCAGCAATGACAAAAAGCAATGCTGGTAAGTTGCTGGGCTGCGTTGGGGTAAAGGGGCGGTCAATAATTTTGATCCGCTCAGATTGCTCGAACTTACCCAGCGCGCCAGTCACCTTGGCCATTTCATAGCGCTGTAATAAGTCCTCATAGAGGCCGCGTTTGACTCTTAAATCGCGCTGCAACGCCAACAACTGACGTTCTTGATCGCCAACCGAGTTCACCTGTTGGTTGAGCGAATCAGCAAGGCTTTGCAATTGCTTCACTTCTTCGCGCAGAGCGTTGACGCGCTGTTGAGCATTTTGCAATGCTTCGAGTTGCACCATCATCAATCCGTCTTGGCTTTCTTCTAACGCCAACGCTAATTGGAAGCCGCCTGTTTGTTGGTGTCCCGTGCTGTGCTGCGCCACTGGATTTGCCAGCGCACTGGCACGCTCAGATTCGAGCTGTCGAATGGTCCGTTGCAAAGCTTGTATTTGCGAATGACCATCGGTGTAACGAGCCCGTAGGGAAACCAATTCTGCCTTGCGACTAATGATTTGCTCTTCCAACCGCGCCAATACAGGGTCGGTGCGCGATAGCTGTTGATCGAGGCTACCCAAGCTTTGCTCAGCGCCAGACAACTCAGCCTTGCGTTCTAACAGTTTTTGCCGAATGCGGGCCAGCCGCTCAGTGTTTGCAGAATGCAACTCCGGTAACCCATCGGCGTTATCGGAACGAAAATCGGCCAACGCCATTTCTGCAAACTCCAATTGCTCTCTGCTTGATTGCAAATGGGTCGCTAAAAAACGCTCTGATTCACGAATAGAAGAACGCTCTGGTGCCAGCAAATTATCAACAAAGCGGTTGGTAACCAGCTGCAACACCTGCTCTATATCGGCAGGATTGGCGGACTGATAATCAATGCGGATCACATCGGGGCCAATCTGACTAACCGATAACGCTGCAGACAGTTGCTGAATGACCTGCTCTCGGCGGTATGGCTCGCTCTCTGCTGTAATTAAATCAAGCTGCTCTGCCACTTGCGTCAACATGTGACGACTGTGCAATAAGGTCGTCAGCGCATTCATCCGCATATCGAGATTGGCCGACACAGCTAAGTCCTCCAAGAATGGGTTCAGCTTGGCAGTTTCTTGAATCAGCAAAGTGGTGTGAGCACTGTATTTTTTGGCTGCAGTTAAGCCGATGACTAAACCAACCACGGGGAGTACCAACACCGGCATCACCAGCAAATAGCGGCGTCGCCAGATGGCATGAAGCCAAAGGTGAAAACGAGGTAGTAATTCGTTCATGACTAGTTACTCCGACTCACCACGCCTGCAGCAGGCGATTGACCTGACGGGCTCGGATATCCCAACTTTCAGCGGCGACAGCCAATTGCTGATGACGACGCCAGCTGGCGGTCACTGGGCGCTGGCAACTGCTCAAGGCAGCTTGCCACTGCACCAATGAAGTCACCTGTTGGACATAGTCTCGGTAGGGCTGCAACGCCGGAAATGGCGCACTAATAACAGGCGTGCCAGAGGCCAAATATTCGCGCAGCTTGAGCGGATTACATGCTTTGATCTGAGCGCAATCGCGAAATGGCAGAATCGCCGCTTGCCAGTGCTGAACGTAGGCTGGCAGTTGCTGATGTGGCACCGCGCCAATCAGCTCAATGTTGTCGATGGCTATTAGCGCTGAGACATCGGTTTCGATGGCGCCAATTAAGACAAAATGCCAGTGCGGCATGGCTTGCGCTAAATTAGCCAGCAAATCAATATCTAGCCAACTGGCAATGCTGCCGTAAAAACCAGCCACCGGCTTATTCGTTGAGAGCGCTGTTGGCCGTTCAGTCGGGGCCGAAAACAAACGAATATCGACACCGTGAGGCAGTAACTCAACACGCTTACGAGCGCCGACCAAGCGTTGCAATTTGGCCTGTATGGTTTTACTGGCAGCGCAAACGCTATCGACCCGCTGGACTAACTTCGCTTCACAGTCGCTAACGTGGTGATGATCAACACCAGCCAACGCGGCAAAATCGTCACCACAGTAATACAAGCTGTGGCTTTCATTGTGGTGTCCGAGCCAGTCCACTGCGGTTGGCAGCGAGATCCACAAATCCAATGAACCGATGTCATAACGTTGGCGAACCTTATTGATTTGGCGATTAACCAACCAAACATTGAGCTTTCTAATTAAGCTGGAGCGCGCAGCGGGAAACACCAAAGGCGCGATAACGGTTAGCTGTTTTGGCGTTGCAATTGCTGTTGACTGACTGCTTTCACTGCCGCCCCGCCACCATTGTTTAAGCTTATCGGTGACTCTTAGCAAATCGCGCCAACTAAACTTTGGCCGACGTAAACCAATGGAGTTTACCCAGATCACTCGACGCTCAGCAGCCAACGAGCGAACGATGTGCTGAGTGCTACTTGGGTGACGGCCCCAATCTTCGCCAAAGACGAGTAAGGCGCGAGGGCTTGATTGTTTGCAGTTTTTCATGACGTTGCCTCCGCTAACTGACGGATCACTTGAGCTGGCACGCCAGCGGCCAGAACACCAGCAGGCAAGTCACTACAAACAACACTGCCCGCTGCCACTACTGTTCCCGCCCCTATGGTGACACCAGCCATGACCTTGACGCCGGTTGCCAACCAAACATCGCGTTGCAACACGATGTCGCCCACCTGCGATTGCTCACATGGCAACCCCGCGGCTCGTTGTTTGGCATCGAGTGGATGTCCTGGGTAACCAGCAAGAAAGCACTGGCCGGCAATGCGAACATTGTCTTGCAATACCACTCGACGCCCGACAGCAACGGTGGTTTGCCAGCCAATATCAACGTTGTTGCCAACATAGAGAATTGGTTCAATGGATGGGTCAGCACGCCCAGAGAAGGTGGTTTGACCGGAGATTCGGCAATCATCACCGACATGAATTTGCAGCTTACCAGCGACAAATGGAATGCCGCAGTAGAGGTATAGCCGATTGCAACTGCCAATCACCTGAGAGCGAAATAGCGGCGTAGCCCACAACACCCGAGCAAGTGTTCCTACGCTCGCCAAACACAAATTGCGCACGGCATAGCAACTACCAAACAACCAGTCGCACCGAGGCAAGCTGATCAACCGCAGGCTTTTTAGCGCAGCGACCAGTGATTGCACGGATGAAGAATCAGAATGCTTTAACCAGCAACGTGTTTTTTCTAACCATAGGATCATGCTGTTTTCCTCAATTCACACGACAACCGCGTTCGTATGTATTGCTACAGCAGAAACCTTGCCAAAATTTTTATTAGCTATTTTTCAGTTAGTTACATTGATTTTCGGCGCAACTCAGGCAATCACCAATCGCTGTTTTGCAATATGCAAAAACAGTGATTGGGATAGCAGAAAAATGGTGAGAGGCTCGCTAGACGTTAGCGAAGGTTGGTCAGGGTATCGAATGACAAGGTTACACGGTGGCGCAGCAACACCGCGAGAGCTGTTAGCAACCAAGTGGTGACGAGTAACCCGGTGAGCCAAGGGGAAATGAGCGGCTGCAATAAGAGAATCGCGGCACTGGTGACTGCCAGCGCAATTAATCGGTTGAACTGGTAATCCAACGGCAATAGACGTTGGCTCAAGTAGCTAAAAACGACGAGCCGAGAGCCATACAAAATTGCGCTAACCACCAACAATCCTGGCACGCCCCACTGCGGAATGGCCCATGCCAAAGCGGGTATGGCGATGATGGCGTAGCCGCCATTAATACGGGTTAACCAAACCGGCTTGGCTTGGGTATAACAACCAAAATCTAAAATCGAGGTACTTAAACGGCTGCCCAGCACGACCAACATTGCCGGTAACCAAGTTATCCCGCCGAGGTAGTCCGGTGGCAATAACCACTGCATCACCGGCGCAGCAATGGCACTGACCAACAACAAACCGGCCATTAGCAATACCAGCACCAGTTGATGCACTGCCACTAGCGAGTCGCGTCCGGCCGCGGTGCCAGCAAGTTGAAAACGCTTTGGCCCCCACCACATTTCAAACACGGCAAAACATACCGCGATGACTTCAGTTAGCTTCAGCATAATTCCGTACTGCGCCAACACTTGCGGCCCAAGCCAATGACTGATCATCATGCGATCGAGGCCATACAGCACAAATAATGCCAGCGATGCGCCAATTAAGCGCGATTGGTAACTGACGATGTCTTTCACTAACTTGCTATCAACTGCGACTCGCCACTCGCGATGAAGCAGTGCCAACGCCAAACACGCCGCGGCCAAATTAGCGACGACACCAGCAATCAGAATCGCATTGATCCCCCATCCGGCTGACAAGCCATAGAGCGTGACGCTGGCTTGCACCAGTGTTTGGCTGCCAACAAGCAGGCAATAATGCTCTGGCTTGTTTTTGATTCGTAGCCAAACTTGCAGCGGATAGAGCACCATCATCAACCACACACACAAAGCCAATAAAGCGGCTTGCTGCCAACTGATCAGCCGGTAAAGGTCAAATGGATTGCTCATTACTAGCAACCAACAAACAGCAGCCACCAATAGGCCATAGCTGGCACTGAGCTTGACCGCTGATGACAGTAACTTATGACCATTGGATTTCTGCTCGGCGGCCATTTTTGGCAAGGCGCCACTACTGATCTCAAATAGCGACGCTAAGGTGAGCGTCAACACCATCAGTTCTAATGTGCCGTACTCTGCGAGCGATAAATAGCGGGTCGTAATGGGCAGCAGAATAAAACCCATGCCCTTTTGCAACAGTGTTAAACCACCATACAAAGCAAGCTGCCAGAATACCGAGTGTTTCATCGTCCGCCCGCCATTTATTCTGCTGCTTGCAACCAGCGGCGTAGCTGTTGACTATGGAACCACAGCCATAAGCGTCCGAGCTGCTCACTACCGGATTTAAAGTGGCGGACAAAATAGTCATCTGCCATCGCGTCAAATTGGCAATTCAGTTGGTAGCGCTCAATCAAATGGCGGCTAAACAACCAGTAGTTTCGTAAGTCGTACCAATCGACACTACTTTGCAGTTGCAGCATGGCATGGCGGCATAGCGCCAACAGCAGCATTTGTTGATGCTCGGCAGCAAGGGATTGCGGTTTGGTGGTTGCCAGTAAATCGGTGATGGTGGCCATGCGGGCGTGCAAACGATGTTGATCCTGGCCCTTGCGGCGGCAAATACCTTGCTCATTGGCACGATAGATGTAGCCAGCATGATCGACAGAAGCAATCCGCTTGGCGTTCATAAAAGCCTGCAGAACAAATACTTCATCTTCGAACAACTGACCGTGGGCAAATCGTAATTGTGCGCGTTCGATCAATTGCCGATCAAACAGCTTATTGCACGCCGAGGTGTTCTCAACTTTACTTTTAAAGGCCAGTACTTGGCTGTGCTCAGTTGATTGCAGTGTCATACCGCCAACAGCCAGCTCTGCACCTTGTTGAAGGCTTGCGCTGAGCAACTGCTCATACATATCAGCAACAATAAAATCATCACTATCGACAAAGCCAATGAACTGCCCTTGGGCATGGTCTAAGCCTGTGTTTCTCGCTGCTGCCAACCCCCGATTGGCCGCATGAGTCACTACCTTAATTCGGTTGCCATACTGTTGCTGATAACGCTTTAACAGCACAGACGATTGATCAGGGCTGGCGTCGTTAACGGCGATAATCTCAATATCCGTTAGCGTTTGTTCGAGAATACTGTCCAGGCACTGACCAAGGTATTGAACAGTGTTGTACACCGGCACAATGACGCTGATCAGCGGTTGGTTGCTGGCGCGGTTGAGTACTCGATTAGTTGTTGTATTCATCACCCACCTCAGGATTGATTGGCCAGTTGATTGAGTCGCAGCCGCAACTGACACCACCATGCGAGCGGCGCCAAACAAAGTGGCTGGCGTATAAAACGAAAAAAGCGACTGATGACATAGTTGTGTTGATGATGTTGCTGGAGCCGGTTGGCAGGCAGTAATTGGTAGCGCTTAATCAAAAACTGAATAAAGCGAAAGAATGCTACCCGGTCGGCATGGCCAATGGGGTAGTACAAAGCACTCAAGGCATGATTAGTTAAACACTCCAGCAGCAAATCTCGATGCGCCGATAGCAATTGGCGCGAATCTACTTCAGCCAACAAGCGACTGAGCATTGCCTGCTTATCCATTAAGTTAAAGCGGTGCTTCGATTCATCACGACACTGGCCATTGGGGTTCAACCGATACCAATAGTATTGGCCGTCACAGCGCGCAGCCGGTCCTTCGAGCATTCGCATTAGATAGATGAAGGCTTCATCTTCGAATATCACATCAGGATAAAACCGCAGACCATGTTGCTTAATGACATCTGCAGCAAACAGTTTGTTAGTCAAAAAGGTATCGGCAAACTGCGCTTTTAGATCCATCAATTTCGAATCGCTGCGGTCATCATCAAATGAGCACATATCACAGCGGGCCCAAACGGCCTTTTGCTCGGCTGTTTGCTCGGAAAGGGTAGCGAGCAAACTGGCAAACATCTGCGGGTGTGCCCAGTCATCGGCATCGACAAAGCCGATGTACTGGCCAGATGCCGCATCGAGCCCACGATTACGAGCAACCGACACGCCCTGATTGGTTGCCAAACTGACCAGGGTAAACAGACCTGGATTTTCAGCGATGTAGTTTTGACATATGGTCAGACTGTTATCGGTTGGTGCATCGAGTACCAATACAATTTCGAGCGAGTCTAAGGTTTGATTGAGCAACGAATCGAGACATTCGCTTAACCACTGCTCCGCATTGTAAATCGGTACGATGATGGAGACCGCAGGCGAGTTAATCTGCTTTCCCTGCTTGGCCTGCTCTTTGTGTAATGCCGGTACTGTCATCGACTGGCTCCCCTATGTACATGTGAGTTATTCCTTAGCAACCCACAGCAAGCACTAAGCCAGAAGTAATTAGTTAATAATTATTAGTTAGTTATGAATCAATCCAACGATCATTAAGGTGTAAACCAATCGCGCAATTTTCATTTTGCAAAATCACTATTTTGCTGATTGATGGATTGGCGTAGCGCGAGGATCAGGGCGAAGAAAATGTAAAACGGCCAGGTGAAGCCCTGAGTGAGAAAGGTGCCGGAGACCACAGTACCTAGCAAACCGGCTAACACTGACTCTGCCACCATCAGCGTTGCCGGATGTTGCGCTCTGATATTCGCGACGCTGATAATGCGAGTCACCATGCGCCACAACACCGCGATGAACAATGCCAAGCCAACAAAGCCGGTTTCAGCCAGAATGCCAAACCAAGTACTGTGAACCGCATGGTTTTTGCCATCCCAATGGCTTGAATAAAAGTAGTAATTGGCATAAAAATTATCGAGCCCAACGCCGCTTACCGGCGAATGCAAGGCCATCGAAAAAGCTGCTTGCCAAGCGTAGATCCGGCCCATTGCCGACTCATCAATGCCCTGCTCCGCTGCCCCGCCAGATGAGCGCTGATCAATTCCTGCCAAGGCAAACAACACCATCAGCGCGACGCCAGCAACAAGCAGCAGCAAGGTTTTGTTCTTGACCCGGCGCCAAGCAAACACACCAACGACTGTCATCACGCCCAATAAGCCACCGCGGCTTTGGGTCGCCAATATCGCCATAACCAGCAATACCAAGGCAACCAGCGCCACCAACCGAGACCAACCTTGAGCATGGAGCAACCAACCCAGGGTAAAGCCCAGCGGAAACAACAGTACCAAAGCCAAATCATTCGGATCGCCCAATGTCGAACCAAACGAGCGGCCGATGGTGACGCGATTGCCCTCAACCACTTCGATACCGGCAGCGGCATTACTCAGCGCCACCATAGCAACCAGGCTGCCAGCAATAATAAAAGCCATAGCGGCCTGCTTAAAATCGCTCGGCGCTCGCAGCAACCAAGCAATGATGATGGTCATCAGCGCTATCTTGCTAAACACGCCATTGAAATAAGCCATGGCAACCGAACGGTTACTGGCAAGCAATACGCCAATGGCGCACAACACAAAGAAGCCCATCAACCAGTTAAAGTCGCGATTCCAGTAGATTTGCATTTTGCGAATCACCAACAACTGCCAAGCCATCGATACCAATGCCGCCAAGGCAAATAGCTGCGGCAGACGCAACGCCATCAAGGGCGGATACAATTCATGTAAGCGAAAGAATGACAGCAAGACAAAACCGAGCACCATACCAAATGGCCAATTCAGCATCAGCCAAATAGCAACCGGTAATAGCGCCAGCGCCACTGCCAATAAAGGCGTTGGCAATGCATACCATGCAACAGCAATTAGCACCATCAGCGCCCATAGACCAACCGAAAACCGAGCACTACGGCTAGTGACGAGTTGATTGGCAAGTTGCGCTTGGTGTTGTTCATTGATGCTATTTGGCACAGCTTCTGCACTCCTCATTGGTAATGATTGCATCATGCAAATGAACGCTCATTACCGGGTTGATACCCACAACAAAGCAATTACAGTGCCGAGGTGCTTATGAACAACAACCAACCACTTGTCAGCGTGATCATGCCCAATCACAACTGCCTGACTTATCTAAAAGCTGCCGTTGCCAGTGTCCAAGCACAAAACATGACGGCCTGGGAGCTGATTATTGCTGACGACGACTCAAGTGATGGCAGCCGCCAATGGATTGAAGCTCAAGCTAAGCAAGATCCGAGAATTCGATTACTACCGGTTTGTGTCCATCACCCCGCCGCAGCGCGCAATGCCGCCATTCAAGTTGCCAATGGTAAGTGGTTGGCAATGTTAGATGCCGATGATGTTTGGGCCTATGACAAACTAAGCCGCCAGTTGCGCCATCACCAACAACACCCCGAGCAACTGCTGAGTTTTACTGACTACCGCCATGTCAACGAGCAAGGGCAAGACTTAGGCAGCTGCTTTGATTACTGGCAACTGACTGAGTTGCAAAGCGCCAACGGCGAATTCCGCTCCTTGGATAAGCCGCTGTCATTTCTATTTGCCTGCAACTGTATTGGCACCTCAACCGTGATGGTATCGACTGAGGCGATCTGGCAGGTCGGCGGTTTTGATGTGTCCTTGCCATCGGCAGAAGATTGGGATTTGTGGCTCAAGCTAGCAACAATTGGTGGGGTGAGCTTCTGCGCCAGTTGCGATATGACTTACCTAATGAGGGCCGGCTCAGAGAGCAGCAAATTAGGTGCAAGAATCCAAGCATTGGAGATCATCTATCAACGCCATCAAGCCAACCTCGATGACAGTGACAAGCGCGCCAAGCGACGCGCCCAAGCGCGCATCGCCAATGCCAAGGCTGATCTGGCTTTAGCATCTCACCGGCTTGGTGAAGCCCTGCAAGCCAAAATGCAATCGCTACTGCTACAGCCAAGCAAGCGTCAGGCAAAAGAGCTAGCGGCACTATTGAAACCAACCTGAACACTCAACTTGATTTGATGTGATTCAAAATGCTTGAACCTGACCATAGAAAGTCACATAAACTTTCATTTATAGTAAATTCTATTAACAGTTTAGATACCAATTTAAATACCTGTCCGCCTGACACCAGCAATCGCGAGCATCACAACGCATTGACTGGTGTTGAGGATATCGTCTCATGTGATTGGTCATCTATGGGTTTTATCAAGGTCGAAGCGTGCAGTCCCAAACAGTTTCCTACAATCAATTGCCGCAAGCCAAAGCAACTCCGGCAGTCGCTGATGATAAATTGCGCCTGTTTGAGCAGTTATTTGAAGCCGACAAAAATAGACTGTATGCCTATATTTTTGCCTTCGTATCCAACTCAGCAGCAGCGGACGACATTTTTCAAGAAACCAGCCTGACTCTGTGGCACCAATTCGACAAGTTTGAACTCGGCACTAATTTTTCCAAGTGGGCCAATACCATCGCATTCAACCGGGTGCTGACCTTTCGCACCAAGCACAAAAAATATCAGTTGGGCCTCAATGAAGACTTGTTAAAGGAACTCAGTGACAATCTCGCGGTGATCGAAAGCAACGCTATCCAGCAGGAGCAAAAGTGGCATCACTTGGACAATTGCCGGGCAACGCTGTCTTCGCCGCTAAACAACATCTATCAACGTTTTTATGTAGAAAACAAAACCGCTAAAGAAGTCGCAGAAATTACTGGCCGCTCGTTTTATGCCGTTAGAAAGGCGGTACATAAACTGCGCCGAAAACTAATCGACTGTGTTGATTTAAAAACCAAAGGTGACCGCCATGAGTCGCAGTGAGCAGTTTGCAGAAATTGCCCAAATTGCCGATGACGTGTGCGACGATTGCGTCAGCCAAGAGCAACTGAGTCAACTCAACAACTTGTTGCAAGGTGATTTTGCGGCGCAAGAGTTTTATTACGATTACATCAGAACCCATGTCGAGCTAAAGTCGTCCGCCGACCGATGTATGGAGTTTGTCTATCGGCGTATCACCCAAGCAGAAGAGTTTATCGTTCGCCCCAGAGCTGAAAAGCTGCTGGCCCAATATGATCAAAGCCTCCCCCAAGACCGCAGCGACAAACACCCTAACTACAAACTATTCGGCGCTTTGGCCGTATTGGTACTGGTCGTTATGGCGTTGATTTGGTTGCTGGTTGGTCGCAGCGCGTCTTCTGCTGCCGTTGCTGAAATTGTGCAAGGCAAATTAGCTATCGTTGGTGCTCAGGGCGACATTGATGATAATTATTTAATCGCCGGTTTTTATCAGACCGAGCAAGGCGCAACGCTCAAACTGTTTGACGGCGACACTCTGCACCTTGGCCCGAACACACTGATCAAGATCTTCAATAACAGAGAGATACGTGCCAAGCATGGTCATTTCATGGTGGAATCATCGACGCTCCCCAGCACCCTTTTGCATCGACCAAACTATCTTATCCAGCCAAATGGCGGTGATATCGCCTTAGATTTGACGGCATCCACTCCGCTTCTTACCACGGGCGACAAAACCTTATTGAATCCAGCCCGTTGGAAGCCGACCCATTTTTGGACCTTTGAGGGCCAAAGCGATCGCATTATTGACGCTGTCGGCAGCGCTTACGGCATCCCTTCATCATCAACAACAGTGAAAGGTGCTGTCGGTCAGGCGGCCTTTTTTAGCCCTAATAACCACGCGGTAATTGAATTCGGCAGTGGCGGCGGCACCGTCGCAGGCACCGGCTCTTTTGCGGTCACCGATGGCCTTACCGTTGAAGCGTTAGTTCGGCCCGATCATTTCGCCAAACTAGGCGCGCAGAACGATATATTTCGTAATGAATATGCTGATCGTGATGCGCGGGTACTGCTCGGTTTTCGGACAGGCGACAACGCCAACGTGAGTTTGGTTTTCGGTTTATTCATGTTGGAACAAGGCTATCAGGAATTAATCATGCCTTTGGACGGTCAAAATGGCCGGCCGACAATGGCCGATATAACTGACGGCAATTTTCATCATATCGCTGCCACTTATGATGTAAAAACAGGGCTCAAAGTCATCTACATCAATGGCGTGCCGCGGGCATCGTTGCAATACCCCGCAGGCTCCAAAGTCATCAGCGGCGGCGCCGGCACCACGACCATTGGCAATAGCGCAACGCCATCACTGATGGACACACACGCGTTCTATGGCGCGATTGATGAAGTGGCGTTTTATGATTTTGCTGTACCTGAATTTACCGTCGGCTTGCACCGAGAAAACGCTAGCCAAGGATTAAATTACT
This sequence comes from Neiella litorisoli, assembly GCF_014773395.1. Taxonomy (GTDB): domain Bacteria; phylum Pseudomonadota; class Gammaproteobacteria; order Enterobacterales; family Neiellaceae; genus Neiella; species Neiella litorisoli. Next base: position 26,066 of record NZ_JACXAF010000022.1, on the reverse strand, counting down.
TCGGCTTGTCGCCGTCCTCGACAAAATTACCACGGCGAGTGAAATTGCAATTGCCCAGCAACAGCGTGGTTGAATTAGACAAGAACACTGGCCTGCCGCGCAAAATTATTGGCAGAGATTCGCCTCAACCCAGCGCCAAAGGCCGCCATTAGCCGAAAAATACTGCGATAGGTTCAACTTAATAAAAAAACTCAAAATTGGGGGGTATCAATATCTCAGCTAGGCAACTTGTCTTAGCAAGAACCATACATTTTTGTAGAACCGTTTTTCGATCGAGGGACAATTAATGCAGTTCATTAAACTCTCCGGCTTAGTTGCATGGTGCACCTTAGCTTTAACCGCTTGCCAAAGCACCAGTACGCCGACCGACCAACCCCAAACAACTGCCATGGTTGACTCGGTGGAGTATTTTACTGATACCGGCTTGAGCAACCCAGTGGCGACGCTACAGCACCCAGCAGGCGAATACGCCAACGGTATTACTTACGTCACCTATCAAGGCCCACTCGAAGACGCGTACGTCGCGGCATATAACCACAACACCAAGCAGTGGTTAGGCCCAATCAAAGCCGGCACCAGTGCCATGGGTAAAGATCCCACGCGTAAAATTGATAATCACGGCAAGCCCGCCTTGATCATTGACGATTTAGGCTACATTCACATCGCTTTTGGTGGTCATGGTGGCACCCCTGAGATGGGCGACAATGACCTCGGCAACTACAACTATGGCAAGTTAAAACATATTGTCTCCAAACGCCCTTATGACATTACCGAATGGCAGGAGCTTAATAATGTTTCACCGTTTGGTACTTATAACCAATGGGTGAAAACTAGTAATGGTGATCTCTATTTGTTTTACCGCCATGGCGCCCACCAGAGCCACTGGGTTTACCAAAAATCGACTGATCACGGCCGCACCTTTGGTGAGCGGGTTTCGGTGATGAAACACCAAAAGCGCGACGATGGTTTAGGCGTCGATTCTTGGTACGGTTACTTTTCGGAGGAAGCGAACGACACCATTGCCTTGGGTTACATCTATCATCGCTGCGGTAACAACCACCCCAACGGCAAACACTTAGGCGAGCGGACTAATGGCTATTACATGCAAATGGATACCAACACTGGCCAATGGAGCAATGTTCAAGGTGAACCCATTGCAACCCCTGTCACTCGCGATATCGCCAATGAAAAAACCTTAGTGCTGAAAACCGATCACACCGATGATTGGACCGGTATTAGTACCGTTCACCTCGATGAAAATGGCTACCCGCACATTCGCTTTGCCCGTGGCCATCACAAGAATCGCCATCAAGGCGGCCCTAAAAAGGCGCACTATTACCGCTGGGATGGCGAGCAATGGCTAGTCAGTAAAACCGGTCAACTGCCTATTTCGAATGGCGACCACGTTGTCCACTATCCGTTAAAAACAAGCACCCTGCTGGCGAGCCGAGCGAAAGACAAGAGCCATATGATTTCGTGGCGACACAGTGTAGATGGCGGTAAAACGTTCAAAAAAGGCGACGTGGTATTAGCCAATAAAACCTTTGGGGTTCAAGTGTCTTCCTTTATTCGCAATGCCCACCCAGACGCGTTGATGTTGGTTTCGGAAAAAATCGACAACTCACACTTAAGAAAAATGTACCTAGTAGGACAGCACGGCCCAGTCATGCGCGCAAAGAGCGAAGCGCATCAAGCCAGTGATGAAATGAAACAGCGCTACCTAATTACCAAGTAACACAGAGCACCATCGGTAATTAACGCGCCCGTTAATTTGCAAAACATGTCGTCGAGTTAACAGGCAAGATGATGAACGAGAGAAATTCAGTGAAAACACGATCAAGGTATTTACCTGCGCTCCTTAAGGCCAGCTTGCTATTGCTGCCGATCAGTTGCTCAGATATGACAACGGCGCAAGCTCCTGCTGCAGCCACAGCCATAACCCGCAGCAACGATCAGTTTGAAGCTGTTAGCAACGGTAACTGGCAGCAGGTTTTATTTGATTCCGGCAGTGGCGATTGGCGCCAACATTGGTTGGCTGACGGTTTAATTGGCAGCGTGGAAAACACACCTGAAGGAATGCATATCAAGGCTGGACCTGAAGCCAACAATCATGCCCATCACTTTGTCGTTTGGACCAAACAAAGCTTCTCAGGTGATGTGAAAATTGAGTACGAATACACCCGTACCGATGACGCGATCCGCTACGTCAACATTTTATATGTATTGGCAACCGGTGAAGGTACGGCTGAATTTAGCAAAGACATCATGGACTGGGCTGATTACCGCAACGAGCCTTATATGCGGCACTACTTTGACAATATGAATGCCTACCATATTAGCTACGCTGCGTACGGTATCACCAATGAAGATGCCGACAAAGACTATGTCCGATCCCGCCGGTATATGCCCCTCGAAAATAATGGCTTAAAAGGCACTGCACTTGAGGGAGATAGTTTTAATACCGGATTCTTTAAAACAGGCGTACCGCACCAAATTACCGTCATCAAAAAAGGGGATGAGTTGTGGATGAAGGTTGCTAATGACCAACAATCTCAGGTGTATCAATGGTCCACCGCTAGCCATCCGGACATCAGCGAGGGCCGCATAGGCCTGCGCCACATGTATACCCGCAGCGCTATCTATAAAGATTTTAGCGTGTCGACCTTATCAGATTAATAGTGACTTCTTTAGATAACTACATATGCAACGACTTAAAAAATACCTATCGCCGCTTGCCTTAGTTGGTTTTGCTGGCCTGATTTCCGCGTGTCATGCACCAAATTCGGCTAGCTCGGCACAAGATGCCATCGACAACGACATGGCAGCCCAGCAACAAAACATTGTGATGATCATCATTGATGACTTACGCCCAGTGCTCGGTGCATATGGCGACAAAAATGCCCATACACCAAATATTGATGCCTTTGCGCAGCAAGGCGTTAGCTTTACGCGCGCCTATGCCAATGTCCCTGTTTGTGGTGCTTCTCGTGCCAGCTTGTTAACCGGCCTGCGGCCGACGCCAACTCGCTTTATCAATTATAAAGCCGTCGCCGAAAAAGACGCGCCAGGCGCGAAATCGTTGCCACAAGTGCTCAGAGAGTCGGGTTATTACACCATGGGTATTGGTAAGATTTTCCATAATGGCAAGGACTTAGCGGAGGAAAGCTGGAGCGAAAAACTGCAATCATCTGGACTCTCTCACGCAACTCGGTTGAATCCTGATTCAGAAAACTATTTAAAGCCCAACAAGAAAAATCCGAAACAAGTAAAGGGCCCTTGGTATGAAATCGCGGATGTCGGCGATACCGATTATCCAGATGGAAAGGTCAAGCAAAAAGCGCTGATCGCCCTTGAGAAGCTTGCCAACCAAAAGCAACCGTTTTTCCTAAGTGTTGGCTTTATTCGCCCTCACCTGCCGTTTAACGCGCCGAAAAAATATTATGATTTACACCCTGAAAGTAAATTCACGCCGTTTTTTCACCGCGACAACCCGAAAAACGCCCCGGCTTCATTAAAAGGATCGGGTGAGATCCATAGTTACCACTTTAAAGAGTACGAGTTTAATAGCGATCAATTCCATAAAGCTTCTGTTCGCGGCTATTACGCATCGGTAAGTTATATTGATGCGCTGGTTGGTGACGTCATTCAACAAATTGATCAATTGGGTTTGCGTGACAATACCACCATTATTTTGACCAGCGATCACGGCTTTAATTTAGGCGAGCACAACTTCTGGGGTAAACACACAGTGTTAGACACCGCTTTGCGTGTTCCTTTAATCGTGGCTGGGCCAAATATTAAGAAAAATGTCAGTACAGATGCATTGGTCGAATTACTCGACATCTTCCCTACCGTGTCTGAAATTACCCAAGTCAGCCCACCCGATGATATTGCCGGAGAGAGCTTTCAGCCGTTATTAAAAGATCCGTCTTTGCCACATAAAAAATACCTATATAGTCGATTTAAAGCTGGCGACTCAATTATTAGTGATGACTTTATTTTCAGCTCATACTCGACTCAAGATGAAAACACCAGAGAAGAAATGCTGTATGACTTGAAAGCCGACCCACACGAGACCGTTAACGTTGTGAGCGAACAGCAATATCAAGCCAAAGCTAAACAATTGAGAGAAAAATTAACGGACTGCATGTCTCAACAACACTGTCAGACTCACTAATAACAGTATTTGTCTCATTCTTTTCCAACGACCAACATGGGGGATTTTCAATCCCCCATTTACCGCTCAAGTAACCCCGTTTTCCCTCATCTAAATGTCGCTCAGATGTGGCCAAGCAAAAACTTTGACACATACCAGATTACTTAAAATGACCACTTGAGATCGATCACGATTACATATGACACCATTAGACAATTAATGATTTTTAAATAGAGTGAATCGAACAATTATTTCGAACACCAAAAAAATCAGAAGCATTCAAAACTCGCCGATCAATAAGCCGGTTGTGCAACGTTGTTGGGACATTGCTTAATTGGCTTAAATCGATTGGGTTAACCGAAGCAAGTAACTGCAGTCTGCTTCCATTGCAAAATAATCAGGACTAGAAAGAGAGACAAATGAAAGGTCAAACACTCAAAGGAATAGTCGGCATACCATCATTATTGATGATGTCGATACTGTGTTCTTCAGCTGCAAATGCCGAGGTTAGGTTAGAGTCTTCGACAAAAATAGCGGACAACGCGTTGCACTTCGATGGCGTTAAAGTGGGCGCTGGCACACCAGATAACGGCACCGATAAATACGATTACTTGTATGGGCCACAAATATCTGCCCATGGCGATAGTGTGAAAACTTACAAGCACTATGTATTCACCACTTGGTATCGCGGAGGCAAAGACGATCGCCATGTGATGTTAACCCGATACAACACCTTAACCGGCACCAAAGCAACCATTGAATTCCCGCACCAACATACCGGTTACATCGGCGAGCGCCACATTGGTGAATCGCACAACACGATTGCAGTAGCGATCAGCCCAATCAACGGCACCATTCATTTGCTCTATGATATGCACGGCTATAGCCCTTGGCGCCCCTCTGATGGCGAATTTAAAAATGATTACTTCCGCTATTCATTCAGTTACGAAGGTGCAGCCGAGGTCAGTGACGAAAACTTCACGCTCGATCAGTTTGTTAAAGATACCAGTGCAATTAGCGAAGGGCCGGATGATTACAAACACTTAACCATGACCGGTAATCTGGCGGATAAGCAGGCATATCAAAAGCAAACCTACCCCACTTTCTTTACTAATACTGATGGCACCTTGCTGCTGTACATGCGCAAAGGCAGTGACTCAAACGGTAGTTATGAATTTTGTCGCTATGACGCCGCTGCGCAAAAATGGTCGTTGTTTACCAAATTTAATGTTGAAAATGCCGCCACTCAGTTTGGTAATGATTACAACTGGGGCTTATATGGCAATATGAAATACGTCAACGGTAAGCTTCGTGTTGGCTTCCAGCAACGTACCGCCTTAAAAGACGATCGCTATACCCATCAAAACGGCGTGTATTACGCCTATTCCGATCACCCAGAAGGCTTTGCTGATTGGAAGAACCATCGTGGCGAAAACATGACCTTACCGCTTGTTAATTCAGACGAAATTAAAGTCTTTGAACCGGGTGACTTTATCACCGGCCATGAAGATGCAAACTCGGTGTATATGGTTAGCTATTTTGATTGGACCGTGACTGATCGTGGCGATATTCACATCATCAGTCGCGTCCGATCCGCTGATAGCAAGCGTGCCGATTTCCAAAAAGTCCATATCCACTCGTACAAACCTGCCGGTAGCGACGAGTTTATTCATTCGACGGACTTTGCTGGTGCCACCAACATTTATACCGCTGGCGAAAACGTCTATATCATTGGTTTAACCACCAAAGGTTACCCCTTTATTGAAAAAACCCTTGGCGGAACCGACCAATTTACCCGTATCTATGAGGCCACCGAAGGAACAACCTTCAGCCATGGCCGAGTCCATATTAATGACGGCAAACTTTATTACTACTTGATGGAAAAAAGCGACGGCAATGCGCGTCCGGTTCACCTTCAAGTTATTGATTTAGATATTGAGAGCGACAAAAATGCACCAGAGGTTAAGTTCCCGTTTTCTTCCAAAACGGTTGATGAAGGTTATGAAAAGCTGATCTTCGAAGTCAAAGCAACCGCTGTAGAAGATCGCTCAATTGAATCGGTAACTTTATACATCAACGATCAATTAGTTCGTGTCGATGATTCTTACAAATTCTTATTCGGTCACGCCAGTAAACCGCACGAAACCGGTGCGATGGGTTGGCTAGATACCCATAGCCCAAATCCGAATCCATTACCTCCTGGTACGCACACATTCAAGGCGGTTGCGCTTGATAGCGAAGGCGCTACTGGTGTTGCTACGATGACCTTAACGGTTCTATCTGACGGTCCTGTTGTTGCGTTTCCAGCCCCGCAAATGACCGTTAATGAAGGTTACGAGCAACTCGAATTTCGAGTAGACGCCAGCAGTCCAGTTGAAGGCCGCACCATCGAATCAGTCACCTTGTACATCAATGATGAACTAGTCCGTGTCGACACCAAACCTTCTTGGCATTTTGGGCACAAATACAATGCCCATGAAACCGGTGCTATGGGTTGGATTAGCTGCGATCAAGATCCGGTTCCTAGCCCTTGCCACCAACCAAACCCTAACCCATTAACAGCAGGGGAACACGTCTTTAAAGCGGTCGCTGTTGATAGCGCCGGCGAATCAAGCGAAGCGACGATGAAGCTAATTGTTAAAGCTGCGCCTAAGCCACCAGTGTTAACTTGGCCCAATGAAGTGGTGACTGTTTATGAAGGCTACCCTCAATTAATGCAAATTCTGAAGGCTGAATCGCCAAATCCAGGCGGCTCAATTAAGTCGGTTACCTTATATCGCAATGGCGAATTGGTGCGTGTCGACACTAAACCTTCTTGGAATTTTGGCCATCCATACGCTCCTTATGAATTAGGCGCTATGGGTTGGATTAGTTGCGATCAAGATCCGGTGCCTAGCCCATGCCACCAACCTAACCCGGATCCGCTCGGCGTTGGCAGCCATACATTTACTGCTGTAGCAAAAGATAATATCGGCTTAGAAACGTCAGCGTCGATGACGCTTGTTGTCGAAGAAGTTCCTGCGCCAAATGTTGCTTTTGTCGACGCGGAGATGGATTTATCGGTTGGTTATCAGGACTTCTCTGCGTCAGTTACGGCGTCATCTCTGGTAGATTGGGTTGCTATTGAGCACAGCGCTTTGTATTTAGATGACATGCTAGTGGGAGAAATTTACGATGCGCCATTTACTTGGACCGCTGACGACTACCCTACCGAGTTGCTGGGCGCAGCAGCGGGCACGCATCGTCTCAAAGCGGTTGTTACCGACAGCAATGGTCGATCGTCAGAGGTAGAAATGAGCTTTACCGTTAAGCCATCGGTGGTTTTTGCTGATTCAGAAGTAGAAGGCTTTGAAGCATCGAATCTTTTTGATGGCGATGCGAGCGATAGCTCGAGCTGGTCAGCGGCTAACAACGGTACTAAAAACGTGATCCTTGATTTAGGGGCAGTAAAAACAATTGTCGGCACCAAGCTTTGGACGACAGAAGGCCAAGCGGTTAAGTATCAAGTCTATGTAGCGAATTCACTTGATGACGAATTCGTTAAAGTGGCTAAACATCAAAACAAGAACGATGACGCACAACCTACTGTGACTGAGTTCTACGCCCAAGGTCGTTATGTCAAGTTAATGGCCATTGGTAATTGGCCAAATATAAATGAGCTTGAAGTGCTTTTTGAATAAGGCCGCAACTAATCAATAAAAACCATTGACTAACTGAGCCCTAATAGTCATTCGCTATTAGGGCTTATTTATATTGGCAACACACACATTTCGCTATCACTTCACCTAATGAATATAATTCAAAATTTTAACAATCTCTAATGCATGGCGGCGTTTAGCAAATGTTTCGTAATCGTTCATTGCTAATAAATTCATTTGATGAGTTAATGAATTGGCTTGTGAAGTGGTTAAATTTGTTCGACTCTGCTTGACCCACTCCCTGAGTATCTCTAGCGACTCTGACGAATCTGGCAATGAGCTAGATTGAATTAAAGCCAAAATTTGCTGATATCTACTATCGTTTAATACTGATGGCGTCATGGCGACTAACAACATTGATTTTAATTCAACAGACTCAGATTGATAGTAAAAATCAATCAAATTATTAATATTTCCCTCTTCGTTTTTTAGCGCCTCTATACCTGCTACCGACTCCAATAAAAAGTAAGTTAATTCTGAATCAAATTGGTGTTGAAATATATGCTGAAAAATCTCAGCAACAAGGATTGGCTCATCAATTGACTTTGCAAGTTCTATCGCGATCTGATGGTCAGATTTCCTATGAGACTCTAACAGCAGCCGTACTGCCGATAACTTATTATTATCAGACGATTTCTTCACTAACCGAGTTAAGTAACGTCGAGTATATGGGTCATCTAACATTATCATTTTACTAACAATTCTAATTAGCAACCGTTCAGAAATCTCAGGTAATTCACTAGCGTAAATTTCCTCATTACCATGTTCTAATACTAAAACCTCAGATTCGGTCAATCCACCTTCAAGAATTTCGTCAAGACTTCTAAATTTTGGTTCATGGTCTGAGTCATGTGTTTCGTTATGAGAATATTTTATTGAATGAATGTTCTTTGTCATTCCAATTTGGCAGTCCTGAACGGTATTTCGAGAGGAAACAACCTTACCTTCAGGGTACGAACCACCATAGTCGGGATAAAAAAACACATTGACTATCAACATAAAACCTGTTCCCAAAATAGAACCCAATACAAATGAAAATATTTTTCTATTATTAGACAACTGACTTAATTCCCATTTATACCTTGCAGAACTCCAAGAGCAGATAACCTGATATCAATATCTCGTCCGGTGTCATTGATTAAGCTATTAAGAAATCCTATCAGCTCTTGAGTATGACCCTCAGGCAAATTGCCATTAGACCACCCCACCCAAGTAGACATTACAGCCAACGATTGTTGGATATGTTCCTCATCCTCGCTATTCAATTGAATAAGTAGATCAGTGAAAATCTCTTTATCAATGCCATTTTCAATATTTAAATCAGATAATAATTGCAGCCTTTGTGTGACATCATCAATCTCGTAGTAAGCATCTAGCAATTGAGCTTGTTGACTAATTGATAGCGTTCTTTGATCTAACTTAAGCAACGCAACAGCATCCATTTGGTCAATCTGACGATTGGAACTCATTAACTGCTCAACAGCGAACATACGCTGCTGCTCAGGCAATCCGCCTATAAGTGCTAATAAGTATTGTCTGAACGTTGATTGCTCCAATTCCTTTATTTTATCGACCACCGACCCAATTAAATATGGCTGCTCCACTAAACGACTAGGGATTGATTCAGTAGGCCCTTCGATAAAGCTAACTCGTTGCTCTTCGGTAAGGCCATCGACTAGTATGTCGGCAATTTGGCGTTCAGTTTGGTGGGGTAATAGGCCTCGATAAATATCGGGATCACTTGGGTGAACTTCTGTCGTGATTGACGATCCAGCAGAGAAATCATCATTCGATAACTGCCAGTTAATCCGAGGGGTTTCATTAGCACGTTGTTCTGACATAACTACTGTTACGTCATCATTGCACTTGAATTCTGGTGGTTGTCTGTGACTGATCTCGGAGGATGAAATACTACTAAGCGCAGTTGTACTAATATGTTGATGTTGCGTAAACAACGTGACAACCCACAGGGTTACCAAGGCTAGCAAACCTAAGCTGAAATATTTTATATCTATCATTTTAACTATGAGAAAAATACTCGGCTAGTAATAGCCGAGTATTTCGCTTGATACGAAGGATCAAAACCTATGGTAAATCCCAAGCATAGCCATCAATGACTTTAAACGTGTCGTAGTGGATGTAGCCGCTTTGATCTTCTAAGTATTCGGCACCACTTGTACTCGAAATTGATCCCAAGAAAGTACTGAGCATAAATTTATGGATTTTGACCTCATCAGTTAGATCACTTAAACCGTGAAATCGAAAACCTGTTTTTTTCGCGACCAATTGCTTATCAATGAACAGTTTTGCTTTCGCATTGTACTTCCCTTCGCTGTTAAGCTCTACGTACAAAGCGACATCGTACCACTGATCAAGATTCAACTGGGCACCGGTAGTCGATGGAATAACTTGACCGCAACGGTCTGGCTTATTTTGGAAATACAAATACAATTGAGGCACTCGATTGGCAAATCCGACTCTGGCACTCCATGAATTTACTTCCACCTCTTTACAGCCAGTCACATGGTTTTCAGGTGCGATACCAAAAAACTTGCCGCCTTGGGTGGTAGAATAATCCTTATCAAATTTAATCCTATACTTGAGCGTAGCACTGTTAGTTTTTCTACTGATATCTTCGTAACTGACGAGTTTGGGATAAGACCCCTTTTGAGTGTCGTTTTTGTAAATATCATATTTAATGCTGATATCTTTGCTGGATGAATTATAACTAATTTGTTCTTTATTCCAGATCCCCGTAGGCACACCACTAAAGTACTGCTCATATAAGGCTTCTGCTTGAGTAACAGCAGATACAGTCATAACGCCACAAGTAGCGGCTATCAACGTTAGTGCTTTAAATCTTTTCATTTTAAGGGCCTACTTTGATCTAAATGATATTGAATGTTTTTTTACTCAACGACGACGCTTCGTCCGGCAATAACATACGCAGGGCATTAGTCCTGAGCAATCTAAAGCAATCCAAAACGGTCAAATGTCACACATAACAAATCATTAACATTCAATTTTGAGATGTAGTTAACCTAATACTTTGCTCTTTTGGTCACAAACTAGAGATAACGACAAACAACCAGTCAAATAATCTCACAAGCACTATCATTCAAGTCCGAGACACCTTGGCATAAATGGATTCGAATAGTGGCAATATTGCTGTTGTGGAATACGCTCGCTCAACCTTTGCCTTCGCTTGTTCAGCCAGCGGTTGCTTTTGGCTTTCGCTGAGTTGCTGGTAATCATCAATAGCAGCTGCCCAACCATAGGTATTATCACCATCAATTAAGCAACAGCCGTCGACGTCCTTCAGCAGACTTGGCAATCCTCCTAGCGGCGATGCAATCACACTCGCGCCATGGGCCATGGCTTCTAACGCCACCATGGGCAGCCCCTCTGCACGACTTGGGATCAGCAACAGCTCAATAGCCGGCCAGCACTGGCTCATGTCGTCCACTTTGCCATGGAATACAACATTGTCTGGCGCCTTACTTTGCAAGTCGCTCAATAACGGCCCGTCTCCATATAGATGAAAGGTCTGCTGCGGCAACTGCTCTGCTATTTTCAGTATTCGCTCTGGCGCTTTTTCAACGCTGAGGCGGCCGACAAATGCTATTTGTTGATCGCCAGCGATTTCATTAGTTGCTGGTTCGGCGGCCTGAACGAAGTTGTCAATCACCATTGCCGAGCAAGGCAGTCTGCTGGCTATCTGTTCGCTCACTGCAATGCGAGCCTGACACAAATAAGCTGACTGGCGATCGAGCCAGTCGTATAACCAAACTCGCCCTGTTGGTGTTTCGCCGGCGTGATAACTCGACACCACCGAAGCGCCGCCACACCATGAAAGGAAACGGCCAACTAATCCGGCTTTGTAGCCGTGAGTATGCACAATACGAGGTTTACAGCGGCGAACCGCACGAATAAATCGCCATGGCGAGCCGCCGAGTAGCAGCGTTTTAACGCCACGTTGTTGCAATTCAGAGCGCAGCGGGTGCTCTGAATCGTACAGTTTCCAAAACACCACCCAAACATCATAGCCTCGTTTGTGTAAGGCTTTCGCCAATTGCCCAACATGACTTTCTATGCCACCGACATTGCGACTATCAAGCATTAACCAAATTGCCTTGTCCATCGCTCACTCCTAAAACATGACAGTGGCTGCGCCATCGTAAAACTGCAGTGTCTGTCGTTGCACCTGATACTGGCCTTGATGGATCTGCCACAGCTCCGCAACGAGCTGCTGAATGTGAGCGGGTAGCACAATGGCTGCGGTAGTGGACTCATCAACTAAGGTTGCTTGCCACAAACACTGACTGTAATCGGCGCTTAGCTCATCATCTTCTGCGACGGCCTGTTGCGCACAAATGGTGGCAAAGTAACGGCTACCGCTGATTAGAGGCGTTTCAATGGTCACTGCCAGTTGTTGTTGATGGTCGAAGTCGAAGTTGGCATCGATTTGGAGCTGGTCGCTGGCAACCGCTGTTGGCTGCTCGGTTTCATTGTTTGCTTGTGGTTGTGTGCTTGGTGCAATTTCAGTTTGAGTGCTAGGTGGCTGTTCATTGCTTGTTGCTCCTGTTGACGTTGTTGTCGATACGGCAGGCGCGTTGCTCCCGCCGCCACATGCGGCCAAGGTTAATGCACTGATATAAATAACAATTGATCGTTTCATAACGAGTCGTCCTTTGGTTAATACAAGAGCTCAGATTTGCCATTAGCGGGCAAATACCAACTGCGATTGATTGTGCCGCTGCTTTGAGCAAAACCGGCGAACAACGGATAAGCGGCGCTAATATCCACGCGCTCTATTGGGTGCTGCCATGGATAAGGGATGACAATGGCCCATGGCATACCGTTGGCGTTTTGGTAATACAACCCACTGCTGGGCTGGGAAAAGTCATCTAACAAATTCCACAAACTGACATCGGCCATCGACGTTGGTGGTTGGTTTTTAAGATGTATTTCAAGGGCACGACCGGGACTTACATCCAACACAGGGGCACGACTATCAGTCGTTGCAAAAATGAATGGATCGTACGGCGCAGCAGGGAATTCATTAACAGTGAGGCCTTGTTTGAAAGGCACCCGCAGCGAGAAACTAAAACTGCCATTGCCTTGGCAACCCTGCTCGGTGCGATAAAAATCGCAGCCGCCTTGGTTAGGGAAATGGGCTTTCAAATCCGCTGACAACACCAGTACGGAATCTCCTGCCACCGACTCCAACAGAGATTGCGACTGCAGCTCACCGTTGACCTCAAAACGGATCAGCGATTGATCAATGCTCGCCGGATCGACCCCAGGCAACCGGAACGCCAAGCCGTTGTGAAAACTCGCGCCCATGGCGACCACCTCGCCTTCCAACTCAAAGCGAACCATGTTGTCTTCAGCATCACTAATTTGGCGACTCTGAAATCGCACCACCAGATCATTGAGATCATAGTCTCCGGCCATTGGCCAGTTGTCTTCAAAGGCCAGTGTCGCCTTTTGTTGCAGGCCCGGATAAAAGCTAACTTTGGTATGTTGATCAGATATGTAGATGGCATGATCTTCGACTTCACCATCGGGCGCACCACCGATTGCAGCGAGCCCCGTGACACTGCTCATGCGAATCCGTGCCCACGTTTCGCCTTCAACTGCATCGGCTGGCACCGATAACAAAAAGACATTGTCGCCGCTGATGACCGGCGCATCAGCCAACAATTGCTCATTGGCATCAAACTGGCCATTGCCGTTGGTATCAAACCAACCACTGGCAAATCCTGCGCCCGATGATTGCACGACCATCAGAAAGTCGGCGCCAGCTTGTAACGGCGAGATGAAAATCACGCCATCTTCGTCATCAAACCAGAATCCTGCATCATCAGACTGCGGATAAGCCTTGGCATCGGCCTCTCCATCAACTTGCTGGCCAAGGCGTAATTGCCCCGCTGCTAATTGATGGCGAGCGCCATTGTCACTCAGCAAGGTGCCGTAACTTGCAGGCGCATCGCCAAAGTCGATATCAGCTGAGCCCGGCTCGACAATAGGTGCTATGGCACAACGGGCGCCGTCATTGTTGGACGAAGACGGCCCCTGAGCAAACAGCTCTGCGCTCGGCTGTTCAGCGTCGACATCAATTCGGAAGATCTGGCCATCTTGATTGCGACTGATGTACAGCGTCCCCTCGACATCGAAATATACTGCGCCGAATGTGCCACTTTGCCCGACGTTGCCTAGTTGACTGGCATCGCCGGATTGCGGATCGATCATCCACAAGCGGCCATTGCTATCAACGCTGTAGAGCATGTGGCGATCGGGATGGAATGCAAAATCAAAAATGTTGATATTGAGGCTGCCACCATCAACTAGTTTTTGCCATTGCAAGTAATCATCAGCGCTGGCGTCCAACGACAGTCGATACAAACCTTTGCCACTGCCACGCTGATACATGTACTGGGCGTTATCAACTAATGACACATCCCCCACGAAAAACGACAGTTGCGGATCGTCGCCGGTTAACATCAGTGGCTCAATTTGAAAATCGGCGCCAATGCGAACCAAGGTGGCAAATTCACGGCTCCAACCGTACATATAGTTGTCGTGTAAGTTGAAGCCCATGGCATTGACCTTGCCAGAGGTTCCCATGTTGGATGCCAAGGTTTGGTAATAGCCCGTCGCCAGATTAACACCGAACATCTCGGCGGTATTTTTTTGCACGAGAAAGGCTGGCGTTGGACACTCGGTAAAAGGCGTTGCCTGCACCTGCCAGCTCATCGCCGAGGCGAGCCCGATGCCAAACAGAAGGTTTATTGAATGTTCGCTGATCATAGCTGAGTCCTGTTCACTGCATGTGAACGGAACTCAGCACAGATTATTCCGGATGTGATAACTAAACGATTAGTAGACAGTTATCGGTATTGAATAGATTTTTGTTTTATGTGTTTTTGCAAAATGCAACTGGCAGCTCAGCTGGTTTCAGAGCCATGAATTTGCAGGTAACGCTCGGCCAACTCAAAAGAGCCAAAGCACTCGATAATGCGCTCAATGGCGTCAACCCGAGCTTGAGGATTAGTGTGATCAGTAGCGTTATCTAACCAGTCTTGAACAAGAGGTTTGGAGATATTCATAATGCACGTCCTTTGCAGTGATACGCTCAAATCCATTGAGCGATTGAATTCAATATAGCCAACTCCATCGCAAAAATGAATAGCCACACAAATTTCATTGCTATTTATCGAGTCAGCATCAGTAAAGCAGTGCTAATGAGGCTTAATAACCACCTTTGCCATTAGCTCGGCTAACTTGTAATCGTTTGGAATATCAACGCCATGCTGAGTTACTGCCCACGCTGCTAACGCACAGGCCCGAGTCAAACAACCTTGTGGCATATCATCGTAAAGCCAGCCTAGGCACAGACCGGCAACCAGCGTGTCGCCTGCACCAACAGTGCTCTCGACGCGAACCTCGGGCGGCTGGCAGTGAAATTGTCCTAGCTCGCCCCATGAATACAATACATCGGCTCCTGCAGACAACACCAGAGACTGCTGATTCGACGCCAATATATTTTTGGCCGCTAAAACGACGCGCTCGGTTTCGGCCGTCACACCGAGCACTTGCGCCAACTCGTCTAAATTCGGCTTGAACAAATCGGCCTCGCTAGTTAGTGCCGCTTTCAACGCGGCGCCACTAGTATCAACATACACCTGAGCGCCAACGGCTTTCGCACAGGAGATGAGCTCAACCATGTAATTCGGCTCAACGCCATCAGGCAAACTACCAGCAATCACCACCAGACAGTTGCCATCAGCAAGCGTGGTTAACTTGTTGAGCAGTCTTTGTTGCTCGGCGCCACTGACATTGAAGCTGGGGAAATTAATATCACTCACACGACCCGAACGTTCCGCTAATTTGATATTGGTTCGCGTTTTACCATCTACTCGAATAAACGCATCGATCATGCCGAGAGAGCTAAATAGCTGACAAAAGTCGCGGTCATTGTCTCTGCCAAGGAATCCTGTGACCGTCACTTGATGACCAAACTGTGCCAATACCGAGGCGACATTAATCCCCTTGCCGGCGGCCCTAAGACTGGCATGGGTAACCCCATTAACCTGCCCCAGCACTAACTCAGACAAGTTGCCGGTTAAATCTAGTGCCGGATTAAGGGTGACGGTAATGATTTGCTTCATGGTGGCTCCGTTATGGCTAATTGATTACTTTATACGATAGTTGCAATCAACAGCCAAAACTTAGCGTTCGGAAGGGATGAACGCCGCGATCATGCCCATCATGCTGACGCTGCCGATGAATAAAAAGCTACCGGTAATCGTGCCGCTAACACAAATTTGTAATGCCAGCGCGGCAATAAGAAATGGCGCGGCGAACAACCAAGGCTTTAGGCCACGCGCAATACCGCCCTCTTCTCTGAGTAAGCAAAAAGCAATAAACAATAACAGTAGCGATACTAACAACATTAGGCCGATCATTGCTGTTCCTCCTTTAATGTATCTTCGTCGATTGAAAAGCGACCGATCGCGGTTGCCAGCGAGCACTCAACCACCACAGCAAACAACCAATGGCAAACAGCACCCAATCCACAGCTACCGAAACAAAATGTTGAGTAGTGAATAGATTAAATAAATGACTACCACTAAGAAGTGCATCCAATGGCATCACACTGATCAGCAATCCTGCGGTAATCCTCGTCATCCATTTGACTGTTAGAGCGGCATCAAAGGCCATCAATGCCCACACGATGCAAAGCACCCAACTGACAAAGAAGGATCCAAAAATAAGTTGATTATTGGGCAAGTTTAACGACGTAAAATTGAGCAACAATTGGATTGGAAATAGCAACGCACAAGCAACCACTACGCCACCACATGACCCAATCACTAAGCGGTTAAAACGTTGGTAGGTCGTGACTCTGAATTTAGGATTGGCACTATTGATGCCCCGCTCTAGCCAAAGCATGATACCGGACAGCGGTAACAGCGCAGTGCTAAGACCAAGTAACGTCCAGACAATTTTCACTAGCACGCCACCAAAATTGCCAAAGTGCGCTGGGAACATGATGTCGAGGATGATCCCTGAAACCCCATCCACTTTGCCAAAGTTACCGAAAGCTTGGACAAACTCGCCACTAGCCCCCTGATATTCAAGGGTTTGGCCATACATTTGAGGGCCGCCAATCATGTTGGTGTAAATCACTGCGTTCTGATCGCCGTAACCGACAATGCGGGTGCTTGTTGCCACCGAATCTGGGTGGAAGTTAAAAGCGTGGCGCAATGGACCGGCTATCTGGGTTGGCGCATCAACTTGTGCTAACACGGGTTCGGGAGCAGCGGTAAAATCTTCAATCAGGGCATCCATATCGCCTTGATAACTGACGTATGCAGCCGCAGGCACCAAGATCACCAAAGCCAAACCAAGAAAGGCCCCAGTAAAACCAATCAAACCGTGAAACACGACGCCCCATATTCCCATCACTTTATGGCCATCATTGACCAGTAAGCTGAAGCCTTTGAAGGGCCGGAAGGTAAACATCTGACGAAGAATCTTGCGATGGATAATAACGCCTGTCACCAGCGAGGCCATCAGGGTAAGGCCAAGTAGACCGGTGATGAGCAAGCCAACAGGGCGACCAAGGTGCAAATCGGCATGGAAGTTCACAATAAAGTCGGCGACATCGTACTGCCAATCGGCAAACAAACTCTCAAAGTCGCTCCGCTTTTCGTTAAGCAGCTGGTAGCTTCGCGGATCAAAGTCGTATTGAATCACACTATCTGGCCCGCCATTTTCATGGTCATGACCATGATATTCATAGCGGATGAGCAAGGCCGAAGCGGAGCGGACGCCAGGAACACTGATGCTGATTGCATCAAAATGGTTTGCCGGTACCTTTTGGGCATACTCGTGAACTAACTGCTCAATTCGAATCGGATCAAGTGTAAGCGGCGTGCGAATTTCTGGAGACGCCCATATCTTTAACTCGGGTCGACCAAACACCGCCACAGCGCCAGTAAAAGCCACCACAAACAACAATATCCCCGTGATGACGCCAACCCAGCTATGAATGGTGTAGAGCTTTTTAATGGTTAAACTTTTCATCCGTCTCCCTAGGCCACATTCACGTACGACAAAGCGCCGTGCAACAGAGTCAAAACCACCATCAATAGGGTCGCATGCCATGCTTTTGGGGCCAGATAGGCGTATACGAATAATCCGGTCCAAATAAACGGGAATAACAAAATGGGGATAGCCACCTGATCGGCCGCACTCAGAGGCAGATAGGTTGTCATGCCGGGGATCATCACAGTGGCGGTGATCAGGGCTAAAAACAACGCCAAAAAATGGCGCTGCTTTGGTTGACTGAAAGTCCTTTTGGCGGCGCGAGTTGTGTCTGTCATGGCCAAAAACTCCGGTGATCTGCCATCTTATTCAGGGAATACTTCCAATGTGAGGTACAAGCTAAAATGCTTAACATCTACTTCCGCCGGTTGCGGCACCTTGACCATGGTTGATGCGGATAAGAAATAGAAGCCCGCTTCTGTTGGGGTAAAGGTGAACACACCATTTGGCCCCACGGTTAATGCTTGTTCGTTGCGATCATTGCGGTGCCTTGTCCCTGCTTTGATGACCGTAACCTCACCCGCTGTGGTCATCGGCTTACCGTTAAACAGCAATTGAAAATTCGCCGTCTCGCCGGCAAATAAATCATTCGGATGAGTTTCTCCAGCCAATTCCACCCCAACACCAACGGGCTTCACCGCCGCTAGATTAGGCTCATTGGCGGTAACAAAGGTCTCAACCCGAGACTGGGTAGTGCGACGGATCACCTTGGTGGCACCATCGGGCAGTGGCGTGCCTTTGCCAAATACCCGCGACGGTGTGCCATCTGGCTTGACAAAAGTAGTCATGTGGACTTCGGGCTGAACTAAACCAACTCGATACGTTCCAGACTCGGTGATCGCCACATCGGCAACCGATAATCGCGAAAAAGCCTGCCAGCGGACGTCATTACTTCGCTTGCCATCAGGGCTGATTAACTGATGTTCAAGGAGATTAAAAAGGGTCACCAAATCACCAACATCAGCGCCGGTTTGGCTGTCACCCAAAGGTCTATCAGGGTGGAAAATATCGTTAGAAATGCTGGCGATGATAGTCACGCTCTGCGCTTTATCGCCAGATAGCTGGGTGTGCGTTGGTACCATAAATCGTTCATGGGCAATTGCCGAGCATGCAGTAACAAGACCAGCGGCTAGGCCAATTGCTTTGAGGTGGTTTTTCATGGTCATTCGGTTGCTTCCTTAGTCAACAATGGTTCGCCAAATTTATTTGATGGAAATGGAGATCAGGCCGAGTTCAGCCGAGCCTTGCAGTTGATAGTGCTGAGGTTGCTGCTTGCCAAGCACAATCGCTTGACGGAGGTATTCACGACTGCCCTGCTCGCGAACCGATTCCAGATGCAGTATGTAATCGCCCGGCTGGACTGGGATGCCATCGGCAGCGAGGCCATCCCAGCTGAGTTGATAGCTGCCGGGTTTGCGCGTTGCACCACTAACACCATCATAATTCGGGCTATTTTTACGTCCTATTTTGCGCCACCACTGCCGCAAATCTTTGTACCAATCCGCCTGTTCAGCCCAAAACGCCAACGTGTGCACTCCCTTTCGCTCTGGCGTTTCAACCCAAACCGCAACATAAGGCCGGTGGTAGGGATTAGCGTTGATGTCTGGCACTTCGATATCAACATAAAGGGTTTCAGCTGACACACTTGGGATGACGGCTAGCAGCACAATGAACAATGGGTGTATGAGGTTCTTCATAGCAATCCTTATAGTGATTCCCTATAACAGCCGCGGGACAGTGCAGAGGTACAGCAAACAAGGCGTTGCCGTTCCCAGCAGCACCAGTAACCACGCCTGATTTCGATGTTTAGCATTTTGCAAAAGGATAACGATGCCGGTGACGGCAAAAAGCACCATCAATCCAGCAGAAATATCGATCAACCAAGACCAACTGGCACCGCTATGGCGCCCCTTGTGCAGGTCATTCAGCAGCGCCAATAAGCGCCCGCGCTGATATTCAATCTCAATTTGTTGAGAGTCAGTCAGGACAGTGACAAAGGCGTATCCAGCAGGAACCGGAAAGTCATAAGTGATCTCGCCAAGGGCCAAATCGACATCGACACGGCGAGGGCTCTCTAGCCCTGTCAGCTGCTCAATGTGGCGCTGTAGCTTGTGTAGCGGCAATTCACCATCAACCGGCACTAGCAACTGCGGAGGCAGTGGCAGTTGTTGCAGGTGCTCAACCGGCGTTGCCGCCCAGTGCGGATGGTTGAGGGTGATGCCCGTCACGGCAAAGAACAGTAATAGACTGAACAGTGCGCACGACACATAGATGTGCAACCAACGGCAGAGGCTAAACACTCGTTTAGCCTTTTTTGATTTGAGTAGCGAGCTGGCCGCTGATTTCCTTTGAGGGCGCTGATCAGCAGCGCCCTTAAGGCTGCAGTGAACGTCGCTCATCAGAACTGATAAGCAACAGTGGCTTTGATGTTACGACCTGGCTCGTAGTCTTGCAGATAGAGTTCACCAAAACGCGGGTGGAACGAGGTGCCGGTACGCGATGACTGCGAGGCATAAAATTCATCGAACAGGTTGTCAACACCAGCAATGACGGTCAAACCAGTAATATTGGCTGGCTCCCAGCGCGCTGAAATATTATGAACCGTGTAACCATCTTTGCTGTTATCCAACGATGCGCCATCCAAATCTAATCCGGCATCCACATCGTCAACATGGAGCACCTCCCAAAACACCGATAAATCAATAGCCGCGAAGAAGTAGCCAGCATTGGCACTGATGGTATCGCCCTGCTCCCGATCTAAACGAGCACCGTCATATTGCTCATATCCGGCAAATGCACTCAAATCGCTTTCAGCGCGGGAAAATGTAATACCGGCATCAAATTCGCCAATACTGTAGTTGCTGTAAGCCTCAAAACCATCGAGCTCCATGTCACCGATATTGTCCTTCCAATAACGTGCCCGGACACCCTCTGGCGGCGTTGCATAGTCATAGATGTAGCCGTCAATTTCGGTCTTAAACACGGTGCCGCCAACGGACAAAGTACCGGCACTATTGAGATCAGCTCGATAAGCGAACGCGGCCTCGTAGTTAACCCCAGTTTCTTCTTTAATATCTGGATTAGGCACCTCATCTAGACCTGCGCCGACAAACACTTCACTGATTTCCGGACCTTTGAACAATTGCGTTCCGCTCAGCTTAATCACTAGGTTATCGACAGGCTGATATTCGGCTGCTAAGGCAAATGCGGTGTTACTGAAACTGTCGTCAATAACGGCTGAGTCAATGTCATATTTGTCGTATCGAAAACCTGGCGTAATCGAAAATTGGTCATTAAAGCGGATACGGTCTTGCGCAAAAATGGCGAGGTTGCTGGCATCTTCGCCAGACGTAAGCTGGCCTGCGTCGGACTTAGTTTTGTAGTCGGTGTCGTGTTTGACGTAGTCAAAACCCCAAGTGATTTCATGCGAATCGGCATCATCAACAGTGGTTTCAGCCAACATATTGATGCCGCTATTTTTGGCTTCACCGGTAACAATCGCCGCCCACGCCGCATAAGCAGGGTTTTGCCCATATCCGGTTTCATCACGCCAAAGCTCGCTGCTGTTGGTGTATACAGCCGCCTTTAACAAGGTTGAATCGGTCAGTAATTCATAGTTCAGAGTGACGGTGTCGCGGGTAAATTCAGTAGGCCACAGCAACGGGATCTGCAACGATTCAGTAATGGCAATGTCGGTCGCCAGCCCCATATCAGGTCGGTAGCTGTAATCCCCCTCGTCTTTATACGACTCATAACTTAGTTGCAGGCGTTGATTGCCCGTCAAATTCCAACCGAGCTTCAATAGCAGATCATCAACTTCTCCTTCAAGGCCGCGAACTTTGCCATCAGTGCCCTCAATGACCTCGCCGCTACCATTTTTGATTTTGCCGCCACCAACTTCGTAGTTATCACGATCGACATAGTTGTAGTAGGCAAGAAAATCGAAGTCTTCGCCTAACAGGCCATAGCCACTGGCAGAGTAATTTTCTCCGGAGTTGTCTCCTGCGGTCACCTGAATGCGACCACCAATAGTTTGATCGGGGCGCAATAATTCACGTGCTTGCTTGGTTTCAAAACGTACCGAGCCACCAAGGCCACTATTGATCACCGAATTGGTGCCGACATCAATATCAACCGATTTGAGGATGTCGGCATGGATCTGCAAGTTGCCCATGTGGTGATACATGTAGGTGTTTTGTTTGGCACCATCGATGGAGATATCGAGGTCTTTATCGTCCATTGAGCGAATGGTGATCCGCTGATTTAAGGAATGGGCGCCGCCAACATCAACGCCCGGAATGGTGCGTAATAAATCGCTAATGTGATCCGCTTGCTTGTCAGCAATGGTCTCAGCACTCATGTACATGGACGATGAACTAACTGCGGTGCTCCATACCGCAATGCGCTCAACACTTTGTTGCTGGTCTTGTTGCTGCTGTTGCTGCTGTTCTGCCGCCGAAGCTGAGTGGACGGCAAAGAATGAGGATACCGCGACCGCAATCGCGCAGCGATGAAAACGCTGGTTTAACATAGTGTTCCCTTAAGTGTGAAAATAATTGAATGATAATGATTATCATTATGGTAACACTGTGTTAAATTTCCGTTCGGTCTAAATGGTTTGCCAAATCGCCAATTTGTTTTGCCAAATCGTCATTTAAAGGGACTTTTATGGACAATCAGTCTGTTGAGCTCACAAAACCGCAACTCGCGCGCAAATTACACGACGCCGGTTATCGCAATGCGCAACTTTATGCTAAAGCCGAGGTGGAGCAAGCCGTCTTATCTGGTGAAATTTGCTTCGATTATCTGGCTTCAGGCGTGATGTTGCATTGCACTGATGCCAATGAGAGTGTGGACGGAGTGAGTCGTGCTGAAGTCGATAGCCACATTAGCTTTAACTTTTTGCTCGAAGGCCGGGTTGACTATGGTTTAGGCGAACGCCGGTACACCTTTAGCGCCGAGCAACACCCTATTCTTTTTGTCAATGTGGTGAGTGGTCCGCAACTATTTACCCGCTATTTGAAGAGCGGCCAGCGGGTGAAAAAATTGAATATCACGATTGATAAGCAATGGCTGTTGAATCGTTGCTCTGCCGAGCAGGATCGGCTGCAAGGCAACCAGTTGTTCAGCAATCAACCATCGGTTTATCAATGGCAGTTAACTGAACAAACGCTAGATGTGGTCAATCGATTGTTCATAAGTCATCACGCCGATGATCTAGCGCATAAACTCGATTCAGAGCATTTGGTTTATCAACTGCTTAGCACTCATTGCTCGCAATTAATCAACCTAGCCAGTGCGCAAGTCACTGCCATTGCCCCCTCGCCTGCACGTTCGGCCCAGCAATCGCGCCACTATGAAAGTGAAATCGAAAGCCTCCTCGACGAGCGTCTATCGCTGCAACAAATTGCTAAACAGCTAGGTACCAGCGTCAGCACTTTGCAACGCTATTTTAAAAGTCATCACCAGCTCACGGTGATTGAATACATTCGTAACCAGCGTCTTGAAAAAGCGCGTCGCGCTCTGTTGTTTGAACACTCCAGCATTGGCGAAGCCGCTTATTTAGCCGGTTACAATCACGTCGGCAATTTCGTCACGGCATTTCGCAAGTACTTCAACATGACTCCGGCACAGCTTACCAAGCGATATAGTGAGCCAAAGTAACCAGCGCCTACTGTTATCTTTTGATAAGCAAGCCACGCTTGCCCAAGCTGTTCGTTAACGCTCGGTTTACACGAAGCATTCATTTTTACAAATTAATTATGAAACATCGTTTTATTTTCATTGAGTCAACTCTGTTATTCCTGTATCGTAGCGCTCACGAAAACAGTCCCTGTTCCCAGTAACGATTTAAAACACCAACCGCCGCCAAAACCCAGTGCAACAAGGTGAGCAGTACCATGATTCCTAATCCTTATGAGCGACCGGGCAATGCGGCCTTGATGGCCGGGAGTTATGCCCGCCTTCGCCAATTTCTGCGGCTCTGCATCACTCCACTAATCAGGCTCGACGCATGGAACAAATAGCCCTCGAATTATCCGTTGCTCAGTGCATTGGTTTGCTCAGCTATGCATTAGGTATCGCGACGTTTTATCAACGTGACACGCGGCGATTAAAAGTCATGATGCTGATATTCAACATCAACCACCTGATTCACTTTCTGTTGATGGACGCACCAGTAGCAGCTTTTGGTGCGCTTATTTCAGTACTTCGCACCGCAACGTCGATCTACCTGTCCTCCATGGTGGTGGCTGCCGGATTCATTATCGTCAACCTCGTTGTGGGTCTGTGGCTAGCAACCTCATGGCTGGACTGCTTTGCAATCGCTGGCTCAGTGATTGGCACATTCACTTTGTTCAGATTAACTGGGATCGCCATGAGAATCGGCTTTCTGTGCGGCGCCACCTGCTGGTTAATCAACAACCTAATTATTGGCTCGATTGGTGGTGTGCTACTTGAGTCCACCGTCATTTGCATCAACCTATTGCGACTCCATCATATGGTGCGCACAAAACAACCTTCTTTAACGAATTAAAAACACGTCAAGCACGCCGAGCCACAGCAGCGCAATGCCTGTTCGACAATAGTCAGGATGCTGAGATCACTGGCTACGTTCGCAACTTACTCAACAATTAAGCGAATCAGTCGCCGCAGCTGTTCGCTGCGTTCTGAGGTGGAATCGGGCACGATGAATAATGGACGTTAAACATACTTAACGTTGAATATCTATCGGACTGATGGTTCCGCCAAACCGGCTACCAATGACATGGGTATAAATCTCCGTAGTACGCACATCACTGTGTCCTAATAAATCTTGCACGGTTCGAATATCGGAGCCATTTAGCAGCAGCTGAGTAGCAAAGGTATGGCGAAATGTATGCGCGGTTATACGTTTCGCAATACCAGATTTGAGTACAGCTTGTCGCAAATTTTTGCGATAAGCTGAATGATGAATATGGTGGCGACAAATATAACCATCGTGCGGATGCTGACAACGTGTCGACGATGGAAAAACATACTGCCAACATGGATCTTTAGCGGCATTGCCGTATTTACGTATTAAACTTGCTGGCAGCGATGTCAAGCCAAACCCATCGCCAACATCACGTTGGTGAACTTGCTTCGATTTTTCAATTTGTTGGCGCAACGGCTCAACTAAAGACCGAGGTAAAATTGAATACCGATCTTTTCCTCCTTTGCCACGAAAGATAAAAATTGACCCATGGTTAAAATCAACATCTTTAACCCTAAGCTTAAGCGCCTCATTGATACGCAAGCCAGCGCCGTATAATAAGGCTGTGATCAGTTTATATTTGCCCTGCATGTGACTAATGATCAGTTGCGCTTCTGCTGCGCTAAGAACCGTTGGCATTCTCTTAGGCGCCTTGGTGAATGCATAGCTGAGACCTTCGATTTCGCGACCGACCACGTACCGATACATGAAAATCAGCGCACATAATGCTTGATTTTGCGTGGCGGAACTGACCTGGCGATTGACTGCAAGATGATTAAGAAATTGCTCTATCTCTTGGTTTCCAAGCTCTTTTGGATGACGCCGATCGTGAAAGCGAATAAATGCTCTTACCCAGTTAAGATATGACTTTTCGGTTTGCAAACTATATTGGCGAGTTCTAATTTCAACTCGAACTGATTCTATGAATGGTGACATGAGATTCCCTTCCCAATTACTGTATATAAATACAGTTATAAGTGAAAATTCCCAGATCTGCCAACGTAAGTCGCACTTTCCCGCAAAGAAATTCTCACTTTCACGCAAGCGGCGATTTTTATCTTTATGATTTGAAACACGATTTAGCATCGACTAATGTGCTTATATAGACCTACATAAATCATCATTCTCACTTTCCACACCAAGGATTGGCTCGAAAGTGGCGCTCAAGCCCCTCCAACACCTTGTTCTTGATGGAAAAGTCATGAATGAATCATTGAAAAATTATATTGCGAATTTCGGACTTACTGCGAATTCGCAGTAATACACTGTTAGCTGTACATGGAGTATGTAGACTTATGTGGGATAGTTCGATACCTAAGCGGGCATTCAAACTCTCCAGATACGTATCATTAGTGATTTTAGG
>NZ_JACXAF010000021.1 GCF_014773395.1 Neiella litorisoli | reverse complement strand
ACGAGTAACGCCCATTAACAGTGTGGCTCTGGTTCGACTAACCCACGATAAAGCGCAGGAGATCGACACTTCAGCTCAGGGAATCATGATGTCTAGCTCACTTTCGATGTCGGGCACTATTTTCACATTTAAAGGATTATTATGAAGGCTGGAAAAATTAGAAAAAGCATTCAGCGCTTTGAGGATTACTCTAGAGACTTAACTAGCTCGGATATGAATTCATTTGAAGATCGATTAAATCTACTTGTATCATATTTTAAAAGCGATTCTTTTTTTCAGCAAATAGATGAGCAGTTAATTCAGAATCAATCTGTTGATTTTGATACTTGGTACGGGAGTAACAGTAGAGGAAAATTAAGTTTCCCTACGAACCTTGATGACCGTTTATCTATCATGTATCAGTTACTTTGCCGTATTAACAGTAAAGAGATAAGTTACTTGTCATTTTGTTGTGAGTATCTCGTCGTAGGGACAAACCAAATAGACGCACATATATATGCTTTTAATGAAGTGGTTTCTGAGCCATTATTTAGAGAATTGGGTTATCGTTTAGGAGATATTGAGGATGAATTACCATCAGATAACTCTGATGAAGTAACGAGCTCAATATTTCAAATCATTCATCATGCTGAAAATGTAATTCAGCAAAATATTATTGGTGATGGTAATACTCAAAATGCCTCAATAACAAACACAAATAATGAACTGGATGAATTATTTTCAAGTCTAAAAACAGAAATTAATTCATTAAAAATTTCTCAAGAAGAAATTCAAGAAAATATTGAATCCGTTATCGCTTGCGAAGATTTAGCTAAACAAGAAAAACCTAAAAAAGGTGCAGTAAAAAGGTTATTAAGTACTTTACCTCAACTTGGCAGCGTAGCTTCGATAGTTTCAGCAATACTAGCAGTGTTGTAAGCGTGAGCTAACAAGGCATTTAAACGGAAAATTTACAGTTGGCTGTTTTTCGTGCCTCAAACATTTTAGCCAACTATAATTTTCCGCTTATTGCGGCGTTAGCTTACCAATCAAGAGCATCATCCCAGTTTCTATTTAGGGTGATACCTTAGCTACAAGTGGTTTTGTGGGAGTTGCGGTCGACCAAGTACAGCCACAATTAAAATAAAACCGTCTTCCTTTGTAAAGTAAGCTGTGTGTTTTCCTACCGGGAAATAAAAACCACGTGGATAAATCTCATTGCAACTGCGACCTACGGCTGGATTGTCGGCAAGCATTTGAAACCCAGTTAGCAATGTATCTTTATAGTTATTCCACTGCATTTCAGAAAAGTTGTTGATGGTATAGCTTTTTATTTTTTGTAAATGAGCCTGAGCCAATTTACTTAGTTTGTATTTATTCTTGTGCATAGTAGGTTACAAGGCGTTTAGGAAATCTTCACCATCAACTACATTGCCTTGTGCTAAGTCTTGTTTAGCTAACTCGAAACAATGTTTAAGGTAATCAGTTTTCATTGCCTCTAGCTCTTCATAGTCTTTGATAGACATTACCACCACGGCATCTTTACTGTTTTTGCTAATCTTTACTGGCTCACGCTGTGCGCTTAGAAGCAGCTCACCAAAGTTACGCTTGGCATCATTTGCTGTTAGGGTGTGCATGCTCAATCTCCAAATTTGGAATTACAGTAAGATTATAGTTTGTCGCACAAAACAGTCAATATGATTAAATCGTGCGATTTGTGCAAAAAGGTGAACTAACAAAGCGTTTAAGGGCGATTCGCAACGCTCGGCATTTTCGGTTTGATTCAGCTTTAGTGTTTACGGCACAGTGGTTTAGGTTTGGTAGTTTGTGTTGCTCGCTACTTAACGTGGCGTTAGTCGATCTTTGAGTGATGTCATCGCGACATTGTGATGTTATGGAGTTATAATGTTGTTGATTATACTCTAGCGGAGAGGAATAATGAGTAACTTATCAAAAAGATCAACGGTTTACTTTGAGCCCGCCATTCATCAGGCTTTAAAGGTTCGCGCCGCTTCTACAAACGTCTCAGTTTCTGAGCTCATTGATGAAGCTGTTCGTTTACTTATGCGTGAGGATCAAGAGGACCTTCAAGCCTTATCAGCCCGAGCTGACGAAGAAGAAATTAGTTATGAAGCCTTGCTCGACGATTTGAAGAAACATGGAAAAATATAAAATCACCTTCAAAAAGTCGGTTTCAAAAGATCTTCGTAACATTCCGAATAAAGACGTGGCTCGTATTCTAGCTCGCATTGATACTCTTGCAGAGAACCCTCGCGGAGAGGGCTGCATCAAGCTTTCCGGTCAAGAGTGTTACCGAGTGCGTCAAGGGCTTTATAGAATCGTGTATAACATCAAAGATGATGTGCTTGTAATTAATGTGGTCAAGGTCGGCCATCGTTCAGACGTATACAAGAACAACTAACAAGCCAATCAATTCCGACGTCAAGCGCTCTGCCATTTTTGTGTGGCTCGCAATCATACACAAAAAGAGCTCCGCGCTTGTCGCGCATTACTAGAGCGTTAGCCGTCATGGGGCTTGTTGTACTCAAAGTGATAGAATAGTATCACTTTAGTGTTTCTTTGGAGCCGCTCTCATGAAAGTAGAACTAGTTACATCACTCAAACGCCAAGCAACAAAGATCCTTGCCGATCTCCACGACACTAAAGAACCAGTGTTAATTACTGAGCATGGTAAGCCATCTGCGTATCTAATTGATGTTGATGACTACGAATTTATGCAAAATCGTTTGGCTATTCTTGAGGGGGTTGCACGAGGTGAGCGTGCACTAGCCGACGGTAAAGTGGTAAGTCATGATGAAGCCAAGAACAAAATGTCAAAATGGCTGAAGTAATCTGGACTGAACCAGCGTTATCTGACCTCAACGATATCGCTGAATACATCGCACTTGAAAATACTGTGGCTGCAAAGCATTTAGTACAAACGATCTTCTCTAAAGTCGAACGACTACAAACTTTCCCAGAGTCAGGTCGTATTCCCCCCGAACTAGAACATTTAAGTTATCGTGAAGTTGTCGTTAATCCATGTCGTGTTTTCTATAAGCAAGACGGCGACAAGGTGTTTATTCTGTTTGTTATGCGTTCTGAGAGAGATTTACGCAAGTTTCTGTTGAGTAAGCAATAACGTTGGGAATTTCTGCTTCATGTGAAGCGCACGCATTACACGAATAGTTGGGCCATCTACCCAATACGAAACAACCATAGATATATCAGGAATGATCAAAAGCCCGCCACGTATACCGTCTCGCTGGCCCCCCCCATTAGAGGCTGTTCTAGCAATAACTCAACTTTTTGCTCAATTATTTCATCGGTTTTATCAGCTGCAACAGGGTTAAAATCGTAAAGAAATTCAAATATTTTTTCCCGATCGTTTAGTGACTCTTCTTCCCACACAAATGTTAGCACGCAGCAACTGACAACCAATCGACAGCAACACCACAGATACAGCAAAATTCATTGTAGACGCAGGCTTGCCTCTCTTGACGCTTGCTTCTCAACGCGCCACAGTGGTTGTTGGTGAAACCCATTCGGTCGGCAGGAGCGTGGTGTGTCTCAATTACAACAATTGATCGATGAAGTGGAAAAAGCGCTAAGCGGCAAGCGCGAGGTGATTGAACTCGCCGTGTGTTGCATGCTCAGCGGCGGCCACCTGCTGATTGAAGACTTACCGGGTATGGGCAAAACCACCCTCGCCCACGCGCTGGCAAAAGCACTCGGCCTGGCGTTTCAGCGGGTCCAATTTACCAGCGATTTATTGCCATCCGATATTACCGGCGTCAGTGTCTACTCGCCCAAAACAGAGCAGTTCGAATTTGTTGCTGGGCCAGTATTCAGCCAGCTGTTACTGGCCGATGAAATCAATCGTGCCACCCCAAAAACCCAAAGTGCCCTGCTTGAGGCCATGGAAGAACGACAAGTGACCGTCGATGGCCAGACTCGCCAATTGCCCAAGCCATTTTTTGTGATTGCAACCCAGAATCCGGTATTTCAGTCGGGCACCTTTGCACTGCCCGAATCGCAACTCGATCGCTTTTTGATGCGCATTTCAATTGGCTATCCAAGTGCGCAGGCCGAACGCCAGATGCTGAAGGGCGAGGCTGGCCGAAATCGATTGGATCACATCAATCCAGTGATGACTATCGAGGCATTTGCGCAATGGCAACAGCAAGCACAAACAATTCATTGTGCCGAAGCCATTTATGATTACGTGCAACGATTAGTCGAATTCAGCCGAAGTCAGACTAATTTCGCGGTCGGTTTATCACCTCGAGCCAGCCTGGCACTGCTGCAATGCGCGCGCTGCTGGGCCATGCTGCATGATCGCCAACATGTGTTACCAGAGGATGTGCAAGCGGTTTTGCCAGCGGTGGTTGAACACCGGCTCCATGAACCGAGTGATCAGTTTGGTCAAACCGGCACCGCCCTTTGCCAGCAGTTGCTGCAACGCGTTGCCGTTGTCGCGTAGCCAGCTGCGCAACAAACCGCTATGACGGGCTTGAATCAAACACTAAGGCGCTGGTTACAACGTCCCATTCAGCGCTGGATCAAACGTAAACTGCCGCCAGCACAACAAGTAGAGCTGGGACTAAGCAACATCATGATCTTGCCGACGCGCTTAGGGTTGGGTGTGCTGGTGTTAATTGCCCTGTTGTTTATGCTCGCCATTAACTATGAAAACAGCATGGTGTTTGCCGTGTGTTTCGCACTGATTGCCATCTGGTTGTTAGCGTTGCACTGGACCTTTCGTAGCTTGGCTGGGTTGGTGCTCACGTTTAAAGGCTGCCGCCATGTTCACGCTGGTGATGATCTGGGTTTTGACATTCAAGTCGCAACCAATGATCAGCGCGGGCGTTATGCCATTGAGCTATTCTGGCAGCCGCAACAAACCACTCGCTTTGACGTACCCGCCCATCAGCAAACCTTGCAGCAAGTTTTTTACCCAACCACGAAGCGCGGTTACCTCAAGCCTGAGCGCTTGCAAGTCGTGAGCTACTATCCACTCATGCTGTTTCGGGCTTGGAGCAGTGTTGCATTTGATACCCAAGCATTGGTTTTTCCAAAGCCGCTCGCCAGCCAAGCGCTCGATACGTCAGCCATTCACAGCAACCAATCGAGCCGTCATGATGCCGCCGCCGGTTTTGATGAATTGTCTTCGGTGCGTCCTTACATCAGCTCCGATCCACTCCATCACATAGCCTGGAAAGCCAGTGCAAAGCGGCCAGCAAATTGGGTCAGCAAGCAGTTTGAGCAGCATCAGGACCAGCGCCTCTGGCTCAATTATCAAGACATGCCTGGGCCTGATCATGAATCGAAAATCAGTCAGCTTTGTTACTGGTGTTTGCAGTTGCAACAACAACCGGTGGACTTTGGTTTGGTGCTGCTTGATGGCAGCATTGAGCCGAATCGTGGCGCCAAACACCTGATCAATTGTTTAACTCAGTTGGCGCTGCAGCCCATCACTGCAACCAATCACACAACAGGAGCGCAAGATGCTGCAGCAGCGCCCCGTTAGCCGCACCGCGCTCATCTGGTTGATGGTGCTGCAATTGGCAGTGCTGGTGCCACTGGCCTTCAACTTGCCAATGTGGTTAATGATCATGAGCCTGGCTTGCTGGAGTTGGCGCTTGGCCATTCTGAATGGCCGGATCTCGCCGCCGGACGTTTGGTTTAGTGGTCTCGCGGTGGTGGTTTGTATTGCCCTAGTGTTGTTGCTTGAGGGGCGAATCGTCCACCTAAAAGGGTTTGCATTGTTGCTGGCGTTTGGCTTCATCTTCAAACTGATTGAACTGAGAAACCTTCGCGATGCATTGCTAGTGCTGGTGCTGGCGATACTGTTGCTGGCGGTGAATCTACTGCTGTCGCAAACCTTAGTGGTCTCTATTGCCACGGCCATTAGTTTTTTCGTGCTGCTGTGTTGTTGGGTTGGCCTCAATCACATTGGCCCAAAGGTACAGTGGCGGCAGCCACTCAAGGTCGCAGGCTTACTCTATGTGCTGGCCGCACCGATTGCCGTGGCACTGTTTATTTTGGTGCCTCGGTTGCCGCCAATTTGGCAAATTTCAGTGAATTCTGGTCAAGGTCAAACGGGCTTGTCAGACAGTATGTCACCGGGCGATATGTCACAGTTGATCCGCTCCGATACGCTGGCCTTTCGAGTCAGCTTTGATGGTCCGCGCCCGAGCCAGTCGGCACTCTATTGGCGAGCAGTGATCATGACCGAGTTCGATGGCAGACGCTGGCAGCAAGCCAATACCCTTTGGTTTGGCCGCGATCCGGTTGCTCATGGCCCTTGGCCGAAGCCCCTCGACAGCAAAAATACCCCCTGGATATCATGGCCGGAGCGACCACAACCATGGTTGGCCAACTCAGCGACAACGCCCGAATATCGGGTAATTTTGGAGCCATCACAGCAACATTGGTTACCGGCGCTTGATGCGCCCTACAGTGCCGATAACAACATTGGCTTGGTGGCCGATCAGCGCTTAATTCATCGCCGTCCGGTGTTGCAGCGCATCCAATATCCAGTGGTCACCCAACAACGAGGCGCTGCGGAGCTAACCATCGACAGGCAATTACTCGACCAACACCGGCAGACATACCTCAGCTACCCCGAAGCGCTCAATCCTCAGATCCAACAATATGCCCAAGACCTTTGGCAACGTCAGCCTAACGCTACGCAGTTTGTTACAACTTTACTGCAAACGGTGAGGCAACAAGATTATGCTTATACGCTGTCGCCACCATTGGCTGGTCAACATGCGGTTGATGACTTTTGGTTTAATCATCAACGCGGGTTTTGCGCTCATTACGCCAGTGCCTTTGCATTAATGTTGAGGGTTGCCGGCATTCCAACTCGAGTAGTTGGTGGCTATCAAGGCGGCGAATGGGATGAGCAAGCCAACTACTTACAAGTGCGCCAATATGATGCTCATGCTTGGGTTGAATATTGGCAAGATGACCGTGGCTGGGTGCGCCTCGATCCGACCGCGGCAATTGCCCCCGAGCGCATTGAAATGCCGTTTGCCGAGAGTCTTCGGGAACAACAGTTTGAGCAGTCTGAAGCGCTAACCAGCTGGCGTTTTAGCCGCAGCGAGTGGCTAACCTCATGGCGTCAGCAGTGGGATCGGTTGGAGTACTTGTGGCACCGCAATGTATTGAATTACAAACAACAGCAGCAACTTGAGTTGCTGAAAAAATGGTTTGGCGAATTCGATTGGCGCCAGTTGCTGATGAGTTTGGTGCTGGCCATCGCCGGTTTTATCGCCGCCGTAGCGCTGCTGCAAGCGAAACCCTGGCGTAAGCCGCAAACCGATGAAACGGTGTTGCTGTATCAGGCGATGTTGAAAAAGCTCAGCCGCTTAGGAATAACAGCTGATGAATCACGCTCTCCAAACGCTATTTTGCAGCAACTGAACCACCTACCCGAGCATAAGCAAGCTGCGATCAAAACTTGGATCGAACAATTCATGGCGCTGCAATACAGTGGCCAAAGAGGAGCCACTCAACTCAAGCAATTGAAACAGGTATTAAAAGCAATCTGAGCTAGATCGCTTCAAACAACACACGGATTTCGCGCCAAATGCTGCGCTCTTCAATCGCTTGCTCTCGCATCGCAACGAGTTGCTCGTGAGAGTACCAATGACCATTTTTAATCACTGCGTCAGGTTCTTTTAGCGCCGATAAATCGTCAATGGGATTGACCTGAGAGTAAATAAAATCGGCCTGATTACCGAGCGCAATTCGCCCTAGTTGATGCTCCATTTTGAG
This sequence comes from Neiella litorisoli, assembly GCF_014773395.1. GTDB lineage: Bacteria > Pseudomonadota > Gammaproteobacteria > Enterobacterales > Neiellaceae > Neiella > Neiella litorisoli. The sequence goes on along the minus strand of NZ_JACXAF010000021.1, from coordinate 70,544 downwards.
CGCTTTGGCGGCGTTAATGGTTGCTGCTTGCAGAACGTCGAAAGATGACAACCCGGCTCGCTGCATTAACGCCATTTCATTGTGAGTTGCCAGCCCGTGCGGCGAAAGCAACACTCCTGAGTCAGAACCCACCAGCAAAGGCACGCCCATTTCTTTGAGCTTTTTGGTGATAAACAACAGAAATTCCAACACTCGCTGGTTATGATTGGCCATCGCCTCAGAGGCATCCAGCCAGCGTTTCACTTGGTTTCCAGACGCTTCAAAGGCAATGATATCCGGCGTGTAGCGAGTAGGAATTGAATCCAAATACGCTTGTTTGCCCTGACTTAGTTGAGTGAGCTGATCAAAGATATTGAGCGTTGGCGTCACTGGGACTTGTGTTTTGCTTATCGCCGCCACGGCTTTGTCGAGATAATGCGGGTCAAACTGGTAGTTCATTGGCCCCTGAAAGATATCTTCGACGTGTTCAAATGACTGTAAACCAGCCAACTCAGCCAGCGTCATATCGCCAGAGCCATGAGGACCGTGCTTGGCAACGGCAATGTTCAACTTCCGAGCCTCTGCCACCAGCGCTATTAATGCGGATTGATTGAGATTGCCATAGGCTTTGATCAGGTCGTAGCCATCATCATGATACTGGCGCACGGCTTGACGTGCTTGCTCGGCGGTGTGTGCTACGTGATGCAACTGGGCATCATCATAGCCAGAGATAATTGGGCTGCTGACCGATGAGGAACTACCAACCAACTCACCCGCTGCAATTGCTCTCTGCCAGCGCAGTTGCGCAGGTATACCATTCATGATCCGGACATGGGTGACGCCATGACTCAATGTCATCAAGTACGCTGCCGGTTCATAGATATGCACATGCATATCAATCAGCCCCGGTGTGACATAGCCGTTTTTGCCATCAATCAACAGATGGTCTGCAAATTGATCGTGCTGCTCAGCAATTGAGGTGTCTGCGATCTGGGCAATAGTGCCGTTGTCGACAACCAAGGTTTGGTTGCTGTGAATGCGCTTGGCCTCGACATCAACGACATTAATATTGGTTAAGACAAAACTCTGAGTGAGTTGATAATCTGGCTTTGACGTTGGCGCAGCACAACATATGGTGACAAAACTCATCAATAAAACAGCGATACATTTCATGGTTTAACTCCTCGCGATTAGTGCGAGAAACGTTATGAATGAAACGGCTTTGCTGCGCCTCAAATCATGCTTTTAGACGACCAGAATCATGATTTCAGACTTGCTGTTGAGCTTTATAAGCACTGGGTGTGACCCCCATTGATTGCTTAAACACCTGATTAAATGAAGCTTTTGAGCTGAACCCTGCGGCTAAGGCGATGTCAGTGAGCGACTGGCTGACATTTTGTTGTAATTGATGGCAAACAAACTCAACTCGATAGTTGTTGACATATTCATTGAATGATTTTTGGGCGACCGTATTGATCGCTCGAGAAATATCGCGACTCTGAATCCCGGTTAACTCGGCCACTTCGGCTAGCGTTAACCGCGGCGTTAAAAACCACTGGTTACCCACGAATAATTGATCAAGCTCGGCAAAAATCGACTGGTATTGGTCAGCTTCCAGTTTCTTTGGTGAGGGTTGTTCATCGACCTTGCTGTTGGCGACTGGTTGCGGAATTGGCCCTTGGTTGGCAAGTTTGTAAACAATGAAACCGGTGGCAACTAACCATATGCCATTGTTGATGCCCTGCCCCAGCACGTTTAGCTGGTGTGAAATCATGTGCTGACTATTCAATCGCACTAAATCAACAAAGTTAAATCCGGCTGTCACTAGGACCAACCAAAACAACCAATTCAGCGAGTAATCATCTGAATCAGAACGCTCAGCATCCATAATGCGTTTAAATTGCACTAACAACATAGCGGTCATGCCTGCATAAATCAGACGCCACACAGAGCCTGCGGCAATCACCCACTGGACGTATTCAGTAAACAGCAAAAACGGCACTGCAGGTAATAAATGCCAATAATCATGACGACTAAGCTGGCCTAGAACTAAATGCTTGGTCGCTAGATAGGATGCTGGCCCAAAGAGCATGACAAAAATTGGGCTGATGAGATAAATGTTACGGGTGAGCCCCGTATCTTCGAATAGATTAATCAGTGATGCCAAAGCTATCAAACCGATCAGTACAGCAACACCGCGAAAGCTAGGCTGGCGCCAAAGCATTAATAGGCCGAGCACAGCAATTGAAGCGGTGCCAAACTGGATCAGGTTAACCATATTGAGCGACAGCATCAGTCCTGAACAATTCCATTTCGGTTGCTATTCTGGTGATGAGTCTGACATGGCAAAGCTGATGTTGACAACTGTTGGCCTCAGAGCGCCGCATCTCTGTGGCGCTAGCGACAAAAAAACCGCCTGTCTCTGGCGGTTTAATGACGTGACATAGCCTAACTGTATAGCCTACTTGGAGGAAGTAACTTACCCGCAGTTACTTAGCGCCGCACATGACGTCTAGCATGTTCGACAAGTAGCCTTGCAACTCTTTATGGCCGTTGGCAGAGCTTTTTAGCAGCTCTTCCGGAGTTTGATTGTTCAACGATGCCAACTTTGTGGTCATCCAGGATTCTGCGAGTCGTCTATCTCCCAGCACCTTCCGTGCAAGCTCGAAGATGGATTTGTAATGATCCATGCCTGATTACTTCTCTAAAACTTGGGAACGTCGAACTATACCGCAATCAGGCTTGTTGTTCGCTGAATAAGCTCTCAATCTCACATGAAAAATATTAATCTTACGACAATTGCGACAACCAGCGCTTCTGCTCGCGCTTGCTCGCATGGGCCGTTAAGGTCTGGCAAATCTTATCTTTTGCCTGCTCAAAGGCAACAGTATGGGCGGCGCTTATTTGTTGGCAATACAACAAATGCAAACCGGCTTCGGTTGCTATCGGCTCGCTGATCTGTCCGCTTTCCATGGTAAACAACGCCTGATCTAACTCAGCAAACAAGATGTTTGGCTCTACCCAACCCAACTCGCCATCATTCATCGCACTTGGACATTCCGAGTAGCGTTTAGCAAACCAGCCAAAGTGACTGGCGTAATGACCTTTACGTTGCAGTTGTTGATAAATATCGGCGATGCGCAATTCAACCTGATCGAGGGTGTTTTCGGCAAAATCATCATTCACCGTGATCAGAATGTGGCGGGCGTAACGCCGCTCCGGTTGACTGAATTTCTCTGGGTGACTCTGATAGTAAGCCAGCGCTTGCTGCTCACTGCACTGCCCTGCGCGCAAGCCAACATAGTTGAGCACAGCCTGACATTTGAGCTCATCGTGCAAGGCTTGTCTGAGTTGCGCGGAATCGAGTTGGTTGGCGGCTAATGTTGCGGCAAAATCTTGCTGCTGAGCAAATCGCTTGGCTAGCTCGGCCACCGCCTGCTCGACTTCGCCCTGATTTAAATGGACCTGACTGGCTTCCGCTGACGCCAGTACTTTGCGCTGCAAACGGTGGGCATGAACCGCTTGGCGGGTCACTTTCGGTAATTGCTCGGACTTTAACTCCGAGTAAATCACGCCGAATTGCTCAAGGCTCGATTTCATCATCAAATAGGACAATCCAGCTTCATGATTGCGCTCAGCACTGGTGTTTGATTCAGGCAGCAAAGTGGTCATTCACATACTCCTTGGCACTACTAGTGATTTCGCACAGGGCGCGAGCGGGCACCGAGACATCGAGCTGGCCGCATTGAATGCGGTAGTGAATGTTGGTTGGATCATCCCGCTCCACTGCAAGCACCGAGACAATGGTGCCAGCTTCAACGAGGGTGATGCCCTGACTAGCCAACGTCAGGGTCAATTGGGCGCGGTCTCCATACTCAAACAGGTTGTCGACCCAAGGATCGGCGGCATCAATCAGTTCGCTTTCTTTGCAACCAATAATCAGGTTTAAATCAATGAAATGAACTTGATAAATAACATGTTCCTGCAGGTGTAAACCCGCTTGCTGTACATAGCCGACAGCACCGCGGCGCACCAAGAGATCACCTTTCATTTTGCCTGGAAAACTTCCATCATTACGCACATTGGCGATCAAACGAACCTTGGTGCCATAGGCATATTTAGCATCAATCATGACGACAATTCCTCCCTTGCAAACCTTGCTCTGATTGGCTGTCATCGTCGCTTTGACAACCCGCACAGCCGCCGCAGGCACCGCCACTGAGGGCGATTGCGACATCTCGTTCGAGCAGGCAATAGGCGCGAAAAACGGCTTGGTAATAATCGTTCCAATCCAGTGGCGGATGATTCTTTTCCAGCTCCTGCCGAAACAATCGCATAAAACGGATCCGCCGTGGTCGCAGGTACGCCGGTTGATAGCTGACGTTAAAAAACTCGAGAAACGACTCGGCGCTATTCAGCTCTGCGATGGCTAAATCCATGTCGGTTGCTTGCGCTAACATCGCTCGACCTCCACTTAAAATGCAGTTGGCTACGGCTAGGCCGCAACAATCTGCTCTGAATTGATGGTTTGTAGCTGCTGATAAAATGCCGCTAACTCCAATTGATTAGGGTTGCGCTTGTGACATTCGGCCCAATCACGCAGCCAGCCTCTGAGCTGCTGAGCTTGCGAATGACTCAGCTCAATACCCTGATGCTGATAAATCGCTTGAATCGCCCGCGTTCCAGAGTGCTTACCGAGTACCATTTGATGACTGCGGCCGACAATTTCAGGCTGAAAGGCCTGATAGTTGTTGGGATCTTTCAACAGTCCGGCGACATGAATGCCAGATTCGTGGGTAAAGACACCTTCGCCGACAATGCTCTTTTGCTGACTCAGTTGGCGGCCAGATGACAACGCCACTAGCTGACAGATCTGCGGCAACTTCGCCAGAGCAATCGCAGGCGCAGAGCGCGCCGGTAACGATGGTAGTAACGCCAACGCAGCCACCACTTCTTCAAGTGGTGCATTACCCGCTCGCTCGCCTAACCCAGCCACGGTCGTATTGACCGAATAAGCGCCTGCGCGCACCGCCGCCAATGAGTTTGCAGTTGCCAAGCCCAAATCATTGTGGGCATGCATTTCGACTTGCAGATCGGTGTGATTAACCAGCGCATTGAGTTGTTCGAAGCAGCCAAACGGCTCTAAGATCCCCAACGTATCGGCATAGCGGATACGGCTGGCACCTGCTGCTTGGGCGGCATCAGCAACACGTAACAAGCTACTTAACGATGCCCTTGAGGCATCTTCGAGACCAATGCAGACCCGCAGCCCCAAGTCCTTTGCCAGCGCCACCCGCTCTGGGATTTGTGCCAATAATTGCGATTCGGTCAGGCCCAACTTCGATTGCCGTTGCTGCTCGGAAGCCGGTATGGATAAGTCCACCCAGTCCAGCCCCAGCCCGCGGCAACAGGCAATGTCCTGCGGCAACATCCGACACCAGCCCATTGCTTCGGCCGTGGTTAGTGAGGCGGTAATTGCTTGAATCACCTCTTGTTCGGCTGGGCCCATTGCCGGAATGCCAACTTCCAATTCCGTCACGCCCGCTTGCTCAAGCGCACTGGCAATAGCCAACTTTTCGGTCAGGCTAAAAGCAACGCCTGCGGTCTGCTCACCATCTCGCAAGGTGGTGTCATTAATCACAACGGGCGCATCTGAGAGCGATTGACAGCTAGCCATAATCGTTAACCGTAAGCAGGTTCAAATGCTTGTTCGCGAGGACAATTCTGCTCAGGATCCCAATAAGGCGAAATCGAGCGAAGCCGTTCAACAATGGCTGGCAACTCGGCCAGTACCCGATCGATCATATCCTCAGTGGTGTATCGCGACAGCGAAAATCGAATCGCACCATGGGCCGCGGTGTATGGAATATCCATTGCCCGCATTACATGACTGGGTTCAAGTGAGCCAGAGGTACAAGCCGATCCAGATGAAGCCGCAATATTGAACTGGTTCAACATCAGCAAGATGGATTCACCTTCGACATACTCAAAGGCGATATTGCTGGTGTTCGGAACGCGCTGCGATGGGTCGCCGGTGACAAACGAACAAGGCACCCGAGCGAGCAAACCATGCTCCAAGCGGTCTCGCATCATGGCGATCCGAGCCGACTCACGCTGCATGGCATTGACCGCCAGCTCGGCGGCTTTGCCAAGCGCCACAATACCACTGGCATTCTCGGTGCCAGCACGGCGCCCGCGTTCTTGGTGGCCGCCGCGCAGCAAGGGGCGGAACTTAGCACCGCGGCGCAGATAAAGCGCGCCAATCCCTTTGGGTGCATGGAATTTATGACCCGATAGTGACAGCAGATCAATGCCGCTGCCCGCTACTTGAATCGGCACTTTACCAGCGACTTGAACCGCATCGGTATGGAACAAAATGCCGTGTTTTTTGGCCATTTCAGCCATGCCACGGATTGGGAAGATGGTGCCCGTTTCGTTATTCGCCCACATCAGGCTGATAATGGCAACTCGCTCGCTGAGCGCGTTTTGGTAAGCCTCCATATCAATACGGCCTTTGCTATCAACACCAATCCAGTGAATGGTGTAACCCTTGCGCTGAAGATGCTCACACAACTGCAAGGTGGCCGGATGTTCAACCACCGAGGTAATGATTTCTTTGCGCTCAGGAAATGCCTCGACCGCCGATAAGATTGCGGTGCTGGTTGCCTCTGTGGCGCAAGAGGTGAAAATCACCTCGGTGGCATGTTCGGCACCAATCAGTTGTTGTACCTGAGTGCGGGCAACTTCGATCGCTTTGCCAACCGGATCGCCAAATTTGTGAATGGACGATGGGTTGCCATAGTGTTCGGTTAAAAATGGCAACATCGCGGCGACGACTTGCTCGTCCACTTGAGTCGTTGCGTTGTTATCCAAATACGCGGGTTCGCAGGTTTTACTGCCATTGCAACATTTGGCTGGATTCATTGGTCACCTCCAACAACTTTCAGTGGCGCTTTGCTGAGCGCCGAACTTCCGACCGGATACACAGTGATTGGCTCGCCCAGTGCTTCACTGAGCTTTTGTTCGATCATAGCCAGCGTCGCGCCTGACAAACCGCAGCCAGAGCAAGCCCCGGTCAGCGCAAGAAAGACCATGTCGTCTTCAACATCTGACAGCTGAACGTCGCCACCGTCGGCTTGTAACTGCGGCCTGACGTCGTTCAATACCGCTTCAATTCGATGAATGCGTTCAACAATCGATGCTGGCGAAGTGGCAATTTCAACCGAGCCCGCACTTTGATAATCGGCCACGCATTCTTCGAGCACCCACTCAATTTTTTCATGGCATGCGGCACATGCGCCGCCCGCCTTGGTGTAGTGAATCACTTCTTCTAGCGTCGATAATTGGTTTTGGCTGACCACCCGCTTAATTAACTCATCGTCAATGGCAAAGCACTTGCAAATCAGCTCGCCTTCTTCGTGATCATCTTCGATGGTTTCGCCACGGTAATCAGCAATAGCCGCATGCAGTGCTTCCATGCCCATTACTGAGCAGTGCATTTTTTCTGGCGGTAAGCCATCGAGATAATCAGCAATGTCTTGGTTGGTTAGCGTTAACGCCTGATCAAGGGTCTTGCCGATAATGATTTCGGTTAGTGCGGAAGACGACGCAATGGCGCTGCCACAACCGAATGTTTGGAATCCTGCTTGTTCAATTACCTCGGTTTGAGGGTCGACTTTGAGAGTTAAACGCAATGCATCGCCGCAGCTAATGGAGCCGACATCGCCGGTTGCATTGGCCTGTTCAACGGCTTTGGCGTTGCGCGGTGAGAAGAAATGGTCTTTAACTTTTTCTGAATAATCCCACATAAGCTGGCCCACGTATTCTGTTTAGTCGAAGAAAAAAACGGTGGTCAGCTGCACTCACAAATCCAATCGTGTCAGTGAGCAGCGCAATGATTAGAACAACGTGGGAACCTAGAACACAGGAGATCCAATCATTGTCTGACATCGCTGTACTTGATCTGGACAACACAATTTGTGCCGACCACCGTCAGTGGGATAGGTGCAAATATGAGACCCTTTAAAGAAATATTTATCCAATTGTTTTAAAAGGATTTTCAAAAATAGCCACGGCAAGATTAGTGCGACATAGATCACATCCGTAGCAAGATTTGTCGGCTTTGTGACAATCCGCTTTGGGCGATTCACAAACACTTACAATTGCCCGACAACGGAGGATTTACATTTTAGTTGGTGCTGTTAGGGTTCTGCTGGGACCGTGCAATTACTCTAATCGTCCCCCCATAACTACTCTAATGACCCAGCATGGAAGCTGTCAGCAGCTCCCTATTGCTGAGCAATAACCGACAGGATCGAAAATAAATGAAGGTGTTAAAATGGATTGGCGGCCTGATACTGGCCGTTTTAGTGCTAGGAGGCAGTTTTGCCGCCCACGAATGGTATGCCGAAAAGCCATTGTCTTTCCGCATTTTTCTGGATCGCGAAGCGCTGAAAATTGCCCTCGACAGTCCAGAGGGATTAACTCAACTGGGCTTTTTAGAAGGGATTGGCATTAAAGGTCACAACGCCAAGTTGGATGATGCCAGCCCAGAAAAAACAGATGAACTACTGGCCAAAATGCATGAATTGCATGGCACCCTCACCAGTTATGAAGGCTTGGATAAAGAACAACAGCTGAGCTACGACATTGCCCTTTACTTGCTTAATGCGGTACTCGAAGGTGAAGAATTTCGTTACCACGACTATCCAGTGAATCAGCTATTTGGGGTGCAAAATGGTTATCCCAGCTTTATGCAAGCATCGCATCAAGTCAACGATGAAGTGGACGCCGAGCACTATCTGGCGCGCTTATCGGCTGTTGGTGTCAAGTTTGAGCAAGTGATCGCAGGCCTTGAGCGCCGCACCGAGCGCGGTATCTTACCGCCAACCTTTGTGATCGATCGAGTTTTGACAGAAATGAACGGCTTTATCGACACCCCGATCAAAGAGAACATTCTGTACCAATCGTTCGAAACCAAACTCAACGCCATTGATGCCATGCCCGCTGAGCAAAAAGCCGATTTCCTCGCCCAAGCAGAACAACGTATCGGCGATAGCGTCTACCCAGCTTATCAACAACTGATTGATTATTTTGTCAAAGTAAAACCACAGTCGAACACTGACGATGGTTTATGGCGTCTGCCAAATGGTCTTGCTGCCTACGATCAGGCGCTGCGCTTCTTTACCACCACTGACTACACTGCTGAGCAGTTGCACCAGCTCGGTTTATCCGAAGTGGATCGAATTCAATCTGAAATTCTGACTATTCTAGCGGCCGAAGGCATGGACACCGCTGTTGGCTTCACCGCGGCGATGGCGGACTTGTCGGATCGGGCTGAGTTTTATTACGACGACAGGGATGAAGGTCGCGCCCAGATTCTGGTCGACTACCAAGTGATCATTGATGAAATCAACGCCGGTCTTGAAGATGCTTTTCGTATTCGCCCGAAAGCAGGCCTCGAAGTCGTGCGCATTCCTGAATTCAAAGAGAAAACGGCGCCAGGCGCTTACTATCAGCCGCCGTCAATGGATGGCAGCCGACCTGGGCGCTTTTTCGCCAACCTGTACGATATCAAAGCAACGCCGAAATTCGGTATGCGTACTCTGGCCTATCACGAAGGTATCCCCGGCCACCATTTCCAGATTGCCATTGCGATGGAGTTAGAAGGCTTACCCTTCATTCGCAAAATGGCACCATTCACGGCCTATATAGAAGGCTGGGCGCTGTATTCCGAACAATTAGCATGGGAGCTCGGTTTCCAGAAAGACCCGTATGACAATGTTGGTCGATTGGTTGCTGAACTGTTCCGCGCGGTGCGCCTTGTGGTCGATACTGGCATTCATGCCAAACGCTGGACGCGTGAAGAAGCCATTGCCTATATGTTGGCAAATACCGGCATGGCCGAGTCTGACGTCATCGCAGAAATTGAGCGCTACATTGTCATGCCAGGGCAAGCGACATCCTACAAAGTAGGCATGATCAAAATCCTTGAGCTACGCGAGAAAGCCAAAGCCGCGTTGGGTGACAAATTCGATCTGCGCGACTTCCACGATGCAGTGCTGAAAAATGGTGCGGTGCCGCTGAGTATTCTCGAAACCATCATCGACGACTACATCGAGCAAACCCTCGCCTCATAACTCACTTTTCTCGGCCACTTCGGTCAGGGCAACTGCGCTGACCGAAGCTTCATTTTTAGCAGTAAAACTGCAGTAGCTCCCCAAGTTACACTGAGCCAGGCGATTCGCTCAGTTCGCTCTGAATTTGGGCCACCCGTTGCTCGGTCAATGTGTATCGACTCATGGCATATGCGGCCAGTAATGCCAGTAAAGCAGGGATCAGTGTGAACATCATTAGGATGCCATGGCGGGTCGACTCTGTTTGCTGGATATTGGCCTCAAAACCAAATGCGGCCAATAAAAATCCCGTCGCTGCGCCGCCAATCGCCCAGCCCATTTTTTGTGAGAATGAGGCACCGGCAAAGACTAGCCCAGAGCTGCGGATCCCTGTTTTATGCTCTTGGTAGTCAACCAAATCCGCATACATAGCAAAAATAATTGGTGCCGGCGGACCAGACAGTAATTGACTGGCGAAATGGATGACATAAATCCATGTCAAATCATCGCCATCACAGAAGTAGATCAACGCCATCAGCACCGCATTGGCAATGGTAATGGCGATATAGACATACTTCTTGTCGAAGCAGCGGATCAGCCAAGGCGTCGCTAAGGCACCAATCAGACAAAAAATGGCGCCACCAACTAAAAACCACTTCGCTCCTTGCTCATCGAACAGCACATACTTGAAGTAATGCATGGTAATGGCATTGCGAATGGCGATGTAGCCCAATGAAAACATCGCCACAGCAAACAAGATTAGAAATGGTCGGGAACGCACGATGCCCGTCAAGTCACCAATAAAGTGGCTGTGACTGGCAGCTTTTGGGCGAATTCGCTCTTTGGTCAATGCCACGGTGGCAAACATGAGTAGCACAAGAATCAACGAATAAACCGCCATGGTTCGCTGGAAGCCCAACGCGTCATCACCACCGCCTAACCAGCCAACCAAATCCATCGTAAAGTGGAGTACCACAATACCGGTGACAAATGCGCCAGCAAAGCGCCAAGTTGCCAGCGAGGCTCGCTCTTTTGGGTCACTGGTCATGACACTCATCATTGACGCATACGGGATGTTCATGGCGGTGAATAACATACCCACGGCAAAGTAGGTGGCATAGGCATAAATCAGCTTGCCCGAGTCCGATAAATCTGGAGTACTCAACGCCAGCGTGGCAGTTATCCCCAAGGGAATAGCGCCAAATAACAAATAGGGGCGGAATTTGCCCCAACGGGTCTCAGTGCGATCAGCGATAGCCCCCATCACCGGATCATTCACCGTATCCCAAATACGAGTCAGCAATAATAAACTGCCGACCGCAGCGGCCGACAAACCGAACACATCGGTGTAAAAGTACACCTGAAAATAGATAAAGGTCATCCAAACAAAATTAAATGCTGAATCACCCAGCCCATAACCTAGCTTTTCGGTCCACTTCAGCTTTTGTGCCGCCATTTCCCTTGCCCGCTCCCATGTAATACAAAACCAGACAATTGTTAACAGTATGCAAAAATAAAGCAATCACGATTGTTTGTGTTTGTGAACTACAGGAAGATTTTTAGTGAGCTACTGCAGGAAGCAGTGGTGTGAAAAGAACAGCAGCCAATCAAGCGACATGTTGATTGGCTGAGCGATTAACGATAGTAACTTTTGTACCAGCGAACAAAAGACTCAAGCCCTTGCTCCACTGATGTTGCCGGAGAAAAGCCGACATCTTCAACTAGGTCGTCAATGTTTGCCGCGGTGGCAACCACATCCCCCGGTTGCATTGGCATCATCAGCTTATTGGCTTCAATCCCTAAGCAGCGCTCCAGCGTTTCAATAAAGTAACCGAGCTCAACCGGATTGTTATTACCAATGTTATATACCTTATATGGCGCTTTACTGGTTGATGGATCGTCACTACGCCAGTTTGGATTTGGCTCAGGCAATTTGTCCATCACCCGCACCACACCCTCGACAATATCATCGATGTAGGTGAAATCGCGCCGCATCTTGCCGAAGTTAAAGACCTTAATCGGATCGCCGGCCAACATGGCTTTAGTGAACAAAAAATACGCCATATCAGGGCGGCCCCAAGGACCATAAACAGTAAAGAAGCGCAGCCCAGTTGTTGGTAAACCGTACAAATGTGAATAGCTATGGGCCATCAGCTCATTGGCTTTTTTACTCGCGGCATAAAGCGAGACGGGGTGATCAACGTTGTCGGAAGTCGTAAACGGCATGGTTTCGTTCATGCCGTATACTGAACTGGAAGAAGCGTAAACCAAGTGTTCAACACCATGGTGACGACAACCTTCGAGGATTGTCATCATGCCCGTCATATTGGAATCAACGTAGTCAAAAGGCGCATTGAGCGAATGGCGAACTCCCGCCTGCGCCGCCAGATGGATCACGCGCTGAAAGCGGTGATCGGCAAATAGCTGCGCCATCGCCGGCCGGTCGGCCAAATCAAGCTCGATAAACTCAAATCCAGCGAGGGATTCCAATTGTGCCAATCGAGCATGTTTGAGACCAACATCATAGTAGGAATTGATATTATCAATGCCCACCACTTGATGGCCGTCGGCAATCAAGCGTTTACTAACGTAAAAACCAATAAAGCCGGCAGCTCCGGTCACCAGTACTTTCATCAACTAAGCTACCTTATGCGGTAATGCTGTCACCGCGCCCCATGGCGTAGTAAGACAAGCCATAGCGCTTCACTTGCTCTGGTTCGTATAGGTTACGACCATCGAAAATCACAGGGTCAGTGAGTTGCTCTTTGATGTCATCGAAGTTGGCTGCGCGGAATACCTTCCACTCAGTACAAATCACCAAACAATCAGCACCTTTCAGCGCGGCGTCCTTGGTGCCGACAAGCTCCAAGTCGTCACGGGTGCCGTAGATGCGCTGCACTTCTTCCATCGCTTCTGGGTCAAAGGCTCGGACTTTAGCACCGGCCTGCCATAGCGATTCCATCAACACACGACTTGATGCTTCGCGCATATCGTCGGTGTTTGGTTTGAAAGACAACCCCCAAACCGCCACTGTTTTACCCGCTAAGTCGCCTTTGTAGTATTCATTCAAGCGTTTGAACAACACTTCTTTCTGGGCGTAGTTAACGTTTTCGACAGCTTTAAGCAGAGTTGACTCATAACCAATTGAATCAGCGGTGCGAACAAGAGCCTGAACATCTTTCGGGAAACAAGAACCACCATAGCCGCAGCCAGGATAAATGAAGTGGTAGCCAATGCGCGGATCAGAGCCGATGCCTTGACGGACTTTTTCGATATCAGCACCCAAGCGCTCCGCTAGGTTCGACATTTCATTCATAAAGCTGATTTTGGTCGCCAGCATACAGTTAGCGGCATATTTGGTCAGCTCAGCTGAACGAACATCCATGAAGATCATCCGGTCATGGTTGCGGTTAAACGGTGCATAAAGTTCGCGGATCAACTGACGGGCATTGTCATCATCGGTGCCGATGACGATGCGATCAGGTCGCATGCAGTCATTCACTGCAGCACCTTCTTTCAAGAACTCAGGATTTGAAACTACCGCGTAATCATGAGTCACGCCGCGTTGCTCCAACACCTCAGCAATTGCGGCTTTAACTTTGTCTGCAGTACCAACTGGAACAGTACTCTTGTCGAGCACCACTTTATAGCCATTCATGTGCTCGGCAATCGTGCGAGCAACGGCCAAAACATATTTTAAGTCCGCAGAGCCATCTTCATCAGGCGGTGTGCCAACAGCAATAAATTGCAATTCACCAAACTGCACCCCTTCTTTGGCATCGGTAGTGAAGTGCAATCGACCTTCTTTGTAATTGGTCTCAACCAGGGGCGTCAAACCCGGCTCATAAATTGGAATAATGCCCTTCTTGAGGTTGTCGACTTTGTTTTGGTCAACATCGACACACATGACTTCATGACCGAAGTCGGCCATAACCGCAGCCTGTACCAGGCCGACATAACCAATTCCAAAAACGGTGACTTTCATATTCAATCGCTCACTTTATAAAATTTATAATCTGGTTCAGCTGTGACTAGCTAGTCGCTATAACCATTCGGGTTATTCGACTGCCAGCGCCATGCATCTTCTGCCATTTCGGCTAACTCTCGTTTTGCCTGCCAACCAAGCTCAGCCGCGGCCAATGACGGCTCGGCATAACACTCGGCAATATCTCCCGGCCGTCTTGCAACCACTTGGTATGGGATAGCTACGCCACATGCTTTGGCAAATGCAGCAATCACTTCAAGCACCGAGTAACCGTTACCTGTGCCTAAGTTATAAATCACTAACCCCGGCGAAGTACTAAGTTTATCGAGTGCTTTGACATGACCTTCCGCAAGATCAACCACGTGGATGTAGTCGCGTACGCCGGTGCCATCTTTGGTGGCGTAATCATCACCAAAGACACTAAGCTGTTGTAATTTACCGACTGCAACCTGGGTGATATAAGGCGTTAGATTGTTCGGAATACCTGAAGGATCTTCGCCGATCAGGCCACTCTTGTGAGCGCCAACTGGATTGAAGTAACGCAGCAATGCGATATCCCAACTCGGATCGGATTTGGCGAAGTCGCTGAGGATTTCCTCAACCATTAATTTCGAGCGACCATAAGGGTTGGTCGCCGATGTGGGAAAACTTTCTAAAATTGGCACCGACGCAGGATCACCGTAGACGGTTGCCGACGAGCTGAATACGAGGCGTTTCACGCCAGCCTGCTGCATCGCTTGGCACAATGTTAAAGTGCCTGCGACGTTGTTTTGATAATAATCCAGTGGGATTTGTGTTGATTCGCCGACAGCTTTAAGACCAGCGAAGTGAATCACTGAAGCAATTTGGTACTGCGCAAACACCGCATCAAGGGCGGCTCGGTCGCGAATATCAACCTGATGGAATGGAATCTCATCAGCACCCGTAATTTGCTGAACCCGCTGCAACGATGTTGCACTTGAGTTGCATAAGTTGTCGACGACGATAGGCCGGTGACCGGCCTCGATTAATGCGATCAGGGTGTGGCTACCGATATATCCGGCGCCACCTGTGACCAATACGTCCATGTTAATGGCTCTCTAATTACAATTTAGCGGCAAAGTCTTTGACAAAGCTCGCGAACGATTCGCCGATATCATGATGGCGGATGCCATATTCCATATTGGCCTGCATATAACCCAGCTTACTACCACAATCGTGGCTACGCCCTTTCATGTAATAGGCGTTTACCGGCTCAACCTTCATCAAGGAGGCAATGGCATCGGTAAGCTGAATTTCACCACCGGCGCCCGGCGGTGTGTATTCCAGTAAGTCCCAGCACTCAGCGCTCAACACATAGCGGCCGACAACGGCTAAGTTGGACGGTGCGTCATCTGGATCCGGCTTTTCCACCGTTCCGATCATTTTGACCGATTCACCTGGTTTCAAGTCATAGCCACCCAGATCAACCACGCCGTAACTGCCAATACTTTCATGGGGAACGGCTTCCACCATGATTTGACTCGCGCCGGTTTCTTCGAACAAGCGGGTCATTTCAGCTAGGTTGTCTTTTTTCGGATCAGCATCGTACTTGTCGATGAGTACATCCGGTAGCACGACGGCAAATGGCGTTTCGCCAACCAGCGGCTTAGCACACAAAATCGCGTGGCCCAAGCCAAGAGCCGTGCCCTGGCGAACGTGCATGATGGTGACATCTGGTGGACAAATCTTCTGCACCTCGTCGAGCAACTGACGCTTTACCCGCTTTTCTAGGGTTGCTTCCAGTTCAAAGCTGGTATCGAAGTGGTTTTCGATGGAGTTTTTACTGGAATGGGTCACCAGCACGATTTCTTTGATCCCGGCTTTGATGCACTCTTCGACCACGTATTGGATCAGCGGACGATCGACAACAGGTAACATTTCTTTGGGGATTGCTTTGGTAGCGGGGAGCATTCGGGTGCCGAGGCCGGCGACAGGGATTACAGCTTTCCTGATTTGCATCTTGATATCCTTTCCTTACTTGCGGTCTTTCATTGTCCGCCCATCAACTGGCTTATTGGTCCCAATCGACAGCGCGATCACCGTACGTCAATACTTGCTGGAGCTAGGTTACACTGATTTCAAGGCAAGGTTAAGCCCCGACATTAGTCGATTTTCGGTGATATATGGATAAATTTGCCGGACTCGGCTTTTGCGTCTAAGTTAAATTTGTGTCGTGCAAACGACGCATGGATGACAATTTAATGAAATGCTTAAGGACAAGCACCATGAAAAAATTAATCGCAGTAACCATTGCGAGCGCGGCCTTGTGGCTAAGCTCACCAACCCTATCGAACGACATTGACACCAGCAGTGACTACCAACAACAGTTGCCAGCCGTCAATATCAACCATGCCGATGCCGAAACCATTGCTGATCGCCTGAGTGGCATTGGTTTGGTTAAAGCCCAAGCTATTGTCGATTACCGTCAACAGCACGGACCATTTCGCTCACTCGAAGAATTGACCATGGTCACCGGTATCGGTGAAGCCTTGCTGGACAAAAACAGAGCTTATCTGAGTCTATAAGCTTGTTGATTACCTGCCGTCAACCGGCGGCAGGCTCTTGTAACTTCTCTTGCGACAACCGCTTAAGTTCCAGCATGGCATAACGATGCTCAACAAAATCATAGACATTGGTTGCTAACGCCAAGCGGAAGAAATTACCGGCATAGATTGACTCATCGGTATGTGCGGCCAATTTACCGAGATAGAAATAGGCTTCGCAAAGGCGCTCGGCATACGCCTCTTCACTGCCAATGCCAACCGGCAAGGTGCGCATAAAATCATTGACGGAAATACGCTGCAAAAACAAATCAACTAAGTTGGTTGCCCAGTCATCATCCGATAGCTGCGCACGATGGCGAATAAGGTTGGCGTTCGCGGCTAACGGATCAACCTCGTATTCGGCCATGTAGAGCCACAAAACCCGATAGGGATCAGACTCCTGACGAAGGTAAAACTCAGTTAAATCTTCAACCGCTAAGGCGCTTCGTCCAGCATAATAGCGCGCAATACCACGGTTAAGCAGGGCATATTTGTGCTCAGGGTTCAACTCGATTGCAGAACCAAAAGCTTCAAAAGCCTCAACAAACTGCTCGCCTTGAGTGTAATGAATGCCAACAAAATTGTAGGCGTCGGCAAAATCGGCTTTCATCCGAAGTGCGCGGCTAAAATCGAGATGAGCCAATGCTTTTAAACCAAGAGAGTCATAGCGCACGCCGCGGTCATAAAACAAATGTGCTAAGCGGCCATCATCAACGTCGGACAAGCTAATAATTTCAGTCAGCTTGGCAATCGCGGCTTGTTGCTCAATACTGGGCTGTCGCGGCACCGCTAATAGCATTTCATGGGCTTGGGTCGGTTGCTTGGCGGTACTGGCACAACCGCTAATTACTGCCACAGTTGCCAGCAGTAACCACTTCAAATAAGACATATTTTCTGCCTGAATTAAAAAAGGCCAATCGAGGGATTGGCCTATTATTGCGGAATTACAAATCAGAGGCCAAAAAATATTGGCCTTTAACTGAATTATTCAGCTTCTGGTTGCTCGGCTACCGCTGCTGCCGGCTCTGCTGCTTTAGGCTCAGCAGGCTTGGCTTCTTTAATGCTCAAGCGCACACGGCCCTGACGGTCAATTTCAAGTACTTTAACATCGACTTGCTGGCCGTTTTCAAGGTAGTCAGTTACTTTCTCAATGCGTTTTTCGGCAATTTGAGAAATGTGTACCAGACCTTCTTTACCCGGCAGAATTTCAACGAAAGCACCGAAATCAACGATGCGAGTTACGCGGCCGTTATAAATGGTACCCACTTCGATTTCAGCAGTGATTTCTTCAATGCGCTTCAGAGCAGCTTTGGCAGCTAAGCCATCAACCGCAGCAACATTGATCGTGCCGTCGTCTTGAATATCAATGCTACAACCCGTTTCTTCAGTGATCGCACGAATGGTTGCACCACCCTTACCAATCACATCTTTAATCTTCTCAGGGTTGATCTTGATGGTGTGAATACGTGGAGCGAAGTCGGAAACTTCTTCACGGTGAGTGCCAATGGCCTCATCCATCACGCTCAAGATATGCAAACGAGCACCGCGTGCTTGGCGCAATGCAATTTGCATGATCTCTTTGGTGATACCTTCGATCTTGATGTCCATCTGCAAGGCAGTCACACCTTCGCTGGTACCGGCAACTTTAAAGTCCATGTCACCCAAGTGATCTTCATCACCCAGAATGTCAGACAGAACCACGAAGTCATCGCCTTCTTTCACCAAGCCCATGGCAATACCAGCAACCGATGCTTTAACCGGTACACCGGCATCCATCAGAGCCAATGAAGAGCCACATACAGACGCCATCGAGCTAGAACCGTTCGATTCAGTAATTTCAGACACGATGCGAACTGTGTATGGGAATTCGTCTTCATCTGGCATCACCGCGGCAACGCCACGTTTTGCCAAGCGACCATGA
This sequence comes from Neiella litorisoli, assembly GCF_014773395.1. Classification (GTDB taxonomy): domain Bacteria; phylum Pseudomonadota; class Gammaproteobacteria; order Enterobacterales; family Neiellaceae; genus Neiella; species Neiella litorisoli. Next base: position 51,980 of record NZ_JACXAF010000021.1, on the reverse strand, counting down.
CCAATTTCACGACGCTTAGGCGAGCCGATAAAGCCAGTTTCGCCAACACAGTACGGAGGGAAGTTGTAGTGGAACAAGAACTTGTCAGTACGCTCACCTGACAACTCGTCCAGAATTTGCGCATCGCGCTTGGTACCCAAGGTACAAGTAACCAAAGCCTGAGTTTCACCACGGGTGAACAAAGACGAGCCGTGAGTGCGCGACAAGACGCCAGTCGCAACATTCAAGGCACGAACCATTTCTGGGTCACGGCCATCAATGCGAGGCTCACCAGCGATGATACGTTGACGAACAACGTTCTTTTCAATTGAGTAAAGGATGTCACCGATTTCACCGGCATCCAATTCTTCGTCAGCTTCGGTCAATTGTGCAGTAACAGCTTTCTTGATTTCACCAACTTTGGTGTAACGCTCAGCTTTTTCAGTAATTTGGTACGCTTCAACAAATTGCGCTTCAGAAGCAGCTTTTACTTGGTCATACAGAGAAACGTTTTTCTCTGGAGCAACCCAGTCCCACTCAGGAGTAGCAACTTCGGCTTTCAATTCTTTAATGGCGTTGATTGCGGTTTGCAGTTGCTCATGGCCATAAACCACAGCTTCTAGCATCACTTCTTCTGGCAATACTTCTGCTTCAGATTCAACCATCAATACGGCTGATTCTGTACCGGCAACAACCAAGTCTAGCTTGGAGTTAGGCAACTCAGACAACAGCGGATTCAATACAAAGCTGTTATCAACATAACCCACACGCGCAGCGCCAATTGGGCCGTTGAATGGAATGCCTGAGATTGATAATGCAGCTGAGGTGCCCAGCATGGTGACGATGTCAGCTGGCACTTCAGGGTTTAACGATACGACAGTGGCAATCACCTGAACTTCGTTCAAAAACCCTTCTGGGAATAATGGACGGATCGGGCGGTCTACCAAACGAGCAATTAAGGTCTCGCCTTCGCTTGGACGGCCTTCACGCTTGAAAAAGCCGCCTGGGATCTTACCGGCTGCATATGCTTTTTCTTGGTAGTTTACTGTCAGAGGGAAAAAGTCTTGTCCTGGGTTGGCTTCTTTTTTACCAACAACTGAGACCAAAACTGATGTGTCATCCATGGTTGCCAGAACGGCAGCGGTGGCTTGACGTGCAATCACGCCGGTTTCCAGGGTCACTGTGTGTTGACCGTACTGGAATGTTTTTACAATCGGCTTCACGATTTATATTCCTGTTTGTCTTTTCAGATTTTTACTTTCAATTTTCGCCGCATAAGTATACTGGAATCCTCCCAATTGCCTAGCTTTCGGGCAATTATTTGGTACGCGCTGTGAAGCTGGTGTAGGCAGAAGTTTACGGAAGGCAATAAAAGTAGAAATGAGGCATTAAAAAAGGGGCTGAAATAGCCCCTTTTTGTTGAATCTTTGCTTAGCGACGCAGACCCAATTTTTCGATCAGGCTCTGATAGCGCTCTTGGTTTTTGCGCTTCAGGTAGTCAAGCAGTTTACGACGCTGGCTTACCATGCGCAGCAAACCACGACGGCTGTGGTGATCGTGGATGTGAGTTTTGAAGTGACCTTGCAAGTGGTTGATTTGAGCAGTCAACAATGCAACTTGCACTTCTGGTGAACCCGTATCGCCTTCGCCTTGAGCGAATTCAGCAACAATCGCTGCTTTCTTTTCAGTAGTTAGTGACATATCAGTCTCCTAAAATGTATAAAACCAGCGCCGATCACTAATTCAGCGGCTGGCAGAGGGCGCGTATATTACCGACTAAGTTAGCAAACAGCAAGCAATACCCGCCCACATCAACAAAGTTATTGCTGGCGAGCGCTAACAGGCACCACTAAACGCTTTGGCGCCAACTGACCTTCATCGGACACATCACCAACGCCGAGAAATTCGCCACTCTGTGATTTAATCCGAACTTGGCCCTGCGGGGCGGTAAATCCAACCTGCACCGTGCGGCCCTGTCGAACAAAGTCACAGCTTTGCGGATCGAGCTCAATTTCAGGCAAAGCAACAACCGGCGAATCCATCGGCAGCAACTGTTGATCTAAGAATTCACCCGCTGGCAATTCAGCATCATCAGCCTTATCACGCAATGCCTGCAATTGTTCCAGCGTCATCATTTGCTCTGTTGGGTAGTGAGCAACATGAGTCCGGCGCAGCTCAGCAACATGGGCCCCGCAGCCAAGTACTTCGCCTAAATCATCAACCAGGGTACGAACGTAAGTGCCTTTCGAGCAATGCACGTCCATGGTCAGCCAGACATCATTCAATGCCACTATTTCAAACGAAAACACATGAATCGGCCGCGCTGGGCGGTCAATGTGAATGCCTTGACGGGCGTAATGATATAACGGCTTACCTTCATGCTTGAGGGCCGAGAACATCGTTGGCACTTGCTTTATATCACCACGAAATTGCACTAACGCTTTTTCAACGTCTGCCTCAGTGACCGAAACCGGCTTTTCTGAAACTAACTCACCGTCTGCGTCAGACGTCGTCGTGCGCTGCCCCAAACGAGCAACGACACGATATTTTTTATCGGCATCCAGTAAAAACTGGCTGAATTTGGTCGCTTCACCCAAGCAAATAGGCAACATGCCAGTGGCCAGCGGATCAAGCGCGCCGGTATGACCGGCTTTTTGCGCCGCAAACATACCGCGGACTTTGATCATGACACCGTTACTGCTCATTCCGGTTGGCTTGTCGACCAAGATGACGCCATCGATCGGACGACCTTTTCTGCGTTTGGCCATTACTCCTTGCTGTCCCCAGCAGGTGCATCATCATCAGTGTTGTCGCCACGTTTGCGAGCATCTTCTTTGACCGCCGATGACACCACGTTGGACAGGCGCATGCCTTCGACTAACGAGTTATCGTAGATGAATTGTAGTTCCGGCGTCAGTCGCATTTTCACTTCTGAGCCCAGTAAGCTGCGGATATAACCAGCAGCCTCTTTCAATGCCTTCATACCGGTTTTGATGGCTTCATCATCATCAAATAAGAAGGTCACATAAACTTTGGCGTAGGCAAGATCGCGTGATACTTCGACATCAGAAACCGTCACCATGCCAATGCGGGGATCTTTGATCTCGCGCTGCAGAATCATCGCAATGGATTTTTTAACCTGCTGTGATACGCGATCTGTGCGTTTAAAAGCCTTTGCCATAAATAAAACCTCTCAAGACAAAAGCGGGGGCCTAAGCCCCCACTGTAATACTTGGTTTGAAACGATTGTGAAGGGCGATTACAGCGTACGCGCCACTTCCACCGTTTCGTAAACTTCAATCTGGTCGCCAACGCGAACATCGTTGTAGTTCTTCACGCCGATACCACATTCCATACCGTTGCGGACGTCCTGAACATCGTCTTTAAAGCGACGCAAGGATTCCAATTCACCTTCGTAAATCACTACGTTTTCACGCAGAACGCGAATCGGTGCAGAACGCTTGACGGTGCCTTCGGTCACCATACAACCGGCGATTGCACCCAGTTTAGGCGATTTAAAGACGTCACGAACTTCGGCCAAGCCGATGATTTCTTGTTTGAACTCAGGAGCCAGCATACCTGACATGGCTTGCTTGACTTCATCAATCAAATCGTAAATCACGCTGTAGTAACGTAAATCAACACTTTCCGCTTCAAGCAAACGACGCGCAGTCGCATCAGCACGAACGTTAAAGCCAAGTACAATGGCATTAGATGCCGCAGCCAAGCTAGCGTCGGTTTCGGTAATACCACCAACACCGGTACCAATGATCTTCACTTTCACTTCATCGGTAGACAGCTTCAACAAGGCATCAGTAATAGCTTCGAGAGAGCCTTGAACGTCTGCTTTCAGAACAATATTCAGCTCAGACACATCACCTTCGGTCATGTTGGCGAACATGTTCTCCAGCTTAGCTTTCTGCTGACGTGCCAGTTTCACATCACGGAACTTGCCTTGACGATAAAGTGCAACTTCACGAGCCTTACGCTCATCCTTAACAGCTGTCGCTTCGTCACCTGCAGATGGCACACCAGACAGACCAAGAATCTCAACAGGAATCGATGGACCAGCTGATTCAATCTCTTTACCGTTCTCGTCTCGCATGGCACGAACACGGCCATATTCGAGACCACAAAGCACGATGTCGCCTTTGTTCAATTGACCTTGTTGCACCAGAATCGATGCAACCGGACCACGACCTTTATCAAGACGCGATTCAATCACAATACCGCTGGCCATGCCGGTCGGTACCGCTTCAAGCTCAAGTACTTCAGCACACAGCAAGATACTTTCGAGCAGTTCGTCAACACCCGTACCCGCTTTTGCTGAGACGTGAACAAACTGGACATCACCGCCCCAGTCTTCTGGGATCACATCGTGCTGAGCCAACTCATTCTTAACGCGATCAGGATCGGCTTCTTCTTTATCAATCTTGTTAACAGCAACAACCAGCGGCACTTCGGCAGCACGAGCGTGCTGAATCGCTTCAATGGTCTGTGGCATCACGCCATCATCGGCCGCCACAACCAACACCACGATGTCAGTCGACTTAGCACCACGGGCACGCATGGCCGTAAACGCGGCGTGACCAGGAGTATCCAAGAACGTGACCATACCGTTGTCAGTTTCGACGTGATATGCACCGATGTGCTGGGTAATACCGCCCGCTTCGCCGTCGGCAACTTTCGCTTTACGAATGTAATCGAGTAGCGAGGTTTTACCGTGGTCAACGTGGCCCATGATGGTCACAACCGGCGCACGAGACGTTTTGTCACCTTGCGCCTCGGCTTCTGCCAATACGTTTACTTCGAGCTGATTTTCTTTAACCAGAACCACCTTGTGGCCCATTTCTTCAGCGACTAATTGTGCTGTTTCTTGGTCGATAACTTGGTTGATCGTCGCCATCACACCCATTTTCATCATGGACTTAATGACTTCACCACCTTTCACCGCCATTTTCTGAGCAAGTTCGCCGACGGTAATGGTCTCGCCGATACGGACATCGCGTTCCACTGGTTGAGCTGGCTTATTGAAGCCTTGCTGCAATGCTGAACCGCCTTTGTTGCCGCGACCACCGCGACGGCCGCGACGACCACCAGCGTTATCGTTGTCCACACCTTTGCGTTTCTTCGGACGGCGACGACGAGTTTCTTCTGAGCGATCTTGCTCGTCTTCCGCTTCCTGGGCATAGCGAGAGCTTGTTAAATGCACATCGGCATTTTCAGCTTCTTTCTGTTTGGCCTCTTGCTCAGCCCAACGAGCCGCGTTTTCTTCAGCTAACTTACGAGCTTCTTCAGCCTGACGAGCAGCTTCTTCTTCAGCCTTGCGGGCCGCTTCAGCTTCTTGCTTCGCCTTGATTTCTTCAGCTTCTTTGCGCGCTTCTTCGCGCACGCGCTCTTCTTCTTCACGCTTTGCTTTGGCTTCAGGCGTTTCGTTTGCTAACGCAGCTTGACGAGCGGCTTCTTTACGACGCTCCTCTTCTTCTGCTTTGGTTTTCGCTTCTGCTTCTGCCTTAGCTTGAGCTTCAGCCTTAGCCTTCGCTTCTGCCGCTGCCTTGGCTTCCGCTTCTAGGCGAGCTTTTTCTTCCGCTTCGCGCTGAGCTTGCTGCTCGGCTTCCAAGCGAGCTTGTTCAGCAGCCGGATCACGTTTGACATAAGTGCGCTTTTTACGCACTTCGACTTGAACCTGTTTGTTACGACCTTCGGAGCTTGTCACCTGCAAGGTACTTTTCTTGGTGCGGCGCAGCGTCATACGCTTGGGTTCCGCGTCACCTTCGCCACCGTGTTGCTTATTCAAATGAGCCAACAAGGTTTGCTTTTCATCTTCTGTGACCATGTCGTCCGCTTTTTTGCTGATGCCCGCTTCTTTAAATTGAGCAATCAAACGTTCAACATTGGTACCCACATCGGTCGCGAGCTTATTAATGCTTACTTCTGCCATGCTTCGCTGTTCTCCCGTTAATTTCTTTCTTTAGGCTTCGTCACTGAACCAACAAATCTGGCGAGCAGCCATGATCAGTTCACCGGCAGAAGTCTCATTTAAACCTTCAATTTCTGAAATATCATCAACACCTTGCTCGGCTAGATCTTCCAGAGTCACCACACCTTTCGCGGCTAAGCGGAATGCGACCTGGCGATCCAAGCCTTCTAATGCAAGAAGGTCCTCTGCAGGTTCAGCATTTTCTAATGACTCTTCATTAGCTAGCGCTTTGGTGGTAATGGCTGCTTTGGCGCGTTCGCGCAACTCTTCAACGATATCCTCGTCGAATCCATCAATTTCAAGCAGCTCATTGACAGGAACGAAGGCAATTTCTTCGAGGGTATTAAAGCCCTCATCAACCAGCACACCAGCAAACTCTTCATCAATATCCAGATCATTCATCAGTGCTTCGATGAACTTCTGAGATTCAGCTTGGTGCTTGGCATTCATGTCGTCTTGGGTCATTACATTCAGCTCCCACTCAGTCAATTGACTGGCAAGGCGAACGTTTTGACCATTACGACCAATGGCTTGCGCCAAATTAGAAGCTTCTACCGCAATATCAATCGAGTTGGCGTCCTCATCAACGATGATGGCCGCAACATCAGCTGGCGCCATGGCGTTGATCACGTACTGGGCGACATTGTCATCCCACAATACGATGTCAATGCGCTCACCGCCCAATTCGCCGGATACAGCTTGTACCCGTGAGCCGCGCATACCAACACAAGCGCCAACCGGATCGATACGACGATCGTTGGTCTTCACGGCGATTTTGGCACGACTACCTGGATCGCGCGCTGCGCCCAAGATCTCAATCATTTCTTCGCCAATTTCCGGTACTTCGACGCGGAATAGCTCAATCAACATTTCCGGCTTGGTACGAGAAACAAACAATTGCGCGCCGCGCGCTTCTGGACGCACTGCGTACAACAAACCACGAACCCGATCGCCTGGGCGGAATGACTCCCGTGGCAGCATATCTTCGCGGTACATGATGGCTTCGGCGTTGTTGCCCAAGTCCAAAATCACGCTATCGCGATTCACTTTTTTAACCACACCAGTGATCAAGTCGCCTTCTTGGTCTGCAAACTGCTCAACAACTTGCTGACGCTCAGCTTCACGTACCTTTTGGACGATAACCTGTTTGGCGGTCTGAGTGGTGATGCGGTCAAAAACGATTGATTCAATTTGTTCTTCGACGTAATCGCCTTCTTGCAACTCTTCGTTTTCCCACAGCAAACGAGCAACTTCCAACGAGTACTCTTTGGTTGGGAATTCAGAAGGCTGGTCATCGGCGATCACCAACCAGCGACGAAATGTTTCGAAATCACCGGTTTTACGGTCGATGTCGATGCGAACATCAATATCAGTTTCGTTCTTTTTCTTTGTCGCAGTAGCTAGGGCCGATTCAAGCGCCTGAAAAATCTTCTCTCGCGGCACTGCTTTTTCGTTAGAAACTGCATCGACGACTTGCAGAATTTCTTTGTTGTTCATTTATTAGACCTCTTCCTAACTACGCCGACTAAAACTTAGCAACCAGATGAGCTTTTTCGATATTGTCGATCATCAGCTCAACTTCGTGTTTAGCAGTTTCAACAACGGCCATGCCGTTATCGACTGCTTTAAGGATCCCTTGGAATTTACGTTGGCCAAACTGAGGCATGCGGGTCTTCACCGCAATCTCATGGCCAAGGTACATTTCATAATGCTGGGTTTTGTATAATGGCCGCTCTAATCCCGGAGACGATACCTCCAAGTTGTACTCAGAGCTGATTGGATCTTCGACATCCAACACCGCACTAGCCTGCCGACTTGCTTCGGCACAATCATCAACGGTAATGCCGTCTGGGCTGTCGATGAACAAACGTAATGTCGAATGCTTACCCGCTCGAACAAACTCCAACCCCCACAGCTCGTAGCCTAAGGCTTCAACTGCTGGTGTCAGCATGTCTGTGAGTCGAGATTCCAGTGTAGCCATATATCTCCCGGAAACAAAAAAAGGGCACAAGGCCCCAGTCAACAAGTCCCGGAGTACAAAAATTAACCGAGACTCACATAGCAAAAAGCCCCAAGTCACCCGGGGCTTAAGCTGCTTTACCCTTTCCTTCAAGGACGCTGCCCTTGACTGGAGGTGGTGCGGATTAATGTATTCCGCGGAGCTTATGAAGAGCTGAGCCTTGGCTCATAACTGACTCTTCATCCAAATGTTTCAAAGCTCAAATTTGGTTGCGGGGGCTGGATTTGAACCAACGACCTTCGGGTTATGAGCCCGACGAGCTACCAAGCTGCTCCACCCCGCGTCATTCGGGAACGAATTGTACTGAGTTGAACCGTGAGATTCAAGCCAACAATCCGTACTTAATTGGTGCCGAGAGCGGGACTTGAACCCGCACGTCCATAGGACACTACCCCCTCAAGATAGCGTGTCTACCAATTCCACCACCTCGGCGAAGAATTTTATTGCGGAATATCTGATTCCGGCGCAGATGCTGGTACGTCCTGCTCAATAACAACAGGAGCCGCATCAGTCAGGTTTTCCCATTCCTGACCTTGCTTAACGCGATTATTGGTGAGGTTACCAATGATCAGGCTAAGTACAAAAAAGATGGTTGCCAAAATACCGGTGGTACGAGTCAGGAAGTTGCCAGAGCCGCCAGAACCAAACAGGCTTGCAGAAGCACCCGCGCCAAAAGAAGCACCCATGTCTGCGCCTTTACCTTGCTGAATCAGCACCAAGCCAATAATGGCCAAAGCCACCAGCAGATAAACAATGATAATTAGTTCGTACATTCGTCACTCTCGAGCGCATTCTGCGCTGATTTGTCTCGTATTTATGCCCACCATCATCAGGGCGGGCGAGATATTAGCGAACCTGCTGCCAAGTTACAAGTTCATTTTCCTTGTTTTCTCTCGACAGCAGGTTAAGCGGTTATTCGCTAGCCAGTTTCACTTGTTCAGCAATGGCTTCTGCGCTGCTTTGCACCAATTCTTGGTTGTCACCTTCGACCATGACCCGAACGAGCGGCTCAGTACCCGATTTGCGCAACAGCACTCGACCGGTTCGCCCTAACTTTTCTTCAACATCAGCAACGGCTTGTTGTACCCGCTCGTCTGACAACGGATCGCTGCCCTCTTTGAAGCGAATATTAATGAGAACCTGCGGGAATTTTTCCATACCACGAGCCAATTCATGCAATGACAGCTCGGAATGGATGGATGCAGTCAACACTTGCAGCGCGGCAACAATGCCATCGCCGGTTGAGGTGCGATCAAGGCAAATAATATGTCCAGAGCCTTCGCCTCCGAAGAACCACCCCTTCTCTTGGAGCATTTCCATGACGTAACGATCGCCGACTTTTGAGCGAGCAAATGGAATGCCCAAAATCCCCAACGCCAATTCCATACCCAAGTTGGTCATTTGCGTACCAACAACACCACCTTTTAAACGGCCTTGACGCATGGCATCGCGCGCAATGATGAAAAGTAATTGGTCGCCATCGAGTACTTGACCGGTGTGATCGACCATAATGCAGCGATCACCATCACCATCCAATGCAATACCAACGTCGGCCTGCTCTGCCAATACCGTATCGACCAATAGCTGGGTATCAGTGGCACCACACTTGTCATTGATATTAGTACCGTTTGGTTTGACACCAATAGCAACCACTTCGGCTCCCAGTTCTCGGAACACCGCTGGCGCGATGTCGTAGGTTGCGCCGTTGGCACAATCGACGACAATTTTCATGCCCTGCAAATTCATGTAGTGGGGCACGGTACTTTTACAAAATTCAATATAGCGGCCAGCGGCATCTTCGATGCGAACCGCTTTACCCAAAGATGCGTTATCGACACAAGTCAGCGGTTTGTTCAGCTCGGCTTCGATTGCCAACTCCAAGTCATCATCCAGCTTGGTACCTTGGGCAGAGAAAAACTTAATGCCATTGTCGTAGTAAGGGTTGTGAGAAGCACTCAACACGATACCGGCTTCGGCTCGAAATGTTCGGGTCAAATAGGCAACGGCTGGCGTTGGCATTGGCCCCATTAGGTTGGCTTTTAATCCCGCTGCGGCAAGTCCCGCTTCCAATGCGGCTTCGAGCATGTAATTCGAAATACGAGTGTCTTTGCCAATCAGGACGTTTTTGGTGCCTTGCTTGGACAAGACTCGGCCGGCTGCCCAGCCTAATTTCAGGACGAAATCTGGGGTGATGGCGCCTTCGCCAACCCGACCGCGGATCCCGTCGGTGCCAAAATACTTACGTTCGCTCATGCTTTTTGCTCCTTGACGGCCTGCCACAATCGCAGGCTATCAGCTGCTTCTTTTACATCATGGACACGGAAAATATGTGCCCCTTGGTTCAAACTGATCATCATGCCAGCCAAGCTGGCCGCCAGTCTTTCATTTACGTCACGGTTCAGTAACTTACCGAACATGGATTTGCGCGATAAACCGATCAGCACAGGATAGCCCAAGGCCACCAACTCATCGACATGGGCCAATAACCGCAGGTTGTGCTCTAGGGTTTTACCAAAACCAAAGCCGGGATCGAGGACAATGTGCTCTGCAGGGATCCCCACTGCAATACAAGCTTGAGCGCGCTGTTGCAGGAACTCAGCGACATCTGTCTCTACCTGTTGATATTGTGGCTGTTGCTGCATGGTCCGCGGGCTACCTTGCATGTGCATCAAACACACAGGCACCTTGGCCGCAACCGCCGCCGCTAAAGCGCCAGGCTCCTGCAACGCACGGACATCATTGATCATGTTGGCGCCGGCGTTGACCGCTTCGGTCATGACGCGGGCTTTGATAGTATCAACGGAAATCGCAATATCGAAACGGCTTCGAATGGCTTCAATTACCGGAACAACTCGGTCTAATTCCTCTACCTCAGCTACCGCGTCGGCACCGGGACGAGTCGATTCACCGCCAATATCGATGATGTCAGCGCCATCCTTAATCATCTGCTCTGTTTGAAACAGCGCCGCATCCAGCGTATTAAACGAGCCGCCATCGGAAAAAGAATCAGGAGTGACATTCAGGATCCCCATGATCTGGGGTTGGCATAAATCAATGGTCATTCAGTGACAAATCTCAACGCTAATAAAAAGCCCCGCAAGCGGGGCTTTTTCAATGTGTTATTAGTATAGATTATTTTGCTTCGGCGTCTTCAGCGCCATCGGCTTTTGGCTCTTGTGGTTCATTGACATCTAATTTGGTGTCAGAATTACCACTCGAATCGGAGCCTGCCGAGTCGTTGTTGCTCCAATCCGCTGGCGGACGGACTTCGCGGCGAGCCATCAAATCATCAATTTGTTTCGCATCGATGGTTTCATACTTCATCAACGCATCTTTCATCGCATGCAAGATATCAAGGTTATCCTTCAGGATCTGCTCCGAGCGCTGGTAGTTACGATCAATCAATAATTTGATTTCCTCGTCAATCGCGCGGGCGGTTTCATCGGACATGTGCTTGACTTTAGCGGCCGTGCGGCCCAAGAACACTTCACCTTCTTCTTCAGCGTACAGCATTGGCCCCATCTTCTCAGACAAGCCCCACTGGGTCACCATCTTGCGAGCAATATCGGTTGCGCGTTCGATGTCGTTTGAGGCTCCGGTGGTCACTTTATCGTTACCGTAGATAATCGCCTCGGCAATTCGACCACCAAATAAGCTCGATACCATGCTTTCCAAATGCTGCTTGGAGTGGCTCACTCGGTCTTGCTCTGGCAAGTACATAGTGACACCCAATGCGCGGCCACGAGGAATGATCGACACTTTGTAAACCGGATCATGCTCAGGTACCAAGCGACCAACAATGGCGTGGCCGGCTTCGTGATAGGCCGTCATCGCTTTTTCATCTTCGGTCATGACCATCGACTTGCGCTCAGCGCCCATCATGATCTTGTCTTTGGCTTTCTCAAACTCTTCCATGCTTACTTTACGGCGGTTGCCACGAGCAGCAAACAGCGCCGCTTCGTTCACCAAGTTCGACAAGTCCGCACCAGAGAAACCCGGGGTACCACGAGCAATCACAGATGCTTCAACGTCATCAGCAATTGGCACTTTACGCATGTGAACTTTAAGGATTTGCTCACGGCCACGGACATCGGGCAAGCCAACAACAACCTGACGGTCGAATCGACCAGGACGCAGCAACGCTGGGTCGAGTACGTCAGGGCGGTTAGTGGCGGCGATGACAATAATCCCTTCGTTGCCTTCAAAGCCGTCCATCTCAACCAGCATTTGGTTTAGGGTTTGTTCACGCTCGTCGTGACCACCGCCGAGGCCTGCGCCACGTTGGCGACCAACGGCATCGATCTCATCGATGAAAACAATACAAGGTGCCGCTTTTTTCGCTTGCTCAAACATGTCACGCACACGCGAGGCACCAACACCAACAAACATTTCAACGAAGTCAGAACCAGAAATGGTAAAGAATGGCACCTTAGCTTCGCCAGCAATGGCACGGGCTAATAAGGTTTTACCCGTACCCGGCTGGCCAACCATCAAAATACCTTTCGGAATTTTACCGCCGAGGCGTTGGAACTTAGACGGATCTTTTAGGTAATCAACCAGCTCTGATACTTCTTCTTTCGCTTCATCAACACCGGCGACATCAGCGAAGGTGGTTTTGATTTGGTCTTCGCTCATGAGGCGCGCTTTGCTCTTACCAAACGACATTGCGCCCTTACCGCCACCGCCTTGCATTTGACGCATGAAGAAAATCCACACGCCAATCAGCAGTAGCATTGGGAACCAAGAAATAAAGATCTGAGAGATGAAGCTCGGCTCTTCTGGCTTTTTGCCGAATGCACGTACATCTTGTTTGATCAGGTCGTTTAGCAAGTCATCGTCATAAAACGGCATCACCGTTTCGAACGCTTCACCGTTGCGCTTGCTACCGGTGATGGTTTGACCGTCAATCGTCACTTCGCGAATATCACCGCGTCGAACGTCCTGCACAAATGCAGTGTAATCCAACTGTCCCGATGTGGATTCGCTGGGCGAAAAACTCTGGAACACGGACATCAGCACCACGGCGATGACTAACCAGAGAATTAAATTTTTCACCATATCACTCAAAGGAGTCTTCCTCTCTCAGCTACTTGTTTATTACGGCTTTCATTTAGGCCTAAGGACTAGAGATTACCGCAGTTTATATCCTGTCGCCACCATGAACACTTCTCTTGAACGTGACCGGGACGAATCAGGTTTACGAATTTTCACCGATTTAAATGACCGGCGAACCTCCGCTAGAAATTCATCAAAGCCCTCACCTTGGAAAACTTTAACGATAAAATTGCCGTTGGCGGCCAATACTTGGTGGCACATATCCAACGCTAGCTCAACTAAATACATGCGTCGCGGCTGATCAACACTGGGGTTGCCAGACATATTCGGTGCCATATCTGACAGCACCACATCGACCATGTCATCGCCAACTCGATTGAGCAATGCCGATAGCACGGCTTCCTCGCGAAAATCGCCTTTCAGGAATTCGACGCCAGCAATCGGGTCCATATCGAGAATATCGCACGCAATAACGCGGCCACTATCGCCAATTTGTTCAACACAAAATTGTGACCAACCACCAGGAGCGGCGCCCAGATCGACAACGGTATCACCACGGCGAATCACTTTGTCTCGTTGCTGAATTTCATCCAGCTTAAACACAGCTCGTGAGCGTAACCCTAGCTTTTGCGCTTCTTTGACGTATTTATCGTCAAAATGTTCTTTTAACCAACGCTTGCTACTGGCGCTACGTTTCTTATTCGACATGACAATTTTTAGTTTGTTGTAGGCTAAGTCAGGCAGATGGGGGTAAACTTAGCAGAATTCAAGTCCCTAACAGCGAAGAAAGCAGATTCATGCAACTTAGCAATAAGCAAAAACAATACCTTAAGTCCGAGGCTCACTCGCTCAAGCCTGTGGTCATGCTCGGCAACAACGGCCTGACCGAAGGCGTCATGGCAGAAATCGATTTAGCGCTGGCGCACCATGAACTCATTAAAGTGAAAGTTCTCGGTGAAGACAAAGCTGAGCGCCAGCTAATTTGCGACGCCATTTGCCGCGAATCAGGTGCCCTGTTGGTACAAATAATTGGCAAAGTTGCGATCTTCTTTCTGCAAGACCAAGACGAGTCAAAGTTCTCGTTACCAAAAGGCTAACGCGACGACTAGCTTACATTGGCGTCAGCATACAAAAAACCCGGCGATTGCCGGGTTTTTCATTTGTAAGCAAAAGTGAATCTGTGTCGTTAGACATACTTCACTTCGAGAATTTCGAATTCAACATCGCCGCCCGGTGTTTTGACTGTCACTTCATCACCTTCGGATTTACCAATCAAACCACGAGCAATCGGGCTGTTAATTGAAATCAGATTCTTTTTCAAATCCGCCTCATCATCACCCACGATGCGATAGGTGACTTCGGCATCAGTATCGATATTCAGCAAAACCACCGTGGCGCCGAAAATGACTTTGCCCGTTGCTTCCATCTTGCTGACATCAATGATTTGCGCGTTTGACAATTTTGCTTCAATTTCCTGAATTCGCCCTTCACAGAAGCCTTGCTGCTCACGAGCGGCATGATACTCAGCATTTTCTTTCAAATCACCGTGTTCACGAGCTTCGGCGATCGCTTCAATAATTTGGGGGCGACGGGTGCCTTTTAGGTAGTCCAGCTCTTCACGCAAACTATCCGCGCCCTGCACAGTCATTGGAATTTTCATATCTTCAAATACCACACTCTACGGCCAATCCGAGCCGTATTCTGATTCATAAAATAGAGACAAAAAAACCGCCTCTTACCATATGAAAAGAGGCGGCTTTTTTCAGCCGATTGGCCGATTCTATACTGAATCGGCAATCAAATCATCCGCAACTGCTCAGATCTGCTCGTGCAGCTCCTGAACAGAGCGAACAATGGCACTTGGATCAGCACTGTGGGCCATACAAGTTGCAAATGCACCGTTTAGCGTTGTGGTGTAGTTGACCTTGTGCTGCAATGCACCGCGACGCAACACTTTTGAGTCCTCAATCGCCTGACGCCCTTGGGTGGTGTTGACGATGTAGGAGTACTCACCATTCTTAATGCGGTCTAGAATATGCGGACGGCCTTCGTGGACTTTGTTGACCAAGCGGCAATTGATGCCCGCTTCACCCAGTACCACCGCAGTGCCGTGGGTAGCATCTAGCTCATAGCCTAACTCGACCAATTGCTTCGCTAGCTCAACAACGCGTTTCTTATCGCCTGGACGGACCGACAACAAGGCACGGCCTTGTTTTGGCACATCTTTAATCGAACCCAACTGCGCTTTGGCGTAGGCTTCGGCAAAGGTTTCACCAACGCCCATGACCTCACCGGTTGAGCGCATTTCAGGGCCAAGAATCGGGTCAACGCCCAAGAACTTGTTAAACGGCAGTACCACTTCTTTGACCGAATAATACGGCGGAATAATTTCTTCTTGGAAACCTTGCTCTGCCAGTGATTTGCCAGCCATCACACGGGCCGCCACTTTCGCCAAGGCAACACCCGTTGCTTTTGATACAAATGGCACCGTACGGGCTGCACGCGGGTTCACCTCAATCAGGTAAACTTCGTTGTCTTTAATGGCGAACTGAGTGTTCATCAAACCAATCACGCCCAGCTCAAAAGCCAGCTTCGAGACTTGATCGCGTAGAACCGCTTGGATTTCCGAACTCAGAGTGTATGGCGGCAACGAACAAGCTGAGTCACCGGAGTGAACACCGGCTTGCTCAATGTGCTCCATAATGCCGCCGATAACGACTTGCTCGCCATCACAAATGGCATCGATATCAACTTCAATGGCATCGTCCAAGAAGCGATCCAGCAGCACTGGCGATTCATTCGATACAGACACCGCTTCGTTGAAGTAACGGCGCAAATCTTGCTCATCAGACACGATTTCCATGGCACGGCCACCCAGTACATACGACGGGCGAACAACCAATGGATAGGTGATGCGTTCGGCTTCACGGACCGCATCTTCCAAATTCGTTACCGTGGCGTTTTCTGGCTGTTTTAGGCCTAAACGCTCAACCGCTTGCTGGAAGCGCTCGCGGTCTTCGGCACGGTCAATCGCATCTGGGCTAGTACCAATAATTGGCACGCCTGCAGCTTCAAGGGCACGAGCTAGTTTCAGTGGCGTTTGACCACCGTATTGAACAATCACCCCTTTGGGTTGTTCAACGCGAACAATTTCAAGCACGTCTTCGAGTGTTACTGGCTCGAAGTACAAGCGATCCGAAGTGTCGTAGTCCGTCGAAACTGTCTCTGGGTTACAGTTAACCATGATGGTTTCGTAACCGTCTTCACGCATTGCCAAGGCCGCGTGAACACAGCAGTAGTCGAACTCAATGCCCTGACCGATACGGTTTGGACCACCGCCCAAGACCATGATCTTATCTTTATCCGAAGGCTGTGACTCACACTCTTCGTCATAGCTTGAGTACATGTACGCCGTGCTAGTAGCAAACTCAGCAGCACAGGTATCGACGCGCTTATAAACCGGTTGGATACCTTCTTTCTTACGCAGCTTGCGCACTTCTTTTTCCGACACACCCAGCAATGCAGCCAAGCGCGCATCAGCAAAACCTTTACGCTTCAGCAAACGCAGCAAATCAGCATCCAAGCCAGACAGGCCAGCTTCAGCAACGCGAGTTTCAAGCTCAACCAATTCGTTGATTTGTACGAGGTACCAGCGATCAACCTTCGTCAGGTTGAACACGTCATCAACGGTGAAGCCATGACGGAAGGCATCGGCGATATACCAGATACGCTCAGCGCCGGCTTCTTTCAATTCGTACGTCAGGGTGGTTTTAGCTTCTGGATCGTCCAACGCTACAATTGGGTCGAAGCCGGTAGCGCCGACTTCTAAACCACGCAGTGCTTTTTGCAGCGATTCTTGTTGGTTACGACCAATGGCCATTACCTCACCGACGGACTTCATCTGAGTGGTCAGACGGTCATTGGCACCGGCAAACTTCTCAAAGTTAAAGCGAGGGATTTTAGTCACAACGTAGTCGATAGCTGGCTCGAATGACGCAGGCGTTGCACCACCCGTAATATCGTTAGCCAACTCATCTAAGGTGTAACCCACCGCCAGCTTGGCAGCGATTTTTGCAATCGGGAAACCAGTTGCTTTTGACGCCAATGCAGATGAACGGCTCACGCGCGGGTTCATCTCAATGATCACCATACGGCCATCATCTGGGTTGACACCAAACTGGACGTTTGAACCACCGGTTTCGACGCCGATTTCACGCAGAACAGCCATCGAGGCATTCCGCATGATTTGATATTCTTTGTCGGTCAGCGTTTGAGCCGGAGCAACGGTGATTGAGTCACCGGTGTGAATGCCCATTGGGTCGAAGTTTTCAATCGAGCAGACGATGATACAGTTGTCGGCTTTATCGCGAACAACTTCCATCTCGTACTCTTTCCAGCCAATTAACGATTCGTCAATCAACAGCTCGTTGGTTGGGCTCAAGTCCAAACCGCGAGTACAGATTTCTTCAAACTCTTCAACGTTATATGCGATACCACCACCAGTGCCGCCCATGGTGAATGACGGGCGAATAATACATGGGAAGCCGATGCGTGATAGCACGTCGTGAGCTTCTTCCATGCTGTGGGCAGTTTCTGCACGTGGCGTTTCCAGACCGATTGATTTCATTGCTTTATCAAAGCGGTCACGGTCTTCTGCTTTATCGATGGCATCAGCAGTTGCGCCAATCATGGTCACACCATACTTCTCAAGTACACCGTGACGGTCGAGATCTAAGGCACAGTTCAATGCAGTCTGGCCGCCCATAGTCGGCAGCACTGCATCTGGTTTTTCCTTTTCAATAATCTTGGCAACCACTTCCCACTGAATTGGCTCGATGTATGTGGCATCGGCCATTTCTGGGTCAGTCATAATAGTTGCAGGGTTCGAGTTAACCAAAATAACTCGATAGCCCTCTTCGCGAAGGGCTTTACAGGCCTGAGCACCGGAATAGTCAAACTCACAAGCTTGACCAATCACAATTGGGCCGGCGCCCAAAATCAGAATACTTTTAATATCCGTACGTTTTGGCATGTCTCGTTGTCTCGCTCGGTTTTAGGCGCGGGCCTGCATTAGTTCAATAAAGTGGTCAAATAATGGCGCCGCATCGTGCGGTCCTGGACTCGCTTCAGGGTGGCCCTGGAAGCTGAATGCAGGTTTGTCGGTGCGGTGAATGCCTTGCAATGAACCGTCGAACAAAGACACATGCGTGGCTTTAAGGTTATCAGGCAGGGTTTCTTCATCCACTGCGAAACCATGGTTTTGCGAAGTAATCATGACCACGTTGCGTTCCAGATCTTTTACCGGATGGTTGGCACCATGGTGACCAAACTTCATCTTCACCGTCTTCGCACCACTTGCCAGCGCCAGCAATTGGTGGCCCAAACAAATACCAAACACTGGGATGTCGGTTTCTAAGAAAGTCTTAATCGCTGCGATGGCATAATCACATGGCTCTGGGTCGCCAGGGCCGTTTGACAAAAAGATGCCATCGGGATTGAGAGCCAGCACTTCATCGGCAGGGGTTTGCGCAGGAACAACCGTGAGTCGGCAACCGCGTTCAACCAACATACGCAAAATATTGCTTTTTGCACCGAAATCGTAGGCTACGACGTGAAAAGCTTCGTTTTCTAGCTTGCCGTGACCTTCACCTAATTGCCACGTACTGTCAGTCCATGAATAGACTTTCTCGGTGGTCACTTCTTTTGCCAAATCCATGCCTTTAAGGCCTGGGAAACCTTTGGCTTCAGCTAATGCTGCTGCTTCATCGAAGCTATCCGCTGCCACAATACAACCAGCTTGAGCACCTTTCTCACGCAAAATACGAGTTAATTTGCGAGTATCGATGTCACAAATACCCACCACGTTACGGGCGCTCAGGTATTCGCTAAGAGTTTGTTCACTTCGGAAGTTACTGGCAATAATTGGCAAATCACGGATCACCAAGCCCTTGGCCCAAACTTCAGATGATTCTTCATCTTCTGAGTTGGTACCAGTGTTACCGATATGAGGATAAGTTAAGGTGACGATTTGGCGAGCGTATGATGGATCAGTTAAAATTTCCTGATAACCGGTCATTGAAGTATTAAAGACAACTTCACCGGTTGCCATGCCGTCTGCACCAATAGATGTGCCGCGGAAAATAGTACCGTCTTCGAGTACCAAGAGGGCAGCTTTAGCCAAGATAACCTCCACAGTTGTGGTCAGCTGTTCATGTCGTAGATAGAAGCGGCAGAACGCCTTATGACACTTCTATCTATCCCTCTTTGCCTTTGTGCTGGCAAATTGAACGCATTCTAGAGCAAAAACTGTTTGCCGTCCACGGCAATTTTAAAAAACTTCAATAAACGAAGCTTTCAAATAAAAAACGGCCCATTCGGGCCGAAATTTAAAATTAAGTTAACTAATAAAGCTTAATTCAGGCCGAGTACATCGAACATATCGTACAAGCCGGCATCCTTATCCATCAGCCAGCTAGCAGCGCGCATGGCGCCATTTGCATATGTTGCGCGGCTTGACGACTTATGGGTAATTTCAAGGCGCTCACCAATATCTGCAAACATCGCGGTATGCTCACCAATAATGTCGCCGGCGCGAACCGTAGCAAAACCAATGGTGTTACGATCACGCTCGCCGGTAATACCTTCGCGGCCATATACGGCGCACTCGTTGAGATCACGACCTAGGGTATCGGCGATCACCTGGCCCATTTTCAATGCGGTACCAGACGGCGCATCTTTCTTAAAACGGTGGTGGGCTTCGACAATTTCAATGTCGTGATCTGACATCACCGCAGCCGCTTGCTCAAGCAATTTAAACATCAGGTTCACCGCAACGCTCATATTCGGCGCCATCATCACCGCGGTGTCTTGGGCCATCGCTTCAATTTGTTGCTGCTGCTCTGCGCTAAAACCAGTGGTACCAATCACCAGCTTTTTGCCGTGCTCTTTACACCAAGCCAAATTGGCAAGGGTTGCCTCAGGAACAGTAAAATCAATCACCACATCGACTTTATCTTCAAGCCCTTGCAAACCCGCAGTCACCGGCACTTGGATCGCACCAAGACCCGCAAGTTCGCCCGCATCAACACCAATTAAACTGCTATCTGGACGCTCAAAAGCACCGCCAATGGCAACAAACTCTTTTTCGTGGCCAACTTCCAAGAGGGTTTTACCCATACGGCCCTGACAGCCTGCAATCGCTACGCGAACTTGATTGCTCATTGTTTCTTTCCTTTGTGGTGTTTGTTGGCCAGACGGCCTTGGGGCGGACAACTGTACTGGCTTCGTCGGCAAAAGCCAACTCTGGCCAGTACAATTATTGGGGTCTGTTACGCTTCGTCAGGTTGGTTTGGTGTTATTGATCCCACCAGCCTTCGACCGGTGGTAGCTCGATAACAAAGCAGGCACCTTCAAGCTCAGAATCTTCAATCCGAATTTCGCCGCGGTAGCTTTCAACAATATCGGCACAAACGGCTAACCCGATGCCCTGCCCTGTTGGTTTCTCATCTAATCGGACGCCGCGCTGGAACACTTGCTCGCGGCGCGATTCGGTCACACCCGGGCCATCGTCTTCAATTCGCAGTTGGACGCCACCATTGGCCAAGGGTAACTGACTGATGCGTAATTTGGAGATGGCATAACGGAAGCCGTTTTCCAGCAAGTTACCCATCACTTCCATCAGATCGTCACGCCCCATGGGGATCTCGTCATCTTTGGAAATGCGCTTATCCAGCTCGATCTTCTTGTCCGCGTATATTTTGTCGAGTAACTGATGGAGGTTATCGACAATCTCAAGTAAGGGGGTCGATTGCTTATTTAATGCCTGCTGGCCGGTCAAACCGCGTTTCAGCTGATATTGCACCATCGCGTTCATCTGACTCAAGTTGCTAAGCAGCTCAGTTTGAACATGTGGCGCAATTGAATTTTCCTGACATACCACATTCATCGCAGCGAGACGCGTTTTTAAGCTATGAGCCAAGTCATTCAAGCTATGGCGATAACGTTGCGAGCGATGAATATTTTCGCCCATCACACTGTTCAGGGCCGTCACTACAGGCTTTAACTCATAAGGATAGGATTCGTTAAGGGTGACTTGTTTCTGCTCAGAGACTTGCTGAAGCTCGGTTTCCAGCGTTTTTAGCGGCCGCATTGCCCAACGAAACGTCATGTACAAGGCGACTCCGGCGGCGACCAAAAACAAGATCACGGTGATCAGGGCTTTTTCCACCGATTCGGCGCGCCATTGCTCGTAAGCCTGGCCATCACGCAGCGCGACAAAGTCACCGCGGATGCCGTTAAAAGTGCCCGATAGGACATGGGCGAAGAACAATTTGTTGTCATCAACTCGCACCGGAATGGTCAAGGCGCTACTACTTTTACCCTGAACTTGTTGGCAAAGTGCGTTCAATTCGAAGGCTTTGGCCTGCACAGACTTCCAAATCACTTCGCCATAATCATCACATAAGGCGCCCATATAGCCTTGCAGCGGCATTTTCTCTGAAACCGTGTTTTCAAAAGAAACGCCTTGAGTCACCATGGTTTCAATCACCATCGGCAAGCGCTCAAGCAGGTCGCTACCGTACTCCAACTCCAAACTTTGTTGCTTGTCGTTGTAGTAAACGTTGGCCAGCGCTAACGTCACGGCAGTGATGATCAGCATCGAAACGAGAAAGTTTCGAAACCACAAAGATCCATTTGTTTTCATGTATTTATTAACCGATATCCTTGACCACGAATGGTACTGATAGGGACTTCAGGTAACACATTGGCAAGCTTTTTACGCAATCGACTAATCAATACCTCAATGGTATTGGAGTCGCCATCTCCGTCTCGATACAGGGTATCAATCAAGCGTTGCTTGGATACCACTTGTTCAGGATGACGAACAAAATACTCCAAAATTTGATATTCGAATGCAGTCAACTCCAGTACGTTACCGTCGACCGAAACCTCTTTGGTTAACAAGTTTAACGTAAAGCCAGCACAATTTACTTCTGCTTTTACATAACCAGCACTGCGGCGCACCAAAGCGTTCAGTCGCGCCAGTAACTCCGGCACTTCGAATGGCTTCACTAAATAGTCATCGGCGCCAGCATTGAGGCCATCAACTTTGTCTTGCCAATTGGCGCGAGCAGTTAAAATCAGAACAGGGAACGGGCGCTCTTGAGCGCGGAATTTTTTGATCAATTGAATGCCGTCGCCATCGGGTAAACCCAAATCGACAATCGCTAACTCGATCGGGTACTGCTCGGCGAAAAACAATGCATCTTTGACCGTGGTCACGGCATAGACCTGATTGCCAGCGTCCTGCAATTGCACAGTCAGATGGTGATTTAAAATTGGATCGTCTTCTACTACCAGTATGAGCATGTTCTATAAACCTTTTGTGTTACAGCGGCGACTGCAGCAGGTCAATCAGCAGAATTGCGTCATTGACAAGGTTAGCTTAAAAGGCAACCTCCGGCAGCTGGTGTCTTGAGCCTGTTGGTCGAAACGTCGCAATAAGCCATTGCAATGAGCCGTTAGTTGGCTAACTTAACTCGAACCATATTAGCGATTCAGACTGAACAGAAACTGAACTTTTTTTCAGCAATTCGGAGACTTAGAGAGCAAGCTTTAGGTGCAGTCGCAAGCCGCTTATAGTGCCGCATGGCACATCCATAAAACTAGCGATTTGGTGAGAATATGAGGAGAAATGAGCGCCCGCTCGCATCCATGCGAATCGACACGGTTGAACCGGGTTGATTGGCATCAACCGGCTCAACAGAACAAGAGAGTATTAAGTGATAGGCTTAGAAACGGTAGTTGACGCCCATGAATACCTGCTCGGTCCGGTCTAATTCAAAATTTTCACCGGTATTGGCATTGGTGCCGGAATAGTCTTGTTTCAGATAACGATAGCCAATCTCTGTTTCCCAACTTTGATTGATACGATAGTTCAGACCCGCCTGAGCACCATAGACAAAATCATTGGAGCTGCCAGCACCGGTGTAACGGGTATTGGCCATACCGGCGGTGACACCACCAAATGCTCGCCATTTGTTGTCATCAGTCAGGCTGTACATGTAGTCGTACGACGCCAAAATGTTTTTCTGTTTGTAATCACCGGTTTTACTGCCACCATCAGCTTCGGTGTAAGTCATCGTGGTCCGATGCTGGTCATTGTCGCCAAAATAACGACCCGCTTTTACTTCATAACCCCAGTCTCGATCCTTTTGATCAAACGAAGATGTATCGGCTGGTACAGCGCCCGGTGTTTGTTCACTTTTAGACATTTGCTTATTGATGGCACCACCGACAAACCAGTCATTGGTTGAATCGTTGGCAAGCACAGGAGCGGTGAGCAAAGACGCTGGAACTAAAGCCAATAGAGTTTTCTTATTCATAATTATTCCTTTCGAGGAGTTTTGTTAACGCGCCGCTAAGCTATCAACCAATGCTGAACCGAAACTGAATAAGAAACTGCCCAAACAAACAATTAACAGATTGAAAAACAGTACAAAAAC
The DNA here is from genome assembly GCF_014773395.1 of Neiella litorisoli. Taxonomy (GTDB): domain Bacteria; phylum Pseudomonadota; class Gammaproteobacteria; order Enterobacterales; family Neiellaceae; genus Neiella; species Neiella litorisoli. The sequence goes on along the minus strand of NZ_JACXAF010000021.1, from coordinate 28,441 downwards.
AAAAAGCCCGGCTATTGCCGGGCTGACTAAAAATAAGTCCAATTCTACTATTCGAAGGGGAGGGATTACTGCGTTTCTAAGCGAATCAAACCTGCAAATTTGATGGCTCTGTGAAAACAGTGATTACATCTTATGACAGTTAACTTAACCGAAACTGAACCATTGTCAGCCGCCATCATCTCGTTCATGCTGGCCATCGACATGATTTCAATACCTCACCTGAATCCAGCTCAATGACACGAAACGATTTCCCGTCATAATGGCCCAAACTCGCTGGATGACCGCCTTTGGGTATGGTGATTGAGCCTGGGTTAAACAGCAGGACGCCGTCCTGATGCTCAGCCAATGGCAGATGAGTATGGCCAAATACAAAGCCTTCACCAGCCGCTAACGGCGGTAACTGCTCAGGATTATAGGTGTGGCCATGACTCAAACACAGACGCTTGCCGTTGATAATAAGCCAGTTGTATTCAGCCAATAATGGAAAATCGCACAGCATCTGGTCCACTTCGCTATCGCAATTGCCGCGAACCGCCACAATGCAGTCGGCATATTGGTTGAGCCTTGCTGCTACCGCCGCTGCCTGATAACCGTCAGGAATTGGATTTCTTGGGCCATGATTAAGCAAATCTCCCAGTAAGATGATTTGCCTAGCTCCGAGCGAAGCTTTGTAAGCAAGGGCCTTATCCAGCGCAGTAATAGAGCCATGGATATCGGAAATAATGAGCATGAGATTGGCCTTTCATCGGACAGATTTCAACGCCGGGCATCATATACCATATCGATATCGACATTTGCCTTGTCAGCGCAAACTCAGCGCTGATTTTTTCATCACGCGAACAAGGCAAATGTGGATATGGGTTGATATACTGGTCGCAACCCATTGGATTCGGAATCACCGTGCAGTTTCGACGTTTACTTCTTGTGTTCGCCAGCTTTTGGCTTGCCCTGCCTGTTCAAGCAGCCAATTTGTCCTTAGTGATTGATACGCCAACAAAAGAACAAAGAGATAATATTACCGCCCACCTCGGTCAACTGCCGGATACCGAGCAACACCGCGCAAGTTTTGTCTTCAACGCCGAATCTGCCACCGAAAAAGCGCTGGCTGCGTTGGGCTTTTATTCGCCCGTTATCGATCTCACCCTTGATAAACAAAGTGAACCGTGGAAATTATCCATTCAAGTGGATCCGGGCCCAGCCACCAAATGGAATCAAATCGATATTCAGATTGTTGGCGATGCCACTCAATTGGAAGAATTTCAGGGCATTGCCTTGCTCGAGGGGTTAATACAAGGTGAGCGCGTCATTCACAGCCACTATGACCAAACCAAAAGCCAGTTAATGGGTCAAGCCTTGCAGCTGGGCTTTTTTGATGCAGCCATGGTCACCGCTCGACTGGAGATAGACCGTAAACGCCACCTCGCCAACGCCGTGCTGCACTTTAAAAGCGGCCATCGTTATCGATTTGGTGACATTCGCTTTGAAGGTTCCGATCTTGAACCTGAGCTGCTGCAGTCGATGCTGAATTTCAAATCAGGCGACCCGTATAACATCAACCGCGTCACCCGTTTAAACCGCGCATTAGTTCGCAGTGGCTATTTTAGTGCGGTCAAAGTACTGCCTTTGGTTGATCAGCGGCAAGATGGCGAAGTGCCGGTACTCATCGACTTAATCCCAGCGAAAAGCCATAGCTTTAATGTGGGTGTTGGCTATGCGACGGATACCAAACAGCGGGTTTCATTCACCTGGCGCACTCCACAAATTAACCATTGGGGGCACTCGCAAGAGACTAAAATCGAATACTCTGATGTTAACCCCTATGCTCGGTTTCTGTACAACATTCCACTCAGCAATCCCAATAACGATATTCTGCAATTTGGTCTGGGCCTTGAAAGCAATGAGTATGCCGACATTGAGAGTGAGCTTCGCCACGCTCGGATCGGCAGAAAAACCATTCACGATGGCTGGATCCGGCAATATTACGTACGCCACCTAGATGAGCGCTGGGATATTCTTGAAGACAGCCAGAAAAGCCAATTCATTATGCCAGGCGTCACTTGGTCAAACACCAAACGTCAGGGCAATCCGGTCGATCCAGAAGCCGGTTTTCGCCAGTATTACTTATTGGAAGTGGCATCGGAGAAACTGCGCTCCGACGCTAACATTGCCCGGTTTGTCGCCCAACTCAAATGGCTCGATCGATTTGCCGAAAACCACCGCGTCGTCGCCCGTACGAATCTCGGCGCCAGCTATTTCGAAGATAAAGATCTGAGTGATGTGCCACCGTCACTGCGCTTTTATGCCGGTGGTGACGAGAGCATTCGTGGCTTCGGCTATCAATCACTGGGGCCAAAAATTAATTACACCGACGAAGAAGGCAATCAGAAAAAACTCACCATTGGCGGCCGCTACATGGCCACCGCGAGCCTTGAATACCAATATTATCTTAACGACAGCTGGCGAGTAGCGGCCTTTACCGATGGCGGTAACGCTTTTGACGATTTGGAAGAAACGGTTGATTGGGCCTACTCCGTTGGTGGCGGCATTCACTGGCTGTCGATTGTGGGCCCAGTCAAGCTCGATGTTGCCAGAAGCATTAGCAAAACCAATCCACAGTGGCGTTTGCACATCAACATCGGAGCAGAGCTATGAAGTTCAGCAATCTGCTGCGTTGGTTGGTGTACCTGCCCATTGGCTTACTGTTGCTGGTGGCCATTCTGGTCGCTACCGAATTTGGTAGTCGCCTGTTAATTCAAACCGTTGATGGCATGGTGCCCGGTCTCGAAATGGACTATAAATCGGGTCGCCTCAATAACCGCCTTGCGCTGGCAAAATTTTCTCTTGAGCTTGATGACCTAACAATCAGCGCCAGCGATATCGAAGTGGCATGGAACCCTTGGTGCACATTGACCCATAGTTTGTGCATTCACGATGCCAACGCCCGCGACTTTTCGTTAATCCTAATCACTGAAACGGAGACCGATAGCGAATCTGCTGAATCTGACGATGAGCCATACACATTGGCGCTGCCATTTACTATCGATGTCCGCAGTGCTGCGGTGGCCCAAGGCAAAGTCATCGTTGATGACATTGTCATTCAATGGACCCAAGGTGCCGCTTCGGTTTACCTGCAAGACGATCGGATTGATGTCCGCCGCGCCCATTTCAAGGATGGCCTGGTGCATGTCGATGCGGACGAGTCAGCGCCGGCTCAAACGGAAACAGCTCAGGCTGCCAGCTCAGCGTGGCCGTTCAGTCAGCTCGATGACACCCGGATCCCACTCAAACTATTGGTCAATAACGCCGTTGCCGAGCAATTCACCTTTGCTTATCAAGACTGGTTAAGCGAATCTTTCAGCAATATTTTTATCGATGCCAACTGGCAATTTATTGATGTCCAGATTGAGCGAATTGGCTTTGAGCATCAGCCCTATGGCGTTGTCGAGTTGCACGGCGATGCCCAGCTTGCTCACCCCTACCCCATGCAATTGGATGTGACACTGGAGCCACAACAAGCACCACTGTTTGCCAATCTTAAAGGCAGTCGCTGGCAAGCAACAATCGATGGCGATTTAGAAAATCTAGTGTTGGCAGCCAGTGAGCAGCAACGCTTGTTCTGGCAAATTAATGGCGATGTTGCGCTGGCCAACCCTGATATGCCATTCCACCTAAGTTTGGCTGGCAAACAGATGATCATGCCCGATGAGCTTACCGAGGTATTGCAATACCAAACGGTTTCGGCCAGTGCTCAGGGTAATCGTCATCAGCAAGAGTTTGAAATTCAGGGCCAGATCGACACCGAGTTTGAGCAACTGCCGATCAAGGTTCAGATCACTGCATCAGGCCAGCATGGCGATCAGCAACTGACGTTGGCGAATTTACAAATCACCGATCTGCTCCATCAAGGTAGCTTGTCTGGAGACGCCACCCTTGATTACCGCCAAGGATTAAGCTGGCTGCTCAATGGCAACTTTGAGCAACTGCGACTACCGCAATGGCAATTGCCGGACACGCCGGTGATCTCTGGCGATATTAAGCATTCAGGTCGTTGGCATGAGCACCAATGGCAGCTTGATTTCACGCCCATTAATATCAACGGCGATTACCTCGACATGCCGGTCTCGCTGCAAGGTAAGCTGAGCGTCAACAACAAATTGCAAGGCTATGCCGATGATGTCTCAATCGAAATCGCGGGCTCGCAATTGCAGTTATCAGGCAGAGTCGATGAACAATGGCAAGTCACAGGGAAACTACTTGGCAAGCAGCTCAACCGTTGGCTAGAGGGGGCCGTCGGCACCATCAACAGCGATATTGAGATCAACGGTCGCTACGATGATCCGCACATTGCCATCAAAGGTCAGCTAGAGCGGTTTGGTTATGACCAATCAATCCAAGCTGAATCGGCGACCATTGCAGCAAGTTACCGGCCGCTGAGCAATCATCAGCATCAGTTTGAGTTGGCGATGCGCGATACCGAACTCGGTCACCTTGAAAGCGAGCAAATCACCCTAACCAGCGCTGGCGATCTCAGTCATCATCAACTCAAACTCAGTGGCGCGGGCGATTTCATCCCGCACGTCGAATTGCAAGGCGGCTGGTCCGAGGCCGAGCAAAGCTGGACCGCTCAGTTACAAGCCGCGGATTTTGTCACCACAGCCGGTCACTGGCGGCTCGATCAGCCTGTCGATCTGCACTTTGGCCTTGCCCAGCAACAATTTGATATCGGCAAGCACTGCTGGCAAGCGCGCGACAGCTCGGTTTGCCTGCGCCAACCAGCAACACTGGGGCAAACCGGCCATGCCGAGTTGTCGATTGATATTTCAGGCCACGATTTAACTCGCCAGCTACTCCATCAGGACTATCAAGTATCGGGTCATTTGAAAGGCGAGCTCGACGCGCATTGGCGGCCAGAACAACGCCCCAATGCCGAGTTCCAGTTGACTTCCCAAGATTTGACCATGGCCTTTCATAGTCAGGTCGACAGCGATCAGCAGCAAGTCGACATCGGTCAATTAGATATTTCTGGAGCAATCGATGATCGGCAAGCCAAGGTCAAATTAGAACTGCACACTGGCCATGGCGCCAACTTATCGTTTCATGGCAGTGTTCAGCATGACGATACGGCCCTTGCCGGTCAGCTGTCGGTGTCATCCTTTGAGTTAGGCCATTTCAAGTCATTGCTTCCTGATATCGAGCGCGTAAAAGGCTTTTTAAATGGTCAGGCAAGCATCGCCGGTACCCTCAGCGATCCACTGATTGAAGGCGAATTTAACCTCAATGACGGCGAAATTGTGCTGCTGTCCAACCCGACGCCAATCGACAGGCTCAATCTGTCATTACAATTCAATCAGCAGCAAGCCAATCTCAATAGTCAGTTTCACCTTGGCAAAAATGCCGCCTCGCTGACCGCAGCTGCCAATTGGCGTGATCAGTTCACCCTGACATCGCGTTTTACTGGCGACAAGCTGGCGGTACTGTTGCCACCGGAATCCAGCTTGGTGTTAACTCCAGACCTCCGCTTCGATTTTGCCTACGGTACTCCTGCGCTGACCGGCACCATCGCCGTTCCCAAGGCCGAGATTGTATTCCGCAGTCTGCCCGATACCGGCATTGCGGTCAGTGACGATCAAGTGTTTATTGATCAAATTGATCCCCAAAGCCGCGCCGACGCTAACCTCAACGCCAAAATCAATATCGCGCTTGGGGATGATATTCGAGTCAATGCATTGGGCTTTATTGGCCGTATTGGAGGCCAATTGGAAGTGATTAAGCAGCCCAATGTGCCGGTGCAGCTATATGGCCCAATTGAGTTAACCAATGGTCGCTATCGTGCTTATGGTCAGCGGCTGGACGTACAATCGGGCTCGGCGGTTCACTTTAACGGCCCACCCGAATTAGCAGCATTAAATATTCGAGCAGCGCGCGAAATCAAATCCGCCGATGTCATTGCTGGGATCCACGCCACCGGCACAGTGAAACAGCCGATTATCGCGTTTTACTCCGATCCGGCGATGCAACAGCAAGAAGTGCTGTCCTACATCATTCGCGGTCGCGGCTTGGATTCAGATGATAGCAATAGCACCATGGCGGCGGCCACTGCACTGGGCGTTACCGCCGCTTCCTCGCTGGGGATCACCAATTCGATGGAGCAAATTACCGGTATCCAGCAAGTATCATTGGATACCGAAGGCGAAGGCGATGAAACCCAAGTCACCATTAGTGGCTACGTTGGTGAACGATTATTCTTGAAATACGGCATGGGCGTATTCGAACCCATTAACGAGGTCACGGTGCGATTCTACCTCCTCAACCAACTGTGGGTCGAAACAGTGTCTGGAATCGAAAACTCAGCTGACTTGTATTATTCATTCTTCATTGAGTAAGACCAATCCAGCTCGCTATTGAGCTGGCCAACTGGGCAGCACCACTACATCCGGCGTCGTTTTGCCGCCGAACAAATAGCGTTGCAACAACTGATAACAATCGCGATCAAATGACGGCTCAGGCGCCTGCTCTGGCAGCCATTGGTAAAACGCCTGCTCATCATTCAAGGTGACCAAATGGCACCATTGCCAAATCACATGAAACTGACGAATATCGCTAAAACTATCGTGTTCGCGAATACCGATGGGGCCATCCCAAGGCCAACTCTTAAGCTTTAATCCTTGCATCGCCAGTGTTACCCGGGTGTTGTAAGCAAGAACTTGTTCTTGTTGCTGACAAGCGCCTTTGCACTGCCCTAACTGCGCTTTAAAGCAAGCGCCTTGGCTTTGCTCAAGACCACACAAGGCAGGGCAAAGTTGATAACTTTTGACCAAGCCATTGAGCGCTTTTTCCGCTTCTTTCTTGGTTTTAAATAAACCGTAATGGGCTGGCAAATCACTCATATCGATATGGTGCTCAATCGACGCCGACAAATAACCATGCTGATTGGTTTGCAAGCGAATCGTTTTTAACTCTTTGGCTGCGCGGCTGCGGCGGTTGTGAATCGGTTTGAGGGTTTTGATTTGCTGCAATTCAAGCAGTTGCGCACCTAAATCTCCGGCGGTCTGGGTGTAATCAATATCAAAGATCTGTTGTGACAATTGCTGTGATTTATGTAGCCGATGGTCGTCTTGGAAATGACTGGTCACGCGCTGATAAATATTGACGCTTTTACCGACGTACAGCAGCGCACCTTGCTCACCCCAAAATCGATAAACACCAGGGCTAGTGGGCAGGCTATCAAAGATGTCTGGTGGCAGATTTGGCGGAATCGTCGGCCGCAGGATGAGTTTTTCGACTTGCTCGGAAATCCGCTCGGCGCCAAATTCGGCGATTAAGTGTTGATAGAACATCAGCGTGGCTTCGGCATCGCCCATCGCTCGGTGACGCGCCGAGCACGACAAATTATGGCGCGCAATCAACTGATCGAGACCATGCTTGCGATGCTCCGGATACATCGCCCGAGACAATTTCACAGTACACAAATTGCGAGCATGCCAAGCCCGATCAATCCGCCGGAACTCGTTTTTCAAAAAGCCGTAATCAAAGCGAGCATTGTGTGCAACAAACACCGCATCCGCCAGTTGCTGCTCGATCTCATCTGCCAGTTCAGCGAAAGTCGGCGCATCGGCTAGCATCTGATCAGTTAACCCCGTTAAGCGCTGAATAAACGGCGTCAGCGGCTGTTGTGGGTTCACCAAAGACGACCAGCGACAGACTTCTTCGCCATTGGCGATGCGGATCACGGCAATTTCAGTGATCCGATCTCGTTGTGCAACACCACCTGTGGTTTCTAAATCGACAAAAACTAAGTCCGAACTTGCCATGATATCTCGTTACGGTGAGCCCTGCGCAAAGAATACTGTATAAACACTGTATAAATCCAATCCATCTCGATATTTAACTGCGCTTGCCTGTCGCCCCCCGCAAGCAATAATTAGTGTTGTCAGGCGATCGTCAGTTGCCAAATAAACTACTATTGAAATACGCCCAGTGGCTGGGTATGGTTTTGCCATCTAATTCCCAATGAGAATAATTCCATGTGGCTTCGAGTCGTCACTTTTACATTAGCAGTTCTGGCCTTGGTGGGTTGTCAGGACAAGAAACCGCAACAAGATCCTGAGGATGTCGCGGTGGCATTTTTCAGCGCCATCTATGTTGAAGCAGACTTGGAAAAAGCAAAGAAATTATCAGGCCCCAAACTAGCGGAATTGCTCGAACATTACCGCAACATGGAAGCCATCAAACGCCATGTGGTTGGCATGGAAATGGTTAATCCAGAAATTGAAGTGAAAAACAGTAGTGCTGACTTCTTTCGCCGTTTAGATCAAGACGTTTGGGTTGAGCTTCACTTCACCTCAAAAGTCGGTCGCAGCACCATTATGGACGTCCGTGTCGTTCATTTGTCGCAGCAATTTGCCGACTCTTGGGTGGTCGACAAAATCGATGCCGACCCATTCGCTACCAATGGCTAGGGGCTGTTAGACAATCCCAAGGCCAATCCTTCGCGGCGCGGATCAGCGCCGCCAAGCCAGCCCTTTTCAACCCGTTGAATACCGTGCAAACCAGAATTCAAGTCGCGCTGCTGCAATTCATAACCCATTGCTTGCAGTTGCGAAACGGTTTGCGCTGACCAAGCGCCCTTTTCCAACGCCAGATAATCGTTTCGATGAGTCACTTTCGGCAGATTAATCGCCTGTTGAATATCTACCTTGCTATCGAGCACGGCAATTAAAGTCTGAGCAACATAATTGATAATGCGGCTGCCGCCAGGCGAGCCAAGCACCATATCCAGCTTACCCGCCTTGTCAAACACCATCACCGGTGCCATCGAGCTGCGCGGCCGTTTACCAGCAGCCACCGCGTTTGACACCAGCGCACCGTCTTTTGTTGGCGCAAATGAAAAGTCGGTCAGCTGATTGTTGAGCAAAAAGCCATTGACCATCAACCCCGAACCAAACGCCATTTCAATACTCGTGGTCATCGACACGGCATTGCCCTGCGCATCAACAATGCTCAGGTGCGAGGTGCTGGGTAATTCCGGTGAGACGCCAGCCGCACGCGGCGCGCTGATAACATGACCCGCTTGCGCCTTGCCCATGTCTTGATCTGGCTGAATCAGAGCGCGCCGCTTGCCAATGTAGCGCTCAGCCAACAGCTCAGCGATGGGCACTTTGACAAAGTCTGGATCGCCGATATAGCGATTACGATCGGCAAATGCCAAGCGCGATGCCTGAGCAAACTGATGCACCGCAGCAACGTCGCCAGAAGCAAACGCACTCATGTCGTGCTGCTCAATCAACTTCATTAATTGAGCAACTGCGAAACCACCGGAGCTTGGTGGCGCCATCGAGCACACTTGATATTGATGATAACCGGTACACAATGGCGCTCGATATTTGGCTTCATAACTTGCCAAATCAGCGGTTGTCAGATCGCCAGGGTTAATCGCTGCTTGACGCACCGCCGCGACTAACTGCTCGGCCAATTTGCCATGATAAAAAGCCTGCGAGCCTTCAGCGGCAATGGTTTTCAGGGTCGCGGCCAAGTCAGGATTTTTCAATAACTGGCCGTTTTTGAGTGGTTCACCGCCGGGGTAGAAATAGCTGGCGGCAGGCTCCAATTTGGTCAAACCAGGGTTGTAACGTTTTGCCAGTAAGCCAGCGAGGCGCGGCGAGACCTCAAAACCATGTTCAGCCAGCGCGATCGCCGGCTCTATCAGTCGCGACCACGGCAGCTTGCCGCTGCGTTGATGGGCTTTGGCCATCATTGCAACAACGCCCGGTACACCAACCGACTGGCCGCCGACGAGCGCGTCAATCCAGCGTTTTGGAGTGCCGTCGGCTGCTAAAAATCGATCGGCTTTGGCAGCGGCTGGAGCCGTTTCGCGGCCATCAAAGCTAAGCAGTTGCTGTTGCTGCTGATCGAACAATAACATGAATGCGCCACCACCAATGCCGCTTGACTGGGGCTCCACCAGCGTCAATACAAACTGAGCCGCAATCGCTGCATCAACCGCTGAGCCGCCTTCTTCGAGCATTGCCAGCGCCGCTTTGGAAGCATGGGGATTGGCGGTCACCACCATGGCCTGATTGGCAAATACCGCCTGATGTTGACTGACAGCGGTGGTGACTTCCGGATCAAGAATGGTGTCGGCGTAAACGCTCGGCACCATGAGTAACAGCAGCCCAAACAGAGCATTGATCATGGTGTTACGTGATGTCCTGAACGATATTTTAACTGGCGTTTTCGGCCAAACTTGAAGCAACGGCTTATTCATTAACATCAATCGCCTTATTGCTGCTTGGCTTTTTTATGATGAGCAATAATGGCTTGCTCAAGACGCGCGATCTCTTGCTCCGACAACTCACCCGATTCAATCAAGCTGGCAATGTGCTCCACATATTGATGCTGCATTTTGGCTAAAAAGCCCTGCGCCTGTTGTTCGGCTTCAGCAGCCATAGCAGCGGCATCGTCGCTTAGCTCTCCCATATTTTGTTCGAGCTTGCGTTGGTATTCATCGCCATGCTGCTGCAATTCTTGCTGCAAATCCGACAAATCTTCACCGAGTGATTTCAGCAAATGGTCGAGCGCATCGACACTGCGACTGAGACTTGGCGAAATTGGCTCTGGTGGTGGCGGCTCAATGCCTTCAAGCATTTCGATCACCTCTAAGCGTAACTCCCGGGGTAGCGGAGCCAACGACTTAGCCAGTTCATCGCGGTCGCCTAATACACTCGCTGGCAACTCAAACTGATAGCTGTTCTGGGATGACACAACCTCAATCACCATCTGTTCTGATTTGGGAAATTCAACGGATAGATTGGTCAATGTTTCTGGCTCTGAGCAACCAACAAGAGCGCTAATAACAACAACGAATGACAGCGTTTTGGCATGTTGCCAAGCTGACTGAAAAGCATTGAATGGATTCATAAAGGGTCCTGATTTAGCCACTGGCGGCAACAAGGTGATGTCGACTCAGTATACCTATGGATGTTTCTCTACCCAACCGTCATCAAGTGTTAGCGAGCAAACAAACTATGCATCTGCGGCTGTCATTTGATAGGTTATGCCAATCCATCATAAAACTGCTCAGGGAAGAAATTATGTCTGGTACTACTCTTGCGTTTTTGATTGTTGTCACCGTGGTCTTTGGCGGCGGCATCTTGCGCCTAATCGAGAAGCAGATGCGCTTTAAAGACGCGCCAAAGCTCAAAGAGCTCGAAGCAAAACTCACCGAAATCGAGCAAACCACCATCGCCAGTTTGCAGCAACGGATCCAAGTGCTGGAAAAAATCGTAACGGATGAAGGATATGAGTTGCGCAAAACCATTAACAAGCTGGATCAATAGCATTGGTTGAGGCCGCTCAATCTTCTCGTCTAATCACGATCCAGCACACACTAAGGACTAACTATGCAGGGCGCCATTGCCACCATTCGGATTAAAAATCTTCGACTTCGTACCTACATCGGCATCAAACAAGAAGAAATTGAAAACAAACAAGACGTGGTTGTGAACGTCACCATCAACTACCCAGCAGACAATGCAACCGAATCAGACAACATGGATGATGCCCTCAACTATCGCACCATTACCAAGAAAATCATTGCCTTGATTGAATCAAACCGGTTTTCGTTGCTGGAAAAATTGACCGCCGATGTCCTAGCCATCGCCACCGAGCATGCTTGGGTGGAGAGCGCATCGGTGGAAATCGACAAGCCCCATGCGCTGCGATTTGCCGATTCCGTTTCGATGAGCTTGAGTTATCACAAGCCCAAATAACATAACCACCAGCGGGGGTAGCAAACCATGCGTATTTTAGTGACAGGCGGTACCGGATTTATTGGCCAACATCTGATTGCTAAGCTACCCCAAGACAGCCAGATCACCGTGCTTAGCCGCCGCCCTGAACACGCCAAACAACTATTCGGAGCGAGAGTAACGGCACTTCAAGCGTTACCAGAGAGTGGTGAATTCGAGCACTATGATGCGGTCATCAACCTTGCCGGCGAGCCCATTGCCGATAAGCGCTGGAGTCCACAGCAAAAACGTAAGATCTGCGATAGCCGCTGGCAATTAACCGAACAGCTCGCCAGCGCGATTGCCACATGCACCAATCCGCCAGTATTCATCAGTGGCTCTGCCATCGGCTTTTATGGCGATCAACAGCAACGACCAATTGACGAGTCAAGCGACATTGACCAGCACACTCTGACCGACGATTTTGCTCATCAGGTTTGTGCTGAGTGGGAGCAACGCGCCAATCGCGTCAGCCAGCACACTCGAGTCTGCATCGTCCGCACTGGTATTGTATTGGCACCCGGTTTCGGCGCTTTGAAAAAAATGCTCCCCGCTTATCGGTTGGGGCTTGGCGGCCCAATGGGATCGGGTCAGCAATTTATGAGTTGGATCCACATCGACGATATGGTCAATTTACTGCTGTTTCTGCTCAACAATAATGAGGCCAGTGGTATCTACAACGCCACCGCGCCCAATCCGGTCAGCAATCGCCAGTTCAGCAGCCAATTGGCAGCGACGCTCCATCGCCCCCATTTGTTTTTTACCCCAGCATTTGTTCTCAAGTTGGCTTTTGGCGAAATGGCCAACTTGCTACTCACTGGGCAACAAGTAAAGCCAACGCGATTACTCGACGCTGGCTTTCAATTTCAATTTGCTGATTTAACTGACGCGCTGGAGGATTTACTACGCCACTAATCGCGTTCGGCTAGTGTTGGGAAATAAGCGGCCACCGCTTGTTTAGGGGTTCGGTCAGAGCGGAAGATGCCCCAGTTTTTCTCCGCGATGCCATCGGGTTTGTCCTCACCACCCTTCCATTTTTCATCAAATGCTTCAAACAGAAACGAGGCGATTTGACGCTGCTCTAGCCAAGCAGTGTACTCTTGCAAAAAGACCGCTTGCGCCCGTTCGCTGGCCTCTCCGATGATTAAACGCTCATCGCCATTGCTCGAAATTGAACTAGTCGCCCAACCCGATTCGCCCAGCACGATTTGCTTATCAGGGTAGCGAGCCTGAATATCATCATAGATGTTGGCCGTCCAACTGACTGCATTGTCCAACGTCTGCGAGTTCCACATGGCATAAGCGTGCAGGACAATGAAATCCAACTCCGCGGCAATTGCCTGACTCCAAGGCTTGTTCCAGAAATTATAGTCATCCGCTAATGTCACGGGCACATTAACCGCCTGCTTGATTTGGTGGATCCAGCCAATGTACTGGTCATAATCTTGCTGGCCGAACTTATGCCATGACCAATCGACAAAAATTTCATTGCCAGCATTTACCGCCACGATGATCTCGGGGTACTCGTTGGCAAGCCGGATCACTTCATCGATTTGTTCTTGATTTTTTTGTTCAGTTTGATGACCAGATAACCAAGCACCTTGCATTACTCGCACCGGCAGCTGATGTTTTTTAATCACCCGCAACACTTGTTCGCTTGCTGGATCGGCACCATACATACGGATCAGATGCCATGATTTTGTGCCCTTGGCCGTCAAAATCGTCAAGTCTTCGAGAATGTCAGCTTCGCTGCTGACACTGGCTTTATGGGGGCTCTCGCCATCTCGATAAGAACCATAGGAAATACCCAAGCCAATCCATTGACCATCAATCGTCGGGTTAAACACCTGCTGTGGCTGATTGTCTTGGGCTGGAGTTGCTGACGACTTCTGATCAGCTTCCGAAGTCATGCCACAACCAGCGAGCAATAAAACTGAAGCAAAACTTAAACTAGCAATTAATTTCATCATGTAAGCGCTTTCTTGAGAATTTGAGCGCAATAGTAGAGCAAGCCCGATCAGAATAATGTGATCCCATTTGAAGAAGCAGCACTTGGCTCTGTGGTCACCAAGTGCTGTATCCGCTTAGCCGCCGCTGATCTGCTGTCGTAAGCGGCTGAGCGCGCCTTCTCGCAGCATCCGTCGACACTGCAGCCAGCCAATGGTGGTAATGATCCCTGCGGCAAATCCTGGTCCCAATAGCCACAAGCTAAAGTGTGGTTGAGCGGAAAGCTTAAATAACAGCACAAACACACCTGCGAGCAGCATTTCACTGGCGATCACCGCAACGCCACCGGCGATCAATCCCAGCACCAAAAATTCAAACAAAGTACTTCGAATCAATACCGCACGCCCCGCTCCAAGGGTTTGCATGGTGATCAGCTCCTGTTGACGGGCATCCATACCCGCCCGCACCTGAGCAATCAGCAATAGTCCAGCCGCAGCGGTCACCAAAACTAACACCACCGTCATCGCCATCGAGGACTGTTTTAAAATCGATTCAACCCGAGCAATGGCTTCATCGACGTCAATCAGGGTGACATTCGGAAAAGCCCGAATCAGATCGGCCGCCAGCGATTTTTGTCGCTCAGCCAGATGAAAGCTGGCCAGATAACTGGCCGCAAATGGCGCCAATACATCGTCCGAAAGGATCATATAAAAGTTGGGTCGCATGCTATTCCAGTCCACTTGCCGCAGGCTGGTCACCGTTGCCGAGGCAGCAACACCTGCGATATCAAACGTCAGCACATCGCCCATTTCGATATCCAACCGCTCAGCCAAGCGGCTTTCAACAGAAACTTCGCCCTTGCCTGTTAAAAAGGTGCCCTGCTCGATTTCATTCCCTTCGGGTAAATCGGCGCGCATGGTCAGACTCAACTCACGGCGAATACTGCGGCGGGCAATTTCATCGTCTTTGCTAACCAGTTGCTGAATCGGCTCACCATTAATCGCGTCCAGCCGCCCCCGCACGATCGGATACATATAGCTGGTGCCGATCCCTTGTTGGCTTAACCAGTCATTAAAGCCCGCAACCTGATGCTGCTGAATATTAAGGGCAAAGCGATTCGCCGCCCCTTCGGGCATCTGGTTGCGCCACTGGTCAATTAAATCACCACGCACATAGTAAATACTCATCACCATCAGGCTGGCCAAGGTAAAACCAGCCAACAATAAACGGTTTTCTGTCATTCGCCGTTGCACATTGCGAACGGCTAATCGCCAGCTCAGTTTTTGCCCTTGCGACAACCGGCTGAGCGCCGCGATCAGCGCCAAGCTTGCAAGAGCAACCAGCACAATGCTGAGCGCCCCAGCCACCAGCAGCAACACCGCCAGCAACCAGCTTTTGGCAAAGCTCAGCAGCAGCGCGAATACCGCCAGCAATTGCAGCACTCGCCAGAGCCAGCTTGGTTTCAAGTTCAGCGCGCCATAACCTTGGATCAGTGCACTTGAGGGGGTCGCCAGCAGCTGTTTAAACGGCTGCCAGCAAAACAGAACGCAGCCACCACAAGCGGCAACAATGCTCAACAGCGCCGCCGAGGCAACAAGCTGCACTTCAAGGTTGGGCATAACTGTTGCGATTTGCTCTGCAAGCATCACCAGCAACCCCTGAGCTGCGCCAATGCCTGCAATGATGGCCGTGATAAAGACACTGATCATCAGCAAACTGTAGCGCGCAATCAAATCGCGGCGCGCTTGGCCAAAGGCTTTCAGTAAAGCCACTTCGCGCCGCTGGCGCTCGGTGAAGCGCTGACAAATCACCGCCATCGCCGCCAATGTCAGCAGTACGGTTAACAGGCCAGCCAAACGAAGAAAGGTATCGGAGCGCTTTAACGCACCGGACAATGCGAAGTCGTCATCGCTAACCCCTCGATAACGATAGATCTCTGGCAATTGCGGTTTCAGCCACTGATCAAAAGCCGATAATTGCTCGTCGTCGCCGGTGAGCAGATAACGGTAGGCTAAGCGACTACCCGGCTGAACGATGCCAGTCGCGTCAACATCATCTAATCGCATCAGTAGCGATGGCAAATTGCCGAATACGCTCAAGCCACTGTCAGGCTCTCGGATAATCCAGCCTTTGAGGGTAAATTGAGCTTGCCCCAATTCAATTTGATCGCCGAGCTCAACGCTTAATAATTCACGTAAACGTTGATCGGCATAAACAACGCCAGATTCAGGAAGCGTTGCTGTCATGCCGCTTGCCGTTTGCACTCTCAGCTCGCCTTTCGCTGGGTAGTGTTCATCGACAGCCTTGGTTGACACTAGCTGCATCGGCGCATCTAGCGACTCACCAGCAAACACCATGGAATTGAATAGCCATTGCTCGCTAATATCGAGCTGTTGCGACTCAGCCTTGGCTAACCATTCAGGCTGAGCCGGACGGGTCGCACTGAGAATGCGATCGGCCCCCATTAGCTCGGCGCTGGTTTTGATCAAGGATTGCTGCATCAACACGCCCACAGACGTCAGGCTGTAGCAGGCGAAGATCGCCAACGACACCGAGATAAACAGCAACCAAGTTTCAGTTTGGCGCCAGTGTTGCCAGATTGCTTTCAGCGCATTCATGGCGTGATCTCCGCCAGCACGCCAGCTTGCATGCGATATTGAAACTGACACTGCTGCGCTAAGCCGTTGTCGTGGGTGACTAAAATCAGCGTGGTTTGCTGCTCTGCATGGGTGTTAAACAACAATTCGTTGACCGCTAAACCCGTTTGGCTATCTAGATTACCGGTCGGCTCATCGGCAAACACCAACTTGGGATCGGTGACAAAAGCGCGCGCAATGGCAACCCGTTGCTGCTCGCCGCCTGATAGCTCAGACGGTTTATGACTCGCTCGGCTAGCCAGACCGACTTTTTCCAGCCATGCCATGGCGCGATCTTTGGCATCAGCCATGCCGTTAAGCTCTGCAGGCAGCATCACGTTTTCCACCGCCGTTAAAGCTGGCAGTAGCATAAAGGATTGAAATACGAAGCCTACCTGCCCGGCACGTACGGCCGCTCGGCCATCTTCATCGAGGTTATCAATTCGCTGACCAAGCAGGTTCATTTGGCCGCTCGATGGCCGGTCAAGGCCAGCTAACAAACTCAACAAGGTTGACTTCCCCGACCCCGACGCACCAACCACACTGGCGGTGGTTCCTGACTTGACTTTCAATTCAGTGGGTTGAAGTATGGTGAGTTTATGTGCCTCAGTGGCAACCTGTTTGCTGATGCCGTCAGCATGCAATACGAATTCCGGAGTTTGGTACGTCATGTGGAAAAGTCTTCTCGCTTGTTTGTTGTTTTTCTCTTCAACGTCATTTGCCGCCACTGTGCTCATTTATGGCGACAGTTTAAGTGCCGGTTACGGCCTCGAGCCTGAACAAGCCTGGCCGTCACTGGTTGCCAAACGCTGGCAGCAGCAACCTTGGCAGGTGGTCAACGCCAGCGTCAGTGGCGAAACCACCCAAGGCGGCCTCGCTCGCTTAGCAACCACCCTGAAAGCTCATCAACCGACGCTGGTATTTCTGCAACTCGGCGCCAATGATGGGCTGCGCGGCTATCGTCTTACTGACAGTAAAGCCAACCTTAATCGCATGATTGACTTAATCGAACAACAAGGCGCCGAGGTCATTTTGGCCGAAATCATGATCCCACCCAATTATGGGCCTCGCTACAGCCAAGCATTCACCGCCATGTTTACTGACATAGCACAGCAACAAGAAATTGAATTATTGCCATTTTTTCTGCAAACAATTGCGATTAAGCCCGACTTAATGCAAGCCGATGGGCTGCATCCTAATGCCTCGGCTCAACCGCTGATCGCTGACATCATAGAACCTGTGTTGCGCCGTCATATCAAGTCGAACCAAGGCAAAAATGACGTTCAAATGTAACCAGTTATAAATGGCCGGCCCGAAAAAACACATTCTGCGACTTAGAATAATCACTTTAAATCCAGCATTGTCGGGCCTTAGCCAGCCATTTCAGTGATTGCATACAACATACACATGTTTCACCGACACATTCACTCATTGTGTCGACATCCAATCTCACATTCTTCTCTCTACACTCTGCGCCATGGATAACTTCCTAGGCCACTTACCTGATCTGTCAAATCAATGCGGCCGCTAATCAACAACAGCTATGGAGAGAATTGTCATGATGAAGAAACTTGCTATCAGCGCACTGACCACCACCTTAGTGATCGGTTCCCAAGTGCAGGCCGCGATGGATCCCTACGTCGAAAAAGCGCTACAAGATGTTTGTCATTCGGCAACAAGTAATCGCGTTGCTGCGCTTCGTGAAACCATCAAAGCGTACCGTTTAGAAGTGGAAGATGTTGCCAATAAAGTGGTTTGCAACGGTTTGCCCATTGCCGAGTTTGCCGCCGAGCACAACTCCGACACCATTGCCCAATACCTCAATCAACGACTTGATAGTGGCCAAGTGTTAGCCATGAATTAAGTAACAGTCGTAGATGGATAGATATAAGGCTCACTGTTTGAACCAGTGAGCCTTATTTGGTTATTTGAGTTGAAATTCCGAAATGTGCTGATGCAGCATGGCCGCCGTTTGCTGCAAGCGCTGAGTGGATCGTGTGGTCTCCTCGGTTTTACCTTGAATCCCCCGACTATCATCCGATAGCGACGTCACCCGCTCATTGATTTCTTCCGCCACCGAGGTTTGCTCTTCGGTTGCGGTGGCAATTTGAATCGACTGCGCCATGATTTGGTCGAGCTCGACTTTCATCGATTCCAGCGCTGCCGAATTCGATTCAACAATGGTCACCGCACGAGTATTCTCTTGCTGTAGCGAGCTCATATTGGCGGTCACGGACTTTGATTCGGCTTGCAATTTTTCAATCTGGCTGCGAATCGTTTCGGTCGATTCTTGAGTACGATAAGCAAGGCTTCTGACCTCATCAGCCACCACCGCAAATCCACGGCCTTGTTCACCGGCGCGAGCCGCCTCAATGGCCGCATTCAAGGCCAATAGATTGGTCTGTTCAGCAATGCCCTGAATCATGGTCGCAACATCGGTGATCGCTTCGGTTTCTTTCACCAAGCGCATCATCACTTCTTGCGTATTGCCCAGCTCAACGGTCAAGCTATCCATGATTTCGCGGCTGGCTTGAGCATTTTCAAAGCTGGTCACCGACGACTGATGAGCGCGCTCCACCGCTTCTGACGATTGCGACGCCATGCTCGCAACTTCATTGATGGTGCTGGACATTTCATTAATCGCCACCGAAATACTCTCGGTCGCTTTGAACTGGTGCTCAGACAAGCCCACCGATTGCTCCATCAACATGGTCATCGAATCACTGGTGTCGTGAATGCTGTCAGCTTCTTCCTGAACATTGACCAGCGCCTGACGCAAGCGGCCTAGCAACTCATCAAACACCTGACTGAGTTCGCTCAGCTCATCCTTACCGCTGGTATCCAGAGTTACCGTCATGTCTTTGTCTTGCGCGACTTGGCGGAATACTCGGACCAGCCCAGAAAGCGGTTGGGTAATGCTCTTGGCAATCGTTGTCGACAAGAACACCACCACCACTAGAATGGCGACTCCCAGCACAGTGGCGCGAATGGCAACCGATTCAGCCTCATCAATCAGTTGATCCTTCGTGCGAATTAATTCATCAACAACTTGGCTGATGGCTTCGTCAAAGGCGTCAAACTGAACTTGGCTTAAGCGCTCCAAATCAACACCCGGATCAATTTGCAACGGCTTATTCTGGGTCTGATAGACGTTCGAGCGCGCTTTCAGAGCAACATCATCCCAGCGCTTCTGGTTGGCACTGTTCATCATGGCAGTTAAGGCCGCTGCAGACTCGGCTGTCGCAAAGCTAAAAAAGCGCACGTATGCTTTATTGTATTTTTGATAACCGCTCATGATCTCGCCAAAGATATAAATATCGAGGGCATTATCTTTGGCAAGGCCAATCATACTATTGTGGAACGTCGCTTCGACGTTCATGGCGATTAAATCAGTGTAAGCATTTGCAATTCGAGACACTTGCTCCTGCTGGGCAGCAACCACTGCAACTTGGCTCATCGAATCAGCAACTTTACGCACCATTTCATTAAAGAAGTACATGGTGTGAATATCACCACCAACTTTACTTTTGAATGCGCCATTCTTATGTAGTTTTTGATCGGCCGATTGCCGCACATACTGCATGCGCTCAATCAGTGGCAAAAAGATCTCAATATCATTCATCAACGCTTGGTACGTACTCAGCGTGCTCCGATTGTCCTCAATAAACTGAAGAAAGTTACGCTGATTTGACTCAGCTTGGCGCCGCTTCGCCAACATTTGCTGTTTAGCATTGGCAACGCTACTTCCCTGACTATCTAGGTAAATCCGCGTGTAAAAGGACTCTTGCAATGAAGCCGTAATGAATGGATAAGCCACATCGGCATAGTCCAATGCGGTATTGAGTTGCTGTAACTTATTGATTTGTTCCCGAGATTCCAGCACCGACTGCAATGACAGTCCGGCAATTGCCAATAACGGCAATAGGATCAGGAGGATCATTCTTGTTTGTATTTTTAACGATCGAAAATGTCGCATATAACTACCCGATATCGCCCTAGCCTTGCTACTCAGAGCGATATCAAACCACACCTAACGGTCATTAATCCGAGACTTGGCACAAAGTTTATTGTTAACAACATACATTAATTATTAAAAGCGTGGCGTAGTTAACAATGATGCAACATCAAGCTAGCAAAAAAAGGCGAATGGGTATCGAGCATAAGGCTAATACCCCTAACAGATGAAAGGTTTAAATTGGGCGATCAACCGTTCGGCGATGCAGAGCCGATCGTAAGATCACACCGATGAGAAGTTGCTTGATGAGGAATATGTCAAGGCTGATTCAATGATTGTCAGCAACAAATAGCAAGGTTTATCTGGTCAAAATGTAACCAATCATGAGTCTAGGTAACCATTTGTAAATGCGAGAATGCTTATCAATTAGCAGAGCGCGGCGCTAGCTTGCTGAGTATAGGAGCATTTAACAAAGTTGCATGCAATATACCCTAAATACCCGTGCTTTTATGTTACATGTGGCAACACCCAGAATCGCCGTTTTCGACTTTACTAGACGTGTCAGCAACCAACCAACAAGCTGGAGACACACAATGAACAAGGTATGTTTGACAGTCGCTGCGGCGACCATGGGTATGGCATCCGTTGCAACATCAACAGCAGCGATGGACCCGTATGTGGAAAACGCATTAGTCGATATTTGCCTAAGCAGTCAAAGCAATCGCGTCCACACGTTTAAGAGCACCGTGGCTAGCTACCGCATTGACATGCAATTAGTCGCCAATAATGTTGTTTGTAATGGTGAAGACATTGGCAGCTTTGCCGCTGAAGCCGGCGCCGACAGAACGGCTAACTATATTCGCAGTCGCCAAGAAGGTTATGTAGAGGTTCGCGATATCGCACAAAAATTGGCGGTCAGCGTGCCCCAAGCCTAACACTATAAATGACGACAACTGCGACCCAGTGAAAAACCAGAACCGCGGTTCTGGTTTTTTGTTGCCTATATCGAAAACCAACCCATGCCAACACGAGCTGACGAAGCCAACAGCAATAGGTGTTACAAAACGGGTGTTTTAGAGCAAAGAAGATAAACTAAAGAAGATTGCGCATAGAGAATTTGGTGGAGCTACGCGGGATCGAACCGCGGACCTCTTGCATGCCATGCAAGCGCTCTCCCAGCTGAGCTATAGCCCCAGAAAGAAATGGTATCCCGTAGGGGATTCGAACCCCTGTTGCCGCCGTGAAAGGGCGGAGTCCTAGGCCTCTAGACGAACGGGACACACAAGTAGTGCGACCTTTTTACGTCTGCCAGAGCAAACGCTGGCCTAAACGCATCGATTCAGTTCAGATACGAAGAACTTTCCTAAAAGGAAATGGTATCCCGTAGGGGATTCGAACCCCTGTTGCCGCCGTGAAAGGGCGGAGTCCTAGGCCTCTAGACGAACGGGACACACAGTAGTGCGACCTTTTTTACGTCTGCCAGAGCAAACGCAGGCCTAAACATATCGATTTAGCTCAGATACGAAGAGCTTTCCTACTGGAAAAAGTGGTATCCCGTAGGGGATTCGAACCCCTGTTGCCGCCGTGAAAGGGCGGAGTCCTAGGCCTCTAGACGAACGGGACACACGAAAATTGTGTCGTTTTACATCAACTTTTTCTCGTATTGAGAGAGGCGCCTAATTCCTCGTTGATGGTTTGCAGCGGACAAGTCCAATGCAAACGAAATTTGGTGGAGCTAGGCAGGATCGAACTGCCGACCTCTTGCATGCCATGCAAGCGCTCTCCCAGCTGAGCTATAGCCCCAAACGGCTGACTTGAGAGCGGATATGAACCCTAGCCCTCAAGAGCGAGGCGCATTCTAAGCAGCCAGCCTTTTAGTGTCAACACTAATTTTAATAATGCTGAAATGTTTCTCGAATTTGCTCAAACTCCGAGCAATCCAGCGCTTCGGCGAGCTACAGGTCATTGCTTTTATTCCCCAAAGGATAATAGTCACTGGCCTGAAACTGGCGCCATAAATCCCGCACTTCCAAGCTAGCCACATACAAGCAAGGAACAAAAACCAAGGTAATGACAGTGGCAAGCAATACCCCATAAGCCAGCGACACCACCATAGGCACCAAAAACTTAGCCTGCACACTATTGGCCCACATCATCGGCAGCAAGCCAATAAAGGTCGTCAGTGAGGTCAGCACAATAGGCCGGAAACGCAGCTTACCGGCGGCAATCACAGCATCTACTGCGCTCTGCCCCTTTGCGCGGAGCCGGTTGATGGCATCAACCAACACCAAATTATCGTTAATCACCACTCCTGCAGCGGCTAAGATGCCCAGCATGGAAAACATCGAATACACAGTGCCATGAAGCAAATGGCCAGCAATCGCCCCCATAAAGGCAAACGGCACCGCCGATAGAATCAGCAGCGGTTGCATATAGGAGCGAAATGCGATGGCCATCAGCATGTAGGACACCAACAACGCCAAGCCTTCTAAACGCATGACAGTGGCAATGAAATCATCGCGCTCCTGACCGCGATCACCAGAGCCAAACTTTACTTCCGGATGACGTTTTTGCCATTCAGGAATGAAGTTGTCACGAATATCGCGATTGACACTGTATTGGTCGGTACCACCGTATTCGGCTCGTAACGTGGCCACTTTTTCGCCATCGCGTCGGTAGATACGCTGGACGCCGGGGCGCTCGCTGACATCAACCACGCTCAATAGCGGAATTTCACGGCCGTCTTTGGTACGAATTCGCATGTGCTGCAAGGTATCAATCGATTCACGCTCTTGTTTGGAGTAGCGCACTTTGACCCGAACATCACCGGTCCAAGTCGCCAGCCGATCGACTTCCTGACCAAAATAAGCCTGTTTGACCTGCTTCGACACATCGCGCAAGGTGATGCCGAGTTGCTCTGCACCCGGCTTCAATGCGAACACCATTTCGGTGCTGCCTTTGTCCATTGAATCTCGCACCAGATTAATGCCCTGATACTTGGTCAGATGATGTTTTAAATCATCCAGCGCCAGTCGCAAGGCATCGGTATCGTTGGAGCGAATCCGGAAGCTGATTTTCGGCGAACTGGTATTCATGCTTGAACGAAATTCGATTTCCTCAGCATCGGGAATATCGCCAATTAAAGCTTGAAGAGTGTCGGATGCCTGCTCAATGGTCATGGCGCGCTGTTCGGCCCCAACCAATTTCAGCTCACTCATCACCCGAGTGCCCCAAACCTGGTTGTAGACATGCTCCACTAATTCGCCGCCGCTGGCCTCAACCTCGTCAATCAGTTGCTCGCTGCCGCGGTTGATTTGCTGCAGCACCTGCTCGGTGCGCTCATAGCTGGTATTGGCTGGCAAGGTCACCATCAGACGAATTTTGTCGCCGCTGATTTGCGGCATGAATGACTGCTGCACATAGTTGTTGTTGAGCAAGCTCATGCTGATCAGCAACATCCCGATAAAC
Source organism: Neiella litorisoli (assembly GCF_014773395.1). Lineage (GTDB taxonomy): Bacteria > Pseudomonadota > Gammaproteobacteria > Enterobacterales > Neiellaceae > Neiella > Neiella litorisoli. Next base: position 4,649 of record NZ_JACXAF010000021.1, on the reverse strand, counting down.
GCCGTAATAACGCCATATTTGTGGGCCAGCAGCCAGACAATAAAGCGACCATAGACAAAGTTCGCCACATACTGCATGCCATTGGCAATCCGCATTTGTAGACGACTGAATACGGATGGTTGAGCCGCTGTTGGTTTGCTTTTTAAATGCCGCAAATGGGATGGCAAAATGAGCAGCGCTTCAAAGAGTGAGAACGCCAGTGCCAACACCACCACTAAGGAAATCGAGCGCGTATACTCGGCGGTGCTGCCTGGCAGAAAAGCCATTGGCGCAAACACCACCATGGTCGTGAGTACCCCAAACAATACGGGCTTGGCGACCTCGCTGACTCCTTTGATAGCCGCTTCGTCGCCTTCTAAGCCCGACTCGTTGGCTAGATGAATGCTCTCGCCGATGACGATGGCATCATCAACCACAATGCCAATCACCATCAAAAAGGCGAACAACGACAGCATGTTCAACGACACATCGACGCTCGGCAACAGTGCAAACGATGCGGCGAACGCCACGCCAATACCAACACTAACCCAAAGTGCCACTGTGCGCTGTAAAAACAGCATCAATAAAATGAACACCAGAATTAAGCCGGAGGTAGCGCTATTTAAAATCGTCGATAACCGAGACTGATAGGAATCGTTCCAGTTTTCCCACAGCGTCAGCTTGAGTGTCGGCGGCAATTGTCGCCGTTTTTCGGCCAGATATTCCTCGACGCTGGCGCTCATTTTGACGATGTTCATGTAATCGGCGTTCATCACTTCAATCAACACCGCTTGCTCACCATCGAATACCGAGCGATTGCGGGCTTCCTGCACATCGTATTTGACGTCAGCGACATCCCCCAGATAAAGCGTGGCACCATTGGCTGAGCGGCGCAGCACAATGTCTTCAAACTGCTGCTGATGCTCGGCTCGGCTGCGAATGGTCAACTGCAAGCTGCCGGCATCATCGCGGATCATGCCTGACGATGAGTTTAATGAGCTGTTTCGAATGGCTGTGGCAATATCATCAAAACTGAGGTTGTAGAGGCGCATTTTCTGCTCAGAAATTTCGATCGACACCTCTTCTTTATTCGCGCCTTCAAGCCGTACGGTTGAAATTAGCGGTAACGCGGCAATTTCATTTTGGATTTGCACCGCAAGTCGATTGAGCGTTTGTCGGTCGGCATTGCCATGCAGGGCAATGCGCATCATTTCTTGGCGATTGACTCGCTCACTGACTCGCGGCCGGTCAGCGTCCCCCGGAAGCGAGTTCACCGCGTTGATTTTCTCCCTCACGCTGTCAGCAAACTGCCTTTTATCAACACTCTCTTTACCTTCAACCCTCACCGATGCAGACCCCTCGCGCGCCACCGAGGTGATGCTTTTGACATCTTCAACGCTTTTCAGGGCTTGCTCGAAACGAATCAGGATTTGCTCTTCAATGTCTTTCGGCCCCGCTCCCGGCCACGACATGCGAATATCCATAATGGGTTGTTTAACCATTGGAAATGGCTCTTTTTCAACCGCAAAGAAGTAACTCAGTAAGCCTGCAACAACCAACGCGACCATGGACAAATTTGCCGCGATAGGATTTTTAACCCACCAACGTAGCACTGACGTCATCGTTAAATATCTCCCGCCAGCTTGCCTTTGCGTAGTTCACGTTCAAGCTTTGCTGCGCGAACGGCTTTATCGCCTTTGCCCTTTTGCTCTCGCTTCTTCGGCACAATCTGGGTTTGCTCACTGGCAAGTTGATGCTCCAATGGCGAAATGGATTGTTCATTGGTCGGTCTCAAGCGCATCCCGATAGTGGCAATCGGCAAGCTAGAGGTGATCACACGGCTATCAGGTGCCAAGCCTTTAACCCAAGCCCTGCCCTGATCTTTGCTGATGATGGTGACGTCTGTGACCGCCAGTCGATTATCGGCATCGGCCAGCCAAATTTTGTTTTTATTGCGCAACGCCTTGCGCGGAATAACCGCCAAATCGGCCATCGACTGCCCTTTGATCAGGGCATTGACAAACAAACCGGCGAGTAATGGTGGCTGGTCGCTTGCTGGGTTATTCAGGCCATAAGGATCAGGCACCTCAACCACGAGTTGCACGGTTCGGGTTTTAGGATCAATGAGCCCCGAGCTTCGAACCACCTTGCCCTGCCAACTGACCTGCCGCGGCCCCATTTGGCTGGACAGCTCAACCTCGTAGCGAGATTCAGTAAAATTACTGCCATAGTTCAACGGCATGGCCAGTAACTGCATGTCTGACAAACTCAGCGACAGGGCTACTTCCATGAGATCATTGGCGAACATTTTGCCCAGATTGCTATTGCGGCTCACCAACTGGCCGATGCTGACCGACTCCGACTCAATAATGCCGTTGAACGGGGCCAAAATTCGGGTCCGGCTCAGCGCCAACTCGGCTTGAGCCAATGCTGCTTTGGCTGACTCAAGATCGGCCTCGGCATAGTTCAGTTGTGGAATACCGCGGGCCAGCTCCGATGCCTCATGTCGCCCTAACTCCATCAATTCCCGTTGGGCGCTGTGCGCTTGGGCATGGGCTTTGGTAAATTTTTCAGCCGCTTGAGCAACTTTTGCTTTGGCCTGAATAACACTGAGCTGGTAGTCTTTGGTCTCCAATTGCACCAGCACATCGCCCTGACGAACTTGGCCACCGTTGACAAAGTTCGGGTGCACCGCAACGACTTGACCTTCCACTCTGGCTTTGAGCTGGACCGAGCTTTTCGGCGTCGCTACGCCCTGCGCAACCACCTGCATGACATGCTCGCCAACCGCTACTTTTTGCACAAACACTTGGGTACGCTTTGGCTTTCCTTGGCGCGCTTCGGGAACCGGCTTATTGATATCAAGGAGCATCAAAACCAAATAGACCAGAACGGCAATCACCACCACTGACAGCGCTCGTTTGGCGATCACCGAATATTTGAAAGAATTAACCACTGACATGTTCCTTTAACTCCGGCCCACCCTCATGATGAGAAGACTGAGGGGCTGACAACGCCCGAGTATTTTGCTGAGATAACAGTTCTTGCTCATTGACGATGCCAATCGCCAGCATTAACGAAATTCGATTTTTCAAGCGCGCAATATTGGCAACGATCAACGCATTTTCATTGGTAATGCTACTGCGTTGAGTGGCCAGTAGCTCGAAGCTGGTAGCCAGCCCTAACTCATAATCTTGCTCTGTTTTGACTTCCGCCGCTTGTGCCTCAATGAGCGCCTCGGTTAGCAACACCTGACGCTCTGCCAAAAATTGCTCTTGGGTCAGGTTGTTTTCAATTTCCTGCCAGGCTTGTAACAAGCTTTGCTGTAACCGAGACAAAGCGATGTCTGCCGCCGCCTGTTTGCGCTCGACTTGCGCTTGTAACTCGCCGCGATAAAAAATCGGCTGCACTAAGGCCCCGGTGACGGAGCCAAGCCAATGGTTGAGATCAAACAGATCGGCAAAGCGCTCCTCGCTGGCGCCATAGTTGGCATTGAATGAGATTCGCGGCAGTTTCGCTTTTTCTGCGGCGTCGACTTCAAAACCGGCAGCCCGAACGGCTAACACGGCGGCTTCAATATCGGGCCGATTGAGCAAAATTGATTGTGGACTGTTGAGCACAGGCAACGGCAGCAGCTCAGGCAATTGAGTATTGACGGCGATGTTTCCATTTGGATACTGCGCCAACAACAATTGCAATCGACGCTTATCTGCTTTCAGGGAAATCTTTGAACTGGCTAAGTTAGCCCGCAAGCCCGCCAACGTATTGCGGCCATTACGAACATCGACGGAAGTCACCAACCCCAGATCCAAGCGCCGCTCCGATAGCGCCAAACGTCGCTGCTGAACCACAATGTTGCGCTCAATCAGCGCCTGCCGCTGCGTGGTTTCAATGACATCAAGCCAAGCAGACAATACTTGCCCTTGAATCGAAAGCTGCAACGCTCGCCAGTCAAGCTCGCTGATGCGTGCATTGAGCTCGGCAGAAGAAGATAAATCAGCCAAGCGCTGCCACAAATCCAGCTCCCAACTGGCACTCACGGCAAGGCTTGAAACATCACGTGATCGCTTGTTGCCATTGTCATCATATTGGCGATGGGATTGACTCGCACGAATATCGAATTCGGGCAGCAGCGCGGCTTCTCTGGCTTGGACATCGGCGTTGGCCTGTCGCAATCGAGCCACAGCAATTTCGATTGAATAGTTATTGTCGAGAGCTAATTGCAGAAATTCACTACTTTGCGGCGATAAACGAATGCCCCAGCGCGAATCAAAATCGATTGCCTGTTCGGCATCACCATGGGGCTGCTGCCATTGCTCTGGAGCAAGCTGTGATGACTGCTCGATTAACTGCTGATCAGAAGGCGCATGAGATGAGCAACTCACTACCCCTATTAGGGTAACGATCCAGCCGATTTGCTTAGCGCGGTGAAACCACATGGCGGTATTGGCAGTTCCTGATTGAAAAGTGAAAGAAAAGCATTGTAATCAATGTGCTTATTCACTGGCGTGTGAATAGCGCTAAATTTGATGTAAACAATTGTAAAGTTCGCCAATAAAAAACCCGGCAAATGCCCTGTCTTTCATACACAAATCCCTCGATGCAGATCGGGGGATTTTTTTTGAACTCATATTGCTTTTGCTGATCACAATAATTCACTCTATGCCAAG
>NZ_JACXAF010000020.1 GCF_014773395.1 Neiella litorisoli | reverse complement strand
ATGAAATATAACAAGTTAATCAAGCAAGGTGCCGCAAAAATCGCGGCACAGGACTTCGGCGCGTTGCGCCTCGCCCCTTATTAAAAGCGTTATGTTGCTATGAAAGTATTCAGTATTTTATTTGTATTATTAGCTACGAAAGCGATGGCTGGAGTGCACAACTGTCCACAATACATAGCTCCAGAAGAGGCTCGGGTTAAATGCTTTGAAAAGACGGGGCATGTTTGTCACTTTTCTCTACCAGCAGAATTGGATGGCGAGGCTCTAAATTTTGTTGCGGTCTATGGTAAGAAAGGGCTTCCGACTGATGAGTTAAACTTCTACTTTACACCCACTGTGCATATTGAAAATGGAGAGGCAAAAGGTGTTTTCTCCGCTAAAGGCAAGTGGGATTTCATCAAATTTGAAGCCAATTACAGCGATGAATTTTGTGGGCCGCACTTTACTCAAGAACTAAACCTTTTTAGGTAACGCAACATAACAAACAAAGTCAGCGGGACTTTTACTCGTTGCCTTCGGCAAAAACACTCGCAAAAGCCCCTGCTTTGGGGCGTTAGGTTTCTCTTACATAGGATGTAAAAACCATGGTCCAGAATAAATACACCCGGATCGCAATTATCGCTTTGATTGTTTCAAGCGTGCTGGGAGTATTAATTCTAGGCAGCTTGTATCAATACTTTTCACAACTGACTGATATGAGCTTTTTTAGCTTGTTTTTTGCTTTGCTGGTGCCACTCGGAGTATTAATCAATCTATTTGTTGCTTATAAAATCCATAAAGGCAGTTTTAAATTCATTAAGCTCGCATTCTGGCTTTATATCATTCAGGTGCTTGGGTTCGAGACACCTAATTACGGTTTCTCTTTTACGTTGGGTTTTAGTTTTAATATTACCTGGTCCATCTATGACGTGAGCATTATCATAAATTTATTTGCGATTCTTATGTCCATCATCCTTTATAAAGCATTGCGTAGTAATGACGAAACCTAACAAACCAATTAACACACTCGCTTCGCTCGCTCGGACGTCTACTCGCTGCGGCTTTGCCATTTTCGCAGCAAGTAGTCGCCAGTTATCGGGGCGTTATATATTTTTGGAGGTTTGGTGTTTCAAGTTCTTATCGGTGCTGTCTTTGGTTTTTTTGGAGGTTTCGTATTATTTGTTGCGATTCTCCTATCGGATATTAAATTAGATGTCTCAATTGCTACCAATATAATTATTGCCTTAGCTACAGTGATCGCAACAGTCATTCATTTCAGTTCAATTAAACAGCAGAGAAAAGATAGACTATGGGATATAAACAAACCTATATTGCTTGACTTGAGCCATACATTATCTTCTGTTATCAAGGCTTCTGAATTTTACCTGCAAGAAGAATACGCACGAAACCATATAGATGATGCACCAAAGGCAAGTGATGCTCCTGATGCTAATGTATTCAAGGCATTTAAAGAAAAACAAGAGTATGCTTTGAATGTATATAAGACGTTGATGAGCCAAGAGTTAATTTCTGCGTTAGAAAATGCAAAACGAATCAATGAAAATATAGATCACGGAGTTAATGAGTACGGCGTTGATCACATTACAGCTTATGAGGAATCTATTTCAACTAACCAAGCTTTAAAAGAAAAGCTGGATTTCTTTATAGCCAAGATGTCGGGCGTAAACGATATATAACAAGCGTATAAAGTAGCGGGACACAAAACAGTTGGCTTGTCGCTCGTTCCTCGCTAAATTTTAGCCAACTATTTTTTAGCCCCTTATGCGGGCGTTATAAGCCTATACAAAAAATGGAGAAACCATCATGAAAATCAGATTAGGTATTATGGTTGCCGTGATATTTCTATCTGGATGTGCCTCAGGACCGCAGTTTTCAGAAGTTCCTCCCAGTAAAGATTATGCGGTTTTATATGTATATCGTCCTTATCAATTTGTAGGAGGAGGTATACAGCCAGTATTGAGAATCAATGGATTAAAAATATCTAAAGTCCTGGATGGAGGCTACACAGCTGTAAAATTAGAACCTGGAAAACATAACTTAAAGCTACACAGCGCAGCAGCACTAGCACCAGAGTCAAGCCAGCCATTTTATTCTATCAACTTGAAAGTTAAAGCAAAGCAGGAATTATATTTTCGTTGGGTGAATAACCTTGAAGGTATTTATGGTGGTGTTTATGCGGACATCAGCAATGAGTATGGTTTTGTAGAGAAGAGTCAAGCTGCTGATGAAATCAAGGAAACGAAATATATAGGTAGTGAACAAAATGGTATCATCACCGGCTTATAACAAGTCAATCAAGTGGGACGCTTACGGCGCCCCTTATTGAGGCGTTAGGGCACACAATCGAGTATCATAATAGGAATAGATAATGGAAGTATTTATAAGTTGGTCAGGAGAAAAAAGCAGAAAATCGGCTGAAATTCTTCGTGATTGGCTGCCCAGTGTGATTCAAGCAGTTACACCGTATTTTACACCCAAAGACATCGATAAGGGGCAGCGCTGGTCCAATGATATTGCCGGTAAACTAGATGCATCTCAGTTTGGAATAATTTTAGTAACGCGAGATAACCTCAACGCTCCATGGATTATGTTTGAAGCCGGTGCGCTCTCAAAAAACGTAGGCTCTGCACATGTTTGCCCAATCTTATTAGACCTTAAACCAACAGATCTATCTGGCCCATTAGTTCAATTTCAGGCAACGCAATTTTCAAAAGATGATATGCGGAAGCTCGTAGGAGCAATTAACGATTCAATCGAAGATGGCTGCCTTAATGAAAAAACTCTCGACAATATATTTGAGAAATGGTGGCCTGACCTTGAGCAGGAATTAAAAGCAATTCTAAGTGAAGACGATACAGGAACAGTGCCTAGTGAGGTAAGGTCTGATCGAGACCTTCTCGAAGAAATTTTAAGGCTTGTTAGAAACAACGAATACACTAGCTTCGATACCGGTAATCGGCTATTTGATAAACTGAGTCATAAAGCCGTTAGCTACAATGAAACAACAAAAACTATAACAGTATGGTTTCGAGAAAATTCTCCATATGAAATACACCTTGATCAAATAGATTCTGGCTCACAGTTACTAGATTTTGCCCTTCAAATTAATAGAAAAGGAATATGCAAGCCTGAACATATCAAGGAATTTCTTGACTGTATTGAGCAAATTAGTGACCGATATTTCAAGAAAAATGCGCAAGGGGTGTTTTGCCCTTTTGGTAATAATAAAGACGTGAATTGGCCTGCAGATTAAAGCAGCCCTAACAAGTGACTGTGGTCTTCCGTCAAGCTAAGCAGGATTGGTGAACCTTATGGAACTAGATGAAGATAAAATCGATGAGGCAGCTTTGGCTTTACTCTCTCTTACTCTCCACGATAACTGCCGCGCATGGAAGCAACTTGATTGGGATATAACTAATCGATTGCACGGCAAAGGGCTGTTGTCTGATCCTGTCGGAAAGAGTAAGTCTGTAGTATTTACTGAGGAAGGGCTACGTCAAGCAGAGCTGGCTTTACAAAGGTTATTTGCCAAACCAAAGGACTAAGTCGTTACTCATGGCAACGAGGCACTTTATAGTCTGACTAGAGCTCTTTAGAGCAAAATGACTAACATGCTTTTGTCCAGAAATGAGTTATCTAGCCAGTCCCGCTAACAACAAAGCGACTCCTTTGAGTCGCTTTGTCAATTTTAGAGCGCTAACGTTAGCCTACTAAATTACCCCGCTTCGGCTTTTTTCCATTCTTCCAAAGCATGTTCAAATTGGCTGTGGGCTTTGGAGACGTAGGTTAACACCTCATCGACATAGCCATCGGTTGACGCTGACCACACCCGATTCAAATAACGTTCACCAGCGGCAAAGCTCGACATGATGTCGGCGTAGGCCATCAGGCCAAACAAGTGCTTCATGCTCTCGCGGCTATCGGCAAAATTATTCAAATCGTCTCGGAACATGCGGTCTATTTCAAAGCGCATTTGATAGGTGGGAACCTTATCTTTACGGCCGTCGAGTTCGCGAAGGTTGGTGAGGATGTTATTCAAGCTGGTTTCCAGTGTTTGCTTGTCGCTTGCTAACAAACTGTCATCTTGCGCTGCGGCCTTCTCACTGGATTTGAGCAGGACCAAGCCGACTACGCCAGCAATAATCACCGGAATGAAAAAAATCCAATTGATGGTTTCTTCATGCAATGACGCTAAATAGGCGCCAGCGAGAAACGAAGCGACCACGATAAATCTTGCTAAATTAATCATTTGCTTTGTCTCCTATGCTGCGCTTGCGATTTTGACCACGGCGTAACCGACGCCAACCAAGGCTTCACCAACGATTAAACCCGCGGCGATTGGAATGCCTTTGTTATCTGACCAATGGCTGCCTAGGTTGCGATCGGTGATTTCGCGGAGCAGGGTGCCAATGGCGTAGGTCAGCACAATGTTAAATGGTAGGTAGAAACCAAGGCCCACGGTAATGCCCAAGCCGCCGCTCATGGCTGACAACAAACCGCCCAATAAAGCGCCTGCGGTGTATTTTTCCGCTGGTACATCGCCACCGGTAATACCTTGAACCATGGAAGCGAGCGCTTGACCTTGAGGTGCTGGAAGCTCATCACTGCCAAGACCGAAGGCGCTGTGGAGAATGTAGATTAGTACGATGATGACAATCGGCCCCAACCATGCGCCGGCAAATTGGCCAAGCTGCTGCATACGCGGGGTGGCACCGACTAGATAGCCGGTTTTCATATCAAGCATTAAGTCAGTGGCTTGGCTCATGGCAACACAGGTTGCGGCACCAACAGTCACAGCGGCAACGATGGCGCCGGTGGTTTCCATACCGCTGGTGAGCATAATCAACAAGGTGACCGCCACTAGGGTCATGCCACTGAGTGGTGACCAGTTGGTGCGGCCGATGGCTTCAGAAAGAATAATGCCAGCCATCCAAATCCATAGCGTGCCCAGCAATCCCATGGCGATGCCACGGCCAATGCCCACTTGCTCGGCGGAGGTCCAAGCCATGATCATCAGTAGAATCGCGGCGCCAACCACAGCGAAGTACAGCAGCTTGATCGGCATCTCGTCGCGGCTCATGGCGCTTTCGACTTTGGCGCTGTTTTGCATCGACTTGATGGCCGAGCGGATCAGTGGCAGGGCGAAAATCACCCCAATCACCGCGCCACCAATCAACATGCCAATTCCGGTCGGACGAAACAGGCTGAGTCGCAAGGCTTCAGCGTCGGTGATTTTGTTGCCCGCTTCATCGACAGGCAACATGCCGGTGAGGTCTAGCATGGGGGCGAGAAAGAAATAACAAACAAAGCCACCAACGATAAAGGCAAAGCCACCGCGGCCAGCGATAAAGCCAACCCCCACGGTCATTAGCGAGGCGTAAAACACCAGATTCAGATAGGCAAAGTCATCTGGGATGCTGAGCCAATCACTGATGTATAAATCATGAATCCCCAAAGACAGCGCAATGACATGCACCACGCCGGAGAACAGCATGGCGCCAACGAGCAGCTTGGCCTTTTCGATGCCGGCGCCTGGTGATTTCAAAATGGTTGCCACGGCAACACCGCCTGGGTAGGTCAGGCGTTCGAAATCAATCATTTGCTTGCGCAGCGGAATAATGAAGGCAATCCCCAAGAAGGCACCAGCAATGGCACCGAAAGTGACAATGTATGGGTTTAATTCTGAGCCATAACCCAAGATGAAAATGGCTGGCACCGAGAACATCAAGCCTGATGATGCCCCATTCACAGCAGAGGCAACAGTTTGAGTGACGTTGTTCTCAATGATTGAGCGACGGCGCAGAATGCCGCGCAAAATACCAAAACCAAGAATGGCGGCTAGTTCCGAGCCTTCAATGGAAAAGCCTAGTTTGAGTGAGGCATAACCAATCGATATGGCGATGATCACACCAAGGAAATAGCCAACCAAAATGGCTTGTTTTGATAGTTCTGGATAAGGGCCATAACTTAGTGGCCCACTGTTATTTGATTCAGCGCCAGTCGAGGTCGGTTTCTCTACTTGGCTGTCGGTAGTTGTCTCTGACACAGTCAGTCCCTGTCGTTATTGTAGTGTCGGCATTGTTAGCCATATAAAAGTTGAAGACAATCCAAAAGGTGGCTGAGTTGGATGTTGGTTCACATCAATGGTTATCAGAGGGAATGCGACGGGGAGTTGTGTTGGAAGGAAGCTTCTGCCCCGCACTTGGGGCAGAATTTTTGATTGCAGGCTTGTGGCTTAGTCGCCTTGGCTGGCGAGAAATTCTTCGTAAGTGCCTTGGAAATCATTCAGCTTGTGATCTTTGATTTCGACAATTCGAGTTGCCAGCGACTGCACGAACTCGCGGTCGTGGCTGACGAAGATCAACGTGCCTTCATAGTGCTCCAAGGCGAGGTTCAATGCTTCAATGGATTCCATATCCAAGTGGTTGGTTGGCTCGTCCATCAACAACACATTGGGCTCTTGCATCATCAGCTTGCCAAACAGCAGGCGGTTCTTTTCGCCACCGGAGCAAACGGTGACCAGCTTTTTGTAGTCGTCGGCGGAGAATAATAAGCGGCCCAACATGGAGCGGACGATTTGGTCATCGTGCTCCGGTTTGCGCCATTGGCTCATCCAATCAAACATGTTGATTTCTTCGGCGAACTCGGCAGTGGCATCCTGTGGGCAGTAGCCCAACGCTGCATTTTCCGACCACTTAATGACCCCTTCATTGGCATTTAACTCGTCCATCAGGCAACGCAGGAAGGTGGTTTTACCGGCACCATTGTCACCAATAACCGCTAGCTTGGTGCCCGCTTCGAGGATCATCTCGCCGCCGCTAAATAAGGTTTCACCATCAAAACCATGGCCGACGTTTTCTAAGATCAACGCCTGACGATGCAGTTTCTTTTCCTGATTAAAGCGGATAAACGGGCTAACGCGACTCGATGGCTTGATATCTTCGAGCTTAATTTTATCAATCTGGCGAGCACGGGAAGTCGCTTGTTTGGCTTTCGATGCGTTGGCTGAGAAACGGCTAACAAACTGTTGCAGCTCGGCAATTTGCGCTTTTTTCTTGGCATTTTCGTTTTGCAGTTGCTCGCGGGCTAAGGTCGAAGCGCTCATGAAGTCATCGTAGTTACCTGGGTAAACACGCAACTCACCGTAGTCGATGTCGGCCATGTGAGTACACACTTCGTTGAGGAAGTGACGGTCGTGCGAGATGATGACCATGGTGCTTTTACGTTCATTCAGCACCTTTTCCAGCCAGCGAATGGTATCGATATCGAGGTTGTTGGTCGGCTCGTCTAACAGCAAAATATCAGGGTCGGCAAACAATGCCTGGGCTAAGAGCACGCGAAGTTTCCAGCCGGGAGCGACTTCGCTCATTGGGCCAAAGTGCAACGATTCGTCGATGCCGGCGCCAATCAAGATTTCGCCTGCCCGGCTTTCTGCGCTGTAACCGTCCATCTCAGCAAACTGAGTTTCTAAATCGGCGACTTTCATGCCGTCTTCTTCGGACATTTCTGGTAGCGAATAGATGCGGTCGCGCTCTTGCTTTACTTCCCATAGTTCTTTGTGGCCCATGATCACCGTATCGATCACTGAGTACTGTTCAAATGCGAACTGGTCCTGATGCAGTTTGCCGATGCGCTCATTTGGCGAAATGCTGACTGTGCCCGCGCTAGGCGCCAAGCTGCCGTCCAATATCTTCATAAAGGTTGATTTACCGCAGCCATTGGCGCCAATCAGGCCGTAGCGGTTGCCGCCGGAAAATTTAACGGAAATGTTTTCGAAAAGAGGTTCGGCACCAAACTGCATGGTGATGTTTGCGGTAGAAATCAAAGGACGTTCCTAGTTCTGCATCGATAGAGGGGGATTCAACGCGCGCACTATAGGGCCTTCATCACAAAAAATCGAGGGTGCTGGCCAAAAAACATTCACTGAGGGGTGTTAACAATGACCGTGATTACTTAAATAATTTTAACCAATTTAATAGGTTAGATCGTTTCAGGTAAAGCAATGCAGCGCCAGCAAAGGCGTAAGCAATGGCTTGGTTCCACGGGCTTTTTTGAGACCAATAGAAGTGCAGCAAGATTAGCGCGAGGGACAAATACACTAGGCTGTGGAGTTGGCTCCAGCGAGCGCCCATGGCGCGTTGAGCACGCTTGAAGGAAGTGAGTGTCAGTGCCACCAATATCAACCAGGCAATAAAACCAAAGGTGATGTAGGGGCGCCGGATAATTTCATCGATCACCTCGGCCCATTGCAACTGCCATTCAAACACTAAGAAACAAACGATGTGTAAGGTGGCATAAAACGCCACATAAAGCCCGAGTAAACGGCGGCAACGCATCAACAGTGGCGTGCGCAGTTTTTTGCTCAACAGTGACACGACCAAGGTGGCCAGCAAGCAATGGACCGCACCAATACCGTAAAAGTGGATCAGCGCTTTAACCGGATCGGCGCCCAGCGAATCGATCGCGCCAAGGTAAAAGATCCACAAGGCTGGCAGCAAACAAGCGCCATGAAGGAGGGCTTTGAACCCCATCAGTTGCGGGTGATTTTGAATAATTCGTTGCACCATCACATCAGGCATTGATTGCACCGAGCAATCAGAAAAAGTGGTTTTCTTTGATGTTCGAGTATAGCGAAGCAACTTGCTCGGCGTAGCCGTTATAGAGCTCAGTATCGCGACGTTTTTGGGCGAATAAGCCGCCGGAGCCAATGATCCGTTCACTGGCTTGCGACCAACGAGGATGGGCAACTTTGGGGTTTACATTGGCAAAGAAGCCGTACTCATTGGGCGCTAACTCACTCCAAGTGGTGCGCGGACGTTGTTCGGTGAAGGTGATGCTGACGATGGATTTAATGCTTTTAAAGCCATATTTCCACGGTACCACCAAGCGAATGGGCGCGCCGTTTTGCGGTGGTAAAGTCTTGCCGTAAAGGCCGACCGCCATCAGCGTCAAGGGGTGCATTGCTTCGGCAATGGTCAGGCCTTCCACGTAGGGGTAATTGATGCCGCCGCCGCCCCAGCGGCTGCGCTGGCCGGGCATCTGTTCCGGATCGAAAAGGGTTTCAAAGGCGACATACTTGGCTTTGCTGGTGGGTTGAAATCGTTTGAGCATGTCCGCTAGTGGGAAACCGACCCAAGGAATAACCATCGACCATGCCTCGACACACCGGAGCCGATAAATACGCTCCTCCAATGGATTCCATTTGAGAATATCTTCAAGCGTAAAGGCGCCGGTTTTTTCCGCTTCGCCACTCACTGTGACCTGCCAAGGCGACGTTTTGAAGTGTTGCGCATTCTTGATTGGGTCACCTTTGTCAGTGCCGAATTCATAGAAGTTGTTGTAACTAATTACCTTTTGCTCGGGGGTTAACGGCAAATCAGATGAATCCTTGCGGTACGTTAGCGGGTAAACCTTAGCAGCTGCTTGCGCAGGAGCAGGGAATGCCGAAAGTGCCGTCAAGGCCGCCGCGCCTTTCATTAACTGGCGCCGGTTCAGGTAAAGCTGTTCGTCGGTTACCTGTGCTTCTGAAAGGGAAGGGGGCCGCTGTTTCATTGTTTTGTCACTCTTTAGTCCACTAATCACAAAGACCGAGGCAACGAGATAAAAGTTTCACCTCGCGATACGCTATCATTACTAACGGCACTATTAACCAGAATGATCAGCAAATGGACTACGAGTTCTTTTTTGACCCGATTGACGGTCGCCCCATCGCTAAAGTCAGTGAACCACAAAGCGCATTTGGTACTTGGTTGACCGAAGAAATAGGCAATAATTCGAAACAAATTGATGCGATTCTTCAGCAATTGAGCGATCCCATTGCCGACTGGCGGGAGCATGGTCGAGAGTGGACCGTTGAGCGCGACGGCGACGCGATTTTGCTGGCGCACCATAGCATGACAACTGCCGATGAGATGCCCTTATCTGGTGAAGATGATATTCGCGATGATTATCAAAGCTTGTCAGCAGAAGCTGGGCCTGAAGATTTCGAAAAACTGATAACTGCTTGGTTTCACCATATTTCTTCCTGAACTAGAGCTGCTTTTTTGAAAAATCAAAAAGGCGGCTGCACGATCTTAGTGCTGCATCAACAATAAATGTGATTACTTCCCATTGCTGTACTTTTTTGGTGCGACAGGTGGGATCAATCTGGTGCATTAGCCCTCCTTTGTTTCTCCAAAATGTCTCTTTTTTTGTCTAAGCTGCTGAATTTAATGGTTTTGTTTCATTGTGGCATGATGCTTGTTAATTAATCCCCGAACTATAAATAAATACCCGAGGGAGTACGCGATGAAACTTGTGACTGCAATCATCAAGCCGTTCAAGCTGGATGATGTCAGAGAAGCAATCTCAGAAGTCGGCATTGAAGGCCTGACTGTGACTGAGGTGAAAGGTTTTGGTCGTCAGAAAGGCCATACCGAATTATACCGTGGCGCTGAATACCAAGTAGATTTCTTGCCAAAAGTGAAGCTTGAAATTGCCACTAACGACGACAACGTTGAGCGCTTGGTCGAAGCAATCAGCAAGGCGGCATATACCGGCAAAATCGGTGACGGCAAATTGTTCGTCTACGACTTAGAACAAGCTGTACGGATCCGTACAGGCGAGGCCGATGCAGAAGCCCTTTAAGGCCTGCAGTCCAGTCTGACAATTCCGGGAGAAAATAATGGACAACTTGAATTACATTTTTGAATTGCAGTACGCAATTGATACTTTTTACTTTCTAATCTGTGGTGCACTTGTTTGGTGGATGGCTGCTGGTTTTGCCATGCTTGAAGCAGGTCTGGTTCGCTCTAAGAACACCACTGAAATCCTGACCAAAAACGTCGCCTTGTTTGCGATCGCTTGTACCATGTACCTGATCTGTGGTTATCAGTTCATGTATGACGGCGGTTACTTCTTGTCTGGCGTGACCACTGTTGCTGGCATGGACGATGCGGCAGTTGCTGCTGTTCTGGCTTCTTCTCATGAATCAGGCTTCGGCGACATGGGTGAGTATGCTGGTGCTTCTGACTTCTTCTTCCAGGTGGTATTCGTAGCAACGTCTATGTCTATCGTATCTGGTGCGGTTGCTGAGCGTATGAAGCTGTTCGCTTTCTTGGCATTCGCAGTTGTCATGACTGGTTTCATCTACCCAATCGAAGGTGGTTGGACTTGGGGTGGAAAGTCAGTATTCGGTCTATATGAACTGAGCTTCTCTGACTACGCTGGTTCAGGCATCGTTCACTTGGCGGGTGCTGCTGCTGCATTGGCTGGTGTCTTGTTGCTGGGTGCTCGTAAAGGCAAATACGGTCCTAACGGTGAAGTTCGTGCGATTCCAGGTGCAAACCTGCCATTAGCTGCACTGGGTACTTTCATCCTGTGGATGGGTTGGTTCGGCTTCAACGGTGGTTCTACTCTGAAACTGGGTGGTATCGCAGTTGCTAACGAAGTTGCAAACGTATTCCTGAACACCAACGCCGCTGCTGCTGGTGGTGCGATTGCTGCTCTGATTGTTGCTAAGATTCTGTTCAAGAAAGCTGATTTGACCATGATCTTGAACGGCGCGTTGGCCGGTCTGGTTGCGATTACTGCAGAGCCTGCTGACCCAACACCATTGCTGTCTACGCTGATTGGTGCTGCTGGTGGTGCCTTGGTTGTGTTCTCAATTATCACTCTTGATAAGCTGAAAATTGATGATCCAGTTGGTGCGATCTCTGTTCACGGTGTGGTTGGTATCTGGGGTATCTTCGCGGTACTGCTGTCTGACGCTGACGCGACCTTCATGGGCCAGCTGGTTGGTACACTGACTATCTTCGTTTGGGTATTCGTATCTAGCTTGATTGTTTGGTCAATCATCAAAGCAGTGATGGGTATTCGTGTTACTGAAGAAGAAGAGTACGCCGGTACTGACGTTACCGATTGTGGCTTGGAAGCTTACCCAGAGTTTGGCGTAAGCAACAAATAATCACGATTTCAAATCAAACTAAAAACCGGAGCCTTGTGCTCCGGTTTTTTATGCAGTTTTCACAGCGATTAAGACTAAGGTCTAAATTGTATCGTCGTTACATTTTGCGCACTATGCGCTGTAGCCAAATAAGTTGCGTACTGATTTGATCGTTGATTCCACTCCCGCAGCTTTGGTCGGGGTAATGAAGATGGTATCATCGCCGGCGATTGTGCCCAGAATACCCTCGGCCTTGCCGATTGAGTCAAGCAAGCGGGCAATTAACTGAGCAGCACCAGGGCTGGTGCGAATGACAATCATAAAGTCGTTGTGATCAATGTCGATTACAAGGTTTTTTAACGGGCTTGAGGTGGTTGGAACGCCTAATTCAGCAGGTAAGCAATAGACCATTTCTTGTTTTGCATTGCGGGTTCGGACGGCTCCGAACTTTGACAGCATGCGCGAAACTTTGGATTGGTTGACGTTGCTAAAGCCTTGATCTTTTAGAGCGTTAACTATCTCTCCTTGTGAGCCGAATCGCTCTTGTTTGAGTAGATTATGAAATGCTTTGATTAAAGCATCTTGCTGACTGGATTGCATAACTTGCCCCTAATTTGTTATGCAGTCATTGTGCATAAATTTGCAAAATTGGGCAAACTTATGCGGCTCGGATTGCTCATTATGTGTGTTGCATTTGCTTTACGACTCGACATTGCGTGGTAATAAGCAGAACTGTGCTTTGATTTCGCACAACTTATTTACCCGTTTTTGGGTGCAGGCTATTGTAACGACGCAATAAAAATACCCTACACAATCTAAAATCCTAATTAGGAGAATAATTATGAAAGTTGCTGTACTTGGCGCCGCTGGCGGAATCGGTCAAGCATTGTCCCTTCTGCTAAAAACCCAATTACCAGCAGGCACTGATCTTGCCCTGTACGATATTGCTCCGGTTACTCCTGGTGTAGCCAAAGATCTCAGCCACATCCCAACGGCTGTATCAATTGAAGGTTATGGCAAGGACGATTTAGGCAAAGCGCTTGAAGGTGCAGACATTGTCCTGATCCCAGCTGGTGTGCCTCGTAAGCCTGGTATGGACCGTGCCGATTTGTTCAACGTGAACGCGGGTGTCGTTAAGCACCTTGCTGAGCAAATCGCCGATGTTTGTCCAACTGCATGTGTTGGTATTATCACTAACCCAGTGAACACCACCGTGGCGATTGCTGCAGAAGTGTTCAAAGCCAAAGGCTGCTACAACAAGAATAAACTGTTCGGCGTGACCACGCTGGACGTGATCCGCGCTGAAACCTTTATTGCTGAAGCCAAAGGGCTGAACCCTGCTGATGTTAAAATCAACGTCATTGGCGGCCACAGCGGCGTAACTATCCTGCCTTTGTTGAGCCAATTAGGTCTGGATTTCTCTGATGAAGAAATCGCTGCAATGACTCACCGTATCCAGAACGCTGGTACTGAAGTGGTTGAGGCGAAAGCTGGTGGCGGTTCTGCAACTCTTTCTATGGGTCAAGCAGCTGCACGTTTCTGCCTGAGCTTGGTGAAAGCATTGAATGGCGAAGAAGGTGTCGTTGAGTGCACTTATGTCGATGGTGGCTCTGAGCACGCTGAACTATTTGCACAGCCAGTTAAGCTAGGCAAAAACGGCGTTGAAGAAGTATTGCCATACGGCGAAATCAGCGCTTACGAGCAAGCGGCTCTTGACGGCATGTTGGACACCCTCAAAGGTGATATCGCTAAAGGTGTCGAGTTCGTTAACGGCTAAGCGTTAATCTTTGGCATTAAAAAACGGACCTGATGGTCCGTTTTTGCGTTATGGGCCGCTATCTATTTGATGACTACCTAGTGTCGAGAGATTAGTGATCCCGCTCCACTGCAATGTTGGCTAGGCCAATTAGCGCTTGCTTGAAGTCAGAATCAGCAATGTTTGCTAATGCCGCAATTGCTTTATCGGCTTCTTGCTCTGCCTTTTGACGGGCGTAATCCAATGAGCCAACTCGCGCCATCGTCGCTTGAATGGCGGCCAGATGCGGCAAGCCATTGGCATTGATAATGGCGTCTTCAATTAACGCAGTCTCTTGCTCGTTGCCGTTATGCATGGCGTGAAGCAGCGGCAAGGTTGGTTTGCCTTCAGCTAAATCATCACCGGCATTCTTGCCCATGGTGTCAGCATCAGCGGTGTAATCGAGAACATCATCGATCAATTGGAAGGCGGTGCCTAAGTGTTTCCCGTAATCAAGCATGGCTTGCTCAATATCTGGTGTTTGGTTAGTGATCACGGCGGCTAAACGTGTTGCTGCTTCAAACAGCTTGGCGGTCTTACAGTAAATCACCTGGAAGTAGCTGTCTTCGTCAACCTCGGCATCATTGACATTCATTAACTGCAGCACTTCGCCCTCGGCAATTCGATTGGTGGCATCTGACAAAATGTCCATGACCTTCATGTCATCGAACAACACCATCATTTGGAATGCGCGGGTATAAAGGAAGTCGCCGACCAAGACACTGGCTTGATTACCGAACAGTGCATTGGCCGTTTCTCGGCCGCGACGCATGGTGGACTCGTCGACCACATCATCATGCAATAGGGTGGCGGTATGGATAAATTCAATCAAGGCCGCCAAACGGACATGATGTTCGCCCTGGTAGCCGAGCGCTCTTGCTGCGAGCACTGTCATCAGTGGTCGCAACCGTTTGCCACCGCTGCTGACGATATAAAAACCAAGCTGATTAATGAGCGCGACGTCGGAGGTAAGCTGTTCACCAATGAGTTGATTAACCGCTTCCATGTCTTGCTTTGCGAGTTGTTGAATTTGGTCCAGTGTCATCTGAGTTGCCTAAATATGAATCACTTAGGTAATAAAAAAGCAGTGTGGAGTGTACGCGCAAATGGCCGATTAAAACAGTTAGACCAAAGATTGATTTTTACTTGCACAAAAAACACCAGCGCCGGCCGATTCGGCCTTGTCTTTTGATTGTGGATCGCGTATATTTCGCGCCCTAAAGTTTTAAGGCTGATGTGTCTTGCCTTTAAAAGATACAGAAAATTTTCGGAGTATAAGAAATATGTACGCGGTTTTTCAAAGTGGCGGTAAACAGCACCGAGTTGCAGAAGGCCAAACCGTCCGCCTGGAAAAGCTGGACGTCGAAACCGGCGCTGCCGTTGAATTCGACAAAGTCCTGTTAGTTGCGAATGGTGAAGATGTAACAATCGGCGCACCTTTCGTTGAAGGCGGTAAAGTTAAAGCTGAAGTTGTGACTCACGGTCGCGGCAAAAAAGTGAAGATTGTTAAGTTCCGTCGCCGTAAGCACTCTCGCAAGCAAGCGGGTCATCGTCAGTGGTTCACAGAAGTGAAAATCACTGCAATTAGCGGTTAATTAGAGGAGTCATAACTAATGGCACACAAAAAAGCTGGCGGTAGTACTCGAAACGGCCGCGATTCAGAAAGCAAACGCCTTGGTGTTAAGCGCTATGGCGGTCAATCAGTTCTTGCTGGTAACATCCTAGTTCGTCAACGTGGTACTAAGTTCCACGCCGGTGACAACGTAGGTATCGGTAAAGACCACACTCTGTTTGCTACTGCAGACGGCGTTGTTAAATTTGAAGTTAAAGGTCCTAAGAACCGTAAGTTCGTAAGCATCGTTGCTTAATTAGGTTGACCTTTTTCTGAAAAGCCCTGCCGTTATCGGTGGGGCTTTTTGTTTTATGAGCGACTAAAATTCCTGAGAGATCAGCAATAGGCACATGTCATGAAATTTGTAGATGAAGCACGAATCCATATTGAAGCCGGAAAGGGCGGTAATGGTACGGTGAGTTTTCGCCGTGAAAAATATATCCCCAAAGGTGGTCCGGATGGTGGCGATGGCGGCGATGGCGGCCACATCTTTTTCGAGGCAGATGAAAACCTAAATACTCTGATCGATTACCAATTCGAGCGCGCCTTTCAGGCCGAGCATGGAACTAATGGCCAAAGCCGCAACTGTACTGGCCGCCGTGGTGAAGATAAAACGCTGAAGGTACCTGTTGGCACCCGCATTCGCGATGAAGACACGCAAGAGATCTTGGGCGACTTGACTAAGCATGGTCAGCGCATGCTGGCAGCCAAAGGTGGCTTCCATGGTTTGGGTAACGCGCGTTTCAAAAGCTCAACTAACCGAGCACCAAGGCAAAAAACGAACGGTACGCCGGGTGAAGCCCGCCACGTGCAACTAGAATTATTGCTGTTGGCAGATGTTGGTTTGCTCGGCTTGCCAAATGCCGGTAAATCGACTTTTATTCGCTCAGTCTCAGCTGCCAAACCGAAAGTCGCTGACTATCCTTTTACTACCTTAGTACCAAATTTAGGTGTGGTTCGCTTGGGCGCATCAAGCAGCTTCGTGATTGCCGATATTCCCGGTTTGATTGAAGGTGCGAGTGATGGTGCTGGTTTGGGTGTGCAGTTCTTAAAGCACTTAGAACGCTGCCGCATTTTGCTGCATTTGGTCGATGTCATGCCGGCCGATGGCTCCGATCCGGTTGATAATGCCATGACCATTATCAATGAGATTGAGCAGCACAGCGATGCCTTGGCTGATAAGCCGCGTTGGTTGGTGTTCAACAAGACCGACTTGATGCTCGAAGATGAACTCGCTGAAGTCATTGAACGTGTCACTGATGCGCTAGGCTGGGAAGGTCCGGTGTTCCAGATTTCAGCCGCAGAGCGTAATGGCACTCAAGCGCTGGCACAAGTCATAGGCGAACAGCTTGAGGAGATGCCGCGGATCATCGAAGAAGCATCAGAGGACGAAGAAGTCGAGTTCCAATGGGATCATTACCACAAAGAACAAATGGAAGATGCCAATGCAAATCCTGATTTCGAAGATTGGGATGACGATGATGATGATTGGGACGATGAGGAAGATGACGGTCATGTCATCTATCAGAAATAACGCGAGTAGGATAACGACGTGAATCAACAGCAGCATCAAAATGTAATACGACTAGGGCTTTGGGCCGGACAATTGATGCTGCAGTATGGGGCTGACAGTAAGTTGGCCGAAACCACGATTCATCGGCTCTGCACTGCGCTTGGAGCCGATTGGGCCGATATCGCGATTACCGCAAACAGCTTGATGCTGACGACGGTCTACAACAAAGAATTTCTCACCAAAGTCCGCCGCGTGGTCGATCGCGGCATTAACCTTAAAGTCGTTTGTGATGTCGCAGGTTTAGCCGAGATGGTTGAACGTGGCGTTGCCGATGAATACGAAGTAGAACGCCGTCTGAGGCAACTCAGTGACAAACCCAAAAAGTACAATCGCTGGCTCGTTGCTGCCATGGTTGCACTTAGCTGTGCCTGTTTTTGTTTTCTTTTTGGTGGCGGTTTACCTGAATGTGGCACCACTCTTTTAGCCAGTTTAATTGGCATGACTGTGCGTCAGTCGCTTGGCCACCAGCGAGTCAACCCTTTGATTAACTTTGTTGTCACAGCCTTTGTTGCGACGACTATCGCATCGTTTGGTGTGATGTTAGACATCGGTGAGCAGCCTCATATCGCCATGGCGGCAACTGTTCTCATGTTAGTGCCCGGATTACCGTCTATTAACGCGATATCCGATGCGGTGGAGGGGTATACCAATATGGCCGTTGCTCGTTGGGCGTTTGTCACCTTGCTGGTGATGGCAACGGGTATTGGCATCATGTTGTCAATGACGATGACGGGAGTTTGGTCATGGATTTAATGGCGATCGTGAACGCAATTATTTTGCCCATGGTGGTTGCAATCGTGCCAGCTGTTGGGTTCGCAGTTTTGTTTAATGTACCAAAGCGATTTCTCAAATATTGTGGTTTCGCCGCATTTATTGGCTTTGGCATACGTAGTAGCTGTGTCTACGCCAATGTTCCTATCGAAATCGCATCGTTGGCTGGAGCGTTTGCGGTTGGTTCATTGGCAATGTACTGGTCGCGTCGATTCTTAGCGCCAACTCAAGTGTTCGCCGTTGCTGCCGTGATCCCAATGATCCCCGGCAAATATGCGTTCGGTTTTATGGTGACGTTAATTGAAATGAATGTGCACAATCGTTATGCACCGGAATTAGTCACATTAGCGCTGAGTGATGGCCTGAAAACCGTGTTTATTCTGATTTCACTGGCGTTTGGAATCGCAGCGCCTAGGTTGCTATTCTATCGCCCCAAACCTGCAGTATGAGTAACAACGGATGCGCATTTCTCTAATCGCGGCAATGGGCCGTAACCGCGTTATTGGCAAAGACAATCAAATGCCATGGCATATGCCCGCTGATCTTAAACACTTCAAGCAAGTGACCATGGGCAAACCCGTCGTGATGGGGCGAAAAACCTTTGAATCGATTGGGCGCCCGCTGCCTGGGCGACTCAATATTGTCATTACCCGCGATGCTAATTTTAACGCTGAGGGTATTACCGTGGTGGCAAGTCCGGACGCAGCGCTTGATATTGCCGCTCAGCAGACGGATGAAGTGATGATTATTGGTGGTGGCCAGATTTACCAACACTTCTTAGCGCAGGCGACAGATTTGTATTTAACCTTTATCGATGCCGAGCCAGAAGGTGATGCATTTTTCCCCAAATGGCCAGACAAATTCCGTCAAGTGTCAAAATACCATCACCCAAAAGATGAGAAAAACGACCATTCGTGTGATTTTGTCCACATGGCAATTTAATGTTACTAGTAAATGGTTAGAAACTTGTTGTAACCCCAATAAATTTATGGGTTGGCGATATATAATTAGTTAACATATATTGAGCTGAAGGCATGTTTCTAGGGGTATTAAAATGTCTGTTTTAACTAAAACGCTGGCAATTGGTGCCGCGATTTCTATTTCTGCAATTTGGGTTCCAGCAGTTCAAGCATCAAGCGTCGAACAGGCGTTGACCAGTGTATGTGAATACACTGCGCAAAACGATAAAGGTCGAGTTCGTAAGACACTGAAAAATGCCTCATTGCGTTTGCGCGACATTTATGTCGGTTTTGAGTGTAACGGCATGAGCTTGCTGCGTTGGGCAATGGACAAAAATGCTCACGAAACCGGTGAGTTCATTGCTAAGAAGTTGTCAAAAAGCATTCTGACTGAGCCTGAGAAAGACGGTCAAACCATCCTCCAATGGGCGGAAGCTAATGGTCACGGTGGTTCGGCTACGGTTGCTGCGATTCAAGGTCGTATTAATTAAGCAACTCGCGGTACAACGAAAAAACGCGCCATCTGGCGCGTTTTTTATGGTTTGGATTTACAGTCGCTAGACGGTGAATTGCTCAATCGAGCGTTTTAACTGAGTCGATAGATCAGAGACCTGATGACTGGCTTGCGAGGTTTGTTGAGCACCCGACGCGTTCTCTTCCGCGATGGTAACAATCTGCTCTAAACGCTCACTGATTTGCGCAGTTACCGAGGTCTGCTCTTGCGCAGCGGTGTTGATTTGGCTGCTAATATCATGGGCATGGTGTACCGAGTCGGTGATCACTTGCAGCGCATTGGTTGATTCTTCCGTTTGCTGAACGCACTGGGTGGCTTTCTGTTTGCCCTGTTCCATTGACTTCACCGCGCGCTCGGCACCTTCTTGCAGCTTCTCAATCATCTCATTGATTTCTTGAGTCGATTCTTGGGTGCGGCTAGCAAGTGAGCGCACTTCGTCGGCGACTACCGCAAAACCGCGACCTTGTTCACCTGCGCGAGCTGCTTCAATTGCCGCATTGAGTGCCAGCAAATTCGTTTGTTCGGCGATACCACGGATCACATCAAGGATTGAGCTGATGCTGGTGCTGTCTTCATGGAGCTGGTTAATGACGTTGGAAGCATTATCGACTTCCTCGGCCAGACTCTCCATGGTTTGACGATTATTGTAGGCAAGCTGTTTGACGTGCTCGGCTTCGTCATCTGCATGCTTAATGGCCGCCAGGGTGTCATTGGCGCTGTTAACTACTTGCTGAGCCGTGCTGTTCATTTCGGTGGTGGCTGTGGCCACTTGTTCGATTTCACTGCGTTGCTGCTGAATCGACACCGTTGTTTGCTCGGTAATAGCCGAGGTTTGCTCGGCAGCAGAACCAAGCTGCGCTGAGCGATCAACAATGCCATTGATCACTTCGCGTAGATTATCGATTAACACGTTGACGTTTGTTGCTAAAACGCCGAATTCGTCGTTTTGCGAGGTTTCAAGGCGTTGGGTCAGATCACCGCTCGCCAGTGTTTTAAGCATGCCGTTAACGCGGTTTAGCGGCAGGACAATGCTGCGCACGACAACAAAAGCAATCGCCGCGGCTAACAGAACCGAAATAATCATGACAATGGTGTTGACCCGCTTGCCGCTGCTGACTTCGTCGGTCACCGCCGTTTGCGCTTGCTGGCTGAAATCACTAACCGAATCTGCCAAGCCAAGCAGCAAGGATGACAGCCGTGTACTTTGACCTTCGAATTGGTCATGCATCTGCTTGGCAATATGTTGCTGCTCGATAGCTGTGCGTTGCTTCAATAGCGGCGATTGATTACTGCTGAGGAGTGACAGCACTGCATCGATACTGTCGGTGACATCATCAACATATTCCGGCTCATCCAATTCATCCTGACGCTCAACAATGCTGTCAGTAAGCGACTGGATTTCGCGGACAATAAAATCAAGTTCGCTTTTGGCGGTGTTGAGCTGCTCAGTCTTGGTCATGGTCAGGATATCTTGATTGACCGTCAGCGTAGACATCACTTTGACATCGAGATTGTTGGCGAACGAGGCAACCTGTTGCACTGACGCGATTTCAGAGCCTTCCGCTGAATCGAGCAAATCGAGCAAGTAGCCGCTGGCATCATCGGCGTTGTCGGTCAGGTCTTCAAAGGATGATAAGGCTTGTTGCCGAGCCATCAGACTGGCGCGGCGGGCCTCGATGGATTGCCGAGCTGATGAGATAAACTCGGTGGTAATGGTTTGTGCTTGTTGGCGATTTTGCTGAAATTCTGAATTGTCGAAGTCAATCGCCATCAGAGTGCTGAGGGCGGCGTCTAACTGCGCGAGCCGATCGTCAAACTGAGGCATCATTTGGTCGACACCTGCAGTCTTGTCGGCATAGAAGGCTTCCAGCGTGATGGTATGCGACGCTGCAATCTTCAGTTGCAAGTTATTGACCGCATTCAGCGTGGGGATGGCAACATCATTCACTTGTTTTTGTGAGTTGTTGACTGTACTTAAGCTAAGTAAAGAGCTTGCACCACTGAACAATAAAAGCGCGGTTATCACGGTAAAACCGAGTATAACCCGCATAGCAACCGATAATTTCATTCCAATGTTTTTCCTGACTAAAACTAAAAACCAACGTCGATATTGTTATTTTTTGTGAGCAAAGTACCGGAATCTGTTAATTTTTACCATGATTTGGGTTGGTTTAACGCAACATTTGCTGTGTGAAATACTTGCCACTTTGCCAGCAATACATGGTTAAGTAGTTTCCCCAAACACAGCCAGTATCTAGCGCGAGATACTTGTTGTTATTGGTCTGGCCCATCAACGCGGCCCAGTGGCCGAATGCAACTGTATGATTAGTCACATGATGTTGATGGTGTAGTTGAAACCACGGCACTAATAATTCATCGGCATCATTCGGCGCGACTTTAGTATTTAAGTCCAAACTTCCGTTTGGATGACAAAAACGCATGCGGGTGAAAGCATTAATAATGAAACGCCAGCGCGGCGCTCCAGATAAATCATACGACCAAACATCCGGCGCATCACCATACATTGATGACAACAAAGACAAATAGTGATCGCTTTGCAACTGGCGCTCGACTTCTTTGGCGAGCATCGCTGCCTGCTCTATGCTCCAACGCGGGTAAATACCGGCGTGAGTCATCACCAAAGGGTGATCAGGATGTTGTAGCAACAGTGGTTGATGGCGTAACCAATGCAATAACTCATCACGATCTTTGGCGTTGAAGATAGCCGCCGTTTTGTCTTTTGTTTTTTGCGGCTTGAGGCCTTCGGCAACGGCGAGCAGATGTAAGTCGTGATTACCAAGGATGGTAAAGACGTTCTTTTGCTGTTTGACCCAGCGCAGTGTCTTCAATGACTTAGGGCCACGGGCCACCAAATCGCCGGTGATCCAAAGTTGATCTTGGCTCGAATCAAAGTTGACTTGCGCTAACAGTAGTTGCAGCTCGTCAAAACAGCCTTGAATGTCACCGACTAGGTAGAGAGCCACTGCAACTGTCCTTTAGTGCAGAATATTGGCGCTAGCGAGGCGGAAGGCGGGAATAGGAACATCGAAAACGGTGCCGTTCGCACTGCAAAAGGTGTAATGGCCATGCATCGTACCAACGGCAGTTTCAATGGCTGCACTGCTGGTATAGGTAAAGGTTTTACCTGGGGCCAAGTCGGGCTGCTTGCCGACTACGCCGGGGCCACTGACAGTGCTTTCTTCGCCATCGCCATTGGTGATGTGCCAGTGGCGCGTCATCAACTTAGCCGATTCGCTGCCCTGGTTGGTGATTGAAATGGTGTAGGCAAACAAATAATGGTCTTTTTCCGGCAGCGATTGGCGCTCCAGATAAGTCACCTCAACATCTATTTGGATTGAATTGCTTAACGAGTCTGTCATGCGGTTTCGTTTTCGCTATCTTCTGCTGAGCCATTGATTGCTACATAGTTACTGATCGCAACAAATTGCTCAATGGTGACTTGCTCTGGTCGGACACTAGGATCGATACCGAGCGATTCGAGGGTGCTGGCGCTAACCTGACGTTTAAGGCTGTTTCGCAACGTTTTGCGGCGTTGATTAAAGGCTTCAGCGACAACACGCTCGAGTACCGCGACATCTTCTGCCGGCCATTGAGGAGCGGTCGGGATCAAGCGGATCACCGCGCTGTCGACTTTGGGGGCCGGTTTGAATGCTGACGGTGGCACTTCCAGTACTGGAACAGCTTTACAGTAATACTGAGTCATCACCGACAGCCGCCCATACGCTTTGCTACCGGGGCCAGCGGCCATCCGCACCACCACTTCTTTTTGCAGCATGAAATGCATGTTTTCAATGCTGTCCTGAAAACTCAACAGGTGAAAGATCAGCGGTGTTGATACGTTGTATGGCAGGTTGCCGAACACTTTCAATTTCTTGCCATCGTCACAAAGCTGCCGAAAATCGAACTTGAGGGCGTCGCCTTCGTGGACGGTTAATTTATTGCTGATAAATGGATGATGGCGCAGTCGCTTGGCCAAATCACGATCAAGCTCAACCACATGCAAGTGGTCTGCGACTTCAGCGACCGGTTCGGTCAGGGCGCCTAAGCCTGGGCCAATTTCGACTAGGATATCTTCACTTTGCGGTGAGATAGCACGCACGATGCCGTCGATGACATGGCTATCGGTCAGGAAGTTTTGACCGAAGCGTTTTCTGGCAGTATGGCCGAGGTGGTTGCGTTGATTCATTGCGATTCTCTTTGCTGATTTGCTCGCGCCGTGGCCATCTTGATGGCTTCAGATAAGGCGACGATAAAACTACCTTCATCAGCTTCACCGGTACCGGCGAGTTCCAAGGCAGTGCCATGGTCAACTGAGGTACGGATGAACGGTAAACCAAGAGTAATATTCATGGAGGCGCCAAAGCCTTTGGCTTTTAACACCGGCAGGCCTTGATCGTGATACATCGCCAGCACGGCATCTGCGTTATCGAGGTACTTTGGCTGGAACAAGGTATCGGCCGGCAGGCAGCCGACTAAATCCATTCCTTCGTCGCGCAGCGATTGCAGGACCGGATTAATGGTGGTGATTTCTTCGGTGCCGAGGTGGCCATCTTCGCCGGCATGAGGATTCAAGCCACAGACGTAAATACGAGGCGATTGAATGGCGAATTTATCTTGTAAATCATGGTGTAGAATGCGAACCATCTTTTCCACGCGCTCGGCCGTAATCGCTTTTGATACGTACGCTAACGGGATGTGAGTGGTCACTAATGCGACTCGAAGCCCCTCGGTAGCCAACATCATCACGACATCTGGGGTATTGGCATGTTGCGCGAAAAATTCGGTATGGCCGCTAAAAGACACGCCCGACTCGTTAATCACTCCCTTGTGGACCGGACCGGTGACAACCGCACTGAATTCGCCGGTCATATTGCCATTAATAGCGGTCAGCAAGGTATCAAGCACGTAGGGGCCGTTTTCCGGGCACAATTGGCCGCTGGTGACTTTAGCTGGCAATGTGTGATTGGCAACTTGAATCGAGCCCGCTTTAGAGGGCTGGGGCGCTTGGCTGGCATCGTAATGTTTAAGCTCTATGTCTAGGCCAAGTTGCTCGGCGCGTTGTTGCAATAACTCAACGTTGGCACAAGCAACCAGTTCAACCGGCCAGTCGCGCTGGGCTAATTTCAATACCAAGTCTGGGCCAATGCCAGCCGGCTCGCCGGGAGTGATGGCTATTCTTAATGTCATATTGAATTACTCGTCGATGACATCAATGTAGGCACTGTCTCGCATTTCCCGCAGCCAGCGCGCTGACTCTTCGGTAAACTTACGGTTGGCAATCATCTGATAAGCGCGGTCATTCCAGCGTTTATCAGACGCATCAAGCACCCGCTTCTCCAGCAACTGAACAATATGCCAGCCGTGTGTGGTACGAAATGGCTCACTGATCTCATTGATTTGTAGTGTATTTAGCTGTTTGGCAAACTCAGGTACAAAGATATCTGGGTTTGACCAACCCAGCTCACCACCTTGCGAGGCTGAGCCCGGATCTTCGGAATACTCTTCAGCTAACTCGGCAAACTTAGAATCGTCCTGACGCAGCTGTTGGGCAAATGATTCAAGCATCGAGCGCGCTTTCGACTCACTCATGATGATTGATGGCTGCAACAGAATGTGGCGCGAGCGCACTTCTTCTAGCTCTACCGCTTCGACGCCGCGGACATCAAATACTTTTAAAATATGGAAACCAACAGGGCTGCGGATTGGCCCCAGCAATTCGCCTTTGCTGGCGCCACGCAGTGAATCGGCAAAAATAGTCGGCACTTCGTTGACGTTCATCCAGCCCCAATCACCACCTTCAAGGGCTTTCGGGCCTTGCGATGAAGTGGTCGCCTGACGGCGGAAATCGCTGCCTTCATTGAGCAATTCCATGATCCGATCAATGCGTTTTTGAGCATCTTCGATTTCTTGTTTGCTGGCGTCAGTAGCCGCCACCACCATGATGTGGCCGAAGTGCATTTCTTGGTTGTTTTGGTTTTCCTGCTCTAGCATGCTAGCCAGGCCTTCAACCTCTTGTGGTGACACGCTGATACGGTTTCGCACCGCGATGCGCGTGACGTCACCGATGATCAGCTCTTCTCGTACTTGCTCGCGATAAAGTTGATAGCTGGCACCACCGGCTTCCATGTCTCGGCGCATTTGCTCAACAGTGACGCCTTCTTGGGCGGCGACGTTGGCAATCGTTTGGTCGAGTTGAGCATCGGTTACGCGCAGACCCATGCGGTCGGCCATCGATAATTGCAGCTGGCGGTCAATTAAGCGGTCCGTGATCTGAGTTCGTAGCACGGCATCACGAGGTAAGGT
This sequence comes from Neiella litorisoli, assembly GCF_014773395.1. Lineage (GTDB taxonomy): Bacteria > Pseudomonadota > Gammaproteobacteria > Enterobacterales > Neiellaceae > Neiella > Neiella litorisoli. The sequence continues at coordinate 63,808 of NZ_JACXAF010000020.1, read as the reverse complement.
TTGGCCGGCATCGGTTGCACGGGCTTTGATGTCGTTAAGCATCCGCGTGACCTCACTTTCAAGGACAACGGCATTGTTAACTCGAACAACGACACGATCGATCAATTGTGGCTCTGCCATGGCATTGAAGTTCAGAGCCAATAGCAGGGTGATCGCTTGAACAGCGGCGAGAGTGATACGTTTCATCATATAGTTACTTTGATCAATTGATGCGAGCCACTAATGGCGGCGAATAGCGCATGAGATTAACACAATTTAAAGAGGCTGTTGACCTTTGCCAGCGACTGTAACAAAGGCGTGTGCGTGACGCCATTTGTTTACTGAAAAAGGCCAACCAATCGTCAGTTATTTAAGTAATAGTTTTTGCGGTAACCGAAAATTGACTCATCGATCATGGTTCGGTGGCCACTGCTGTCGCGGTTGCCGCCCAAGCCTTTGAGCTCAAATTGCAAGGCAATCCCAGAATCGTAGGCATCGCGATCGGCGGTAGTGCCGTCACCTTCTGGGAAGTTGGTGTTCAGGTTGCGCTGATAAACCAGTCGAATGGCCCAACAACAAGACTGATATTGGATACCGGCCAGAGTTTCCACTGAGCGTTTTAATTCGGTATCGCGATAGTGGCTCGCTACCAGTTGATAGCGGTCATACAAGGGCCAGCTCACGACCGAGCCAAGTTGGTTGACTTCGCGGCTATCGAGCGGGTCACCAGAAACATTGGTGAAGTTCAGCGGCTCCGGCGAGTAACGGTAACTCAATTGAATCAGCTTGCGCTCGCCCGGGGTGTAATTCAGCAAAATATTCGACGCTTCGGTGGCGCTGCGCTCGAAGTTGTAGCGGTATTCGGCGTGAATACTGTAATCGTCAAAGTATGTGTCCAAGGCCGTGGCAAACGCACTGGTGTCTTCAACTTTACGACCAGAGAGTTGTTCGATGATTTTGCTCTCTTCGAAATAGAAAATCTGGCCGAAGGAGAACCGCAATGTTTCTTTGTTGGCGCTGTTAAACAGTCGAGTGGTTGCGCCAATGGTAATTTGGTTGGTGTCAGCAATGCGGTCTAAACCACTGAATCGACGGTCGCGATACAGGCCATAAAAGTCCTCGCGCAGTGCCACCGTGTCGTACAGGGCGATGTCGTCTTGCCGTTGATGGCCAACCAACAAGTACTGCACCTGCGGCTCTAATCGCTGGGTGTAGTCGCTGCCGAATAAGTTAACGGAGCGTTCGAAGTTAAGCTGACCGTACAACCGCAGCGACGGTAAGGTTCGGGAAACCGAAGAATCATAGGTTGACGTGGGATCGTCTTGGTCAAAATAAGTTTGATAGAGCTTGGCTTCGGCTTGGAATTCAGCGGCTGGTGCGTGCCAGTTGTACACCAGGCTTGGTTCAATGTGATAACGATTGGCGCTGACTAATTGATTGTCTGAGTGCTCAAACCGGTTGTATTCGCCATAGATCTGAGCGTCGATTAGATCATCGAAGTAGGGCAGTCGATAGGTGAAATCAACGCGCGGTAACTGCCGATAGACATCTGGGGTGTTACCGAAAATCTCAAAGTCGGTCACGGTCAGGTTGCTATCGAGTTGTTCTGATAGAAACGTCAGCTGGGCAACCCGTTCGAGTCGGTTATCCGTTTCACTGGCGACATCACTGCCAAGATCGTTGAAGTAGTTGTCATCGGACACTTCGGTGTATTCAACAAAGCTACGAACGTTGTCATTAAACCGGCCAAGGTGGAGCCAACGATACAAGTAGCGCTCGTCCGAGTTTTGTAGCTCATCATCAGAATCAAGGTATTCGACATTAAACTGGTTGCTTTGCTCGGGTCTTAAATATCGAACCTCGGCGCCAATTTGAGTGCCGGAATTGGCGATATATCGCGGCGTTAAGGTGGCATCAAAATTAGGGGCAATATTCCAATAGTAAGGTTGTTTGACGTCCAGACCATTACGGCTACTGTTGGAGATGCTTGGAAACAGCAGACCGCTTTTGCGTTTGTCCGATAACGGGAAGGTCATGTACGGCATCCACAACACTGGCACATCGCCAATGCGGATCACCGAATTGCGAGCCTCACCCCATTCGGTTTCGCCATCCAGCTCAATCCGATCGGCATTCATGACCCAGCTTTCATCGCCTTTCGGACAGGTGGTAAAACTGCCGTCTTCAAGGATGAACTTCTGATCTTCCTGGCGGATTTCAATATTCTGTGCCGAGCCATGGGTGGGGTTATTCACCACCTGATATTCCGAATCTGTCATGACAATGACGTTGGCATTGGCGTCGGCCGATAAGCTAGACGAATGAACTTCGACGTTCGGCGATTGGTAATGGACGTTGCCGCTGGCGCCGAGCTGCTGTTTGGCGCGGTCGAGGGTGGCATCGTCGGCAGATAAGCGATGAGGGCCGCGAGAAATTTTGACTTGGCCAGAGAAAGTCAGCTCACTTTCGTGATCGCCGGCGACGCGGTCGGCGGAGATGCTCAATGGTTGATTGGCATCTAATGGCGAAAAATTAATACCGCTGTCGACATGCACCGAGTCCGACAAGCATTCTCCTGTGACATTGGGTTGCGAGCTGCTGTCATTGTTGTTAGAGGCCATTGCTGCTAGCGGCAATAGTGCCGTAAAGATAGCAAGCGGGTGAATAATAAAGCGAGTGCTCAAGTTGACGTCCCTAATGCCCAACTCTCGGTTGAGTTCTGATCTGGTAAGCTGCTAATGTTGCGGCATAATCATAATTCATCTTAGTCTCGACTGCTATGGATGTCTCCCCCGGACTTAACCATGAATAAACAACTGCGCCAGCAGGCGTTAGCGATCTGGCTGCAAAAAGCCCTAAATAACCCTCAACTCAACATTGAATTAGTGTCTGGTGATGCTAGCTTTCGTCGCTATTTCCGTGTCACCGGTGGTGACCGCTCGATGATTGCGGTTGATGCGCCAGCGCCTCACGAAGACTGTGGTCTGTTTTTGCGCGTCGCCGATAGCTTCCGCCAACAGCAAATTCGTGTACCGGCGGTGATTGCCGCGGATGCGCAGCAGGGCTTCATGTGCCTTGAGGACTTTGGCGATCAATTGCTGCTGGCGACACTTGATGAAAACAATAAAACACAGTGGTATCAACGAGCGCTCGAGCCGCTGCTCCATGTTGCTAAGGTTCAGCAAACGACCAGCGGGCCTCTGCCGCCGTTTGATGCTGCTCATATTGCTAGAGAAAATGCGCTGTTTACCGACTGGTTGCTCGGCACTCATTTACAGTTGCAATTGAGTGCGGCTGAGCACACCATGATTAGTCGCGCCTTTGATGCGCTGGTTGCCAATGCACTGGCGCAACCGCAAGTTGGCGTGCACCGTGACTATCATTCACGCAATATCATGGTGTTGGCTGACGATGAGATTGGCGTGATCGACTTTCAGGACGCGGTACTCGGCCCCATCACCTACGATGTGGTGTCATTACTTCGCGATTGCTACGTCGAGTGGCCCGATGAGTGGGTCTATTCGCGTTTGCAAGAATGGTCTGCCAAAGCACTGGCGCAAGGGTTGCTCACCGAAACCGATCCGCAACTGATGATCCGCTGGTTTGACTTAATGGGCATTCAACGTCACGTCAAAGCCAGTGGCATTTTCTGTCGATTGTGTCATCGGGACGGTAAGGCGGGCTATCTTTTGGATGTGCCGCGCACCTTGGGCTACATGATTCGAATCGCGAAGAAATACCCCGAGACCCATGATTTTGGTGACTTTGTTGAACAACGGGTATTACCGGTGTGGCGCAATCAACCATGATTAAATCAGCCATGATTCTGGCAGCAGGGCGTGGCGAGCGAATGCGTCCGCTGACAGACACTTTGCCCAAACCCATGCTGCAAGTGGCTGGCAAGCCGCTGATTGTCTGGCATCTGGAAAAATTAGCAGCAGCTGGTGTCGAGCGAGTGGTGATTAATCTGGCGCACTTGGGGCACAAAATAGAACAAGCCCTCGGTCATGGCGAACAATTTGGGGTGACCATTGTCTACTCCCATGAGCGTCAAGGCGCTTTAGAAACGGCCGGTGGCATTGTCCAAGCGCTGCCGTTGCTCGGTGAGCAGCCATTCTGGTTGGTGAACGGCGATGTCTGGACCGATTGGTCATTCACCGGTAACCAGCAATTGAAGGCCGGTGAGTTAGCCAAACTGGTGTTAGTGAATAACCCACAACATAACCCAGCCGGTGATTTTGCTATTGATAACAACGGCTATCTGGCTGCAAAGTCGCAGGATGATGGTTTGACTTATTCGGGCATTGGTATTTACTCACCACAGTTATTTGCCGGCTGCCCGCAGGGCAGAGCGCCGCTGGCACCGCTACTAACAGCGCAATTGGACAAGCAAACGATTGCTGCTGAGCACTTTCAAGGCCAATGGTGCGACGTTGGAACACCACAGCGGTTGGCCGAATTGAACAAACAGTTGGAGTTTTAGCATGCCTTTTGCTGGAAAAATCCTCGGATTTGGTTTCGGCTTTATGCTCGGTCACTTGGTCGGCGCTTTCGTCGGTCTGTGGATTGGCCATATGTTTGATAAAGGCATGGCGCGTGAATTTAGTCAGCGCGGCGGTTTCGGCGGTATGTTCAATCAGGGACGATCGTCATTGACCAACCACATGTTGTTCCTACACAGCACTTATGCGGTGATGGGCCATATTGCCAAGGCAAGCGGGCGGGTCACCCAAGCCGATATTGATGTCGCCAATTCGCTGATGGACCGAATGGGCTTGCGCGGTGATCGCCGTCGAGAAATGCAAGAAGCTCACCGTGATGGCCGAATGGCCGGTTTTCCACTTCGACAAAAACTCAAAGAGCTGCGAGATGCCTGTTACGGTCGCCATGATGTCATGCAAATGTTTTTGGAAATTCAGTTGCAAGCGGCGTTTGCCGATGGCGAATTACATGCCCGAGAGCAGCAAATTTTGTACACCATTGCTGATGAATTGGGCTTTTCTCGCCAAGCGCTCGACCAGCTGTTCTCCATGTGGCAGGCCGAACACCGTTTCCGCCAGCATGCCCACAGCCCTCGGCAAGCCAGTAGTCAGCAACAACTGCAAGAGGCCTATCGGGTGTTGGGGGTTAACAGCACTGATGATATGGCCAGCATTAAGAAAGCGTATCGCAAGCTAATGGCACAACATCATCCAGATAAATTGATGGCCAAAGGGGTGCCGCAGGAAGCTTTAGAGCTGGCTAAGGAAAAGTCGCAGGATATTCAAGCGGCTTATGAAATGATTAAAAAGGCTAAAGGCTAGAAGTTTAGAACTGATAGCCGACCGACATTAACGGCTTGATAGACGGGCTTTGCAAATCCGTTGATGGATCAGCCAACTGAACAACGCCCTCCAGGTAAACCCCATTATTGAAGTTATAGCGGACACCACCGCCAATGTTCATGGTGTCCGTTTCTTGCTCTTGCAGCGCCAACGCGGTGTTGGGATCCGACATAATGTAGGTGCCGCCCGCAACCTGCACAAACCCTTGCCAATGATGAGAAAAATCGTAAGCGCCTCGCAAGTTATAGGCGTCGGGCTCTTTAGCGTGCTGATCGGATAGATTGGGCTGATAGTGAAGATAATCGACGCGAACAGAGACATTGCTGGTGAGTTGGAATTGACCGGTGCCGGCCACTTGCCAAAATCCGGTGGTGTTCGCAGGGCTTAAAAACTGGGTGGTGGTGACTGCTTGTGGAATGGTTGTTGTAGACACATCATCAGCGGCCAGCAGAGGCGAAGATGCCAGTGCTGCGAACAAAATTGTCGCTGCCGTTGAGAATCGCATGTCCAAATCTCGCAAACTGTTAGAGCCTGTTGATCTTTGCTGTGTGTTTTTGCAGCAATTTATTGGTGATTTAGGCAAGGAAGCGGTTATGAAGTTGACTGGCCGTCAATGAATAATCGCTGACGCTGAATAAATTGCCAATAAACGCTGCCCTAAGGGTTCGTCAAAATGCTCATTTCGCTACGTCGCTCGCTATTTATATAGATTGCTATACCGCATAGCTTGCTTCTTGCTCAAAAGAGCATTTTGAACGAACAAAATTCATACACCAAAGATTAACAGGCTCTACTTATGATTATTATGTTTTATCAGTATAGGCAAGGTTTCCACTTTACCAACCCAAATGATCGATCCATCCGTGAATTTGTCGGGTCAACCAACGTTGGCCACTGTCGTTTGGTGGTTGCACCGCTAGGTTGACTTGACGGAAATCTAAACGGACCTGTTTGCGAGCGGCGACTGCGCGCTGTTGCACCGTGCTCTGTGCCCAGCGATTATCAAATGGTGTGTAAAAATCCAAAAGCGGGTATTGCGATTGCCCAAACCAACCAATGATCTCTTGATTCTGGGCGACGTCTGGCACATACGGTGAGAGCAACACCAAAGCCTCGGGTTGGGGGAGCTCTCCGTCGGCGAATAACTTCATGGTACTGGCAGCGCTCAGCCCTTCGGCGACAATCATGGTTCTGCCTTTTAACCCCGCGGTTAACGCCAATGCCGCTTTGATTCGAGTCACCAGCTCCAACCGGTAGCTCAACCAGAATTTACTGTCTTGGGTATCAGGCCAACTGGGCGGCTCAATCAGCAAGGTATTCCAACCAAGGCTCGCCAGCGAACGGCGCAAATACATCATCTGGTAAGGCGACACCACTTGTTTGCCTGCCTCGGGGATTAACACCGCATTGCCAACCGTTCGCACTTCTTCGGAGTATCGAAGCAGCGCAGGCACCGGCGACTGGCCGCTGATTTGCAGCCACTTGATATCGCGCCGAGCTTCGATTGGCCAGTGCTCTGGCGCTTCGGGCTCAGTGGCTGCAAAGAGTGATGCGGCGAATAGCAGTAGCAATAATGAGCAGCAGCGCGTCATAACAGGGTGGAGCCAAAAAGGACTAGTGGAGAAACTCTAACGCCAGATTCGCAGGGCTGTCAAAACTCATCCGCTGCCCTGTGACTGGGTGGTCAAGTTGAAGGTGGCTGGCATGAAGCTGCAACCGAGGAGCTGCCTGTATTTGCCGCTCAGTCCCGTATAGTTGATCACCAAGAATGGTGTGGCCTAAATGCAGCATATGCACGCGCAACTGATGGGAGCGACCGGTGATCGGATGCAAGCTCACTAACGTCCGATTGGCGCGGCGTTCAGCCACTTGCCATAAGGTTTGGGCCGGCTTGCCCTGAGTCGTATCGATCATTTGTTTGGGCCGATTAGGCCAATCGCAAATGAGTGGCTGATCGATTAAACCGCCATCGCTGGCAATTGTGCCATCGACCCATGCAGAATAGGTTTTGCGTGGTCGCCGCTGTTGAAACTGGCGCGCTAAATGGCTCATCGCAGGGCGGTTTAGCGCCATCACCATAATGCCTGACGTGGCCATGTCGAGCCGGTGGATGACAATAGCCGTGGGCAGCGCCCGCTGGACCCGAAGCATCAAACTATCTTTATGCTCCGGCAAACGCCCCGGCACCGAGAGCAAGCCGCTGGGTTTATCTAACACCACCAGATCGTGGTCAAGATAGAGTACCTTGAGATAAGGCTCAGTCGGTGGTTGATAAATAAAATCAGACATATAGCGATGGCAGGTAGTGACTTTGCTGGCAATAATGCGAGCGCCCATTGTAGGGCAACTCGCATTCATTTTGCAGTCGCACGTTAAGCGTGATGGACGACAATCAGCTGAATGGATTCAAGTCTCACCTGAGCCTGCTCCAGCGCCTGCTGAGCGAGCACTGATTGCGATTGCAGGTGATCAATTTCATCATCGCGGACGTTGGGGTTAACCGCTTTTAGGGCTGATAGTCGATCAAGCTCCGCTCTAAAATAGTCGTCGGCCAGTTGATTGGCTTGCACCATAGCTTGCTCGGCTCGTTGCTGGGCCAATGATTCAGCAGTACGCAGCAATGGCGGTAATTGCTGGCGTAGGGCTGCCACCAATTTGGTCGCAGTGTGTTTGCCGATTGGACTGAGTTGCGGCGAGAGTTGATCGAAGTCGACTTTATCCGACAAGTCAGTGGCACGTTTGTCCAGCAACAGTCGAATTGGCTCGGCCGGTAAAAAGCGAGCGAGCTGCAAATGTCCCGGCGCCGGCGCGTGCAGGGTAAACACCACTTGCAGCATGTAGCTGCCTTCTGGCAGGGCTTTGTTTTTGAGCACCGCGACGTTAGTCGAGCCGGTTGTGGTCCCCAAAATGGCGTCGACTGCGCCTGCGACCATCGGGTGATCCCAACTTAAAAATTGCACATCCTCCCGACTCAATGCTGTTTTGCGATCAAACGTGACCGTGGCGCCTTCTTCGGAGAGCGTTGGTAAGTCGCCGCCCAACATGCCTTCACTTGGCATCAGGGCAATACATTGCTCGCCTTTTTCGTCTTGGTTGACGCCATAAACATCCCACAGCCGCAGCATAAATTGAGTCAGCGCAATGTCATCGTCTTGTTCGGCAATGGCATTAACCAATTGCTCGGCGCTGCCTTGACCACGAGAACTGATCTCCAGTAGCCGATCGCGACCGGATTCAAGCATGGCGATCAGCTCATCACGCCGTTGGCGGGTGTGGTTGAGTAATTGTTGCCAATGTTCGGCGTCTGTTTGCAAGCGCAGCCCCTCAAGGAGTGGTTGCTCAAACTCATCGTACAGTTGCTTGCCGATACTCAAGGTTGACTCAATGGCGTTGAGACCTTGGTGCAACCATTGCAGCAGGCGTAATTGTGCGGTTTCTGCAAACACCGGCAAATGAATTTGAATGTCGTGCTGCTGACCAATTCGATCCAAGCGTCCAATGCGTTGCTCCAGCAAATCTGGGTTCAACGGCAAATCAAACAGCACTAAATGATGGGCAAACTGGAAGTTACGGCCCTCAGAGCCAATTTCTGAACACAGCAATATTTGCGCGCCTTGCTCGTCGTCGGCAAAGTGGGCCGCAGCGCGATCGCGCTCGACAATGCTCATGTCTTCGTGGAATACGGCAACCTGCATGCCGGTTTTATTGCGCAGCGCTTCGGCTAGCTGCAACACGGTGCGTTTGAGCGAGCAAATCAGCAGTACTTTGGCTGGTTTAACGTCGGCCAAGGTGTCAATCAGCCAATCAAGGCGTGGATCAATGTTTAACCACGCATCGCTGTCGCCTTCGAGCTCGCAATAACTTTGCTCAGGTGACAAGGCTTGCAGTAATTGCTCTTGTGGATCAGATTTTCGGCTTAGTTTTAATGCCGTTTGGTAGGCACTCGGTAAGGCCAACTCCGAGATGTTTAAACAGCGTTTTGGGAAACCTTTAATTGCTGCTCGAGTATTACGGAACAGCACTCGGCTGGTGCCATGGCGATCAAGCAATTGCTGGAGTAATTCGCCGCGCGCTTGGTCGCGCAACTCCTCGGCAAGATTGCCGTCTTGTACGCATTTGAGCTGTGGTTCGATGTCGTTTTCGCTGATCAATTCGTTGAGCAATTGCAGTTGCGCTTCACTTAACTTTTGCTTGTCTAGTAAGGCATTGGCAGCATCGGCAACCTGTTGGTAACTTTGCTCTTCGGCAACAAATGATTGGTAATCATGGAAGCGATTTGGATCGAGCAGTCGCAAGCGGGCGAAGTGGCCCTCGTGGCCTAATTGGTCCGGCGTTGCGGTGAGCAACAACAAACCCGGTGTTTCTTCGGCAAGTTCGGCGACCTGTTGATAGGAGCGGCTTGGCTGGCCGTTGTCCCAGCTCAAGTGATGGGCCTCATCGACGATCAGTAAGTCCCAGCCGGCTTCAACGGCGGCCTCATGGTATTTTTTGTTGTTGAGCAAGCTTTGGGCACAAAGCACCACTTGTTCGGTCTCGAAAGGGTTCAGACCGTCAAGCATGGCTTCGGCAACCCGCTCTTTGTCGAACAGCGCTGCGGCAATATTGAAGCGGCGCAGCAACTCAACCAACCATTGGTGTAACAATGGTTCTGGCACCAAAATTAACACTCGTTGGGCGCGCTCAGTGAGCAATTGCTGATGCAAAATCAAACCGGCTTCAATGGTTTTGCCCAGCCCCACTTCATCGGCGAGCAACAACCGAGGTGCGTAGCGCTGGCCAGCTTCTTTGGCAATGTGCAGCTGATGCGGAATAAGGCCGATGCGAGCACCATTTAGGCCTCGTAGTTCTGAGCTTTGTAAACGCGCGCGCTGCTGTAAGCATTGGTAGCGCAGATTAAAATGCTCAAGGCGATCAACCTGACCGGCAAACAAGCGATCTTGCGGCTTGTTGACGATAATCGCCGGATGGATTTCTGTTTCTAGCAGGCCGGTTTTTTCGCCGGTTTCTGTATGGGTGCCAAAGTAAACCAGCACGCCATTCTTCTCTTCGATGCTGGTCACTTGCATTTGCCAGTCGTCCAAGTGACGAATTGCATCACCTTCGGCAAATGTTAAGCGAGTAATCGGCGCATCTTTTTTGTTGTACACGCGGCGATCACCCGTCGCTGGGAATGAGAGCGTTACTGTTCTGGCATCGAGGTCGCTAAGTAGACCAATACCAAGTTCAGATTCATTATCACTAAGCCAGCGTTGGCCAATAGCATGGGGCATAAATTCAGCCTGTAGGGTATTTTGAAAGGCGCGCATAGTAATGGATTTCGCGCCGACAATCACCCGAAAAATGTGGCAAAAATTGAGTGCCTTTTGACGTCAGTCAGGTCACTATTTTTATCTGGGGCTGTGGCGTTTTGTTGCCGACGTCGGCTTGTTCATAATTCTGACAACCAAGTGCAACAGACTCCAACAAATCACTTTCAATCTTGGATTACAGAGTTTAGTCTAGAACTTAGCAGGTAACCTCTGCATTGGTTCGTTACCAATCACGTTGCCGCTTATGGGCTGTTGAACTGAGCAAACAGCACAGCGCAGCAGCCTCTGAGACCATCCAATTGGCCAACAGTGGGAGTTGCCTATGGGTCAGGAAGACAAGAAAGTCTACATTCTCGATACCAACGTATTACTGCACGAACCCCTCGCTATCTATTCTTTCCAAGAGCACGATGTCATCATCCCGATGACGGTTTTAGAAGAACTTGACCACATCAAAGATCGTCGCAAAGACGTCAGCCGTGATGCGCGTATTGCCATTCGCGCCATTGATGATGCCTTGCGAGATGCCACCCCAGAAGAAATTGCTGAAGGAGTGCGGTTGGAAAAGCCGGGTGATGAGAACCTGTCCGGCCATTTGTCGATATACCCCGATCATGCCCTACCTGAAAAAAGCGGCTTCTTGCCAGCCGTAGAGAATGACAACCGAATTATCAACACCGCTCTATATCTGCAAAACGAGAAAGCGCCATTGATGGTGGTGTTGGTCACTAAAGACATCAACATGCGCTTGAAGGCCAAAGGCGCCGGCATGCAGCATGTGGAGGACTACCGAACTGACCAGTTGATTTCCGATGTTAGCTTGATGTCAAAAGGTTTCCGCCAACTCGACCATGGCTTTTGGGATGAAGTCGGCGAGTGTGAAAGCTTCCAAGAAGGTCGGGATACCTTTCATGTGGTTGATGAGTCTGTGTTACCTGATGCCTTTCCCAATGAATACATCATTGACACCAGCGAGCAGTTTGCTGCTCGGGTCGTGACCAAAGGCGATGGCAAAGTCACCCTGCATGACTTGGGCCGTGAGCGTATTATGGGGCGTCAAGCTTGGGGCGTGCAGCCGAAAAATGTCTATCAAGCGATGGCACTGGATGCGCTACTCGATCCAAGCTTGGATTTGGTGGTGCTAACTGGCCCCGCTGGCTGTGGTAAAACCCTATTGGCGTTGGCTGCAGCTCTAGAGTTGGTGGTTGAAAAAGGCATTTATTCGAAGGTGATTGTCACTCGAAATACGCCTGAAATTGCTGAATCAATTGGTTTCTTGCCGGGTACCGAAGAAGAAAAAATGGCGCCTTGGCTGGCTGCGGTGACCGATACTTTGGAAGTGCTGCATCGCCATGATGAATCGCCGGATGGCTCGATGGAGTACATCATGGATAAAGCCAATATCCAGTTTAAGTCGGTCAACTTTATGCGTGGTCGCAGCATTCAAAATGCATTGGTGTTGTTGGATGAGTGTCAGAACTTAACCGCCTCGCAGCTCAAGACCATCATTACTCGCTGTGGCGAGGGAACCAAAATTGTTTGCTCAGGTAACTTGGCGCAGATTGATAGCAACTACTTAACGCCGGTGACGTCCGGTTTGACCTATATTGCGGAGCGTTTTAAGAACTTTGAGGGCTCTGCCCACGTTTATCTCAATGGCGTGGTTCGTAGCCGCTTGGCTTCGTTTGCCGAAGAGCAACTTTAGTTCACTTCAGTGACTCATCTGGGCCTGTTCTGTTATGGAACAGGCATCAGCCGAAAAGCTTTTGCTTTGATTTCACGTTCTGATTGCGGGCTTGCTTTACCGACCGGAAAAATCCCAGGCCCGGCGACTTCCATCGGCAACCATCGGCTGCCATCACCATAAAACCAGTCACCTTGAACATCATAATTAAACTGCGCAGCCAATAGGGCATGCTCTTTAAGGTAAACCAAGGCTATTTTGCGTCGCGGATAAACGCCTCGAATAAGAGCGATTGCCAGAGCCGCCTTGGAGTCGCAGTCGCCCATGTTTTCGTTAATCACAGACGGTGGCGGTAGGTAGCCACCCGACAGGCGTTCTAAGTCGTTATAGGGAATTGCTTGCACGAAGCTGATGATCCGCTCGAGAGCGATGTGAGGCGGCAGTTGATGGACTTGTTTATAAAACGCGGTGATGAGCGGAGCGAGCGGCTGCAAACTGGCGCTGGCATAAAACAAGTGATTGGGAATGACGCCATGCTGGCCATAGCCGTCTTGCAGTTTTGCCAAGTTACGGTCATCAAGGTATTGCGCTTCTGCATCAGCAATCACTTGATTCAGCTGGGCTCTGGCCGCGGCGACATCGTCGTTATCACGTCCGGTTAAACGAACTGCATAGCTGTACCCGGAGTTACTCAGGCGCATATTCACTCCGGCGGGTAGGTCGGCCTCGGCACGACGAATGGCTTGTTCGAGGTAGGCGGACAAATGTCGCGGTTTAAACTGATAATGAACACGGCTGGAGTTCATCATTTGTTCGGTGTCGAGCGATGCTTTGACGTACTGTTGATTGCCTCGCGCATCTTTCCACACATAGCTGTATAGAGTCTGGTCGCCTTGCGGGATTTTATTGAACTCGATTTGCGGTGGCTCTTGGGGGGCGGCTTGGCACAGAGCGCTGAACGCTCCGACGAGTAGGAATAGGGAGAGCATCAATCGAAGGTTTATCTGATGTACTGACACGCGCATTCCTCCGACTCGTTGGGTTATTAAGCAGGTTAAGTCATTATCGGCAAACTATTCAGAATATTTATTAAAAAGCCGAAGTAGGGTGGGTTTTGTGAGCGTGATTTCGGTTGCAGAGGTCGCTATTTACCTCAAAGAAGTGACGCTCAAGTCCATCCATGGAGCGCTCCACAAAAAGCATCCATGCTTTTTGAGGCACTACTTTGAGGTAAACAACAACCTCTATTCGGTTGAACAATTGCGCTAGGCATTACAGAGGGAGTCGTTGCTTCTGGCGAGGACCTTCTGCAGCAGGGATGCTGCAGTAGAGCCATCATGGATGATTTCACGGCGTGTCCGAGCTAGAAGCAACGACTTCCTCTACTCAGAAAACCAATCATTTCAATGAACACATGATCAAAAAAAACCGGGCAGCGCCCGGTTTGTTAACGTTGTGCTTGTTCAGCAGGCTAGCGGCGCCAAGCTGGGATCTTAGCTTCGTATTCGCTGATGGCATCTTCAAATTGCAAGGTCCAGCCAATGCTGTCCAAGCCTTTGAGTAAGCACTCGCGATGGAAGTCGTTGAGATCAAAATCGTAAGTGCTGCCATCTGGCGCTGTGACAACCTTGGCTTCCAAATCGACCGTCATTTGTGCGCCCGGCTCAGCTAGCAGTTGCTTCATGATAACGTCAATGACTTGGTCACTCAGCTTCACTGGCAGCATGCCGTTGTTGATGGCGTTGCCATAGAAAATATCGGCAAAGCTTGGTGCCAGAATCACCTTATAGCCCATTTCTTTTAAGGCCCAAGGCGCGTGTTCACGTGATGAGCCACAGCCGAAGTTTTCCCGAGTGACCAGAATATTGGCGCTGGCATAGGTTGGCTGGTTAAGAATGAAGTCAGGGTTTATCTGAGTGCCAGCCTCATCGAGATAACGCCAGTCGTGGAAGCAGTGCTCACCAAAGCCGGTACGTTCAACTTTAGTCAGAAATTGCTTAGGAATGATCTGATCGGTATCGACGTTGGAGCGATCCAAAGGTGCTGCAACGCTGGTCAATGTTTGAATTCCAGCCATGGTTTTAAATCTCCCTTACGTCTGCGAAGTGGCCCGCAATTGCTGCTGCGGCAGCCATTGATGGGCTGACTAAATGGGTCCGACCGCCGCGGCCCTGACGACCTTCAAAGTTGCGGTTTGAGGTGGATGCACAACGTTGGCCTTCACCTAATTTGTCGTCGTTCATCGCCAAACACATAGAGCAGCCCGGCAGACGCCATTCAAAGCCAGCATCGGTCAGGATTTTATCCAAACCTTCCTCTTCGGCTTGTTTTTTCACTAAGCCAGAACCTGGAACGACAATGGCTTCAACGCCGTCGGCTACTTTCTTGCCTTTCGCCACTTCGGCAACAGCGCGAATATCTTCGATACGACCATTGGTACAAGAGCCAACGAATACAACATCAACTTTCAGATCAGACAGTTTCTGGCCAGCTTCGATGCCCATGTAGGCGCGAGCTTTAGCACAGGAGTCGGCTTCAACGGCGTCGGCAAAATCTTCTGGCGTTGGAATCACATCATTGACGCCAATCACCTGACCTGGGTTAGTACCCCAAGTGACCATAGGAGCGATGTCTTCAGCATTCAGTTCAACCACGGCGTCGAACTGTGCATCGTCATCCGACTTCAGGGTTGACCAGTACTCAACGGCTTCATCCCATGCTTCACCTTTGGGCGCGTATGGACGACCTTGGATGTAATCAATGGTGGTTTGATCTGGCGCGATCATGCCCACTTTGGCACCGATTTCGATGCTCATGTTACACAGCGTCATGCGGCCTTCCATGGTTAGCGCTTCAATCGCTGAGCCACAGAATTCGATGGCATAACCAGTACCGCCAGCTGAGCCTGTCACACCGGCAATCGCCAGAATTACATCTTTGGCGCTTAAGCGCGGGTCAAGAGTGCCGTTGACCTGTACCTTCATCGTTTTGAAGCGAGGTTGCTTCAAAGTCTGAGTGGCCATCACGTGCTCAACTTCAGAAGTACCAATACCAAATGAGATGGCACCAAAGGCTCCGTGAGTGGCTGTGTGAGAGTCACCGCAAACAATAGTGGTGCCCGGCAGGGTTAAGCCTTGCTCTGGGCCCATGACATGAACGATGCCCTGATTGATATGGCCAATGCCATACAGCTCGACGCCAAATTCTTCACAGTTAGCGCGCAGAGTCAGCATCTGAGTTTCAGATTGCGGGCCACATGCATCAATTGCCAACGATCGGGTTGATACGTTGTGATCCATGGTCGCCACGGTTTTGCTTGGCTGACGCAGTTTACGACCAGCAGCGCGCAGGCCAGAAAAGGCCTGTGGTGAGGTCACTTCGTGCGCCAATTGGCGATCGATATAAATGAGCGGGGTTTCGCCTGCGACTTCACGCACCACGTGGGCGTTGAAGACTTTCTCGTATAAGGTCTGGCCCATGAATTAAGACTCCTGAACTAATTTGGCGATGTAATCGCCCATCTCGGCTGTGGATTTGGCGTCTGCTTTTTTCTCTGCAGGTAGCAGTTCGCCGGTCAGGTAGCCATCGGCAAGCGCTTTGCTCACCGCCGCTTCAATGGCGTCGGCAGCCGCATCTTGGTTCAAGCTAAAACGCAGCATCAGTGCTGCGGATAAGATTTGTGCCACCGGGTTAGCAATGCCCTGGCCGGCAATATCTGGCGCTGAACCGCCTGCCGGTTCGTACATGCCAAAGCCGTCTTCATTCAAGCTAGCTGATGGCAACAAGCCCATAGAGCCGGTGATCATGGCACATTCATCCGACAGAATATCGCCCATCAGATTTGAGCAAAGCAGCACGTCAAACTGGCTTGGGTCTTTGACTAATTGCATGGTGGCGTTGTCGATGTAGATGTGTTCAAGCTCAACGTCTGGATAGTCTTTAGCAACGTCAATCACCACTTCGCGCCACAAGATGCTGGTGGCCAACACGTTGGCTTTATCGACAGAGGTGACTTTTTTGCTGCGCTTTTGCGCGGCTTGGAAAGCGATATGAGCAATGCGCTTAATCTCGCGGCGCGAGTAGCGCATAGTGTCGAAGCCATACTCCTCGTCACCGTCGCCTTCGCGGCCTTTTGGCTTGCCGAAGTAGATACCGCCAGTCAGTTCGCGTACCACCAGAATATCGAAACCACGCTCAGAGATATCAGCGCGCAATGGCGACAATGGCTCCAAACCTGTGTGGATTTTGCCGGGGCGGAAGTTACAGAACAGATCAAAGTGGCCACGCAAAGGCAGCAGTGAGCCGCGCTCTGGTTGCAGATCAGGTGGTAGGCCTTCCCATTTTGGCCCGCCGACGGAGCCAAACAAAATGGCGTCAGACTTCTGGCAAGCCGCCATGGTTGAGTCTGGTAGCGGCACACCATGGTTGTCGATGGCTGCGCCACCGACATCATGGGCATCGTAATTCAAAGTAAAGCCGAACTTTTGTTGCGCGACATCCAGCACTTTCAGTGCTTCTGCCATGACTTCCGGTCCGATTCCATCGCCCGCGAGGACGGCAATGTTGTACTGGCTCATACGGTTTCTTTCTCTTCCTTTAACTTCAATTTTTGTTCGGCGACGGCATCTGCGCGCTGCACGTGATTCATTACATGGATTAACGCCAGCGCTGATGATTCAACGATGTCCGTTGCAAGGCCCATGCCGTGGAAGCGGCGGCCGTTGTAGATAGCGACGATGTCAACTTGGCCCAAAGCGTCTTTGCCTTTGCCTTTCGAGCTGATGTGGTAATCGACGACTTCGATATCCAAGTTGGTGATGCGATTGATGGCTTGATAAACCGCGTCAACCGGACCGTTACCAGTGGCTGCTTCAATACGCATTTCGCCACCACAGTTTAACTTGACGCTGGCGGTGGACATGACCGAAGAGCCTGACTGCACGCTCAAATAGTCCAGACAGTAGAACTCGTCTTCTTCATGCATTCTGTTGAAGAACAACAAGGCTTCTAAGTCGTAGTCGAATACTTGGCCTTTCTTATCAGCCAATTCCAAGAAGCTGGCATACAGCTCATCCAAGTTGTAGTCGGCTTCGTTGTAGCCCATGGTCTCCATGCGATGCTTAATCACGTGGCGGCCCGAGCGTGATGTCAGGTTCAGCACATTTTGGCTTAAACCAATGCTCTCTGGGGTAATGATCTCATAAGTGTTTTTCGACTTCAGGACGCCATCTTGGTGAATTCCTGAAGAATGTGAGAAGGCGTTGGAGCCGACAATGGCCTTGTTTGGCTGGACCGGCATGTTGCACAAAGTGCTGACCAGCTGGCTGGTGCGGGCAATCTCTTTGTGGTTTATGTTAGTGCCAACACCCAACAAATCTTGGCGAGTGCTGATGATCATCGCCACTTCTTCCAAAGAACAGTTACCTGCACGCTCGCCAATCCCATTGACGGTACATTCAATCTGACGAGCACCCATTTGTACTGCGCTGATGGAGTTGGCTACTGACAAGCCTAAGTCATCGTGGCAGTGCACCGAGATAATTGCTTTGTCGATGTTGGGCACTCGATTGAACAAGGTTTGGATAATGCCACCGAACTGGCTTGGAATAGTGTAACCGACGGTGTCGGGAATATTGATGGTGGTTGCGCCCGCGGCAATCGCGGCTTCGACCATACGACATAAGTTGTCGATTGGCGTGCGACCGGCATCCTCACACGAGAACTCCACGTTGTCGGTGTAATTGCGGGCGCGCTTCACCGCATTGACGCCCATCGCCAAGACATCATCAAAACTACGGCGCAGCTTACTTTGAACGTGAATGTCGGAAGTGGAGATGAAGGTGTGAATACGGAAGTTATCTGAGACTTTTAACGCTTCGCCAGCGGCATCAATATCTTTGTCGACGGCACGGGCCAAGCCACACACGGTCGAGTTCTTGATATTGCGTGCAATGGTTTGCACCGACTCAAAATCACCTGGTGATGAAACTGGGAAGCCAACTTCCATCACGTCCACACCCAGTCGTTCGAGAGCCAGCGCAATCTGTAATTTTTCTTTTACTGTCAGACTTGCAGACAAGGCCTGCTCGCCATCGCGCAATGTGGTATCGAAGATAATGACCTGGTCACTCATGACGTGATCTCCCAGTTGGTGACGCTCGCCGTACCTGCGGCGTCGTTATAAAAAGCTATTGAGCCAAAAACGAAAAAACCCGCGCTTAGTGCGCGGGTTTTATGTGTGTTTGTTGAGGTTTACTCTGACACGACCTACCCGCGCTTCTCAGTTAAGAGAGCGAGAAGAAGTAGTAGAGTCAGACGAGAAAATACCATTCGTTTGTAATCCTCTTGCTGGACCGACGTATTTCAGTCCGCTGAATGGGGACACTATGGCGAACCACAGGGTATGTGTCAAGAGACATTTCCAATGGTCCGACATTGTTTTTCTGGCGGCGCTTGACAATGACTGGAGTTACTCAAGGTTACAGTGCCGCATACGACCGTTATACTTGCATTTGTGTTGGTCGATAAAAGCTGAATCGCAATGGATTTTCCTCTGTATTTGGGGCTGGGCTGTGTCGCTGGATTTCTTGCTGGGCTATTTGGGATCGGTGGGGGATTGATCATTGTGCCGGTGCTGATGTGGGCGTTTAGCCACCAAGGCATCGATATTAGTGTGGCGATGCACATGGCTTTGGCCACTTCTCTTGCCACCATTGTGGTGACTAGCCTTAATTCAGCCTATGCCCATCACAAGCAGCACCACGTTCATTGGCCAACCGTTCGCGCGTTGGTGTTGTTCTTGATGCTTGGCTCAGTGATTGGGGTGACAGTGGCCTACCAATTATCCGGCCAGTTACTGAGTAACATTTTCATGGGCTTCTTAGTGCTCATGTCGGTGTATATGTGGTTTAGCAAGGAGCCCAAGCAAGAAAAGTTTCGGGTCGCTAATTGGCGCTGGAAGTTGGCTTGCAGTGTGATGGGTTTTTTGTCGGCGATCTTAGGCATTGGCGGCGCCTTATTTATGGTGCCGTTTTTGAAGTCTAAACGTATGGCGATTCGCTATGCCATTGGCACCGCAGCATTTTGTGCGGCACCATTGGCGTTAACTGGCGCGACCAGCTACATGCTCGCTGGACATCAGGTCGAGCAATTGCCCGAAGCGACCATTGGTTATGTTCATATTTGGGCGTTTCTTGGCATTGTGCTGACGAGTTCAGTGTTTAGCCGCATTGGCGCCACTTTGGTGGCGAAATTGCCGCCGCAAACCATGCGACGGGCATTCTCGGTGTTCTTGTGGCTACTTGCTGGCAACCTGATTTGGAAGCTCTACGGCTAATGAGTAGGCTTAATACAACAAGCTGTAGAGTTTGCGCCGATAGCTAGCGGCGCTGGCGTCGCCGGCAGGTTGCGCTGCCAACAAATCCATAAAGCCCTTTTTCAGAGCACCATCAAGCGCGTTTAAATCCTTTTTCAGGACATTAAATAGAAGCTCCAAGCCTTCTTCCGCTCGACCCACTTCGTTCAGTTGAGCCGCCAGCTGTAGCTTGAGTTCGTGGTTATCGGGCTGCTGCTCGACCTGTTCAAACAAGGTGCGGATTTCCGGAGAGTCGGCTGCTTGCTGCTTGATCTCTAGCGCAGAGCACAATGCTTGGTAATCACTGTTTTGATCAGCCAAGCCAATGCTGTTGAGCAAGTCAGAGGCTAAGTCGAGACGCCCTGCCTGAATACTTGCATCGGCAAGCGCCAATTTGATTTCGGCAATTTCAGGTGCCAGCTCATGCGCTCTGGCAAGCAGTGGTAAGGCTTCGTTGAATTGACCCATGCCAAGCAATTGGCGAGCCTGACCCAATAGGGTTTCGTGTTCCTTGGGCAGGAATTTTTCAATCATTTCACGCAGCGCCGCTTCGGGTTGTGGCCCGACTAAGCCATCAACGCCCTGACCATCTTTAAATACCGCAACGGTGGGCAACGCTTGAACCCCAAACTGCATGGCAATTTGTTGCTCTACCGCGCAGTTGATCCGGGCTAGGGTAAAATGATCGGCATATTCCAAGGCAATTTTGTGAAGACTGGCTGCGACTTCAACGCAAGGTTCATGGCCTTCAGCCCAGAATTCGATCACAACAGGCTGTTGCTGGGAGCCCTCTAAAATAACTTGTTGGAAGTTCTGGACGTTAATATCAACGATATTGGCAGCTTGCATGGAATCTATTCACTATGTGGGTAATGTGTCTCAGCTTGTAACATGTGGTTCCGTTGATGAATTTTCAAGAACTAACTGGTACGGATTGATACAACCAATGCTCTAAAGCCAATTTTTTTTCAAGATTGTGGTGTTTACGTTGTGTTAAGCCTCCCTTCACCCGAAAAATCGCGGTAGTATCTGGCAGGTTAGCTATGACGAGGATTAAATTGCTGCAATGGATGCGCAACCGCAATTGCTGAACAGAACCACCATCGAACACCTCAAACTGCAAGTCGGTGCCGATATGCTGCCGGTAGTGATCGCGACATTCGTCCGCGAAGGCGAGGCTGCCATTGAGCTACTCGAGCACATTCAGACCGAACAAATTCAACATTATTGCCATACCCTCAAGAGCAGTGCCGCTGCGATTGGTGCTGACGCTCTCGCACAGCAAGCCAGTATGCTGGATCAACAACTAAAAGACTGTCCCCACAGTGCCGTTGATTTGGCTCCCTTGCAGCGCCTTTATCGCAATACTCTTATTGTCCTCAGAAGTTTATTGAATTAATGGAATTGACTGTAATGCAACGGAATCGCATGCATATTAAGACCGCTCAAAGCGCCCTCTCAGTGGCTCATTTGGCAGTGACAGAAGTGGTGACCTTACTCGCTGACGAAGCAGCCGATTTTATCGTGATTGCCGGCTCGCCTGCAGAGCATTTTAATCGCTGCGCGGAGCTGCTGCAGCAGCACTACCCGGAAGCGACGATTGTTGGTTGCAGTAGTTTTGGTGGCGTACTGTCTGATCAAGGTCACTGTGTGGCTGAATCTGGTGCGAGCTTTGCCGCATGGCTGTTAAATGACCCCAACGGTAGCTACGGTGTGGCACTGCAAACTTTTACCAACAGCGATCCCGAACAAGTGGCGAAACAGGCATTGGATGATGCATTGAATGCCGCAAATCGTTGCGGAGAGCTACCTGCGCTAATTTGGATGCACTCGACGCCGGGACATGAAGAACAGATCTTAGCCGCGTTAGAGCAAGAGCTTGGCGGATCGGTGCCGGTAATCGGTGGCGCGGCGGCGCCCAACTTGGGCAATGGCGCATTTAGCGTGTTTGGCGCCAGCCAAAGCTCATCGGCAGGGCTGGCATTGGCAGTATTGTTCCCGTCGGGCCGAATTGGCTATTCGTTCCATTCTGGCTGCGCGATGGAAAAACCGCTTGGCACGGTGACCAAAGCCGAAGGCCGGCTCGTTCAGGAAATTGACGGGCGACCGGCCCTGCAAGTTTATCAACATGCCGTTGGCTTGCCGATTCAACAAGCCATCGAACAGCAGTGCTGGACTCAAATTCCCGTGGGTCGAGTGATTGGTGAGCATCAAAATATGCCCGTGTTCTCGCTGGCGTTGCCTGTTCAAGTGATTGATCAAAGCATTGAGTTCCTGGCAACGTTTAGCACGGGTGAACCGATTTACTTGATGCGAGGCACCGAGCAAAGTTTGCGCGGGCGCAGCAAACGAGTGCTGGCCAGCGCCAAGCAAATGACGCCAGAAGGGCGCTTGGGCGGCCAGGCCGCTGGTGCGTTGGTGGTTTATTGCGCCTGCTGTAAGCAGGTGGTGGCAAGTGATTTAGACGAGGTTCACCGTTCGATGGCTGGTGAGCTTGGCAGTGACACGCCATTTATCACTTTATTTACCTATGGCGAGCAGGGCCCTTTGCTTGAGTCTAAGAATATTCATGGCAACCTGATGATTGCAGCCTTGGTGTTTTACACCGCGGGAGATTAGCTATGTTTTCTGATATCGATAATGAGCGATTACAAGAAAAACTGTTGGATTTGCTGCGCAACAACGAGCAAGTGCAACAGCGCGAAATGGATGCGGCGGTGTTGCTCGATATCATTCAAATTATCGGCTCCGCTCAGAGTCGACTGGAAGTCATCGAAAGTTTAATTCAAGGGTTGCAAGTCATTGTCGGCCATCAGGAAACCGTCGTGCTTGAGCGAGCCAAGCATGGCGCTTCATTGTGGGTGCCGAGTTATGCTTCAAACAATTTGTTGGCCACTTCGGTGTGGCGAACTGGTGATCTGTTCGAACGGGTAGCGGGTGGCGAAGTGACCGCCTTGTTCCGCCCTTTACAAGTGGCAGAATTCTCAGAACAAGAACCGGCCATTACCAACCTTGCTGGCTCGGCATTATTGTTTGGCCTCGAAAGCCAAACGGGGAATTGCCTAGTGGTGCTGCTGCATCAGCAGGAAAAGGTCTTTAGTCCTCATCAACGCGAATCGATTCGACGCTTGAAACCCATGGTCGAACAACGGTTGCAGAATTTAGAATTTGATTTAAAGCTTCGCGATGTCGTTGCCAAACGAACGGCTGAGTTAAGGGAATCGCAAAAACGTCTGTCTTCTTTTGCTCGCTCATCATCAGATTGGTTTTGGGAGGTCGATGCGGCGTTTCGATTCTCATATACCTCCAAGTTACAGGGCGATGAATTACCTGACTTAGGCAAGAATTTGTTTGGCCGCACCATCATGGAAGTGCGTACTGAAGCGGAAAGTCAAAAGCTCAATAAATGGTTTGCTGTAACCCGCACGTTTCAGGAACGTCAGCCGATTAGTGATTTCGAATTTGAACTCGCTTTACCAAAACGCAGTCCTTTGTGGGTTCGAATCAACGGCGAAGCGTTCTTCTCGGAACAAGGTGTCTTTCTTGGGTATCGCGGTACCGCCAAAAATATTTCCTTGCGCAAATATCAAGACCGGCAACTCAGTCAGCAGATCCAGCAAGTGTCGAGCCGAGCGCAACGTATTGAAGTGGAGTCGACCCAAACGGCAACAGCTGAAACCAATAGTGCGCCTCATGTGTTGTTGGTTGACGATTGTGAGTCAAGCCAGATGATCACGCAGTTGATGTTGGTCAATCTCGGGTTTCAGACCAGTGTTGTTGAGAGCGGTATTCAAGCCTTGTCGTGTGAGCACCTCGATGATGTCGATTTAGTGTTGATGGACTTGGAAATGCCCGACATGAATGGCGAAGAAGTTAGCCGTCGGCTGCGGGAGCGCGGACTGGCGGTGCCTATTTTGGCATTAACCGGCTGCAGTTATGGCGATCGTGGTAGTCAGGTTGAACAAGCAGGAATGAACGGCTTCATTGAAAAACCGGTCCGCCTCAACGTATTGCAAGAGCAGCTCAGTCATTTCTTTCAGTCCCATGCCCGCCCCTGATGACCATGGTATTTCAGCACCAGTAGCGAATCATTGATGAAACATTGATCACAAGTGTAAATGACTTGTGACAAGATTCTTTTAACTTTGCTCCCCGAATGCAGTAAAGTCGATACATTGGGCTCATTCCAAGTCTGCTGTAGGGCGTGCCTGTGCCAGTAGTCGTTGTTTGAGTGGTTGAAGTCAGGAGATAGTGAAGTGAACGAGTATCTATCGGCAAACGAATCGCAACAGTCTCTCGTTGTTAACAAAATTCAAGGTGATGTCAGTGTTCAGCTGGCCAGTGGTGAAGAGGTCGCGCTTGTCGCAGGGCAGCCAATTCCCGCAGATGCAGTGTTACTGATTGCGAAAGGAGCATCGGTCGAAGTTCAATCGGCAGATGGCCAAGTAACATCCCTAGTTGGGCCCGTATTACAGCCGATCAATGCGATTGTTCCGCCCTCGACTGACTCTGACGCTTCGCTACAAACTGCCGATGACGGCCAACCTTCCGATTTATCCAATTTAATCGCCGAGCAAAACGATGGCCTTGATGATATTGAAGCCATTCAACAAGCACTGCTTGATGGTGCCGATCCGACTGCCGATTTACCAGCTGCTGCTGCCGGTGTGAATGCTGGTGGTGGTTTGAATGCTCCTGCCAATGTTGACCGTACTGCTCAAGAACAAGATGTAAACAGAGGTTTGGACACTTCGATTGACCCACCAGTAACGGTGCAAGCGTTGAGTTTCGATAATGGCTTAATCGTTGAAGACGAAGCACCAACGCTAACGATAACTGACGCCGATTTAACTTACGTTAACCAAGACGGAGCAGGTGGTGATGATGATGCAACTTTAGTTGTTGCAGGTTCGGTCACCGATATTGCAGTAGGCAGCACCGTGACACTACTGATCACTGATGCAACCGGCGCAACCTTATCGGCTGATGGCATTGTTGCGGCCGACGGTACGTTTTCGTTAGCAGTCAGTGGCATTGCGGACTTAGCCGAAGGTGAACTCACCGCAACAGTGACTGGACAAGGCGCCGATGGCACCCCTGCAAGTGATAGTGCCGCTGCGACCTACGATCTATTGCCTGTGGTGACAATTGAACCGGTCAGCGGCGATGACTCTACGCCGACGCTAAGTGGCACTAGTGCCAACACGAGTGGCGATTTAACCCTAGACATTAACGGCCAGATCTTCAGTGTCACGCCAAATGCCGATGGTAGCTGGCAATTTACTGTGCCAGATGATGCTGAATTGGCAGATGGTACCTATACCGCGACCATTTCAGGCGTTGATGGGCAAGGCAATACTGCAACCGATACAACTGGCTTCGAACTGATCCCGACCATTGATGCGCCGGTGGTGACTATTACCGAAGACATCAATGACGATGGCCAAATTGATAGCAGTGAATTGTCTGGCACCGTAGGCGTCCGTGTTGAATTACCGGGCAATGCTCTGGCGGGCGATGTACTGAACGTCACCGATCAAGATCCCATCGTTTTGACACAAGCGCAAATTGATGCAGGCATTGTTGAATTCGAATTTCCGGTGCCGGCAAATGGAGAAACCATTAGTGTCTCTGCATCGGTAACTGTCACTGAGCGCTCGGCCAATGACTCGGCCGAGGGTTCGGACTCTGCACAATTGGCATTGGATGATGGTGAGCCGCCAGTGGATACCACGCCACCAAGTGCGCCAACAGTGACCATCACTGAAGATACCAACAACGATGGCACGATTAGCAATGCCGAATTAAACGGTACTGTCGGTGTGACTGTTGCGCTACCGGGGGACGCTGTGGCCGGTGATACCTTAAACGTCACCGGGCAAACGCCAATCGTCTTAAGCCAAACTCAAATTGATGCGGGCTCGATTGATTTTGAATACGCTGCGCCTGCCGATGGCGAAACCATTGAAGTGGGGGCGACTATTACCGACCAAGCCGGTAACGAATCGGCCGAGGGCTCTGATTCTGCGCAAATGGCATTGGATGATGGTGAGCCGCCGGTGGATACCACGCCACCAAGCGCGCCAACGGTCACCATCACTGAAGACACCAATAACGATGGCACGATTAGCAATGCCGAATTAAACGGTACCGTCGGCGTGACTGTTGCGCTATCAGGTGATGCCGTTGCGGGTGACACCCTCAATGTCACCGGCCAA
This sequence comes from Neiella litorisoli, assembly GCF_014773395.1. Lineage (GTDB taxonomy): Bacteria > Pseudomonadota > Gammaproteobacteria > Enterobacterales > Neiellaceae > Neiella > Neiella litorisoli. The sequence goes on along the minus strand of NZ_JACXAF010000020.1, from coordinate 37,940 downwards.
GATGCGATTGTTTTGAGCCAAGCTCAGATCGATGCTGGCTCGATTGATTTTGAATATGCCGCCCCAGCCGATGGCGAGACCATTGAAGTAGTCGCGACCGTCACCGACCAAGCGGGTAACGAATCAGCGGAGGGCAGTGATTCAGCGGTCATTGGCGATACCACTGCGACCGGTGCGCCAACCGTGACCATCACCGAAGACACCAACAATGACGGTACCATCAGCAATACCGAGCTCAATGGTACTGTCGGTGTCACCGTCGCGCTGCCAGGTGATGCGGTTGCGGGCGACACCCTGAATGTGACCGGTCAAGATCCAATTGTCTTAAGCCAAACCCAGATTGATGCGGGCTCCATTGACTTTGAATACGCCGCGCCAGCCGATGGCGAAACCATTGAAGTGGTTGCGACGGTTACCGATCAAGCGGGTAACGAATCAGCCGAAGGTAGTGATTCCGCGGTCATTGGTGATACCACTGCGACGGGCGCACCAACAGTTACCATCACTGAAGACACCAACAATGATGGTACCATCAGCAGCAGCGAACTCAACGGCACCGTCGGTGTCACCGTCGCGCTGCCGGGTGACGCGGTTGCGGGTGATACCCTCAATGTGACCGGTCAAGCTCCAATAGTCTTAAGCCAGACCCAGATTGATGCGGGCTCAATTGACTTTGAATACGCCGCGCCTGCCGATGGCGAGACCATTGAAGTGGTGGCAACTGTTACCGACCAAGCCGGTAACGAATCGGTCGAGGGCTCGGACTCTGCTGTGATTGGCGATACCACTGCGACCGGTGCGCCAACCGTGACCATCACTGAAGATACCAACAACGATGGCACCATCAGCAACGCCGAGTTAAACGGTACTGTGGGTGTGACGGTAGCATTGCCAAGTGATGCGGTTGCGGGTGACACCCTGAATGTGACCGGTCAAGATCCAATCGTCTTAAGCCAAACCCAAATTGATGCGGGCTCGATTGATTTTGAATACGCCGCGCCTGCCGATGGCGAAACCATTGAAGTGGTCGCGACTATTACCGATCAAGCCGGTAACAAATCGGCCGAGGGCTCGGACTCTGCCGTGATTGGTGATACCACCGCAACGGGTGCACCAACCGTGACCATCACTGAAGACGCCAATAACGATGGCACCATTAGCAATACTGAGCTCAATGGCTCTGTCGATGTGACGGTAGCTCTACCAGGCGATGCCGTTGCCGGCGATACCTTAAACGTCACGGGTCAAGATCCAATTGTGCTGTCGCAAACCCAAATTGATACAGGCTCGATTGATTTTGAATACGCCGCCCCAGCGGATGGCGAAACCATTGAAGTGGTGGCGACTATTACCGATCAAGCCGGTAACGAATCGGCCGAGGGCTCAGATTCTGCACAAATGGCATTGGATGATGGTGAGCCGCCAGTGGATACCACGCCACCAAGCGCGCCAACCGTGACTATCACAGAAGACACCAACAATGATGGCACCATCAGCAGCAGCGAACTCAACGGCACCGTCGGTGTCACCGTCGCGCTGCCGGGTGATGCGGTTGCGGGTGACACCCTCAATGTTACCGGCCAAGATGCGATTGTTTTGAGCCAAGCTCAGATCGATGCGGGCTCGATTGATTTTGAATACGCCGCGCCTGCCGATGGCGAGACCATTGAAGTGGTGGCGACCGTCACCGATCAAGCGGGTAACGAATCGGCCGAGGGCTCGGATGCTGCGCAAATGGCATTGGATGATGGTGAGCCGCCGGCGGATACCACGCCACCAAGCGCGCCAACCGTGACTATCACTGAAGACACCAACAATGACGGCACCATTAGCAACACCGAGTTAAACGGTACTGTCGGTGTGACCGTCTCGCTGCCAAGTGACGCGGTTGCGGGCGATACCCTCAATGTCACCGGCCAAAATGCGATTGTTTTGAGCCAGACTCAGATTGATGCTGGCTCGATTGATTTTGAATACGCCGCGCCAGCCGATGGCGAGACCATTGAAGTAGTCGCGACCGTCACCGACCAAGCGGGTAACGAATCAGCGGAGGGCAGTGATGCAGCCGTGATTGGAGATACCACTGCGACACGTGCGCCAACAGTCACGATCACTGAAGACACCAATAACGATGGCACCATCAGCAATACCGAGCTCAATGGTACTGTCGGTGTCACCGTCGCGCTGCCAGGTGATGCGGTTGCGGGCGACACCCTGAATGTGACCGGTCAAGATCCAATTGTCTTGAGCCAAACCCAAATTGATGCGGGCTCCATCGACTTTGAATACGCTGCCCCAGCGGATGGCGAAACCATTGAAGTGGTGGCAACTGTTACCGACCAAGCGGGTAACGAATCAGCCGAGGGCTCTGACTCTGCCGTGATTGGCGATACCACTGCGACCGGTGCGCCAACCGTGACCATCACAGAAGACACCAACAACGATGGCACCATCAGTAATAGCGAGCTAAACGGTACCGTCGGAGTGACGGTGACTCTACCAAGCGATGCCGTTGCCGGCGATACTTTAAACGTCACCGGTCAGACGCCAATCGTGCTGTCGCAAACCCAAATTGATGCCGGCTCGATTGATTTTGAATATGCCGCTCCAGCCGATGGCGAGACCATTGAAGTGGTGGCGACTGTTACCGACCAAGCCGGGAATGAATCGGCTGAGGGCTCGGACTCTGCCGTGATTGGTGATACCACAGCGACCGGTGCGCCAACCGTGACCATCACCGAAGACACCAACAACGATGGTACCATCAGCAATGCCGAATTAAACGGTACTGTCGGAGTGACGGTGACCCTGCCAGCTGAAGCTGTTGCAGGTGATACCTTAAACGTCACCGGTCAGACGCCAATTGTCTTAAGCCAGACCCAAATTGATGCCGGCTCGATTGATTTTGAATACGCCGCGCCAGCCGATGGCGAAACCATTGAAGTGGTGGCAACCATTACCGATCAAGCCGGTAATGAATCAGCTGAGGGCATTGATTCAGCGGTGATTGGCGATACCACTGCCACTGGTGCGCCAACAGTCACCATCACGGAAGACACCAATAACGACGGCACCATTAGCAATGCGGAGTTAAACGGTACTGTCGGTGTGACGGTAGCTCTACCAAGCGGGGCCGTTGCCGGTGATACCTTAAACGTCACCGGTCAAGATGCGATTATTTTGAGCCAAGCTCAGATCGATGCGGGCTCGATTGATTTTGAATACGCCGCGCCTGCCGATGGCGAGAGCATTGAAGTGGTCGCGACCATTACCGATCAAGTCGGTAATGAATCAGCCGAGGGCAGTGATTCAGCCGTGATTGGCGATACCACCGCAACGGGTGCGCCAACCGTGACCATCACCGAAGACACCAATAACGATGGCACCATCAGCAACGCCGAGTTAAACGGTACTGTCGGTGTCACCGTGGCACTGCCAGCTGAGGCCGTTGCCGGCGATACCTTAAACGTCACCGGTCAGACGCCAATCGTGCTGTCGCAAACCCAAATTGATGCAGGCTCGATTGATTTTGAATATGCCGCGCCAGCCGATGGCGAGACCATTGAAGTGGTGGCAACCATTACCGATCAAGCGGGTAACGAATCAGCTGAGGGCAGTGATTCAGCGGTCATTGGTGATACCACCGCCACTGGTGCACCAACAGTCACCATCACTGAAGACGCCAATAACGATGGCACCATCAGCAACACCGAGTTAAACGGTACTGTCGGTGTGACCGTCTCGCTACCAAGCGGGGCCGTTGCCGGTGATACTTTAAACGTCACCGGTCAGACGCCAATCGTCTTAAGCCAAACCCAGATTGATGCCGGCTCGATTGATTTTGAATACGCTGCGCCTGCCGATGGCGAAACCATTGAAGTGGTGGCGACGGTTACCGATCAAGCCGGTAACGAATCGGCTGAGGGTAGTGACTCAGCCGTGATTGGCGATACCACTGCGACCGTTGCGCCAACCGTGACCATCACGGAAGATACCAATAACGATGGCACTATCAGTAATAGCGAGCTAAACGGTACTGTCGGTGTGACCGTCTCGCTACCAAGCGGGGCCGTTGTCGGAGATACTTTAAACGTCACCGGTCAGACGCCAATTGTCTTGAGCCAAACCCAAATTGATGCAGGCTCGATTGATTTTGAATACGCTGCGCCTGCCGATGGCGAAACCATTGAAGTGGTGGCGACGGTTACCGATCAAGCGGGTAACGAATCGGCTGAGGGTAGTGACTCAGCCGTGATTGGCGATACCACTGCGACCGGTGCGCCAACCGTGACCATCACAGAAGACACCAATAACGATGGCACTATCAGTAATAGCGAACTCAACGGCACCGTCGGAGTGACGGTGACCCTGCCAGCCGAAGCCGTCGCTGGTGATACCTTAAACGTCACCGGTCAGACGCCAATTGTCTTGAGCCAAACCCAGATTGATGCGGGCTCAATTGACTTTGAATACGCTGCGCCTGCCGATGGCGAGACCATTGAAGTGGTGGCGACGGTTACCGATCAAGCGGGTAACGAATCGGCTGAGGGTAGTGACTCAGCCGTGATTGGCGATACCACCGCGACCGGTGCGCCAACCGTGACCATCACAGAAGACACCAATAACGATGGCACTATCAGTAATAGCGAACTCAACGGCACCGTCGGAGTGACGGTGACCCTGCCAGCCGAAGCCGTCGCTGGTGATACCTTAAACGTCACCGGTCAGACGCCAATTGTCTTGAGCCAAACCCAGATTGATGCGGGCTCAATTGACTTTGAATACGCTGCGCCTGCCGATGGCGAGACCATTGAAGTGGTCGCGACCGTCACCGATCAAGCGGGTAACGAATCAGCCGAGGGGAGTGATTCTGCAACGGTGCAATTGGTTTCAGGATCTGCACCAACTGCGAATGCCGACACTGATGCAGTAGTGGAGACGGTTGCTTTAGGATGGTCGACCGCAACAAGTTGGAAAGCTGCTGTTCGAGAAGGGATTGTCAGTGTTGAATCTGGTATCGAAGGAGTCTCTGCAACAGCATATTTCAGTGGCGCTTCACTTGGGGTTCAAACTGAGGGTGATACTTATGGGGAAAGTGGCAATGAAGGCCAGCTGCAACATCGAAGCTCAAACTATGCAGATAGCAGTGAGGCTGGCACATCTGAGGCGATAGTCATCAAGCTAGATGGATTAACAACTGAAGCCAGCTTCAGGTATACCAACCTGTATCCTCAAGACAACAGCCAAAACTATGTGGAAACGGGTAAATGGATTGCTTTGCGCGATGGTAAAGTCGTTGCCGAAGATACGTTTTCAAGTAATAAACACTATGGCTCTGAGACTATTAACACAAATGGTATTTTGTTTGATGAAGTCAGATTTGAAGCCGTGGATTATTCAAACCGTCTCCTTAATGATGGCTCTGATTCTTCGGACTACTATTTGCAGAGCTTTGAGGCTGATGTTTACAAAGGCGATCTAATCACTGGCGAAAATGATGTACTAACCATTGCTTCGGATACGCTTCTTGCCAACGACACCGATCCCGATGGCGATAATCTTGCGATTGTTTCGGTTGCAGCGACAAGTAGCAGCGGCGCGACCAAAGGTAATGTGTCGTTTGATCCGGCGACAGGAAAAGTTAGCTATGATCCGGCTGATGCGTTTGATGATCTTGATGCTGGCGAAACAGCAACGGATACCTTCACCTATACCATCACCGATGGCAATGGTAATGAGCATTCTGCCGAAGTCACGGTGACTATTGTTGGGCAAACCGGCGTTGAGCCACAGGTTCGGGCATCACTATTTAATGAATTGCTTGAGCAGCCCAACGAGTTGGACGATTTACTGCCTGGCGGAGATGGCAATCAGGTTGGTAACAGCGGCGATGGTTCGCCGCAAGGCGAAATCAAAGCGCCAGAAGAAATTAAAGTAGACCTAGATCTGTAAGTTAACTTTTTGGGAATTTGGGAGTTTTCAATGAAACTTGCCCGTTGTAGCGCGGTGGGTACGCTGCTAATCGCAGCTTTGAGCCAAACAGTGGTGGCGCAGACTTTGCCACAAGCAGTGCGTCTTGCGGTTGAGACCCATCCGCAAATTGTTCAAAGCGAGCGCAAAGTTCGAGAAGGTGAACAAACGGTTCGTCAGGCCGAGGGTGGTTATTTGCCGTCAGTTGATGTAACCGCAGATTGGGGATTCCAAGTCGTTGACAACCCGTCGACTCGGGCTAATGGCACCGATGATGAAACTTGGAATAACGGCCGAGTTGGTTTTGAAGCGCGGCAAATGTTGTTCGATGGCTTTGCAACGCGCAATGATATTGATAGAACCGAAGCATTTACCCTAGCGCGAGAGCACGAGTTAAGTGCTATGTCAGAGTCCATTGCGTTGGCTGCTACTCGCGTCTATTTAGATGTGCAACGCTATCGCACTCAATATCAGCTGGCATTAGAAAACCTCGACAATCACAAGCGCATCTACAAGCAAATCAGTAGTCGCGTTGATCGTGGTGTTGGAACGATTGCCGACAAATCTCAAATCGAAAGTCGCCTGAATAATGCAGAATCGAATGTCATCGCGGCGCAGAATAATTTGCTCGATGCCGAATCCGCTTATATTCAGATTATTGGCGAGAGCGCCAAGCAGGATTTACAGCCTTTTAGCTTTAAAGAAAGCTGGCTGCCACAGAATAAGGCCGAGGCACAAGCTTTGGTAGGCAAGCACAACCCGGTGTTGCTAGCGGCAAAGGCCGATATCGAAGAAGCTGAAAGTCGTTACCAATATAGTAAATCAAGTAATTATCCTGAGCTCGATTTAGTGTTATTTGGCGATTACGGCGATGAACTCGAAGGCACGGATGGTTCAGACACCAACTACGGCGCCATGCTGCAAGTTCGCTGGAACCTGTTCCGCGGCGGCTCCGATAAGGCCAACCAAAAAGCATCGGCCTATGTCGTTGAGCAAGCACGGGCAATCAACATGAATGCGCACCGCGAAGCGAACCAGCGAGTTAGCTTAGCCTGGGCAGCATATGAAATGCTTGGTAAGCAACAAGTCTTCTTGCAACGCTACGTCACGGCATCAGAAAAGACCCGTGATGCCTATAAAAAAGAGTTTAATCTCGGCAAAAGAACTCTGCTGGACCTGCTCGATTCAGAAAACGAATTGTTCGGTGCTCGCAATCAATTTGTTGATGCCCAAACCGAGTATGAGCAAGCGAAAGCCCGAGTCTTGGAAGTGATTGGTAGCCTCAATCAATCATTGCGCTAACAAAAAAATAAAGGACTGACACAACATGAGCAAACCCGCCAAGCTACTAAGTATTGTGGCCTTGTCGATTTCGGCTGTTTTAAATTCTACATCTGTTCAAGCTGACGAAGGTTATCGTTATTACGTCGGTGGCCAGATAGGCCATGCTGAGATGGATTCTGCCCATCAGCATGAGTCTGGCGCATCGCTGCAACGAGGCCCGATGTTCGGTGGCCAATTTGGTATCCAGCCATTCTCCAATGACCATTGGGAACTTCGTTTTCGTGCCGATTACTCGGAGCTGGATGTCGAGGACATCAGTGATGACGAGTCAGCTTGGTGGTATGCCCTCGATGCCTTGTATTTTTTCAACGAAGACTACAACTATGTGTTTGCAGGCCCCCACTATGAAGATTTCGATAGTGATGAGCAGGCCGGCGCTCACATCGGGGTAGGTGCTCGTTACTACTTCACCGACAATTGGGCATTAACTGGTGAGGTGCAGGGCTTGTACGGATTCGATGAGAGTTCGACAGATTTTGTTGCTAGCATCGGCTTACTCTATTTCTTTGGCCAACAAGGTGCCGCAACGACGGCCGCCGACGATGATCGTGATGGCGTCAATAACAACCTCGATAAGTGCCCTGATACGCCGCTTGGCCATAGTGTTGATGCTCAAGGTTGTACCCGTTTCTATGAGCAGGCGATCGTGAAGCAAGTGACTATTCTGTTTGCCCACGATGACGCCACGGTGCCCGCTCGCTCTTACAACAATGTGGCTGAGATCGCCGAATTTATGGCGCAACACCCGCAGTTAGATATCGTCATTGAAGGCCACACTTCTCTGGTTGGCTCTGCAACCTATAACCAAAAGCTATCGGAACGTCGCGCCGATGCCGTCAAGCAACTGCTGATTGAGCGTTATCAAGTTGCTGAGCAGCGCATCAGTGCGCTTGGCTATGGTGAAACACGTCCTGCCGTTTCTCCTGAGCAGAACGCCGATGATGCCGCAGCTAATCGCCGGATCATGGTTGAAATGAACGCCAGTAAACGGACGGCGATCACCAACGACGGCCAATAAGGAATTCCAATGGCAGCCACGACAACGTGTTGGAGGTTATGCTGATGCGAGCCTGGTGGGGCTGGCTCGGCGCGATCTTGTTGTCGTGGTTGCTGTGGGCCTCCCCTCAGCTTGATTTCAATAAAATGATCCAAGCGCTTCAGCAGCGCTATGGTGACGATGCCGCAGAGCGCGGTAGGCAGTGGCAGGCGCTTGTTCTGGCCCATGTTGATGCCGATGAATTGACCCAATTGAAGCAAGTTAATGACTACTTCAATGGCTTTTTGTTTGCTAACGATGATGTGGTCTGGAAGCAAGAAGACTACTGGGCAACCCCTGTTGAGTTTATTGGCAGAGCGGCTGGTGATTGTGAAGACTTCACCATTGCCAAGTACTACACCTTGTTAGAAATGGGGTTTGACGCCAGTAAGCTGCGGCTGATGTATGTAAAAGCAGTTGCTTATAATCAGCATCATATGGTGCTGACTTACTACCGCAAGCGTGGTGCTATCCCACTGGTTTTAGACAATATTGATCCCGCCATCAAACCTGCAACTGAACGTGGCGATTTAATCCCTATCTACAGTTTTAATGCCGATTACTTGTGGCTCGCCAAGGCACGAGGCGATGGCAAGTTAGTCGGAGAATCGAACCGCCTGAGCCTGTGGCGCGACCTCCGTGAACGTCAATCCGAATTTCAACATCAGTCCGAATCAAAGGATTTACCATGACCTTATATCGCCAAGTGTTATTGCTTTTGTTACTACTGACTGTGGTATCACTGTCGGCAGTGCTGATGTTGAATATTAAAAACAGCTCCGAATCACTTAGGTTACAACAGCAGGTGTCGACCGAGAATGCGCTCACTTCGCTCGGCATGCGTTTAGCGCCGGTGTTACAGCCTTATGATCGTGCGTTTGCTGAATCGACTATGTTAGCGGCTTTTGATGGCTCGTTTTTTCGCAGCATTGAAGTGACAGTCTTCGCCAATGACGAAATCCTTAGAAAAGACAATCAAGCACAACCAGCAGGCGTTCCTGCTTGGTTTACTAATCTATTTGAGATTGCGCCAGTCGTTGCCGAGGCGCCGATCACCAATGGCTGGACTGAAGTGGCATCCATTCGAATAGAAGCGCACCCGGGCTTTGTTCAAGCGCAGCTTTGGCGCCTAAGTATGCACTTGCTAACCTTTTATGGCTCATTATTCGCGTTTGTCAGTTTGTTAATGATGTTGGTACTGAGAATTGTCATTAAACGTCCATTGGCGCAAATTGAAAGTCAGGTCAATGCCATTGAGCAGCGTGAGTTTGGTTACCGCATTCCTCTGCCACGAACCCGAGAATTGCGCCAAGTGGTCAAAGCGCTTAACCATTTGACGGGGATTTTAAGCGAGCAATTCAAAGCCAATGCCGCCCAATTGCTCACCATGAAGACTCGGCTGCAACAAGATCCTGAAACTCAAGTGGCGAACCGCCGTCATTTGATCAATGAATTACAATCGCGGATGTCGGATCAACAGCCGCAAGCTGTGGTGATCTTATCGCTGCATGATCGTGACAAGATCCGCAAGCATTACGGCTACAAGCAATGGTTAGATTTGCTGCAGCAGTCGGTCGAATCGCTACGGCAGGTATTTTCTGACCAACAAGTGATGATTGGTCGCCTGTCGGAGACTGACTTCGCGGTTTTGATTCCGGTATTGCCCGAACAAGACTTGTCAGAGCCGCTGGCTAAAGTGGCTCATCATATGGATCAGCTTCACCAGCAGGGGATTGCGCCACTGCCGTCATCCTGTGCCTTAGCTGGAGTGCCGGTGGCCGCAGATGACAGCGTCACCGATGTGTTCACCCGTCTCGATCAGGCTTTGCGTGATGCTGAGCAACAAGGACAAAATCCTTGGTTGTGGCGCAGCAATACCGAAGAGCAACCACTTCGTTCTGGTCAGCAATGGGTGAGCTTGCTGCGCCAGCGAATCGTGCAGCAAGAGCTACAACTGCGCAAACAACCGCTGGTTGCTGAGCTGAACGGCCCGCCGCTTCATCAGGAAGTCTATGCCGGGATTAAAGATGAGAATGGCACTCCTCTGAATGCCGCTATTTTTGTGCCGGTGCTCGAGCAATTCGATTTAGGCTGTGATTTGGACCGAGCGGTATTGGCCATGCTGCAACAGCAAGCGCCGTTTGATACGCCTCAGGTTGTCAATGTGTCGCTCTCATCGATTCGTGACACTCATTTTTTGCAGGCTTTGGCGGAAGTTCCCACCGCTGAGCGGAGCAATTTAGTGATTGAATTGGCCGAGGTTTATATGAGCCGCGACTATGTTGCGGTGCAGAGTTTTGTTGCTGTGCTGCGCTCGTTGGGCTATCGCTATGGTGTTGATAATATTGGCGTTGGTACTGGGTTTGATGCGGCCGATCTGAAATACCTCAAAGAGATCCGCCCTGACTATCTGAAACTGGCAGCCGCCTTATGCCGACAAGTGGATGAACAAAACTTGACCCTAGTTGCTGGCGTGGTGAATACGGCGCGAAATCTGGATATTCCCGTGTATGCCACTGCAGTTGAGCAAGAGGCGCAACTTGCGGCGCTACAAAGTTGCGGTATTCAAGGGTTCCAAGGCTACATTAATAATCGTGATGAGCGCTAAATCAGTGGATCGTCTTCCGCGCTAGCGATCAGGGTGCTGTCGGTACTGAGATCACTCAGGCGTGTTCGGATCTCTTTTCGCTCCAGCAGTTTTTGTTGTGCTGCGGTTGGTAGCTCGGTGAATTGAATCATGTTTTTCTTGATTAGCAATTGAATCAAGTCTTCCAGCACCCGAATTAACGGTGTATCAGAGCTTTGTAGCAAAGAGATGACGTCAGCACCGTCACCGTGCTGCTTGAGAAAAGTCAGTAGCTCTGGGCTGTCGCTACTGATGGCCTCGGAAAACTGCTCGTTTTGTTCACGGGCAATGGCGACAATATCACCGGAGGTGTTGCGGCTCACAAAAAACATGTCTGCAAAGCTTTCATTCTGTTCACATTTTGTAAATCATAATGACGGTAACTGAGGGCATCGGCAACTGCTAATTGGTATTCCAACCGCGCCGAGTCGTCAGCTTGTGAAACTATTCAAAGGAAGAGTCATGTCAGACCCAGATCAACAGGGCTGGAAAATAAAAGATCAGGAAAAAGCATTTCTCGATCCCTTACTTGATGCGCTGACTTATTTATCGAAGTGGCATGGTAATCCTGTTGCGCGGGATGAGCTGGTTGCCGGTTTGCCGCTACCAGATAATCGGTTAACGCCAGAGCTGTTTATCCGTGCTGCGAAGCGCGCAAATTTATCGGCCCGCCTACTGAAGGTGGCGCTCGGCGATATTCAACCGCAGCTACTCCCGGCCGTTTTAATGCTGAAACAGGGCAAAGCGGCTATTTTGAGCAAGATCAGCGGCGATGAGGCGGCGTTGGTCATGCTCGAAAGCGGCGAGGGTGAAGTGCTCATGTCGGTCACTGAATTGGCTGAGCTATTCACCGGCTACGCACTGTTTGTTAAACCCCAAGTTAAGTTTGATGAGCGCACGCCGCAGTCACTTGAACATCAATCCGAACATTGGTTTTGGGGCACTCTCAAAGATAATTGGCGGATCTACCGCGACGTATTAATTGCCTCATTTCTGATTAGCTTGTTTGCCTTGGCAAGCCCGTTGTTTGTCATGAATGTTTATGATCGGGTGGTGCCAAATCATGCCGTAGATACCTTGTGGGTCTTGGCCATCGGCGTGTGTCTGGTGTTTATCTTCGATTTCGTGCTGCGTTTGATGCGATCGCATTTTATCGACGTGGCGGGCAAGAAGTCCGAAATCCTCATCTCCGCTCGGATCCTAGAGCGTGTGATGGGGGTGAAGTTAGCGCAGCGGCCAGCTTCTGTTGGTGCCTTTGCCAGACACTTGCAAGATTTTGATTCAATTCGAGACTTTGTCACTTCGGCAACCATTACTGCGGTCATTGATGTGCCTTTCACCTTACTGTTCTTCTTGATTGTGGCTTATCTGGGCGGCTGGATGGTCGCGGTGCCGCTGGTCATGGCATTGGTGATCATTGGTTACAGCAGTTGGATTCAAAAGCCGATGCGGCAGGCCGTTGATGAATCGGGCCGGATGTCGAGCTTAAAAAATGCCACCTTAGTAGAGGCTTTATCTGGGCTTGAAACAATCAAACTGACTGGCGCCGAAGGTCAGATGCAGCACCGCTGGGAGCAGGCCAATGGCCATATTGCCCAGTGGAGCGCGGAAAGCCGTCGTCACGCAGCATCGGTATCGGGAGTCGCCACCTTATGCGTGCAGTTGACCACGGTATTTTTGATTATTGCTGGGGTCTATCAAATCACTGTGGGTGACTTGTCGATGGGCGGCTTGATTGCTTGTGTCATGCTCTCAGGCAGGGCGTTACAGCCGATGGCACAAGTTGCTCAGCTGGCCACACGATATAATCAAAGTCGCTCGGCTTTTACCATGCTCAACGAGATTATGTCATTGCCCGTTGAGCGGCCAGAAGACAAACGCTTTCTCTATCGCGAAACACTGGCTGGCAATATCGATTTGAAAGATGTCAGCTTTGCTTATCCAGAGCAGCAAAATCCGGCCTTAACTGGCGTCAATCTATCCATTAAAGCGGGCGAAAAGGTCGGCATTATTGGTCGTATCGGCTCGGGTAAATCGACCTTGGGTAAACTCATTACCGCCATGTACGAGCCGCAACAGGGCAGTTTATTGCTGGATGATGTCGATAGCCGTCAGCTAAGCCCCAACCATATTCGTCATGTGATGGGCGTGGTGCCACAAGATGTCACCATGTTTTACGGCACGCTACGGGAAAACTTAACCTTGGGGGTACCTTGGATCTCCGACGAGCAAGTGTTGCGCGCCGCTGAATTATCGGGCGTGGATGAATTTGCCGCCCGCCATCCGCAAGGACTCGATATGCGGATCGCCGAGCGCGGTAGCAATTTATCGGGCGGCCAACGCCAAGCGGTCAGTCTTGCTCGGGCATTGTTGCTCGATCCGCCGATATTGGTGCTCGATGAGCCGACCGCTTCAATGGACAACACCAGTGAAGTGCGATTGAAAGCAAAACTGCAACAGCTGCTGAGCGATAAGACCTTGATTTTGATTACCCACAAAGCCTCGATGTTGGCTTTAGTGGATCGCCTGATCGTCATCGAGCAAGGCCGCATTGTTGCCGATGGACCGAAACAAGCCGTGCAAGAAGCGTTACGCTCTGGCCGACTGCAAGTGGATAGAGAATCATGAGTAAGCAGCCCGTTTGTTCCGAATCACTTGATATGATGCCAGATCGTGCTGCCGCTGCGTTATTAGCGACACCAACTGGTGCGCGGCAAATGCTGTGGGCGATTGTTGCATTTGTGTTCGTTGCAATTATCTGGGCGGCACTCGCTGAAATTGATGAGGTGGCTGTTGGTACCGGCAAAGTCATTCCATCTCAGCATCTGCAGGTTATTCAGAATCTCGAGGGCGGTATTGTCGCGGAAATTTTTATTACCGAAGGGCAAGCGGTCACTGCTGGCGAGCCCTTGTTGCGACTCGACGATACCCAGTTTCGCGCCAACTTTCGTGAAAAAAACCAAGCCTATGACAATAATCGGGTGGTGATTGCTCGGCTCAAAGATGAGATTGCTTCGGCAGCGGTCATTGCCGATGGTTCGCTTGGTACCAGTGCAGCGACTCCGCTGACCGATCAGCATCTGAGCGAGCTGGCAACCGAACTACCAGAGCTGGTCGCGCGCGAGAAGGTCGTGTTGGCGGGGCGTCTCAACGGCATGGTCAGTGCGCTGGAAGTGCTGGACGAACAGTACGCTCAATCTGAAAGTGACTTGCTGGCGCTAGAAGGGAAGTTAGAAAGCCTGAAGTTAAGCTATCAGCTGTCGCAGCAGGAAGTGGCATTAATGCGACCGTTGGTCGAAGAGGGCGTGGTTTCGCAAATCGAGTTTTTGCAGAAACTGCGTGAAGAAAACAACCTCAAAGGCGATATGGACGCCGCGCGCTTGGCTATTCCAAAAGCTCAGAAAGCGATGAATGAATCGCTGGAAAAGCGCCAGGAACTGGCATCGAAATTCCGTTCTGAATCGCTGCGAGAGCTGAGTAAAACCGAAGCCGAGCTGCGCCAGTTGCAGGAAAGCCGAGTCGGATTGCAAGATAAAGTGGTGCGAACCTTGGTGCGCTCTCCGGTCAACGGCACCATTCAGACGCTCAATATTAATACCGTTGGTGGTGTTGTTCAGCCGGGCATGAATTTGGTCGAAATTGTCCCGATGGACGGTCGCCTGTTGGTCGAGGCGCGAATTAAACCTGAAGATATTGCCTTTATTCGCAATGGCTTAGATGCCATGGTCAAGTTCACTGCGTACGATTTCGCGATTTATGGTGGCTTGGCGGGCAAGGTCGTTCACGTCAGCCCTGATACCATGGTTGATGAAGAAGGCATTAGCTATTATCTCGTTCGGGTGGAGACAGAGCAAAGTTATCTCGGTCAAGAGCAGCAGCCTCTGCCGATTATTACCGGCATGATGACATCGGTGGATATTATGACCGGCAAGAAGTCGGTGCTCGATTATCTGATGAAGCCCATTACCCGAGCGCGGGAAAATGCTTTGCGGGAGCGATAAATCGGCACTAAAAAGCCCGCCTTGTCAGCGGGCTATTTGCTTTGCGGAAGCTTAGTGGCAGTTGCCGCAGCAGCCAGAATCATCAGAATCTTTGTGATTGCCGCAGCTGCCGTGGCTATGTACGTGACCATGACTTAATTCTTCGGCAGTGGCGTCGCGAACTTCGAGTACTTCAACGTCAAAGGTCAAATCCATGCCTGCAAGCGGGTGGTTGCCATCGACGATCACTTCATCATCAGTGATATCAAGCACGATGACCGATTGCTCGCCGTCGTCAGTGGTTGCACGAAACTGCATACCCGGCTTCACTTCAACATCGCCAAACATCTCCAGCGGTACCGCTTGCATGAGGTTTTCATGGCGCTGGCCATATGCTTTAGCCGCTTCTACTTCAACGCTGAATGTGTCGCCCGCGACATGGCCAATCAGTGCTGCCTCCAGTCCTTCAATCAGTTGCTGATGGCCGCAAATGATTCGCAATGGTTCGCCATCCAATGACGAATCCAGCAGCGTATCTTGGGCATGAACTGAATAGTGAATGACAACGACTTTATCTTGAGCCACTTGCATTGGCGGTTCCTCAGTGTTCTGTGTGATGCGGTTCGATCAGCGCGCTGTGCGAGCTGCTGCTATCAGCCAAGTCTACCTGTAACGGCAGCAATAATCACGGGTTGGCTGCGTCTAGTTGCTGGCTAATTTGCACCGTTTGCCTCGGAAAATCGGTGAACAGGCCGTCAACTTTCACCGTTGCGATAAATACCCTGAGCCATTGTTGGTAGGATTCGGCCCAGCTAGGTAACTGATCGGCGCGAAAAGTGTAGGGATGAACGATTAGTTGCTGGGCTTTGGCATGGCTTGCCAGCGCGCTGGGTTGTTGTTGATTATCCACTAATTGTGGCCACCAGGGGCCGATACCATCGGCGTAGCTGGCGACATCAGCCATGCCTTCGGGGGTTTTTAGCCAGTCATAATCGGTGGTCGATAATTGCCAGCTATTTTCGCCAAGCAACTGCACTAATTTCAGTTTACTGCCCAGTTGGTGGCGGATCCGGCGCAGTTCATTGGCGTCAAAACACTGCACAAAGACCTTATGATGACGCGCGTTGTAACCATATTGGTTAAGCACCGCTAACACCTGCTTGCTAATATCTTGGCCCTGCTCACGATGCCACTTCGGCGCTTTGATCTCGGGATAGATACCAACTGTGTGGCCAGTGCTATGGTTGAGCCCCTGAATCAGCTCAATGTGTTCGGCGAAGGTGGCAATCCGCAGGCCAAGGTGCTTGACCGGAAACCGCATCGGGTACTCCGGGTGTTTGCTTTGATGATCGACTCGCTCGTGCAGCTCGAGCGTTTTCAGTTCGGCTAAATCAAAGTCAATGGCGTAAAAGCGGCCATTGGCTCTGGCTCGGTTTGGATATTTGGTGGCGACATCGGTGGTGGTATCCAAATGAATATCATGAAGCACCACAGCAACACCATCGCGGCTCATCACCACATCCTGTTCAATATAGTCGGCCCCAGCAGCATGGGCGTAGGCGACCGCAACCAGTGAATGCTCCGGCAGCAAACCAGAAGCGCCGCGATGAGCAATCACATCAATGGCATGGACCATTGGCGCGCTTAACAACAATATCCAAGCGATATACTTAGCGGCTATTTTCATGTGGTTACCTTAGAGCCTGTTGATCTTTGCTGTGTGTTTTTGCAGTAATAAACGAATAAAATTCATACACCAAAGGTCAACAGGCTATAGATTTCTCTGTTGACAGGAGATTACTGTCATCAATACACGGTTCTAATATAAAGCACGACTGTGACTATTTGACGAAGGGCTGGGCTAAATCAACAGGCTATTTTGCGGAGAAAGTTGTGTGCCAGAGCCGATTTTTTCGCCGCACTCTGTTACCATGCCACGCTTTAAAGAAATCAGCAGCGGAGACATTATGGCTGAGTACAAAACTGACGAGCAAAAAGCCAGCTACGGCGTAGGTCGTCAAATGGGTGATCAATTGGCCCAGCAAGCATTTGATGGTGTAGATATTGAAGCAGTTCAACAAGGTTTAGCAGATTCTCTGCGCGGTGAAGAATTTGTCGTTCCTGCTGACGAAATCAACGCCGCATTCGCCGTTATTCAACAGCGCATGCAAGAGCAAGAACAAGCAAAATACGCTTCTGTGATCCAAGAAGGTGACGTATTCCTGAAAGACAACGCTGCCAAAGACGGTGTTGAAGTTACCGAATCAGGCCTGCAATACGAAGTGTTGGTCGCTGGCGAAGGTGCTAAGCCAACCGCTGCTGACAAAGTAAAAGTTCACTATCACGGCTCTTTGATTGACGGCACTGTATTTGATAGCTCTGTGAATCGTGGTGAGCCAATTTCTTTCCCTGTGACCGGCGTTATTCCGGGTTGGGTTGAAGCCCTGCAGCTGATGACTGTTGGTTCTAAGTGGCGTTTGACGATTCCACAAAATCTGGCCTACGGTGAGCGTGGCGCTGGAGCTGCGATTCCACCATATTCAGTATTGGTGTTTGAGGTTGAATTACTCGATATCGAGTAATTGCTAGCGCAGCGATTGATAAGCAGGGCCTTGATGGCCCTGTTTTTGTTGGTAAGCACAGCAACACGCTGAGCCGTGTTAGCTAGTTGATGGAGGATCGAAACGATGGAATTGAACTGTGTGGTTCGCCAGACTGCCGATGACTTTGATGCAGTCGTGATTTGGCTCCATGGCTTAGGCGCCAGTGGTGACGACTTTGTTCCCGCATTACCTTACTTAGAACTGCCAGCATCGGCAAAAATCCGCTTTGTCTTTCCCAATGCTCCGCGAATTCCGGTGACCATTAACGCCGGTTATGTCATGCCTGCTTGGTACGACATCATTAGTATGGGGGAGCAACGAGAGTTCAATGTACCGCAGCTATTGGCCTCAGCCGACATGCTCAAGCAGTTGATTGATCTGCATGTTGAAGCCGGCATCGACTCCCGCCGAATTATCATTGCCGGTTTTTCTCAAGGGGGCGCGGTGGCCTATCAAACGGTATTGAATTACCCCAAACCACTGGCTGGTTTGTTGGCCTTGTCGACCTATTTTCCGACAGCGGAGCGGGCAATTTTAGGCTCGGCTAATCAAGCGATTGATATTGCTTTGCATCATGGCCATCACGACGAGGTGGTGACGCCACCAATGGCAAAAGCTGCGCTCAACGACTTAGTCAGGTTGGGTGCTAAAGTGAATACTCACTTTTATCCGATGAGGCATGAGGTTTGCTTGCCGCAGTTAAAAGATATTGGTGCCTTTATTAGTCGGCAACTGATGTTGTGATAGCCGGTGACTTGGCTGGCTAGGCTCTGTTGATATCGGGATCTGCGTCAGCGTGATACTGACAGCAGATCCCAAAATTGTTTCACAATTAGTTTTTACCAGCCCAAACAACCACGGCCGTATCACCGCCTTTGGTGCGTTTAAAGGCATACGGCGCATCGCTGATCTTGCTGTGCTGGCCAGCTCCGATAGCAACATGGCGATTACGGAACTGCGCCACTTTTTGCCAGTGTGCCAGCAAGTCGGCTCGCTCGCCGGTAATGCCAGCCCAGTTCATGTCTGAGCGCGTGCCTTGGTGCGGATCAGTCCCGGTAGGACCGAATGGCCGTGCCGTTTCATCGCCGTAGTAAACCTGCACGGCGCCAGGTAACAGTAAAAACGGCGCTGCAATGTCCCGTTGCTGCTCAAGGGTGCGACTATCCGTACCAAAGAACAAGCGAGTATCGTGGGATGAAATGTAACTCAGCACATTAAAACTTGAGTCGGAGTTAATCGCCTTGGCGTAGTCACTGAAAATCTGCTCAGCGTCGGCCATGCAATCCATCACTTTCTTGGCGTCATTGGCTTGGAAATCGAAGTTAATTACCGAGTCAAAACCGGCATCGAAGTAACCACTGCGATTCACGCCATGAGCCCAAACTTCACCCGTCATCCAAAATGGCTGGTCATCCAATGCTTTGTCAGGGTTGCTTTTCTTCCAAGTTGCAAGGGCTTGCTCTGCCCGTACTTTCAAGGCTTGCCATGATTCAAACTCGACATGCTTGGCGGTATCGGCACGGAAACCATCGATACCATAATCTTCGACCCACTGCGCTAGCCAGTGAACGAGGTAGTCGCGCACTGTGTAACCTTCGATTGCAACCGCGTTTGTGTCAGGCTTGTTGCGATAGAAAATCGGCAAGTCGACCACTTCATCGGACTCGGTTTTAAAGTCAGGCAAATAGGCTAATGACTTGGTACGCTCGTTGTAACCTGGGTTGTCGTACTCGGCAATGTCGGTGCGGATCCACTGCTTGCCCCACCAGTTCATCCAATTGGCATGGGTAAAGTCGATGTTGTGGTTAAAGTCGTGCCAGCTTTGATGCGACTTAGGTTGCCAGTTGGTCCACTGATCGGTACCCAATAGCTCCTCAACACTTTGGTTTTTATCGTAGAAACCACCAAAGTCATATTGCTGCATATCGGCCAGAGTGGCGTAGCCGGTATGGTTCATGACCACATCAAGCACGACCCGAATGCCTCGCTTATGAGCTTCATCTACAAAGGTACGCATGTCATCTTCGGTACCCATGTTGGCGTCAACCTTGGTGTAATCCATGACGTAGTAACCATGGTAGGCGTAGTGCTTGAAGTCGCCGCCGTTACCGCCGCCAACCCAGCCATGGATTTGTTCGTAAGGCGCCGTGATCCAGATGGCATTCATGCCGAGATCGGCAATGTAATCGAGCTTTTCGGTTAATCCTTTGAGATCGCCGCCGTGGAAGGTGCCGATTTCTTTATCGCCATCTTTCATTCGGCCATAGCTGTTGTCATTAGTCGGATCGCCATTGTAGAAACGGTCGGTCATGACAAAGTACACCGAGGCATTATCCCAACTGAACTCAGTGGGTTGGTGATCGGCTTTTTCGAGCAATAA
Organism: Neiella litorisoli; assembly: GCF_014773395.1. Classification (GTDB taxonomy): domain Bacteria; phylum Pseudomonadota; class Gammaproteobacteria; order Enterobacterales; family Neiellaceae; genus Neiella; species Neiella litorisoli. The sequence continues at coordinate 18,001 of NZ_JACXAF010000020.1, read as the reverse complement.
TAAGCCGCCACTTTTTGGTGCTGGTGCCAGAGTGACTTTACCGTTGCTCACGGTGGTGGTTTGATCGGAGTAGAAGTCACGTACTTTGGTGCCATCGGCAAAGGCGCTGGCAACATTGACTGTGACTTCGCCGCCGTCCCAACTTGGGCATACTTTGGCAACGCCGGGTTTAGGCACGGCCTTTTTCTTCGGTGTTAAGCCAATGCGCAATTGCGCCGGTTGCTGATTGGTGTCTAATGAGATGCGATAGGAAGTCTGGCGAAAGACCTTCAAATCAAACGCGGCATCTTCTGCGCATTCATTAGCGGCATAATCGCGATTCAATTTGACACGATCTTGGCTGACCGCACCGAAGCGCAAACCACAGGTGTTGGCAGAATCGGCAATTTGAAACTGGTGTTCGCCTTTCGGGAGGACGACATCAACTTGATAAACGCCGTCATCAAAGGAAAGCGGTTGACTGGTTCCCCAGTCGTTCATTGAGCCTTTTAAATAGAGCGCATCTGATGGTTGCGAAACGGAACAAGAGGCCGTTACCGTTGCTGCCAATATGAGCCCTAGCAAACGTGAACTTTGCATGATGGTTCTCGTGAATTATGTGATTGATTTATGGTTGATCGCCTAGCCTTGCGACCTATCAAAACTAGCATATGGCGGGTGGATTTAGAGACTTTGTGACCGGTTCTGTGAGCTGGTTTCAGAAGTAACCGGTCCCAGCGAATAGTCCGAAACTTTGTCAAATGTTCGAGGTGCCCGATAGAGGCTTATTCAAGCTGAGGTGAGATAAATATTGCCTTGGATTGGTATTATTCAGATTGTTGAGTTGATTTGAGCCAAAAGACTGGCACACTAGGTAGATGTTAACGAACAACAATGCTGACGTTGTTGTTCGAACAAAGCCAAAAGGAGTGGCTTAATGACTCAAATAGGGCTTCATGTTCGGCGGCTATTCTCGACTTTCATCTTGTTTGTTGGCTGTTCGGCGTTGGCTCAAGCCGCACAAGTTCTGAATATCCTTACCTGGGAAGAATACCTCTCTCCTGAAGTCAAAGCGTCGTTTGAGCAACAAACGGGTATCGAAGTTCGGCTAGCCTACTTTGATTCCGACGAAATGCGAGATCAAATCTTGTCCTCCCAAGCTGGGCGATACATCGACATTGCCCTGATGGATTCCCAGCAAATTGGCCTGTATGCCAAGCAGAGCCGGCTCGCGGCGTTACCCCCTCAACAACTGCCCAACTTAAAGCACATTGACCCAGCCATTCATCAAGCCTGTAACGCCGGGCCAGAATTATTCGGTGTGGCCTATTCTTGGGGAACGTTAGGTGTGGTGTATCGCGCCGATCTGGTGAAGCCAGAGGACATTGATACTTGGTCAAAATTTCTCGATCCGCCGACCTATTTAAGAGGCCACATTGCCGGTCATGTCGATCTGTTCGATTCACTGATCCCTGCATTGATCAGTCTTGATTACCCCATTAACACCAATAAGGTTACTCACCTGCGCGAAGCATTTGAGTTGACCAAATTGTGGCTACCCAATGTCCGTACTTTGGAGTACATCATTACCGCGGCTCAAAGCTATCCAGACTTCAATCAGCTATTCGCGGCGCTGGCTTACTCAGGTGATCAAAAAATTCTTAATGACTTGTCGGGCCATGAGCATTGGCAATACTTGCTGCCATCCGACGGCAGCTTGCTGTGGACTGATTGCTTTGCAGTGATTGCGCAATCGGAAAATCAAGCGGCGGCAAGCCAGTTTCTCAATTTCATCCAGCAACCCGAAAACGCGGCGCTAAATGCTGAATATACCCACACGGCGACGCCAAATATGGCGGCATTGCCGCTGACGTCAGAGGCGTATCGACAAGACCCGATTGTTCACCTGCCAGAGGCGCAGAAAAAACGACTGCAGCCCTATGCCCCGGTGACTATCGACGCGATTAATTTAAGAAGCCGGATATTAAGTGCTCTGGAGAAAATTCATGCCACTCAATAGACGCGCACTGCTGGCATTGTTTCCGCCTTTGCTAACGGCGTTTATCGGCATTGCTTATTTGTTTTATCAGCAGCGAACCGATGCGATTCAAAAGCTGGAAAGTTCGCGCGCGGAGTTTGCCCTAGCGAACGTGCACGCCAATATTCAGATGTCCCGTGACTATTTAATGGGAGTGCAGCAAGCGCTTTTGCAAGCTCCTGTTTTTGTGTCTTTTTTGCAGCAAAGTGGCGATCGTTTCTGGTCGCTGGCGAGCCAGCGTTCGAGCGAACAAATTGTTCGTTCCCTGTCGAATCATGCCGATTTATATTACGCCTTGGTGGTGCTCGACAAAGAGCACAATTCCACCGTCATGGTGGAAACGTCATTAGATCCGTTCGTTGAACACCTCAGCGAAGAGCGAATGTTGTTCAAGCGATTTGCCGACTCTCAGCTGATCCGCGATGTGCTGCTTTATCGCACCGGCGATGAATACCGCATGCTATTGATGAGTCGTGTCGATCCGCTGTCGTTGCATCCGCCGCTACCATCACAATTGCAAGACAGTACTGTCATTGCCCAAGTGCTCTCTGGTTATGCTTTAAATGACAGTATTGCCAATGTGTTGGCGCGATATGGCGAAGGCTCAATCTCATTTAATCGCGAACCCAAATTGGCCAAAACTGAACCCGGACTGGTGTTGAGTCAGCCGGTGCTTGATGGCCACACCATTAATCTGTTGGTGCCGTTTTCGTTGTTAGACGGCGAAACGGTTAAAGTCCTCAAACAAGTTCTGGTGCTGTTTGTCACCGTAATGCTGCTGACTTTGGCACTGATGGCATTGCTGGTTCGCTTAACCCTCGTTAGACCGATTCAAGATTTAGAAAAATCAATTAAAGCCAATGAAATAGATTCGATCGCGCCTGATTTAAAGCGCGACGTCAAAGAGCTGTATTCACTGAAACAAGCTTTCTTAAAGCTATACCGAAAGCTCAAACAAGCTCGGGATGAAAGTCATCAACTTGCTCTGACGGACAATTTGACTGGTCTTCCGAATCGTTTGGCCTTTACTCAACAAGTGAACGATAGCATCGAACAATGTCGCCAAAAGCAGCTGACGGCGAGTTTGTTATTTATTGATTTAGATAACTTTAAGTTCGTCAACGACAGTTTTGGCCACAAAGTGGGTGATGAACTGCTGATTCACTTTGCGCAACAGCTATCGCATAAGGCAGAGCTGTATCAACAGCAAATTCAAGCTCCCGGCAGCATTCGAGTGGCGCGTTTAGCAGGTGATGAGTTCGCCATATTGATTATTGCCGAGCACCAACATGAGCAAAGTGAACAGGTCGCAGGGGAAATCATCGAGCTGTTCCGCTCGGGCTTTGAGCTTGGTCAGCTGCTATTGCCGGTTCGAGCTAGTATTGGCATTGCCAGCTATCCACAAGATGCGCTCGATTCAGGGGCGCTGTTGTCGAATGCTGATGCGGCCATGTATCAGGCGAAGCAACACGGCAAGAATCAATACCGTCTATTTTCTCAGGAAATGGCAGAGCGTCTGCAGCGGCGAAAAGAAATTGAAGAGTCGTTGCGCAGTGCTGATTTATCCAACGAGTTAAGCCTTGCCTATATGCCGATTTTCAGTGGCGAAGATATCAGCCGAGTGATTGGCGCTGAAGTCTTGCTGCGCTGGGATTCGCCGAAGCTAGGCCGAGTGACGCCCACTGACTTTATTCCGATTGCTGAGGCTTGTGGCGTGTTTCGCGCCATTGATCATTGGGTGGTTGAGAAAGCATTAACGGCGCTACCTGAGCTGGAGGCCCAGTTTGGCAGCGAATTCAAACTGAGCATTAACATTTCTGCCGCCGAACTGAAGGATCATCAATTTTCTGATTTTCTCCGACCTTTGTTGGAGCAGCATCGGCAATACCTAAAAAACATCGAGCTAGAAATCACCGAGACGGTCCAAATGGAGTGGAGCGAAATATCCAGCCAAGTCATGCGCGAGTGGGCCGATTTTGGTATTTCGCTGGCGATTGATGACTTTGGCACCGGCTATACCTCCATCAAACAATTAAGTTCGTTTCCGATAAACACCTTAAAAGTTGATAAGAGCTTTACCGATGAAGTGGAGCTACCGACGGTACGAATTTTGATGGAAAGTTTAATCCGCGCAGCCGAAGCATTGAATTTGCAAGTGACCATTGAAGGGGTCGAAACCGAGCGACAACTTGAGATAGTGCAACAATTCGGCAAGCACTCGCTGCAAGGGCATTTATTTTGTGCTCCTATTTCGCTTGAACAGCTATTGTTAAGCTATCATCGCTCAATGGTCGGGCAAGCTGCTGAAACTGAGGATACCGACAGCCAATGAGCAATATCGAGGAGTAAATGAACGACTTGCAATTTTTTCGCGATGGTCAGTGTGGCTATCACTAATACGTGGTTGGCTAGAGAGGAACTTTAGCGATGATCGCCATTCGGAGGATTTGGATTGTGGTGGTGGCTGGCGTCATGATGGCCTTGCTCTACACCCTGTTGTTACTAATCCCCAATAGCCGAGCAGATGATGACAAACTGTCGCAGCAACTCGATCTCATCAGTCAGTTGTTGGCTCGCGATATTGAGCTCGTTCGAGCTGGCTTAGAATCGGACTTTTATGCTGGCCCCAAGCGCCCGAGTGATGCTTGGCTGGAGCAACTCATCAAGCAACCAAACCAAGCTGACCTGAAGCTCAACGGGTTAATGCACCGTGTCAACGGTAAAGTGTGGAACGTCTCCGCAGGCTTTGACCGAGCCGACCAAATCCCTCGCAAGTTAGAAACCAAACATTGGCTGTGCCAGCCTTCTTGTCGTCTGTTATTGCGCATTTCTCGCGGTAGCGACGAATTGATTGCTGATGTCGATTTACCACAGTGGCTCAGCGTGCAGGGCAGCAGGTTGGGCTTAAATCTGAGTGTGGCTGGAGCGACACGGGCATCACTGCAAAAACTAGCAGCCAGTAGCGTGGAACAAGATATTGGTTTGTATTTTTCCAGTCGCCAGAGTGACGATTGGAAAAGCGCCTCTGGCCCCGTGCTCGACGGGGTGCCAATGATACTCAGTGGTCAGCGAAGTGATCCGCCTGCAATTGCTGTGCATTGGTACGTATTGCTGTTGTTGTTGGTGTTGACTCTCTCGGGAATGGCATTGCTGACTCACTTGTATGGGAAGAGGCAGCAAGGCTGGCGGCAACTGTTCCGACAGCTTGAGAAAACCCTGAGTGCGATCGAATCTGGCAACTTTGAAGTGGTCCAGAAACGCCTTGTTGGCAGTATGCAACACGCTCCCGAACTGGCCCGCAACTTTGTCCGCAAGCTAGCCATTTATGGCTTGCAAGATGAGGCAACCAAAGCAACCCTAGCGCAGATCAGCAATGATAAAGACTGGCTGACCCAACACGATGGGATGACTGGACTAGCCAACCGCGAAAGCTTTCATCAGCTGCTGCAGCAAACCATTCATGATGCCGACTCCTCGGCGCTACTACTCATTGATATTGATGATTTTAAAGAGATTAACGATGCCAGTGGCCATCAGTTAGGTAACGACATGCTGATCAAGCTGGCATCGATTCTCGCTGAGCATGTCCAGTTGCCATATCGGGCTGCTCGCATCGCTGGCGATGAATTTGCCGTTTGGATGCCGGGCTCAACGCTTGAGCAGGGTGAGCAGTTGGCCGCTAAATTGTTGGAAGCGAGCCGGCAAATTATGCTGGCTGGTGACAACATGCTGCACCGTTTGAGTTTGTCGATTGGTGTGGTGGTCGCGCCTGAGCATGGCAATGAGTTTGATGTCTTGATGACGCGCGCCGACATCGCGTTAAATTACTCCAAAGCTCAGGGCAAAGGTCGTTATGCATCGTTGCGCGATCCTGATCTGGAAGGCTACTTATTAAAGCAGCGCTTTATGTACTCAAGAGTTCATTCGGCGATTCGGGATCAGCGTTTGGCATTAGCTTATCAGCCCATCGTGAGAGTGAATGACGGCAGCATTTCTCATTACGAGGTGCTGTTGCGGATTGAGGACGAAGTCGGTAGTTATGTCTCGGCATACCCGCTGATCCAAGCGGCAGAGCGGCAACGGGACGTTGGCGTGCTCGATAAGTGGGTGCTCAACCAAGTGTTGACCTTGTTGATGCAAATGCGCCGAAACAACCAAAGACACCGCTTGGCCGTGAACATTTCGGGACTGTCGATGTCGGATGCGCAGTTGACAGAGACACTTCTGCAACGCATTGAGTTCAGTGGTTGCGGTCCAGCGCTGGTGGTTGAAATTACCGAAAGTGCGGCGCTGGAGAATATTAGCTTAACCCAGCGTAATATTGAGCGGCTGCAGGCGCTTGGCTGCCAAGTTGCTCTGGATGACTTTGGGGTTGGCTATTCTTCGGTGAACAATTTACTCAGTTTGCCGTTTGATTACGTTAAGGTAGATGGCTGCTTTATCCGCAAGTTGAGCACTGACGATGCGGTCATCCCACTGCTGGAATTCTTAGTGACCATTTCAAAATTAAGGGGTTTCCAGCTGGTGGCTGAATTTGTTGAAAATGACAAGGTCGCTCAACAATTGGAGCAAATTGGTGTTCAATTTGCCCAAGGCTACCATTATGGAAAGCCGGAATTAGGCCGCTTGAGTCTGGAGCATGATGACGACCAGACAAGCCAAACCGGACAGGTATAACCATCGCCAGGCTCAACCGCTGAGCTTGGCCAATAGGTAAGTTAAACTATGAAAGTAAAGACTAACTATCGAACCCTAATTGGAAGCTGCGGCATGGTCTTGATGGTGGCGGCGTGCCAATCTCAACCCCAGCCAGAGCAATTACCAAAAGGCTTCACCAAGTGCCCTGAGCCTCGCCCAGAAATCTGCACCATGCAATACGAGCCAGCAGATGGTTTGCTTGCCGATGGCACCACAAAATCTTACGGCAATGCTTGTAGTGCCTGCGGCGATCCCGAAGTGATTGCCGTTAAAAAAGTGAATCCCACAGAATGAGAGCGACGTTATTGCTAATCACAGCGCTGGCGAGTGTTTTGCTCTCCGGTTGTGGTAACGATTTGTTGGTGGTGCAACGGCTGCAATCGCTGAAGCCCGAGCCGCAGCAACCGTTCGATGACCAAACACCTGCTTACCAAGATTGGCAGGGGCAATTCGAATATGCCGAAGCGCTGCTCCAGCAAGGGCGTCCGTTAACGGCAATTTACTGGTATTCAAAATGTGCTAACGGCGGACATCTACCTTGTATTCGCCAGTTGGGTTATGCCTACATGCAAGGCGGCGCGACTGGCCATGATCCCTACCTTGGTTTGGAGTTACTGACACGTAGCTTAGATCCAACCGATGCCGGCATGTTGAATGATATGGCTTGGTTTTTAGCAACCAGCAAAATCACAGCGCTGCGCGATCCGGAGCAGGCCAATGATTACATTCAGCAATTGCAAAGCGTGGCCGAGCTGGATGCCATGTCAACGGACACCCTAGCGGCCGTCGCGGCTGCTCTGGGGAATTTCACCGAGGCGGCAAAAGTGCAGCAGAAGGCGATCACCATGTTGCTCAAAGAAGGTGATCTCGGTGACGACATGCTTTCTGATTATCGCCAGCGTTTGCAGCTTTATCGCAACAATAGGATGTACACCGAATGACCTCCATTTCTGCTCCGTCTCGCTGGCGTGTCATCGTTTGGGTTGCTGGCATTATTCTGCTGATTTGGGCACTTGTTCTGGCGCTATTGTTCCGACAGCCGGGGCTTTCTGAACAGAGTAAAATTTGGCTGGCGAAAACGGCGCAGCAGACTGCAACGGATGCGGAAAATGCGTCCTTTTATCTGATGCTGGGTTTTGATGCGCCCAGTGATTCCTCGCCACAGGCTTACGGTGAGCAACGTTGGCGCTTGCATATTGAGCCAGCCGAAGACGATATGAAGTTAGCTGAAGCATCGACCTGGCGTTTTGGCTTGCCTTGTTATGTGTCGATGCGTGAATGTTTACCGGTCATCGATGCCAATATGGCGCGTATTGACGAGGTTCTGGCCGAGCAAAAAGCTTGGCTGGTGCGGTTAGAATTGCTGTTGGCTGCAGCTGCTCCGAAAGCGCCCGAAACCCATATGATGGACAAGGTGCCGTTTCCTAAACAGCAACTGTCATCGGCATTTGAGCTGAATTTAGCGGCGGTGATAAGCGCCATGGACGATGATCCTGAACAAGCCTTTGCTGACTTAAATGAACACCTCGAGCATTTGTTAAGCCACCTTCGCCAGACCAACATCACCGCATATCGCTCGTTATTGCAGCGGGCATTAAAAGTAGAGCTTGGCTGGCTGGTCGCTTTTTTACAGCAACGTCCCGAGTTGCTGGCCAGCGCCGCCAAGCAATTGACCGTATTGCAGCAGCAGCCTGAGTTGGCGGCATCGCTAGAGCCGATTTTGAATCGCAGTTTTGCCCTCGCCGTGACGACCTTTGATCGGATTGATCGCGATGGTGTCAGCGATGCGCTGGATTGGGATCTGCAAGTCTCAGAATTGTTACAGCGGATTATTTGGCAGCGTCATGCCACGGTGAATGCACTGGCTGACAGTTACACAACCGCGATGAGCTTGATGACCGGCAGCGACGGCATTGAGTCGCTGGTCGATGCGGCCAACAGCTGGCCTGATCTGGGGGCTAATTGGTCCGATCAAAATTTGATCGGATCTGCGCTGGTGCAAGAAAAACTGGAGCAACTGTCACGGCTACTAAAAAGGTCGCTGATGACCGAGGCCTATTATCGCATCGCAGTGGCTTGGTTATTGGCTGAAGGCGATGAAAGCCAATTGCCAAGCCAAGTCACCTTGTTTGGCGTCGAAGTGCCATTGCAGAAACGGCAGTTGGAGCAACGCTTGTGTTTGGATATCCCCTTGCTCGAGTCGCTCGACGATTTTTGTTTACGGTTATATCAGCCTAGACAATTGGCGGAGCTAGAGCCGATTGTTGGGAGTCAAATGTGAGTGATGGGCTCAGTCGGCGCTGAGCCGACTATCGCGCATTAATCCCTCTTGAGCGGTCGATGCGACGAGCTCGCCTTGCTGGTTAAAGAATTGCCCTTGGACATAACCACGAGCACCAGAAGCACTGGTACTGTTGACCACATAGAGTAACCAATCATCGGCTTTAAAGGGCCGATGAAACCACATTGAATGGTCGATGGTGGCCATTTTTATCTTGCGATCAAATAAGCTGATGCCATGCGGTTGGCCTGCAGTTGGCAGGAAATTAAAGTCTGACGCATACGCCAGCAAATAGCGATGAACCCGCGCATCATCCGGTAGGCTGCCGTTGGCGCGAAACCAAGTGATGCGCTGGGGCGATGTCGGCGATGGTTGCAGCGGGTTGTACAAGGACACCGGCCGCATCTCAATTGCGGTTTCACAGGTAAATATTTCACGGATCCCAGCTGGAATTTGGTCGGCGTGAGCACGAGCAAATTCCAGCTCCGACATCAAGCCGCCTGGGCCTGGGACGTCGGGCATGGTGGCCTGATGCTGGTGGCCGGGCTCATCAACTTGAAACGAGCCGGTTAGGTAAAAAATCACTTCGCCGTGTTGTTTGGCACTCACTCGGCGGGTCGAAAAGCTGCGGCCATCTCGGATCACCTCAACTTCATAAACAATCGGGTTCTTGGCATCTCCCGGGCGCAGAAAGTAGCTGTGAAATGAGTGCACGGCGCGTTCTTTATCGACTGTTAACTTGGCCGCCGACAGCGCCTGACCAATCACCTGACCGCCAAAGACCTGTGGAAATCCTAAATCTTGACTGCGGCCACGGTAAATACCCTGTTCGATGGTTTCTAGCGATAAAAGATCCAGTAGCTCTGCTAACACTGCACTCATGGGGACTCTCTTAATTATTGCTGTCGAGTAAGCCGGTAACCGCTGAAACTAGGCCGTCACTCAGGCCTAAATGTTGAGTCAGCTCGATGTCGACATCGGGATATTGCTGCCGAGCCTGCTCGACAATTGCTGGCACATCATCTTTGACATGACGGCCTGCGGCCAGAAAATACGGCACCACGGTAATGTGGTGGTGTCCTGCGGCCACGCAGGTTGCGATGGCTTGCTCGATTGATGGCGGGCTGAGCTCTAAGAACGCAGGCTCCACCTGGGCAAATTGCGAGGTTAATTGGTCTCCTAACTTAGCTGCGAGTTGCGTTACTTCTTCATTTGAGCTTTTCAGACGGCTACCATGGGCGGCTAAGATCATCGCGTTGGATTTCATTGGCTTATCTTATTTAATCAGTTTGTAGTTCCAATACGGCTTGCTCGGGAGATAGATCATGTCCCTCGGCAACGAGCTGCTTGGTAACGAGCCCCGCGATTGGCGCAAACAAGGGAATCGAGCAACTGGCATTTTGTAGCTCAGCAATAGGCTGCTCGGCGGTGACTTGGTCGCCAGTTTGGACCAGCCATTTGAATAAGGCTAATGGTTCATCGCTAGTAACCACTGGTGCGTGCACCAGCGTTAACGGTAAATCGGCATTGGCCGCATCTTGCAGCATGTTCAAACCGCGCAGGCGCAAGGCCGAAGGCTCGCTAAAATAAATATCTGCGGGGTGCTGCGATTGCTTGATTAGCAATTGACTTGCTGACAGCTTGGGTTGCTCGGGTAGTTGCGCTGCTAGAGCCGAAGTGAGCTGCACTTGCGTCGATTGACCGCGCTGCAACAGACTTGGCTGACCGCCAAAGCGTTCGCCGATAAAGGCGCCATCGAGCTGCTCAAAGGCTTGTTCAGCAAAACTCTGTTGCAGTGTCACGAACTGTTTAATTCGTGGTTGCAACTGGCCTCGAATGGCTGCCGCTTTGCTGCGGATCAGCCCCTCGCGCTCTTGGTGTTTGTCGCGCCGTACTGTCAGTCGGTCAAACCATCCTTCCATGGTTCTTGGCTCGGGCAACTCATCGTCGCCCAAGGCGTACTGGCTGTCGAGTTCGCGGCAACGCTGTTGAATATGGGCCAATACCGATTGCTGCCGCGACAATAAATAAATCAACAGACAAAACGCTGCAGAGGCAGCCGCCAGTAAAATCGAGATGGTGAGCTTGGTAAGGGGCAGCCACCAGAATCCGGAAATCAACACCAAACACAACGCGCCAGCAACCGAGCTGCCGGCAATGCTGAGTTTTTTGCCACTCAAGGTATCTTTATAGCGGAGCTGCTGTTTGTTGATGTCTTGGCTGATTCGCTGTTGTTGCTGGGCTTGTCGATCCGCTTGCTGCTCAAGTTGACTGGCCTGTTCGTCCATATTAGTGAGCTGACCTGCCAGTAATTGCAACAGCGTGACTTGCTGACGAATGCTATCTTGGCCGATCGCCAGCAAATTCCATATTGATTTGGCCATGAGGTCATGGGGCTCGTTATCGCTCAATTGGGTGGCGACGATCAATTCCCACTCGGCGCATTGATCCAACAGCCGTTGCTCGTGTTGGCGAATTTGTTTTAGCGCGGCAAGTACCACTTGCTTGACACCCAGCATGACAATTTCCAGCTTTTCTTTCGACGTTTTCAAGAGCAACTGGCGAAATGATAACTGGAATCCCTCTAAGCTTTCGGTGAGCATAGCCAGAAAGCAATTTTTCGCGGTCAGTAAGGCTGGATCGAGGCGCTCTGGCGTGATTTCTTGTTGTGATAGCAGCTGCAGGGCGCGCAGCGCGGTTTGATGTTGCCAAGCGACACTGTGGCGGAAGTTCAGCGAAGCACGCATGGATTCGAGCGCTTGTTCAAAGCGCTTCTGACCAACATGGCCGAGGGCCTGAAAGTAATGACATTGCGCTTGTAGCTCTGCGGCGCCTTCTTTTTGCTGGAAATGTTTCAGCAGTAATTGCCCGCGCCGGATCAACTCGTTGAATTCCGCTTCTTTGGTGGCTTGTTCTGCCAATAATCGACAGCGCCAATAGTTGGCCATCAAATCACTGTCATTCAATGCTAAGCAATGTTGAAAGCTCTGGCCTGCACCAACGGCATTGCCGAGCTGCAGGCTTGCTACGCCCCAATGTCGGTGTTGTTGCAAATCGGCCAGTGCGGGGCTGCCATTGGCGGGCTCTGGCGCTTGCCCGTAAAGCTGTGCCAGTAGTTCCTGATTCGGGTGCTGTTGCCAACTGGCGTTATCGAGCGTGGTGCCATCAATACCGTAATCTTGTGTCAGTATTTGCAACGATAATGGTTCGCTGTTGCCCAACAATTCGACTTCGAGTTGATTAAAAATTGCCGTTGTCAGATCGCTTGATTCGAGCACTTGCACGGCAAGGCCATGTTGTTCAAGCTGGCGACTCATTTGCGCCGGCAATTCGGGCTGCTGCTCGCTAAGCAACACGACATGGGTGCCCGCTTCAGGAATGGCATAGCTGAGTTCGGTGTTGAGCATATGCTGGCGCGAGCCATGGCCAGGTTGCTGTTCAAGCAGTGCCACGAACAGGCTGGCTTGTTGGCACTGTTGGGTTACTGTCAAGCCATCGGGGACGCCAAAATCGACCACAGTGCGAGGCGAAAATTGCACTTTGAAACCAAGCTCGCTCAAGCGCGATTGGTTGAATGCCCGCAATAAGTCTTGTTTTAGCTGACGGCGTTGAAATCCATCAAAAGAAAAATAAATGGTGGGGAACAGTTGGCCCATGCTTTTACCCGCATCCAATGCTCGGAATATCAAACCTTAAATGTAACGATAAAGTAGCAATTCGAGCAAGAGCTGGCAGGGCTTTGGCGCTATTTATCTGCTGACTTCATGACCTATCAACAACCTTAGCTGCTCAGTGGCGGATAATGATTTTGTCCTTGGCTGGTCGGCGACGATTGGCGTTGTTGAATTCTTGTGTCAGGTCAATTTGTCAATAGGTTATCGCTAAATTGATTGGCGCGGACTGTAAAAATCAGTTGACTTTTGCCCCCCGAAACCATGAAGATAGGCGCTCATTTTTACTGAGCGATTTGTAGTTTCATGTCTTTGCAGCAACACAACAACATGATTACCGAGACCATTATTACCCGCACCGAGAGGTTGCAGGGCTAGAGTCGCGCGTCAATTCGTCAGTAACTTAGCCCGGAACCAGAAGGTCCGGGTTTTTTCGTATATAGGGCTCAGATTTAGAGCAACAGAAAACGAGGTCAAAGGATGCGAGTACTGAAGTTTGGAGGCTCATCACTGGCCGATGCAGAACGCTTTAACAGAGCCGCCAGCATCATCATCAACAAAGCGTCTGTTGGGCGTGTCGCGGTGGTTTTATCGGCCCCTGGCGGTGTCACCAACAGCCTTGTCAGTGCGATTGAAAAAACCGTCAATGGCGTTGATGCGTTGCCAGCTGTTTCGAACATTGAAAATACCTTTCGGAACATGATTAGCAGCCTCAAGGCTGACTATCCAAGTCTTGACGATGAGCGCCTGACTCAGTTGTTGGACACCGAGCTGAGCGACTTACGCCAGCTGCTTCATGGGGTGACCTTGTTGCGCCAGTGTCCAGCAGATATTCAGGCTCGGCTATTGGTCAAAGGCGAGCGCGTTAACATCGCTTTGATGTCGGCGCTACTTGATGCCCGTGGCCATCACACTAATGTTCTTGATCCAGTGGCTTTGTTTGCCGGTTATGGCGATTACCTCGAGTCGCTGGTCGATATCTCTGCCAGTAAGCCACGCTTTGCCAACTTGCAACTTAGTGCCGATGACATTCAGTTGATGCCCGGTTTTACCGCAGGTAATGAGCAAGGTGAAATCGTCACCCTGGGGCGCAATGGCTCGGATTATTCTGCCGCAGTGCTAGCCGCTTGTCTCGATGCCGAATGTTGTGAGATATGGACTGACGTGGATGGCGTTTACAACTGCGATCCGCGCTTGGTTGAAGATGCCCACTTAGTTGATGAGTTGAGCTACAAAGAGGCGATGGAGCTGTCTTACTTTGGTGCCAAGGTACTGCATCCAAAAACAGTGTCGCCAATCGCCCAATTCCACATTCCATGCTTGATCAAAAACAGCTTTAACCCTGATGGCGCCGGTACCTTGGTTTCTGGTAACACCAACACCAAAGACGCGGTCAAAGGCATTAGCTCGCTCGAAGGAATGAGCATGATGAGCGTGTCAGGCCCAGGCATGAAAGGCATGGTGGGCATGGCCAGCCGGATCTTTGCTTGTATTTCACGCGCCGGCATTTCCGTTGCGCTCATCACCCAATCGAGCAGCGAATACTCGATCAGCTTCTGTCTCAGCAGCAGCGACGCCAGCGCCGCTCGTTCGGCGCTTAGCGACGAATTCGAACTTGAACTCGCCAACCAATTACTCGACCCAATTGAGGTCTTAGGTCAGCTGTCCATCGTTACTCTAGTTGGTGATGGAATGCGAGAAAATCGCGGGGTCTCGGCTCGTTTCTTCCAAGCTCTGGCCCAAGCCGATGTCAACGTCGTTGCCATTGCCCAAGGTTCATCAGAGCGCTCGGTATCAGCGGTTGTGCCTGAACATCGGGTGCGCTACGCGATTGGCGCTTGTCACGCAGCATTCTTCAGCCACATGCAACGGATTGACGCCTTTATTGTTGGTGTTGGTGTGGTTGGTGGTGAATTGCTGGGGCAAATCAAACGTCAACAGCAAGCCCTAAAAGAACAGCACATTGACTTGCGCGTTTGCGGGATTGCTAACTCAAAAGGCATGGAGTTAGCAGCCAACGGCATTGATCTGGAAAGCTTCGAAGAAGCCGAGCTGGCTCAATGCAAACAAAAATTCTCATTGGAAGTGGTCAGCGATTTTGCTCGTGTTCACGCCTTGATTAATCCTGTGCTGGTCGATAACACCTCGTCTGATTGGATGGCCAAGCAATATCTGGATTTCCTCAGCGCTGGCTTCCATATTGTGACGCCGAATAAGAAAGCCAATACCGAATCGTACGCATACTACAAAGCGTTGCGTGAAACTGCATTGCGCAAGCGCCGTCAGTTCCTGTACGACACCAATGTCGGCGCTGGCCTGCCAGTGATTGATAACTTGCAGTCATTGCTCAATGCCGGCGATCAGCTGAAGACTTTCTCAGGTATTTTGTCTGGCTCGCTGTCATACATCTTTGGCAAGCTTGATGATGGCATGGCGTTTTCTGAGGTGACCGCGCAAGCTCGCAGCAATGGTTTTACCGAGCCGGATCCGCGTGACGATCTATCGGGTATGGACGTTGCACGTAAGTTGCTCATTCTGGCTCGTGAAGCGGGCATGAAGTTGGAACTAGAAGATGTTGAAGTCGAACCGGCGTTACCGCCTGGTTTTGACCAGTCAGGCTCGGTCGACGAATTCATGGCGCGCTTGCCACAAGCCGATGGTTTTTTCGCCGATTGGCTGAATCAGCTCAAAGCGGATGGCCAAGTGCTGCGCTATACCGGTGCCATTATCGATGGCAAATGCAAAGTGTCGATCGAAGCGGTTGGCCCTGAACATCCGCTATTTGCGGTCAAAGACGGAGAGAACGCGTTGGCGTTCCATTCGCGCTACTATGACCCAATTCCATACGTACTTCGTGGTTATGGCGCCGGTGCTGCGGTAACCGCGGCAGGTGTGTTTGCCGATATACTTCGGACCTTGCCATGGAAGCAGGAGGTTTAACATGGCTGTTGCAGTATATGCGCCCGCATCCATAGGTAATTTAGGCGTTGGCTTTGATGTGCTCGGTGCTGCCTTGAAGCCTATCGATGGCTCTTTGCTGGGTGATGTGGTGGAAGTGGATGACAGTGGCTCTGGCGAGTTCGAACTCACAGCGTCGGGCCGCTTTAGCCATAAGCTTCCTGGTGATCCGAAGCAAAATATTCTGTATGACTGCTACTTAGGGGTGCAAAAGCACCTGGCGGAGCAGGGCATCCAAGTAGGGCCGGTGCGAATGCACTTGCACAAGAACTTGCCGATTGGCTCTGGCTTGGGCTCTAGCGCGTCAAGCATCGTCGCTGCTGTGGCGGCGCTCAACCAATTTTTCGGCTCGCCGCTAAACGACGATCAGCAACTGCGCTTGATGGGGGAGCTGGAAGGCCAGATCTCCGGCTCTATCCATTACGATAACGTCGCCCCTTGCTTTGTTGGCGGCATCCAGCTGATGACGGAGCAAGAGGACTTGTTGTGCTCGACCTTGCCCGCTCCTGAAAGTTGGTATTGGTGCTCCGCTTATCCGGGGATCACCGTGTCCACGGCGCAGGCCCGAGCAATTTTGCCTGAACATTACAGCAAATCTGACATCATTACTCATGGTCGCTTGCTGGCTAATTTTGTCCATGCATTGCATGCCGGTAATGACAAGCTTGCTGCTAGCGTTATGATCGACGTGATTGCCGAGCCATACCGCAAAGTATTGCTGCCAGGCTTTGAAGCGGCTCGTCAGGAGCTGCTCAAGCTGGGGGCTTACGCGGTTGGTATTAGTGGCTCTGGGCCGACCTTGTTTGCGGTTTGCGATGATCTGAATGTTGCCAAACAATGCGATGCATATTTAGCCAAACACTATTTACAAAACGATGATGGCTTTAGTCATGTCTGCCGAATTGACGAGCAAGGCGTGGCCAATGTAGCCCTGGTCGAACTGAACTGAGTGGAGAGAACTCGAACATGAAGTTGTACAACATCAAAGAACACGAACAGCAGGTTAACTTTGAAGAAGCTGTTCGCACTGGTTTAGGACGCAATCAGGGGTTGTTCTTTCCTCAAGAGTTACCGCGTTTTGATGATATTGATGCGCTACTGGAGATGGATCTGGTATCCCGATCCACGGAAATTCTATCGGCTTTAATTGGTGATGAAATTGCCAAGCCGCGCCTTAAAGAAATGGTAGCCTCCGCCTTCGATTTCGCTGCGCCTGTGGTTGCTGTGAATGACAACATCTCGGCGTTGGAGCTGTTTCACGGGCCAACATTGGCGTTCAAAGACTTTGGTGGTCGCTTCATGGCGCAATGCCTGAAGGAGCTGTCAGATGGCGAAAAAATCACGATTCTGACCGCCACTTCTGGTGATACCGGTGCTGCTGTCGCTCATGCGTTTGCTGGCATCGACAATATCGACGTTGTGGTGATGTATCCGAAGGGCAAGATCAGCCATCTGCAGGAGCAATTGTTCTGCACTTTGGGTGGCAACATTCACACCCTTGCCGTCGAAGGGACGTTCGATGATTGTCAGGCGATGGTAAAGCATGCGTTTGACCAGTCAGAGCTACGTCAAACCGTTGGTTTGAACTCCGCAAACTCCATCAATATCAGTCGTCTGATGGCGCAAATTTGCTATTACTTTGAAGCGGTTGCGCAATTGCCTAAAGAGCAACGTGAGCAACTCGTGGTGAGTGTACCAAGTGGTAACTTCGGTAATCTGACAGCCGGTTTGTTGGCCCGTTCGATGGGCTTGCCAATCAAACGCTTTGTCGCAGCCACCAATGCTAATGACACGGTACCGCGCTACTTGGAAAGCGGTGAGTGGGCCCCAAACCCAACCATTCCGACTATCTCCAATGCCATGGATGTCAGTGCCCCGAACAACTGGCCTCGGGTGGAAGAGCTGGTTCGTCGTGACGAATTCAGTTGGGATTTGCTCAGCTCAGATCGAGTCACAGACGAGCAAACAGCGGAAACACTAAAAGCGATGCATCAGCAAGGCTATGTTTGTGAACCCCATGGTGCCATTGCTTATCGCGTGCTGGAGCAGACGCTGCAGCCTGGTGAGCATGGCTTGTTCTTGTGTACTGCTCATCCAGCTAAGTTCATTGAGAGCGTTGAGGAAATCTTGTCGATTAAATTGGATTTGCCAAAAGCGCTGGCTGATGTTGCTGATAAAGAAAACCTCAGCGACGTGATTGCCGCCGATTTTGCAAAGGTTGAAGCGAAGTTACGCAGCCTGTAAAGCAACTGCTGTAATAGGTACAAAAAAGGCCGCGAAAGCCTGTCTTTCATACACAAATCCCTCGATGCAGATCGGGGGATTTTTTTTGAACTCATATTGCTTTTGCTGATCACAATAATTCACTCTATGCCA
>NZ_JACXAF010000002.1 GCF_014773395.1 Neiella litorisoli | reverse complement strand
TTATTAAGTTGTCGCGCAGGCAGGACGCCGGAGCGGGGCTTTGCAGAGGGCAGGAGCCCGCCAGCAAAGTATTTACGGCGTCTCGACGAGACAGCTCGCAAGCGGCGAAGATTTCTCACCAGAAGCAAACAGCATTCGCGAACAACTGCGAGAGCAAACCTCACCCCATGCTGACGCTCAAGCACATCCTTGTGTCGCTCTGCATGCGGCATCCATGCCGCCTGAAGCAGCAAGTTGCGAGGTTTGCTATCGCTTTGGGCATTCGGCAACTGAGTTGTTATTCCACCAAAGTGAACTCAGTCGATTTCACATCATCAGAGCTCGCTCCGATAAACAGCTCAAATTCGCCGGCTTCAATGGTGGGCTGATAGTCAATACCAACAAACGCCAACTTGTCTTTGCTGATGACAAACTCAGCACGCTTAGTCTCACCCGGAGACAAATCGAGAATGGTAAAGTCTTTCAGCAGTTTGACCGGTTGCACCACTGATGCCACTTTGTCGTGAAGATACAACTGGACGATTTCACGCCCTGCCACATCCCCCGTATTGGTCACATCCACTGACGCAGTGATTGAGCCATCCATGGTCATGGTGGCACTACTCAGCTCAATGTCAGAATAGCTGTAGTTGGTATAACTCAAGCCAAAGCCAAATGGATATAGCGGCTCATGGGGCGCATCGCGATAGGTAGTGGTGTAGCGATCTTCGGTGATCCCAGCAACAAACGGATGACTGGTTTTCTTGTAGCTATAGAAAATCGGAACTTGCCCCTGATGCTGCGGGAATGTCACTGGCAATTTCGCTTGCGGATTGAACTTACCCGACAAAATTTCCGCAACCGCAGTGCCGCCGGTTGTACCCGGCATCCACGCCTGTAATAACGCGTCGGAATGCTTCGCCACATCTGTCAAAACATACGGACGGCCAGAGACAATCACAGTTGCAATTGGCTTATTGGTTTTAGCAACAGCTTGCAATAGCTCTTCTTGCAGCCCAGGTAGGTGTAGTGACGCTGTACCACCGCCTTCACCACTCATCCATTCCTTCTCGCCCAACACCATGATCACCATGTCGGCCTGCTCTGCCGCTTTCACCGCCTCTGGGATCAACTCAGCGCCGGCTTTGTTAAAGCGGTCAATGGTCACGCCTTGGGCATAAGTCAGCTCAACCGAATCACCAAACTCAGCTTCCAAGCCCGCCATGATGGACACCACATCTTTGGCTTCGCCCAACCCCGGCCACCAACCCATCAGATCTTTTTGGGCATTGGCAAATGGGCCGATCACGGCAATTCTCTGAACCTTGTCAGAGATTGGCAAAGTCTGCTGATCATTTTTCAGCAACACCATACTCTTCAGAGCCATCTCTTTGGTGGCGGCAAGGTTTGCTGCCGATAGCAATTCCGCTTTTTCAGTCGCTTCATTCAGTCGACCATAAGGGTCTTGCAGTAGCCCAGCTTTGTATTTGAGCATCAGCACCTGACGCACGGCATCGTCGACCACACGTTCATCAACTTTGCCATCGCGCACCAACTGCGGCAGTAACTCCACATACTTCTTCGCCGCCATATCCATGTGAATACTGTTATTGATTGCGGTAATCGTGGCATCTTCAGCATTTGCTGAGACTCCGGCACGCTCTAAGTTATAAATGGTGGCCCAGTCGGTCATGATCAAACCGTTAAAGCCCAAATCACCTTGCAGAACGCCTTGCACCATGTACTGATTTGCCGTTAACGGCACCCCATCATGGGCAGTGTAAGCAACCATCACCGCCGCGACATCGGCATCAACCGCCGCTTTAAATGGTGGCAAATGCACCTCGCGCAGTTCACGCTCACTTAGATCCTGAATGTTGTAATCACGCCCTGCCAGCGATGCGCCATAACCAGCAAAATGTTTGACCGTAGCGAGGATGTTTTGGCCCGGCTCACCTGACTCCTGAAAGCCCTTTACTCGCGCGGCAGCGACCAGACTCGCCAAGTATGGATCTTCACCGGCGGCTTCGATAATTCGGCCCCAGCGCGGATCTCGGCTCATGTCGACCATCGGTGCATAAGTCAGCTGAATACCGCCAGCCGAAGCTTCGCGAGCGGCGATCGCAGCGGATTGTTGAATGGCAGGAATATCCCAGCTAGCCGCTTCAGCTAATGGAATTGGCGCAATGGTTTTGTAACCGTGGATGACATCTTCTTGAAATAAAATCGGCACCCCAGCGCGAGATTGCTCCACAGCAATTTTCTGAAGCTTGAGGTTTTGCGCCGCACCATTCGATTTCAGCAAGCTACCCACCTTACCGTCACGAATCATTTGGTAATGGGTTTCGCCTAACTCGCCTTCAAAGTTAATCAGATTTAGCTGGCCAGCTTTCTCTTCAAGGGTTAAATCGGCAAGGATTGCTTCAATGGTGGGGTTGGTCGGCACTGCCGCAGTTGTTGCTTTATCGTGAGCTGCGCAGGCAGTTAACACCGCCACAGAGCACACCAACAGTGATTTTAATTTGACAGCATTGAACATGCTTTTCTCCGGATAATAATGAGCTCGTCGTGGGTATCGAGCAGGGAGCAATAGACTGCGACAAATATCGCAGTTAAAATTTGCGCGCGATCACATGGTTAACTGTCAACAACGTAACAAACTGTAACATTGCAAAATGCAGCCATGACGCCAATGTAAGCGCATACATAAATCTTGCAAAAAACACGATTAGATACCAGCAACAATCTTACCTAATGCCAATCAGTGGGAGCCATATCACTGTTAAAACCACTATTGTTAAAAGCTTGTAGCTGTAATCGCGAGAACGACAAACCGTTATCCCAGCAATCCCTCTATAAAGAAAGCGCTATCTTTATTGTTCATTCGAGCATAACTACGTAGTCATTCAGGCATAAAAAAACGAAGCACTTTTGCTTCGTTTTTTTATCGCCGCCAGATTAAAGCTGGCTAATTGCCCCATCAATTATGGGCACATCTGGCCGCCGTTCACATCAAGAATCTGACCGGTGATGTAACCAGAGTATTTGTGCGATGAGAAGAACAAGAAGGTCGGCGCCACTTCTTCGATTTTACCGAAACGGCCCATGGCAATGGTGCTGGCAATGTGCGCTTTCAACTCATCGCTTTTGCCATCGTGGAATGCGGTATCAATGGTACCCGGCGCCACAATGTTGAAGCGGATATTATCTTTGGTGAATTCTTTCACCCAATTGCGGTGAATGTCATGCAACCAGGCTTTCGATGCGGCATAAATGCCTGCGCCAACGCCACCACCTTCACGAGCGGCGATTGAGCCAGTGCCAACAACGGCAGCTGTTTCGCCGCTCTCTTTGGCGGATTGACGCAAGTGTGGAATCGAGTACTTGGTCATCATCAGGACAGAGCGACCATTTAAGTCCATCACCCGATCGTAGAATTCATCGTCGATGTTTTCTAAGTTTTCACGGCCACCAAGACCGCCAGCGTTGTTAATCAACACATCCATGCCGCCAAATTCAGCAACGAATTCACTGACGCAGCGCTCGCACTCTGCGGTTTTCATCAGGTTAGCCTGAATAAAGACCACTCCTTGGGCACCGAGCTCTTGCAGTTCAGCAACTGCTTCTTCAGAACCTTCGGTCATATGACTGTTTATACCAATTTTGGCACCGTGCTTAGCAAATTCTCGAGCAGTGGCAAGTCCCATACCAGCTGTAGAGCCGGTGATCAGGACGCGTTTTCCTTTCAGATCTTCAAACATGTTTTGTCCCCGTTGAAATATGGTAATCAGGCTATTCACCCAGATGCCCGAGAACCATAATAAGACAAACAGGTAAAGTCAATTTGCATTACCAATTTAAAATAACTGGATTGACAAAAATAAATTAAAGAGACTCATGAAAAAGTGCTCAAAGCCTTGTTATTTGTGGCTCGAGATAAGATACGACCAATGACTCAATTTTTGGACATACCAATTTAAAGGGTAAAAACGATAGTCCCCAAGCAACAATTTAAACATCGTTGCTTAGGGACTCAGTTGTTCGATTGGAGGAAGTTGGCGCGTTTGAAGTAAGGTTTAGGATTCAACCGTGGCAATAACGACACCAACAGATTTGTCGATGTCTTCGGTCAAGCTGGCACACCCCCAGCCACCAGCCATGAGGTAGAAACCAAATTCCTCAAAGCCGAGAAATGGCTCTCGATCGGCCATATCATCTTCACTGCACAGCAAAAAGCGAATGGCCGGAAAACGCTGACGTAACCATTGCACCGTCTGCCAACTTGGGTGGTAGGCAATCAGCATGTCAGCAAGCTCGTTGAGAAATGCCATCGACAATTGGTTTGAGCTGGCCTCTGGCGTCGGTGAAAACTTCTGAACCAAGGGTGACTCTTCATAAACAGGCATATCAAGCATGGTAATTGTCCTCTGGTTGCTCAGTTTGACTGGTTTTCACTAATGGCTTTTTTCAGCCATGGCGGCGGCCCTTCATGCATCACTTGGCGAATACGACTGAGCATCAAATCGGCATCGGCAGGTGTTGTTTGTTTTAGCGGGTGAACATTGGCGCGCGTCACTCTGGCAGCGGCTGGGCCACCAATCGATAAGGTCGACAAGATCTGACAATCGGCCAGCAGCTCAATCATGAAGCTGGTTCGAGCATCGCCACTGGCGGTGCAAGTGACGGGGCGGACATCGACTAGTTGCCAAGAGTCGGCATTGACTTCATAGACCAAAACCCGCAGGCAAGAACCAAAATGGCCATCGATTTGCTGCTGATTATTGGAAGTCACCGCCACCTTCACCTTAGGCCCAGCAAGCGGCTCAGTGGCCGTTACTTCTGGCGCTTCCATAGTGGCAACTTCTTCGCCGGTCAGGACTGCATGAACTTGTGCCAGTTGCACCCGATCAGGCGGCTCAATCTGCGCAGGTAAATCTTCGCTGAACCAAGTGCGCAATTGCTTGGGGGAGATTGAACGCAGCTTTTTCTCAGTTAATACCTCACCCAATTGACTGACTAAGGTGGTCACCAAGGTCGCCAGTTGTAATTGCGGCACAGCCTTAGCAGCAAGTGCCAGCCGTAAAGCAACGGATTCAGATATGGCTGCATTTGATAACGTGGTGGTCATGACGTACCTCCTGATTGTTCGACTAACAAGTCACTGACGCTGGCGCAACGGTTTGGGTTAGATTCCAGCAACTGAGCGGAATCAAATGTAATCCAGCAAGACGCCGTGAAATCATCCCTGATGGCTCAGCCGCTGCTTCCCTGCAGCGGATGCATGCTGGCTCACATTTGATTCCGTTCACACCAAGCTCAACCCTTGCGTTATTAAGCCCTTCTGGCGCGCATGGTCATTGGTAATTTCGGCTCACCATCCAACGGCTCAATGTAATAACTGGTGCCATCGGCCAGTTCGATTTCGCCGCCCCAACGCTCTGGCTCATCAAATTCAATGGCCACAATGGCCTCTTCTAAATCTTTCTTGGCGATGTAGCACGACAACGCGCCATCGGCTTCTTTGCGGATCATGACGTTTGGCATGTCGGGTTCCTTTTGTTTTATCGCTTTGTTCGTTCTGCGAAATGCAAAGCTAAGCAACAAGACGTAGTGAATCCTTCCGTGGATACTCAGCCGCTGCCTCCATGCAGCGGATGCTTGATGCTTAGCTTTCCATTCCGCGTCTGTCAGTATGTTGCTGACATTTTAGGAATGATTTCTCGGCGTTTTGTTCACGCTTGAATTCACCCTGTGTCAACTCAGAAATATGCAATCCAGTGAATTAACGTAGGAAGAGAACAGGGGCTGATCATTCCTGTTCTCTTCCTCGCCATTCGGTATGACTTAATTAACGCACCAAGTCGTAGCCGTAGTCGGTTTTACCCATCTTGCGAGTATCGTCGTCCAACTTCTCAAGCACTGAATTAACCAAGGTGGTCAGCATGTACATGCCGCCTTCATAACCCAATGTGGTGTTGCGATGCAGATGGTGACGATCAAAGATTGGGAAGCCCAAGCGGATCAGAGGTACTTCAAACTCTTCACCTTTGGCTTTGGTATCGCGCTGAATAAACTTGGCGTACGAGTTACCAATCATGAAGTCTGGCTTGTTGGTGAATACCAGCGAACGGAAATGCCACAAGTCTTTACCAATGTGGATTTCGGCACCAGCCGTACCAGGCGCTTCAGCGATCAATGCTTCCATCTTCTTGCGCCAGCGTTTGTTACCGTTGTTGGCAAGAATATGCTTCACTTCACAACCCAACTCTTGCAGGAATTTGGTCAAGCCCAACAGGTAATCTGGATCGCCGTAGATAGAGAAGCTAACGCCGTGCAACCAAGTGTGTGAGTCGGTCATCATGTCAACCAAACGACCACGCTCTTTGGCCAATGATTCTGGGATCTCTTTGCCGCTGATTTCTGAAATCGTCATCAGGAATTCATCGGTCCAATCCAAGCCCATTGGGATATTGGTCGCCGGTACGTCATGCTTCCACGTGTTAGTGATAAACTTCTTGGTTTTCACCAATTGGTCTGGTTGCAACAAAATGGTGGTTTTGGCGTTTGGCGCATCTTTCATTTCCGCAATTGGCGTGCCGCCTGCGTACATGCGATATTCGCCGTCTGCTGGTGTATCCAATACTTCACTTGGATCGCACAGCAAGCTGTAATCAACACCCATTTCTTGCATCATGCGATGCATCACACGGTAGTTACCCAGATACGTTTCAAAGCCAGGCACTAAGTTGATTTTGCCATTGCTACCAACTTCTTTGTCTTCCATGTAGTTCAAGGTGAAGTAGCGAGCAGCACCTTCAAACATGTTGTCCCAGCCAGTCACATGGCTGCCAACAAAGCTTGGCGTGTGAGCAAATGGTGTTGGTAAATCTTCTGGGATGTAGCCTTCTTTTTTAGCGTTGCCAATAAAGGCGTTCAAGTCATCACCAATTACCTCAGCCATACAGGTGGTCGACACCATGATGACTTCTGGCTTGTAAAGTGCGAGCGAGTTTTGCAGACCATCGAACATGTTCTTCTGGCCACCAAATACCGCTGCATCTTCGGTCATTGAGTCCGAGACACACGCCACAGGCTCTTTGAAGTGACGGTTAAAGTAAGTGCGGAAATAAGCCACACAACCTTGCGAGCCATGCACATAAGGTAAGGTGTTTTCAAAACCCAAGGCACAAAGCACAGAGCCCAATGGTTGACACGCTTTTGCTGGGTTGATGGTGAGGCTCTTACGAGCAAAGTTAAGCTCTTTGTATTCTTCGGACGTGGTCCATTCGAATACTTCTTTGACCTTCTCGGCGTCATGACCTTCTTCGAACATTTCGCGTTTGCGGGCGATCATGTCCTGATATTCCGGCTGGCCGAATAACGGATAACCCGGTTTGATATCTTCTACTGATTGACTCATTTTCTTTCTCCTCCCGCGCCACTCATCTGTGAACAGACGGGTTGAGTGATACACATAAGCGCAATGCGCTCAATTCAGTGTTCTACTTGCCAAAGCGAGGCTTAAACCGCTTCTGCCAGCTCAGCTTCCTCAGACTTTTTCCAAGGGGCGGTGAGCTTGTCCCAGCAAGGGTTGTTCAACGTCATGTCCATATCGCGAGCGAAGATAGCGAAGCCATCAAAGCCGTGGTAAGGACCTGAGTAATCCCAGCTGTGCATCTGACGGAAAGGCACGCCCATTTTCTGGAAGATGTACTTCTCTTTGACACCCGCGCCGATTAGATCTGGCTTGAGTTTTTCGGCGAATTTCTCCAGCTCATAGCCGGTGACATCGTCGTAAATCAAAGTGGCATCTTTCACTTCAGGAATGGTCTTGGTGTAGTCATCGTTGTGGGCAAATTCATAGCCGGTACCAACAATTTCCATACCCAGATCTTCGTAGGCGCCAATCACGTGACGAGGGCGTAAACCACCGACGTACAGCATGACTTTCTTGCCTTCCAATAGTGGCTTGTACTTGGCAACGATGGGTTCCCATTGCTGGCGGTACTTAGCGATGACTTCTTCCGCTTTGGCCTGAATGGTTTCGTCGAAGAAAGCAGCAATCTTACGCAGCGACTCTTCACACTTGGTTGGGCCGAACAGGTTGTACTCCATCCATGGCACACCATATTTTTCTTCCATATGACGTGAGATGTAGTTCATTGAACGGTAACAGTGGATTAGGTTCAGCTTCACTTTCGGGCCGTTTTCCAGCTCGGCGATGGTGCCGTCACCAGACCACTGAGCCACTACGCGAAGACCGATTTCTTCAAGCAGAATACGAGAAGACCAAGCGTCACCACCGATGTTGTAGTCACCGATAATGGCAACGTCATACGGGGTTGTTTCAATCTCTTTGTCTTCTGACTTATCCAGTACGTAGTCACGCAAGGTATCGTTAGCAATGTGGTGACCCAATGACTGGCTGACGCCGCGGAAACCTTCACAACGTACCGGCACGATGGTTTTACCGATTTCAGCGCCTTTGCCTTTAGCAACGGCTTCGATGTCATCACCAATCAAACCAACCGGACACTCCGACTGAATCGAAATACCTTTGTTCAGCGGGAACAGGGTTTCGATTTCATCAACAATGGCCGACAGTTTCTTGTCACCACCGAATACGATGTCACGCTCTTGGAAGTCAGAGGTGAAGTTCATGGTGCCGAAGCTATTCACGCCGGTCATACCGGTGTAGTAGTTACGACGACCCGCACGTGAGTACTGACCACAGCCAACTGGACCATGGGAAATATGCACCATGTCCTTGATTGGGCCCCATACCACACCTTTAGAACCGGCGTAGGCACAACCACGGGCAGTCATTACACCAGGCAAAGATTTACGGTTTGCAGTGACACACTTCTTGCCTGCTTGCTCCGTATCGTTTGCCGTTAAATGTTTCAGGCGATCTTTTTTCGCCTTGTCTGGGTAAACCTCAAGCACTTCACTGATGAGCGCCTGAGTTTCAGCTTTATCCATTGACATAGTCTTCTCCTGAGAAGTTTGTCTAGTGGCAGGTTTGCTTGCTCAGTCGCTTAAGCAACAGCTTCGTCAGCGGTTTTACCGATGATGGATTCATCTTCGACTTCCATGATGCCGAATTCCATCAACAGATCTTCCAACTCGTCCATGGTGCAAGGCTCTGGAACCACGAACAGTTCGTTGGCCATTACTTTTTGAGCCAGCGCGCGGTATTCGTCAGCTTGGTTACATTTAGGGTTGTATTCGATCACGGTCATACGACGGATTTCAGCTTGCTGAACCACGTTGTCACGAGGTACGAAGTGAATCATTTGCGTACCGATCTTGCCGGCCAATGCTTCGATCAGCTCGTCTTCACGGTCACACTTACGTGAGTTACAGATCAAGCCTGCCAAGCGAACGCCACCAGAAGAAGCGTACTTACAGATACCTTTAGAAATGTTGTTGGCCGCGTACATTGCCATCATTTCACCAGATACAACGATGTAGATTTCTTGCGCTTTGTTTTCACGAATTGGCATCGCGAAACCACCACATACAACGTCACCAAGTACGTCGTAGAATACGAAGTCGAGATCTTCTTCGTAGGCACCTTCTTCTTCTAAGAAGTTAATCGCAGTAATCACACCACGACCGGCACAGCCAACACCTGGCTCTGGACCGCCAGATTCAACACAGCGAACGCCGCCGTAACCAACTTTAAGAACATCGTCCAACTCAAGATCTTCAACTGAGCCAGCTTCTGCTGCCATTTCCATAATGGTGTTTTGCGCTTTTGCGTGGAGGATCAGTCGAGTAGAATCCGCTTTCGGATCACAACCGATGATCATGACCTTCTGACCAGCTTCAGCCAGCGCAGCCACGAGGTTTTGCGTAGTGGTGGATTTGCCGATACCACCCTTGCCATAAATTGCACATTGACGAATAGCCATGGTTTGTCCCTTCAAGAAATTGGTTTAAAAACGGTTCCCGATTAGGACAGTGCGAAAACCACACCAAGATCACACAACAAAATAACCTATTGTTTTTATTCGATTTATTAATTTCGAAATAGATCAATGACCGACGAAGCCACAACAAATGGAGGGCTTTTGTCGTAATCAACACAAACAATTTGCAGCAAAAAAGCAAAAACCCGCAGTCCATGCTGCGGGTTTGAAATCAGAGGGGCGCTACGGTGAACACAGAGGCCATGTGGCGGCTTATGCTTCGAAACGTTTGCCTAATGCTCTTTTGAAGCATTGGATGAGTTGGATTCAACTAACCTTTTGAGCCGTCTGCACCACATCATCCGTTTGGCTTCTCAGCGCTTGGGGTAACCAATTAGCTGAGATTTTTGATGTGGACTTAGTGTAGGCAGAAAGTTTGAGCGAGTGGCACTAAAGATCACACTATTTAGCTAACAAATTAGGTTAATTAGCCACTAAATAATAAATTAGTAGTTAGTATAACTACGAAATAAGAAATTGAGATCTATTTCACTCTTTGTTCAACATTAAAGGTATTGCCCAATGCTCAAGCTTGATCGCTACGACAAACTGATTTTGGCCGAGATGCAACAAAATGGCCGTATCTCCAACCTTGAGCTAGCGGAGAAAATTGGCTTGTCGCCAACGCCATGCGCGCGCCGAGTAAAACGGCTAGAACAAAGTGGCATCATCAAAAAACACGTGACGCTACTTGACCAAGAAGCACTCGAGCTGAAACTCACGGTGATTTTGTCGGTTTCCATGGACCGCCATACCCCTGAGCGCTTTGCCAATTTTGAAAAAATCATTGGCGATTTCCCTGAAGTCATCGAATGCAACATTGTGACCGGTCAATCCGCCGACTACTTGTTACGCGTTGTGGTACCTGACATGGATTACTATCAGGCATTCTTGCTTGGCCGCTTAACCCGCATCGAAGGAGTCACCGGCGTCCATTCCAGTTTTGTATTAAGAAAAGTAATTGATAAAACAGAGTTGCCACTTGAGCCATATAATGGCAGCTAGTTATTGTCAATGTGACTAATATATAATTTATTGATATTGCTGATGCTTTGATCACTAAAAAGCTGACTCGATCAATTTGTGTTCAGCGCATTTTTTCGATGATACGTGTCGATGATAAGTTTCAATGATAGTTGCGCTCAGTCCACGGACTGACAACCCACACAAAAAACCACAAGGATCGAACGTTCATGAATGGCCAGCCAAAGGTTTCGTTTTACAAGCATGTATTGACCATATGTTCAGCATTAACTCTATTAACCGCATTTGCCAATAAGGCGCTCGCTGACAATGATTATCCACTTTACCAATTGGGCAATGTTCACATTCGAACAATGACTACCGAGCTGACTAGTAATGGTGATTACGAGCTGCATATTCGGCTACCCGCCGGTTACGCTCAAGACACCAACAAACGTTACCCAGTGGTTTACTACCTCGACGCTTACTGGCACACCCCGCTTATCAACAGCGTCATCGGCGGATTAGTTTACGATGGCAAGATGCCCGATGTGATTGCGGTGGGCATTGGCTATCCTGGGCCAAACGCTGATTATGGCCAACTGCGGCAGAATGATTTTATTCCTGCCGCAGATGCTGATGCCAACACAGGCGCGAAAGCATTTTTGTCGTTTATCGAACAACAGCTGATTCCCTACATTGAACAGAATTTTCGCGCCGACCCCAAGCGTCGCGGGCTAGTCGGTAATTCTTATGGCGGCTTATTTGCCCTGTACAGCTTGTTTCATAAACCAGAGTTATTCCAAATGCACATTGCCGCGACGCCAGCTTGGTATGTAAACGACCGACGATTGTTAATGGAAGAAAGCAAGCTGTACCGAAATGGCGGCGGCGTATTTGTCGAATCAACCAAACAAGCGTTGAATAGCCGGTTTTATATGGCCGTGGGCGGTGCCGAAACGGTGCCCCATGTGATGGAAAGTAAGCTAATGGCAGAAGTGCTTGCCACCCGCAATTACCCCGGCTTTGTTTACCGTTTTGACGTTATTGAAGGCGAAGCCCATGGCGGCGTGACACCAGCGGCATACAACCGCGGCTTCAGGCACATGTTTAACAACACAAATCAGTGAAAATCTTTTGGATGCCTCGCTGGAGCAATTAGCCTCGGGATACCACTAACAAATCATCAGCACATTTTTTCTGGTACACCGCGTTCCACCAATGTGATTCGGCAATACCTGTGGTTGCGGTCATCGCAATCACTTCTCGGGTTAATTCCTGAAAACGCTGATTCTTGGCTTTGTCAGCAAAGGCGACCTGAGTTCCTGCTGCCAGCTCGGGTTTGCTGTCGCTGTTTTCTTGCTGAGCGAACTGAGGAATATGCTGATCAATATAGGTGGCAACAATCCGGCAATCCTGAATTTTCTGCTCATCAGCCAGTGCAGGCATCGACAACAAGCTCGCGCAGGCCACTGCAAATCCAACATTTCTAAACAACTTGAAGCTTGTCATGAGCAATCTCTCCTAGGTGATGATAACACAAATGTACACTTGAAAGTTTACTTTTGTTATCTGAACGCCAGCTGAATTAGCTCCGAGCATTCATCCATCGAACGGAGCCCCCAAATGAATGCCGAGCCATGTAAACCTGAGGTGAAAAAGATAGGACACACTGCCTGCGATGCAAGCAGTGTGGCTTGGGTTAGAGCGGATTTTTTATCCGAAAAATCATGGCGTAGAACAGCGGGATCACCACCAAGGTGAGAATGGTGGCAAACAACAAACCAAACATAATCGTCACTGACATGCTCTTGAAAAACGGATCCATCAATAGCGGCGCCACACCAAGAATCGTGGTACAAGCGCCAAGCATGACGGGTCTGGCCCGACTGGTCGCCGCTTTGATCACCGCTTGATAGGGCTTGGCGCCGGCATTAATTTCCTGATCCGCTTGATCGACCAGGACAATCGCATTTTTGATCATCATGCCAACTAGGCTCAAAAAGCCAAGCGTTGCCATAAATTCAAAAGGCGTTTGGAATACGATTAATCCAACCGCGACACCAACCACTGCCAAAGGCACTGTTAGCCAAATGACCAAGGCTTGGCGAATACCGTTAAACATCAGGATCACCACCAACACCATGGCCGCAAAACCGTATGGCGCTGAAATAGCAATGGCTTCATCTGCTTCTTTGGCATTTTTGTACTCGCCGTACCACTGCAATTCATAACCCGGCGGCAAGGCCATCGCTTCGATTTCTGTGCGAATGCTGGCAAAGGCCTCTGAGGTCAACACGCCCGGCGCAGGGTCTGCTTGCGCCATAATCGTTGGCACCCGATCGAAGCGCTTTAGCACATCGTCTTGCCACACCACCTCAATCGATTCGAGCAATTGGCTGACTTGAATAAAACGATTGCTTTTGGCACTAAACACCTGGCTGTTTTCAATCGCCATTTGCTGATTGCGCTCATGTTCTGGCGAACGCACCATAATCGGAATCAGATCTTTGCCTTGGCGATAGACGCCAACCTGTCGCCCGGCCAGCGTTTGTGCAATGGCCTGATTAACATCAAAGGAAGTTAAACCAAAGCGCTGCAGTTGATCGGCGGCATAGACCGGCTGTAATACCGGAACCTGCTGGCGCCAATCATCTTGTATCGCAATCAGTTGCGGATTGGCATTCATAATATCTTTGGCCTGCTCAGCCAATTGCCGCAACACCTTGCTATCGGGGCCGCGAAAGCCAGCTTCAATTTTTTTGCCGCCACCGGGACCAAGAACAAACTTCCACACCATGACCGCAGCATCTGGATAGCTATCGGTCAATTGCGTTTGCAGCTCAGCCAATAGGCCATCAATCCGCCGGAAATCATCAACGTCGACCAACAATTGGCCATAACTAGGGTTTGCCGCTCCGGGTGAATAGGTCAGCATGAAACGTAAACCGCCAGCGCCAATAAAGCTGCTGGTATTGGTGACGCCCTCTTTTGCTCGAACATCTTGTTCAATTTGCGCAAGCATCTGCTCTGTGCGGCTAATATCGGAGCCTTGGGGCAAGTACACATCAACCACAAACTGGGGCCGCTGCGACTCTGGCATAAAGCCCGGCGGAACAAAACGTAAGGCATAAATCGCCGTCACGAGAATGGATAGAATCATCACAACGGTGGTTTTGCGGTGATGCAACACCCAAGTCAACAGCCCTTGATAACGAGTCATGAAGCGGCTCGGCTGTGTTGCTTTGTTGCTTGATGCCGTCAGAAAGTCATGGCAAAGCAACGGCGTGATGGTGATGGCAAATACCCAACTGAGCATCATTGAATAGAGGATCACCCAGAACAATGAGCCAGCATATTCGCCCATATTTGACGGCGACAAGCCAATCGCACTAAATGCCAGAATGCCGACCACAGTACCGCCCAGTAAAGGCCACTTAGTGGCATCAACCACCTCGGCAATGGCCTGCTTGCGGTCTAATTCAGGATTGTCACGAAGACGCACCTGCACGCCATCGGCAATCACAATGGCATTATCAACCAACATGCCCAATGCGATGATTAGCGCCCCTAGTGAAATTCGTTGCATGGCGATGTCGTCAAACAACATCACACATAAGGTTGCCGCGACCGTCAGCAACAGCACAAAACCGATAATGGCACCGGAGCGCGCGCCCATGGCAAGCAACAACACAATAAATACAATAGCAACGGCCATCGCCAGATTGAGCACAAAATCCGCCACTGAATCGCGCACCGAATCCGACTGCAGCGAAATTTCATGCAGCTCAATGCCCAATGGACGCTGAGCTTGTAACTCGGCAATACGCGCTTTGACCGCATCGCCCATAGCCACCACATTGCCACCGGCGATATTAGAGATGCCCAAGCCAATAGCCCGCTGGCCGTTGTAGCGCATCATCATATCGACCGGCTCTTGGTAGCCATGGGAAACGGAGGCAATATCGCCAAGGCGGATCACTGTGTTATCCGAGCCGAGCGTCAAATGCAGGTTTTTCAGCTCATTGATGGACTGAAAATTACTGGCAGGGATCACCGGCACCCGCATGTTGTCAGTGGCAACGCTGCCGGCCACCGTCACTTGGTTTTGTCGTTCGAGTACGGCGAACACTTGCTCCATTGAAATATCAGCCTGCGCCAAGCGCTCGCTGGCAAACTCAACAAAAATGGCTTGTTGCTTTTCGGCCAAAGTGGCCGTTCGCGCCACCCCAGGCACCAACACGAGCTCGCGACGCAGCTCATCGACATAATCCTGTAATTGTTGGTCGCTAAAGCCCTCGCCGGTAATGGCATAAAACTGCGCATACACATCGCCAAAGTCATCATTGACAATGGATGGCCCTGCGCCCGGCGGAAGCTGACTCTGGACATCATGGATCTTGCGCCGAAGCTTGTCCCAAAGCTGCTGTAGCTCGGTATCGGTCTTGGCAAATTTCATCGCCATTTCAACCGTCACTTCTGACATGCCAGGACGCGAGATCGATTCGACCTCTTTCAACTCCTGCATCGACTGGACCGCACCTTCAATCAGATCGGTGACCTCATCAGCCACCTCTTGTGCAGTGGCGCCTTGATAAGGCGTGACAATCACCGCCTGACGAATAACAAACTCAGGATCTTCAAACCGGCCCAATTGTTGATAACTGAGGTAGCCACCCAACAAGATCAGCGTGATCAACACCCAAACGCTGGTGCGCTTGGTAATGGTGTATTGCGCAATATTCATCGATTACCTCTGCGACTGGTGACTGGTCGGTCGAACTTCAACGCCTGCTTGCAAACTGGCAGTACCGGCAATGGCAATGCGCTCCCCCGCTTTTAGATTGGCGGTAATGGCAATGCGATCGCCGAACAAATTGCCGGTTTCTACAAAGCGTTGCTCGGTGCGATTGGCCTGATTGATGATCCAGACATATTGCTGGCCTTGATTGTCTGGCTGAACGGCAGTCAACGGCACGAAAATAAAGCCATCGACATCGAGCACCTTGTCGTCGGTATCAGCATCCGTGCGAGCAAAGACCCGAGCAGTCATGCCCGGCAAAATGCTGTGACCACGGACGTCTTCAAAAGCCAAAGTGACGGTATAGGTTTGGCTCGTTGGATCGGCCTGTGTGGTGTAAGATTTGACCCGCAATGGAAACAGCTCATCAGGCAGCACAGTTAACTGAGCAACCGCTTGATCGCTGTCGCTATCGAGCATCATGATGTGATCGGGCACTTGAATCGCAACCTCAAGATTGTCGACATCGTGCAGCATTAAAATCACTTCATTGGCTTGCACCTGCACATGGTTATCAACCATGCGCTGGCCAATGACGCCGGCGAATGGCGCCAGCAATTGGGTATGGGCGAGTTGCTGATTGGCTTCATTTAGCCGATTTTCAGCCAACTGCAGACGCGTGGTGATCTGATCCATATCGCTCTTGGAAATGGCCTGATTCTGCTCAAACAACACACTGGCTCGCTGGTGATCCGCTCGCGCGCTTTCATATTCAAGCTCAGCTGCCTTTTTGGCCAACTGCAAATCGCTAGATTCAAGTGTCGCTAGCAATTGCCCTGCTTCGACCACATCGCCCTCTTGCACCAGAATGGCAGTTAAACGACCTGCAATGCGAAACGATAAATCAGCCCGTTGCGCCGCCTGCACAGTGCCCGTCAGACTATGACCATTGGTCGCAGCGGCAGAGACCACTTCGGTCAACACCGGCCGAACAACGGCGGCTTGTGGCTGCTCTGGCGCAGGGCTACAAGCCACTAACGAACCGAACGCTAACACCGCAGCGACCATCACTAAGGCGGAGTGCCTGCTCTGACTGAAATGCCTACTCAATTTGTTTTTCACGATATGCCTCAACTGCACAACAAAGATGAATCTGTGATGAGTGACTGGCGGTTGAAAAGGACAAGACCAAAAGTACACTCTCAAGTTTACTTAAAGCAAGGTTAGCACGATTCCGAAACAAGTAAACTTATAAGTGTACTTTTAGTTGTAAGCTGCTAATCTGGTGGGTGAGAACAGAGGCAAAAAGGTTAGTACACCAAGATGAATCGGTCAGAACAAAAGCGTCAGTCCATTCTGAACGCTGCCAAACAAGAATTTATTGAAAATGGCTTTGCTGGCTCCAACATGAACACGGTTTGTGATAAAGCGGAAGTGTCCAAGCGCACCTTGTATCGCCACTTTGAAAGCAAAGAATTATTGTTTGAAGCCGTGCTGACAATCGAACAGCAACAGCTTGAAGCCCTCCGCGACTATCGCTTTGAGCCCAAAGTTGACCTGCGTCAGCAGTTAATCTCAATTACCCAACAAGAAGCGCAGCGGTTGCTTGCGCCGCACGGCATGGCTCTGGCTCGCATGGTCGTGATGGAATTTTTCCGCCAACCACAAATGGCCAAAGCTTTATCCGAACGGCTTTACCACACCCATGCGGTAACACCATGGCTTCAGCAGGCAATTGCCGCTGGCGCCATCAAGTCGGTGGATGCCAATGATGCGGCAGAAATTTATATGGCGTTGTTCAATGGCTTGTTTTTATGGCCGCAAATTCTGCAACTGGCACAACCGATGGCGGCGACGGAGCTCGGCAGCAAAATCGAAGTCGTTGTCGATACCTTCTTAAACAGCTACGGCAACTGTGAGTCGACGCAATAAATAACCAATCGAACGTAACAAATGGATGACAAATCAGGCAGACATCATCGTGCTGACTTATAACTAAAAGACGTCTTTTAGTTGCTACGGAACAAAACGCCGACGATGAAGCCGACGCAACCAGGCACCACGCCAGCTATTCCTGACTGCTATCAGGAGCAGATCGTGCTCAGCGAATTAGAGCGGCGCTTCTACCTGTACCTTATTGGCGGCGATTATGAGCGGTTGTTTTATTCATTTGTTGGCTCATCGGAAACCGATAGCAACGGCAATGACCAACAGGAGTTGGTTCGAGTCCGCCTCGATGTCGAAGTGAGTGAGTCGGAGCGGCGGCAAAATTTTCAGTCTTGGTGCCCAGATCCTCAGTATCGCAAAATGCTCGACTGGATGCTCACCTCACGGATTAACGCACGGCTGCAACAACAGGATGACTTGCTGCAGGTCTGCCCCGAGATGGTCGATGTTTTGCCGGTGATCCGAGACATCGGCTGCGCCAAGGATTTTAATCGCGATCTGATTAATCATGTCGCGGAAGTTGAATGGCTATCGCGAAAAGTCCGCGCATTCATCGACAATCCGCTGCATCAAGCCTTGTTGGGATTATCTTCCTCGGCCAGTTTTGAACAACATCTCGAAGAAATGGGCTATCCGCTGTTCATCTGGTGCATTGCCAAAATGATTGGCGAGCAGATCAATGAGCATATTCACCCGTCGCTTAAATTTACCTTATCGAAAGTGCGTTATTACGGTCGCATCGTCGGTGGCACGATCGTCTATCTGGCATTACAAGAAGGCTATGATGAAATCGATAAGTGGAAAACCTATTTATTGGCAGGGCTTAGCATTTTGCCGCTCGGGGTGCTGATCTCGTTAGCCAGCTTTGAGATCAGAGAGCTGATTAACCAGCAGCAGAACGCACTGGATGGCCAATCCAACACCGAGTTTCGTCACCAAATTCTCAATCACTACAGCTTACCCGGCGATCGCCTGCGGCACTTAATTGAGCAAGAGGAGAGACTCAAACCACTGCTGTTTCAAGCGATTGGTTTTACTAACTTCGATCCGCTGAAGTTCATTACCCAGAGCAACAAACAGCGCAGCAACAGCCAGCCAAACCTGTTCGAAAAAGCGCGGGCCTACGCTTTCTATCGGCAGCTTTATGGTACGGGTCGCATGAAAGGCCATGAAACCCTCATCTTGCTTAATAGCTTTGGCTTTTCTATGGATTTGTTACACCAGCTCAATCGCATGGATTTAGTCTCTTTTACTAGCCACGTTGAGCTTTATGCCAAATATTTTGCCAAACGATAGCGGTTGTTGGCCCTTCTCTCTGCAACTTTTTGAAAAATAAAATAACTGGCTTATCAATCAGTTGATGTATAACCACACAATAAAAGTATACTTTTAAGTTTACTTTATTCCAGAACACCCTATGATTACCACCAAAGTAAACTCAAAAGTGTACATCAATTAAATCATTGACTCTGAATAGGCTCCGCCTTTTTCAAACAAAAATTAGCTAGGAAGTATTATGCATCGCAAACTCATCATTGCCGCTTTGGCCACTCCTTTTATCAGTACCGCAGCACTGGCTGGCATTGAGATCGTTCCCGATCCAGCCAGCAAAGCCGCCCAACCACAAAGCTCATTGAGCGTGGGCGTTGGCGTCGCCCATTCAGCCAAAGCTTATCTCGGATACGATGAGCGCCAATCGGTCATTCCGATGATTGAGTACAACAACGCTCACATTTACTTTAAAGGGTTTGAGCTGGGCTACAAGCTCCTCGAAGATCAACAAAGACGCTGGAGTGTCTTCATCGGCGCTAGTGGCGAGGAGTTTGATGCCTCGAAAAGCCGTAAATTACGTGCCTTTGACGATCGCGACATGAGCGCCATGCTCGGAACCCGCTACCGTCACGCCAGCAGCTGGGGTGTCATTGACGCCAAAGTCGCAGTTGATGTCTCGGATAATAGTGACGGCTCAGTCGCTAGCATCAGCTATGGTTACCCGATTCAGGCCAATGATGACTGGATGATCATGCCGCGCGGTTTCGTCAAAATGATGGATAGCGATTATGCCAATTATTACTATGGTGTTAGCGAGGAGGAAGCGAGAACCATCGGCGCCACGGCTTATCAACCGGGCAGTTCGATCAAGTATGGTGTGGAGCTCATTAGCAGCTATCAGCTCAATCAAGACTGGCAAATCAACGCCGGCGCCAGATTGCAGATGCTGGATTCGGATCTGCGCGATAGCCCCATGGTCAGTGACGACAATGAAGTAACGTTCTTTACCGGAGTGACATACCGCTTTTGGTGATCGTCGTCAGTTGAACAACCAACCCCCTCCCCAAAAACAACAAAGCTGCCAAATTTGGCAGCTTTGTAATCGAGTCTCGTTTAACTATCGTGGACTTGCTCTGCCCTTGCCCTGACCACGGCGTTTCGATTTTCCATGAGTAGTCTTAGTGGCGCCCGCGCCAGCTGCCTTGCCGCCTTTGCTACGCTTGCCCTTCTCATTGTCACTGCCCTGATTTGCCGAACGCTGGCCGAGCTGACCTTGCTTGTGGTGAGGCTGATTGCTGCTGTGTTTAGTGGCAAATCGATTCGCACCATGGCGCCCTGATTTACGGCGCTGCGCGGGTGTTTGTTCATTACGATCGTCCGCCGGTACCAAACAGCTTGGCTTATCACCAATCAAACGCTTTTTACCCATGGCCACCAACGCTTCGCGGATCAGCTTCCAGTTCGCCGGATCGTGATAGCGCAACAAGGCTTTGTGTAGTCGACGTTGGCGGTCGCCTTTTGGCACCACCACCTCATCGCGCTTTTTGTACTTAACCCGTTTCAGTGGATTCGTTTCCGAATAGTACATGGAAGTCGCATTACACATTGGCGACGGATAGAAATTCTGCACCTGATCGCACTGGAAATCGTTTTGCTTCAGCCATAACGCCAGATTCAACATGTCTTCGTCAGTGGTACCCGGGTGAGCAGAAATGAAATACGGGATCAGATACTGCTTTTTGCCCGCCTCGGCACTGTACTTCTCAAACATGGCCTTGAACTTGTCATAAGTTCCCATGCCCGGCTTCATCATCAAATCAAGCGGCGACTTTTCAGTGTGTTCAGGGGCAATTTTGAGATAACCACCAACATGATGAGTGACCAGCTCTTTGACGTATTCTGGCGACTCAATGGCCAAGTCATAGCGCACCCCAGAGGCCACCATGACTTTTTTGACGCCCTTGACTTTGCGCGCTTCGCGGTACAAATCAATGGTGTGCTTGTGGTCGGTATTGAGCTTTTTACAAATGTCAGGGAACACACAGGAGGGTCGGCGACAGTTGATTTCCGCTTTTTCATCCATGCAACCGAGCCGATACATGTTGGCAGTCGGGCCGCCTAAATCAGAAATGACGCCAGTAAAACCTGGGACTTTGTCGCGAATATCTTCGATCTCACTCAAAATCGACTCTTTCGAGCGATTTTGAATAATGCGCCCTTCATGCTCAGTAATGGAGCAAAAAGAGCAACCGCCAAAACAGCCACGCATGATGTTAATCGAGGTTTTAATCATGTCGTAGGCTGGGATCTTAGCCTTACCATATTTAGGATGCGGCACCCGCGCAAATGGCAGTCCAAAGACATGGTCCATTTCTTCGGTCGTCAACGGGATTGGTGCCTGATTGACCCACAACTCGCGATCACCATGACGCTGGATCAGCGCACGCCCTGAATAAGGGTTGGTTTCAAGATGAAGCACGCGACTGGCATGGGCATACAAAATGCGGTCGTTATGCAGTTTTTCAAAAGGCGGCAGCCGCACAGCCGTGGTCTCGGCATCGTGACGCGATGGTCGCACCACAATCGGCTGGGCCGCAACTCCCTGCGGCTCACTCTGCGCAGATGTTTTGCTATCGCAGTCGGTTTGATATTCATAAGGGTTCGGCGCGACAAAGGCTTTGCCCGGCTTTTCGATCCGGCTTGAATCGATCAATTTGTAGTTTGCCGGCGCTTCGGGCAATACCACCGCCGTACCGCGGATATTGGTTAGGGTTTTGACATCTTCACCGGCTGCGATTCGGTGTGCCACTTCGACCAATGCCCGCTCAGCGTTACCAAACAACAGAATGTCGCCTTTGGCGTCAAACAGCACCGAACGACGAACTTTATCCGACCAATAGTCATAATGAGCGACGCGGCGCAAGCTGGCTTCAATGCCGCCAAGGACAATTGGGGTTTCTTTGTACGCTTCGCGACAGCGCTGAGAATAAACCAACACGGCGCGATCTGGGCGCTTGCCACCTTCATTATTGGGGGTGTAGGCATCGTCATGACGTAACTTGCGATCGGCGGTGTAGCGGTTGATCATCGAGTCCATGTTGCCGGCTGTAATACCGAAAAACAGGTTCGGTTGGCCAAGCGCCATGAAAGCGTCTTTGCTATGCCAATCCGGCTGATCGATGATACCAACTCGAAACCCTTGCGCTTCGAGCAAACGACCAACCACCGCCATGCCGAAACTGGGATGATCAACATAAGCATCACCGGTGACAATGATAATGTCGCAGCTATCCCAGCCCAGCTCGTCCATTTCTGCTCTTGTGGTCGGCAGAAACGGCGCGGTGCCGTAGCACTCAGCCCAATACTTGGGGTGCTCAAAGATAGGTGGAACAGTGATCTTATGCTGCATGTATCAATCGCCTCGCTTTCGGAGCGCGAATTATACACGCATCGTCCAACAA
This sequence comes from Neiella litorisoli, assembly GCF_014773395.1. Lineage (GTDB taxonomy): Bacteria > Pseudomonadota > Gammaproteobacteria > Enterobacterales > Neiellaceae > Neiella > Neiella litorisoli. The sequence goes on along the minus strand of NZ_JACXAF010000002.1, from coordinate 19,009 downwards.
GGTTAATCCCTAGTATTTTACTCAGGTTTATTAGCTTGTTAGCCTCAAGTTGCGACTCAGCGCCAATTGATTTCCAGCTCCAGAGGCCCCGTCATGCTGGCCATGCCACACATTTCATCATACGGCGTTGATTGTTTAAGCATCACTTTGCCAATGCTTTGGTCAGCAAATTGCTCTTTGATCTGACTGATGGAGTGAAAGGTTTTGGCGTGGTTACGTTGATCTTTAACAACGCTGCGATTCTCGGCGCTGCCAGTTGCAACTAAGTAACGGCCGCCTTCGATCGATTCGATAAACAGGTCCATTGGTTTCTCCTGTGATTTGGCTAGAGCCGAGCAATGCGTTCATTATTTGCACAGCCTCATTGCTATAACGTCACCGCTAGCAAATCGATCAGTCACCAGCTAAGGTTGAACGCTAAAACCGAACCGAGGAAGCAATAATGAAAGAAATAGGTCCGTTGACGTTAGGCTAATTAGGCTCGTTCGGCTGGCCTTTGCGCCGTTTATAAGCTGCTTTATTGCGATACAGCATGCGATCGGCCTGCTCCAACGCATGCTCTAACTCTTGTTCCGAGCCACCATTAAACACCTGATATCCCATACAAGACGACACATCCCACGGTAGCGACGATTGCTCGTTACATTGTGCCAGTGACTGCTCAAAGCGCTGCACTAGCGACTCAATATCATTGGGGCCGCAACGTTTGGCACAAACGACAAATTCATCGCCACCAATGCGACCAATAATGTCCTCGTTGCGAAACGTCAGTTGCAGCGCTTTTGCGACTAACTGAATGGCATAGTCGCCCTGATGATGGCCGAGTTTGTCATTGACCATTTTCAGATCGTTCATGTCGGCATAAAACAAGGTACAACGTTTCAGTGTCCGGTCAGTCACGGCGTACTGCCGCACCAATTCAAAGAACCCCCGGCGGTTATATAATCCGGTCAATTCATCGGTGACCGAGCGCTTGGACAATAACTCATTGACCTTTTCAAGCTCAGTATTGAGCTGCAGTAAGCGCGCATTGGCCAGCTCGACCTCCCGCACCGCTTTTGACTTTTCCTCAAATAACAAGGCCGCATTAAGTGTTCGTGCCACTTGCCGGCGAATATCTTCCATGTCTTCGAGCCAACCTTCGCTGACATCAAACACAATGAAGCCAAAGTGTTGGTTGTCGAACATCAACGGCTTAACCAGCAGGGGTAAGGGCTGGTCAACCGCCAAAAAGCTCGCTGGCAAAATGTCGCGGGTATTAAACACTATCGCGCTTTGCAGCGGACAATGCTGATGTTGGTGATAAGCAAAAACCAATCGCGATTGCAGCGGTATCCGCTCATGACCGCTATCGGTATGGTGGAAGCGCCCGCCTTCATAGAGCGCCACGTAACAACTGACCACATCAAAATGCGGCAAACCGGTCGCTAACTGAGCAAATAACTCATCGACATCGTAGCTTTGAGTCATTTCGTGCATTTTGTAATTTGAACCAGCAAACCGATGCAACTGCGCCTGCCGCTCGCTATGCTGCGGGATGCAGCCACAACTGCGACGAAAAATCGGCTCGGTGCCAAAATGATATGTCTGTAGTTTGCCGCGCTGGTTTTTGCCGCTCTGTTTTTTGCCGCTCTGACTAATGCGCTCGATTAAGTCGCCAATGGCTTGTCCAGCAATATCTTCAAAAGGCTGTCTGACCGTGGTCAACGAAGGCGCAATCATGCTGGCATAATGGCAATCATCAAACCCACTGATCACTAGCTGATTAACTAACTCCGGATGCATCCGATTGAGATAATCAATCGCGGCTATCGCCATCTCATCATTGGCAAATGACACCGCATCAATACGTTGGCCTTGGGCGATCATCGCCGCGACTTCAGCCATCGCTTCAACCCCAGACTGAGCGGTAAAATCGCCTGTTAGCCAAATGGTCTGGTGGTCAATCTGATGATTAGCCATGACTTGCCCAAACACCATTTTGCGGTCTTGAGCTTCTTGGTTTTGCTCCACACCACCAACAAAGACAAAATGGCGGCAATGGTGCTGCTCGATAAGATGCTCAATCAGCTTGGTGAAGCCTGCTTGCTCGTCCAATAAAATATTGGATGCCATACGCAGCGGCCAGCCAATGCTGACCAAAGGCAGCTCGAAGCGTTGGTCGAGCCATCGATTGACTTCAAAGGAATCAATAAAGCTAAAGACAGAAGCGGATGAAATCACCAAGCCATCAAGGCTGTGATGATCAATAAAGTCGAAGATGAGGTTATACTGATTGTCGCGGAATAGCGGGCTGTCGATGCAGCGTCCCTCATAGGAAATGAGGTCAACACCTGCAATCTGAGCTTGCTCGACCATTGCTTGAAACAATAGTCGCTGGTAACTACCAATAACTTCATTGGTCATAAAACCAATGCGTAATCGCGACATATGTTCACTTCCCGTATCGGGCTATCACTCACGGTTACCGCGCCTCAGTTGGCGCCTGTCACCGCAGCTATAGCCATTGTCGATCGAGTCCCTAGTCGAGGCAAGACAAGCTTGGTTTTATCGCTCCAGTCCTTGATCCAGACCACAGCCCAGCTGCAAGCTTGGAGCTGACACTATAAAACTGCTCGATGTTGACCGCTGATCACCTGCCGGACAGGTGTTGTCGCGCCACGGTCGGTCAACACCAAATAACTGATTGGCAGTGCCGCCCAATCGTTGATTCGCCAAGAAATCACACAAGAAGCAACGCTCGATGCCAACATGTATTGCAACGATAGAGTTTTGTTGAACACAGCCCGCGGCGCGATGGCGTTTTGGCCTGTTGCTAACAAGGCGACCGATACGCCGGCTTGATCGAACAGCTCAATGGATTCAATCAGCACGGTCTGATAAGGATCGGCATTGACAAAGGTCAACTGTAATTCAAGCTGATGGTCACCCTGAGATTCAATTCGTCCGGCTAGTGGGATGATGGTGCGATGGGCGCCCTCCGAAGCAATACCCACGCGCGACGAAGGGACGGGTGCTTGGCGTTGTTGCAAGCGGATTTGATCGTCAACAGACTCCACTTTATCGAGCAAGTTTGACAAGAACCCGCCACCGATAATGACCAGCAGCATCAAGGTTGAAAACATCAGCTGCAGCAATAATTTTTGTTTTTTCACCGCCACCTCTGCCCGCGCCTTGTTGTCAGCTCAATGCATTTAGCTTAGTTGTGGCAGTGGCGGCTGGCAAAATCACTCGGCAGTGAAGCACTCTTGATACGAACTGCAGTCGACGCAGTTGGGCGCTTTGCAGACATAATCGCCGGAGCGCTCACACAAACAGCGATAGAAAAAACGCTTCCAGCGCATATTCTGCTGATTCAATGCCACCAGTTGCGGAAAGAAAAACGTCAGTAGTTGCCGTAGCTGTTGCCGCGATGTCAATCCGAGTGACTTCCATAAATGAGCCGGCGATAAGCAAGCAGTTGCCACCATCACCGCCACTGAATCGACATGTTGGGCATCCTCAGCAGCATATTCGAGCAGCAGACTGACCAGCTCATTACGCTCTGCTAGTTGCATGGCGAGCAACTCACCCAGCACTGTTGAGCGCATCGTCAGGTGGTTGTCGCCCATGTTCTGCCAATGCTTGTCAGCAGCAAGTAGCGTTTCGTCAGCCAGTTCCAGCAACAAACCATGATAAGCGGCGTACTCCAGTCCCAAACCGTGGGGCAAGTTCACCTGCCCCGCGAGTTGCCCATGGATAATACCGATCAGCAATTGATTGGCATCGCACTGACTGATCGGGTCGCTTTGAGAGAAGCCGCTTAGCTGGCTCGGTGCGCTGTGCTTAGCACGGGTCGAAACACTAACGAGCATGGCCTTCTCCGTGACTTGGCGGGTGATTGGTATGGTTTGACAATCGCTGTTCAAGCAACGAAATTGCAATCACATTACGCTCTGTTGGCAAGCCAGTTAACGACCCCGGCGGATTTAACGCCCGGTGCTCGGCATTGACAATGGCGGTCTCAATCGGACAAATGCTGGCGCATTGTGGATCGGCATGGTGACCGACACATTCATTGCAACGATGGGATGCAATGGCATAGCCATTGGCACCGCTGACAATGGCCTTTTGCGGACAAACCAACTTACAGGCGTTACAGCCGATACAGGCATTGGTGATGGAAAAAGCCATTACATCGCCTCCTTAATGGTTGTCGATGGCACCGCTTGAAGCTGACCATTTTCCAGCAACTGGCTTTGTAATTGCTCCAGCGCATCATCAATGCCAAACAGTGCATACTCGGTCGATGGCATCACGCCATGTTGCTCAAGCGCCTGCCATGGGGTCATGCCGATCCGCGAACACAGCACGTGTTTAACGCCCGATAGGGCCTGCAGGCTGGCGTCCATTCGACTATCAGCCGCGTCACAATCGTCGCCGACGCAATACTGACCAACTGTTCGTTGTTCAGTTCGCTCAATGGCCGTGGCCGATACTCGATAAATGGCAAAGGACTGGGCATAACCGAAGTGCTGATCAATCAACACGCCTGATTTACTGGCGACGGCAACCAACACCGAGCTGTCCACCTCGCTTTCGCTCGATGCCATATCATTCAAGTCAACATCTTGACCCAAGTGGCCTACCGCATCGGCACGACATTGCTGACAGTGGCTCATCTGCGCCATATTGGTCCCTGCCGCTTGTCGTGCGGTACTGACTTCGTCTTCGGTCGGTTGACGTTGACCAGTCAGGCCAAAATAAGTGCCGTGAGCGGGGTCTGAAATAAGCGGCATGATGTTGTGCAGCAACGCACCGTAGTTTTTTAACTCTTGCGATAATGCTTCGATATGGTGGTCATTGATGCCTGGGATTAACACGGTGTTGACCTTGACCAGCATGCCCGCCGCGACCGCAGCTTTTAACCCTGCTAACTGGCGGTCGATCAAGGTTTGCGCTGCTTGCCGCCCCCTGAGCCGCTTATGATTGAAATACACCCATGGGTAAATCTTCTCACCAATGGCTGCATCAATGCAGTTAATGGTGATGGTCAAATGGCTAACGCCGGCTGATTTCAATGCCGAGACCTGCTCCAACAACGCCAAGCCATTGGTCGAGACACACAGATGAACGTCAGGCTCAGCAAGGGCAACGGCCTTGAGCGTTGCCAATGTCGCTGCTGGGTTAGCAAGCGGATCGCCGGGGCCGGCGATGCCGACCACATTGGTTTGAGGAATGCGCTCTTTTACTTTGCTGAAACGTTTCGCGCCCTGAGCCGGAGAGAGTAATTTCGACACCACACCCGGTCGCGATTCGTTGCTGCAATCAAATTTACGATTGCAGTAGTTGCACTGAATATTGCACGCAGGGGCAACGGGCAAGTGAATTCGAGCATACTTGTGACCCTCCGGCGAATAGCAAGGATGAGTAGTGACCTTGTTGACGACCTCGGCTGATAATGAGCCATCGTCTAGCTTTAATCCCAGCGCGCTGTCATCACTCGCTTGGCTGCTGCAGCCAGTGCCGGTCGGCATTGTTCCGCTTGGCTTACAGCTTGTTTGCGTTTGCTCCATAATTCCGCTCCCATGGTCGTTGCCAGACACAATGGCAACAGACAACTTCATCTGGGAGTGTTACTGCAAACCGTATTCCAATCTAAAAAGTAATAAATATCAAAATGTTAAAAAACACCAGATGGCTACAAACCGGCTTTTGTTGAACAACTTGTGACAAAGCCGACATAACTGATGTCAGGCTCTAGTCGTGGTAATCCCAAGCTTCGACTGCGCTTAGATAATGCTCCATGCCATGATCTTCAACGCCATCGATGCCTTTTTCTGTGACTGCATTGACGGCACCATCAAAGGCATCCAAGAACCGGAACCAAAAGCCGGGCTCACGATGAATTTCTTTCTCTTCAGAGATATACAAGTAACGGCCGACATGACTGTAGCCCATCGAGCGGGAGGGAACGCGAGTGACAATGTCATTGTTGTTATGGAAGCGAAACACTCTGGCGCCACATTCAATGTTAAATAAGCGCGAGGTATTTCTGGTCATGGCCCGCGGTTGACCAAAGGTGTACAGGCTGGTGAATGGCTCGTCGCGATGAACAAACATGGCGGCAATCACGGTTGCCATGGCCCCACCTAAACTGTGGCCGCACAAAAACACCGGCAGTTTGGCTTGGCCAGCAGCTTTGCGCGCTTGTTGGATCTGCTCAAGTCGTTGCTCAATCGGTTGCCAAACATCTTGCACCGAACGCCAAAAGCCTCGGTGGAAACGGCCAAACAATTGCTCGGTCGCAAAGGCATCAATATTGTCGAGCCAATCGCGTTTTTCGTCGGTGCCACGGCAGGCCACACATAAATAATCGCGGTGTTCAATCAGCGCTGCTTGGGCACTATTTTGATCGACGCCAAGTACTGCGACAAAGCCATCGTCCTCTTGTTGCAGCTGCTGTAAGATCGCCTCGGCATCGGGCTTAGGGTCTTGTTCAGAGACTTTCAGGTAAACCGCTTGCGACAGCCGCGCCATCCAATAGGCGTTACCGGCATTGAGTTTGGAGGTGTAGGGAGAAACGTCGGGCATTGGCGTGTCCTTTATATGGCCGCAGTGACTATAGAATAGCTGCTATTTGGACCAAGCAAAGTCGACAATCAAGCTGGGGTAGTGCTTACCATTCGCCACTATCGCCTAGTATCTCTCGCCTTCTAAACGCAAACAAAGGCCGATAAGCTGACGATCCAAACCACAATAAACAAGAACGGACAAATAGCAGAGAAGGTTGTGGAGCCCACTTTGGGAATTTTAAAGCACATCAATTTTTTCCACATCGGCATTGTTGCATGCCAACTTCTAACGTGAGAAAAACCGATTTGCGTTTCAATATGGTCACTCTCAAAAGCTCTTAATTTTTCATATCTATCTTCATAAAACCAAAGATCTTGAGCCGCGATCAGAAACCACAATACCGACCAAATCAAACCTAAGCCACCCAAGGCGTATAACCGCAGGCTTTCATCAAGCGACTCAGGACGAATATAAAAAGCACCAATCAAGGCCGATTGAATGGTCAAAAAATAATTAAACCTGGCCCACATGCGATCGCCTTGCGAGGTCAATCGTTCCCTAATATTGCGATAGTACTCGAGCAAGAATTCATCTTCTTTTTCCACGATTAATATCCTCCTTGTGCGACCGATACGATATACCAATCCTCTCCGATAATCATTGAGTTAGCGAAAAATTGGCGCAGAAAAAAGCGGCTCAAATGAGCCGCTTGAATCATCCACTCCGATGTCATGGTGGTTCAGCCAACTACAACTGGCGCATCCGAATGTTCATGGTTTGGATCCGATAGGCGATTTGCCTTGGTGTCATGTTCAGTAATCGCGCCGCTTTCGCCTGCACCCAACCGGCTTGCTCCAACGCAGCAATCACCCGTTCGCGATCATTGAGATTGGGATCTTCGAGATCGGTCTGGGGGGTTGCGCCGCGAGTGGTTAACAAGTCACCGCCAAATTCATCCAGCAATATCAAGTCTTGATCAATCTCGCCGCTTTCACTCATGATCGACGCACGTTCGAGCATGTTCTCTAGCTGACGCACATTACCCGGCCATTCGTAGTTCATCATTTTGCGAATCGCGCCATCAGTCACGGTCAGTTTACGTTTTTGCTGATTGCCAATTTTTTCCACCAAAAAGCTGGTTAATTCCGGCACATCCTCCACCCGCTCACGCAGCGGAGCCGGATAAATCGGCATGACGTTAAGGCGATAATATAAATCCTCTCGAAAACGCTCCTGCCGCACTTCTTCTTCCAAGTTGCGGTTAGTGGCGGCGATGATTCGAACATCAACGGTCAAAGTTTGAGTGCCGCCGACCCGCTCAAACTCACCTTCTTGCAATACCCGCAACAACTTGGCCTGAAATGCCGCTGAGATCTCACCCACCTCATCAAGAAACAAAGTGCCGCCATCGGCCATTTCAAAGCGCCCCTTGCGCTGCTTCATGGCGCCGGTAAACGCGCCCTTTTCATGGCCAAATAGCTCAGATTCCAGCAAGTTGTCCGGCAACGCAGCACAGTTGAGTTTAACGAATGGCCCTGTCGCTCGGGGCGAGTTGTAGTGAATAGCATTGGCAATCAACTCTTTCCCGGTACCCGATTCACCGCGGACCAATACCGTGCTGTCCCATTTCGACACCAAGCGAATTTGCTCAAACACCCGCCGCATCGCTTGCGAATGGCCAACCATATTATCCAAGCTGTAATTGTTGCGAACCTTGCGGCGCAAGCGATCGCGCTCTTGCTGCAAATTATCCTGTTTCGCTTCAACGCCTTTGGCCAGCTCGACATTGCGCGCCACTAGATTGGCTGTCATTTCCATAAAGCGGGTGAAATCAGCCAACAGATGAGTGTCCGAGCTTTCTGGTTGCGCAGCTAACACCCCCAACACGCCTGATTTGCCCTTGGTGACGGGCACCGCAATAAAGGGTTTATCCAACTCGTACAAGGCCAGTTTGTCGGCAAATCGAACATCATTGGACACTTTACTCAACACCACAGGTTGGCCGTGGCGCATCACGGTGCCAAGTACGCCTTCGCCATTGCGGTAACGAATATTGTTGGTTTGCGACGATTCGACGTTACCCGGCGCGTGCAGGTTGTCGATGACCAATGACTCTTTTTCATCATCGAGCAAGGTCAGCATGGCATGGCGCAGCTTGGCTTTGTCGTGCAGCACTTTGAGCACGCTCGTCATGGTTTGCTGATAATCAAGACTATCGCCCAACACACTGCTGACTTCATATAGTGCCGCAAGATGCACTTCTGCCAGCGAACTTTGAGAGGCTGTCATAGGACTCATAATCGACCTCCAAAACTACTTTCCGAATGACGGTTGGGCAAAACGACTCGCACTCGACAGCCACCCAACTCTGCCGAGTGAATATCAACGGTACCGCTGTGCTCATTGATCACCTGTTGGACAATGCTCAAGCCAATGCCACGGCAACCGCCAGATGTGGCCGGTTTGGTGCTAACAAAAGGCTGAAAAATTCGCAGCTTGCGCGATTTATCAACGCCAGGGCCTGAATCATCAAAGGTCACCACCACCTCATCATGATCAACAAAGGTCGAAATCAGAATTTGGCGCTCGGCCGACTTGGCAAAATCAATGGCATCGATGGCATTGTCTAAAAGCTGCTTTAGCGCCACCCGCAACCGAGACGGCTGGCCGTTAATGGATGGCAAAGTTGCCGTTAATGACAGCTGCAACGGGATTGAGCGGCCAAGTAAGCGCTCCGTTGCCATGGCGGAAATATCATGGATAAGTTGATTAACGTTAACCGGTTGGAACGCCTCTTGCGGTCGTTCGGGCAAGGCATTTTTTAACTCTTCGACGGAATTGGCACCAGTGCGTAACGCCTCTTCCATGGCGTCGATACCGGGACATTGCTTGGTGGTTTGGCACATCATGTTGACGGCCGCTTCAATCATATTGATTGGCCCTTGCATCTGATGAATCGCTGCGTGCAAGGTCTCTTGCATGGCGTGGAGCATTTCCGACTCGGCGGTCGAGCGTTGCAGTTCGCTGATCCGCTGCTGCTCAATATGGCGTTTTTCGCGGGTGTATTCGGAAATCGCCAAAATCAGATGTTGTCTCGCTTTGGGCTGAAAGTAATCGTCAACATCGCTATCGTTGACCGCAATGGCCGATAACCGACAGCTAAACCAACGCTGATCTTGCTGACGCTTCATATCAACGCTGACGCTGTGGCCTTCGGCATAGTTGGCCGTCATCAATTTGCGAATGGCATCGGTACCGAGATGTTGCTTGAGGCGAGTGAGCACTTCATAAGCGGGTTCGTTATCAAAATCGGCCGCCAAGGCTTTGTAGGCCAAGTTATCGAGCACCACTTTGTTCTCATCATCGAGCAAAGCAATAGCGACAGGAGCAGCGTTCAGCACCGCTTCAACCACGGTATTTTGATTGTTCAACCGGGTTGAAATAGCGTGCGATTCAGTGACATCGCGGTGCATCCCCATAAAGTGAGTGATGTTGCCAGCGTCATCGCGTATCGGCGAGATGGTCACGTCAGCCAAATAGCGTTCGCCGCTTTTGCGGCGATTAATTAATCGCCCTTGCCAGCAATTACCTTCGGTAATGGTATGCCACAACGCTTGATAAATCTGACTCGGGGTCGTGCGGTAACTCAATACCGAGTGATTGCAACCAATGATCTCGTCACTTTGATAGCCGGTAATGCGGCTAAAGCCTTCGTTAACGTAAATGATTTTGGCCTGAAGATCGGTAATGGAGATCGCCATTGGCGCTTGTTCAACAATTTGCACCATTTGCTGCAGCGACGCGGATGAATCAATTTGGCCAAGCTCAAACTGACTACCAAGCGTGGGTGGCTCGAGAATAGATTTGGTCATGATGGTCCTCGGCAAGTCAAAAGTTACCGCATCAATGCGCTGGCAAGTTGCACAGAACTGCTCGGGCAATGATGCACATCGGTTAATGGACTAGTTGTCCTTTCTGCAAACCCCATTCCCACTTCAATCACCAGTAATCACGCAGCCTGATAAAGCAGTCATTGTTTGATTTGTAACAAACCAGCACAAAGTAATTGGCCCGATTGTCACAAAGCGCCTGCGGAACAATTCTCATTCATCTTGCAAATCCCTCTAAACGCGCACCACAAAAGGGATTTATCGGCTTATTGATTCAAATTGGGGAGCTGGTATGGCACCTGCAATGAGCATCAGCATGATCGTTTTGTATGGGATCACACCATGTCTGAACATTTGCTTTTGCTGCTCAGTACCGCACTGGTTAACAACGTCGTATTAGCCAAGTTCCTCGGCCTTTGCCCGTTTATGGGCGTCTCTGGCAAGATTGATAGCGCCATCGGAATGGGCTTTGCCACCACTTTTGTGTTGTGCCTTACCGCCATTGCCTCGTGGATGGTCGAGCACTTCATTCTTGCCCCGCTCGACCTGCAGATCATGCGCATTTTGGCCTTTATTCTGGTGATTGCAGCAGTGGTGCAATTTACTGAGCTGGTGATTCAAAAAATCAGCCCGCCACTTTACCAAGCACTGGGGATTTTCCTTCCGTTGATCACCACCAACTGCGCCGTGCTCGGTGTTGCCATTTTGGTGGTGCAACAACAGATGACACTGTTTCAAACCCTTTTTTATGCCTTTGGCTCAGCGCTGGGCTTTAGCTTGGTGATCGTGTTATTTGCTGGCTTAAGACAACGATTGAAACTGGCGAACGTGCCGGAGTCACTGGCCGGAATTCCCATTGCCTTTATTACCGCTGGCTTACTGTCGATGGCCTTCATGGGCTTTGCCGGCATGGTCGGCTCAGCCTAAGGAGCACAACGAAAATGATGACATTAATTTCCATCGTCGCATTGGCCGCCATCGGCGGTTTACTCGGGGGCTTGTTAGGTTGGGCGTCAAAAGCACTGAAAGTCGAAGGCGATCCTCGCGTTGATGAACTCGAAGGCATGCTGCCCGGCGGCCAGTGTGGTCAATGCGGTGAGCCAGGCTGTCGGCAAGCTGCCGAGGCTATGGTCGCAGGCAAACTAGGGCCTGATTGTTGCCCGCCGGGAGGTCGTTCGCTGGCTCAGAGTATTTCTTCGCTACTGGGCGTGGCATTAACTGAAGGCGGCGAAGACATCCCTGTGGTTGCCCGTATCGACGAGTCATTGTGTTCGGGTTGTACCCGCTGCTTTAAGGCCTGTCCGTTCGACGCCATCGTCGGCGCCAACCGCCAAATGCACACGGTGATCCGTCATGTTTGCACCGGTTGCCGACTGTGCGAAAAAGCCTGCCCTCAAGGCTGTTTGTCGATGGACCCAGTTGCGCCAGAGCTTCATACCTGGCAATGGCCAAAACCAAAGGTGGCCTGATGAACAGTCGCTTAATGAACCAACACCGAAAGCCATTGCGCTTGGTATTTTCCACAGGCTCGCTCATCGAGCCGGGAGTTGCATCATGCTTGCTTTAAAACGTAAGCCGTTTCATGGTGGCATTCACCCAACGGGCCACAAAGAACTGACGGCCAACGAAGCCACTATTAACAGCGATGAACCACAGCGAGTCTATCTCAGCTTGCAACAACGCAATGGCGTGGTGTTGCGCAGCCATGTCAATGTCGGCGATACCATCGTCAAAGGACAACTGATAGCGACCGGCCCCAACGATATGTGCGTGCCGCTGCATGCGCCCATCAATGGTGTGGTCGACGCCATCGGGCCGCATGTATCGGCGCATCCATCTGGGCTAAAAGTGAACACCTTGGTGATCCGAGGTAACGGCGATCCCAATTGGGGGATCCCCCATGTGCCCTGTGACACCAGCAAATTATCTCCCGAGGAAATCATCCAGCGGGTACTAGACGCTGGCATTGTAGGCCTTGGTGGCGCAGGTTTTCCGAGCGGGATGAAACTGCGATTTGCACGCCAAAAACAGGTTCATACCCTGCTACTCAATGGTGGCGAGTGTGAGCCCTACCTAACCTGTGATGACCGACTGATGCGCGAACGCGCGGCTGAAGTTGCCGCTGGCGCCGCCTTGATGGTGCGCGCTATTGGCTGCAGCCAAGGCATTATCGCCATTGAAGACAACAAGCCTGCCAGTATCGATGCCATGCGCTCAGCGATATCTGATCGGCCTCAGCTTTCAGTACAAGTAGTGCCAAGCCTTTACCCCATGGGCTCCGAGCGCCACTTGATCAAAGCGGTCACTAACCAGACGGTGGCTCCAGGTCAGCTCAGTACTGAAATCGGTATTTTGGTTCATAACGTTGCCACCGCTCAGGCTGTGTATGAAGCGGTGCGTTATCAGCGACCATTAATTCGGCGCATTATGACGGTTTCTGGCGGCGCGCTGGAGCAACCGGCCAACATTAATGTTGCGATGGGGACGCTGGTATCTGACGTGATTGCCAAATGCGGTGGCTTGAAAATGGAAGCCGGCCGACTCATTGCTGGCGGGCCGATGATGGGACAAGTCCTGCCCTCGCCGTTTGTGCCGATTGATAAAAGCATCGGCGGCATTCTGGCACTGAGCAAAGACGAGATCCGCGCCGAGCAAAGCCACGATTGTGTGCGCTGCGGACGTTGCGTTAATGCCTGCCCGATGAGCTTGATGCCATTTCAAATGGCAGCTCACAGTCGCATTTCCGATCTTGATGGCGCCCGCCATTTTGGTCTTGACCACTGTTTGCTGTGCGGTGCGTGCTCGTATGTTTGCCCATCACGAATTCCACTGGTGCAGTACTTCCAGCATGCCCGCAGTTCGCTCAATGCAGCAAGAACAATGGAGCGCAAGTCGGCGCAGGCGCGCCAATTGACCGAAGCGCGACAAGCCCGTTTGCACCGCGAAGCAGAAGCCAAGAAAGCAGCCAAAGCTGCCAAGGCGGCCCGCAAGCCGCGTAAGCGCACCGCTCGCACCAGCACTCGCACGCAACGCAACACCAGTAACAACACTTCTAGTAGTTAAGCGGAGGCAGATCATGGTTCAGTTTACGCCGGTTGCCGGCCCTCACACCCACGGTGGCACCTCGACCACCGATCTGATGTATTTAGTGATCGCCGCCTTGCTGCCAGCGAGCTTGTTTGGTGTCTATCTGTTTGGCATTAATGCCCTCATCGTGCTGCTGACCTGTTGCTGCGGCGCCATGGTGTTTGAGTACCTTGGCTTAAAACTGCTTGGCCGCTCTAGCCACAGCGCGATGGACGGGTCAGCACTGCTCACCGGCCTGCTGCTAGGCTTGAGCTTACCGCCATCAACACCTTGGTGGATTGCCTTAAGCGGCGTGTTCTTTGCCATTATCGTCGGTAAGACAGTGTTCGGCGGCCTCGGTCAAAACCCATTCAACCCCGCCATGCTCGGGCGGGTGATGCTATTAATTTGCTTTCCTGTCGAGCTCACCAACTGGCAGCAACCGACTCCGCCAACCATGACCGATGGTGGCCTAGCAATGAACAATCATTGGTTAAACATCAACATTGACGGTATCAGTGCCGCTACACCGTTGAGCCAGTTGGCGGGTGATGTCAGTCAATCATTGCCGTCTTTCACCGAGCTGAGCTTGGGCCAGCATGCCGGTAGCTTAGGCGAAACCAGCGCCTTGCTGATTCTACTTGGCGGCTTGTTCCTGCTGTGGCGCGGCATCATCCATTGGCGCATACCGGTTGCTTTACTGCTTGGTTTAGCCATTCCAGCTGCCATCAGTCACCTCATTGCGCCAGAGAGCTTTGGCTCAGCCACCAGCCATGTACTCAGCGGTGGTGCCATGCTGGCAGCATTCTTTATTGCCACCGATATGGTCACCTCGCCCACCAGTGCCAAAGGCCAATTATTGTTTGGCGCCGGTTGTGGTCTGCTGATCTGGCTGATCCGCAGCTTTGGTAGTTACCCCGAAGGGGTGGCATTTGCCGTGTTAATCATGAATGCCACAACGCCTGTGATTGACCACTACCTGCGGCCGACGGTCTTCGGTCAAGCCAAACGCTTTCCGCTGTAGGAGATTCGTATGCTTCCTTGTATTCAAAAACAACTCGACCGGATCCGCGATAACACCAGCTATCAGGCATCATCATTGGCAGCGGCAACAGCCATTGCTACCGGCTTGTTGCTGTTAGTCAGCCAACTGACTGCGCCCGCCATTGCCATGCGCCAGCAAGAAGATCAGCAGATGGCATTGGCATTGGTGATGCCAAGTGAGCGCTACAGCAACAATATTCTCGCCACCGCGAAGTCGTTTCGTTTGGATGGCCGCACCTACCAACTTTTTACCGCATTTGATAACGGCGTATCAGCCGGTTACGTAGTAGAAACCGAGGCTGACGGCTACGCCGGTCCAATCAAATTGATGATTGGCTTGGATGAGCGCTTGCAAATCATTGGCGTACGAGTGTTAAGTCATGCTGAAACGCCGGGCTTAGGTGACAAGATTGAGGTGTCGAAACACAAATGGATCACCAGTTTTGATGGCTTGTCGTTAGCCAACACTGGCGATGACAAATGGCAGGTAAAAAAAGACGGCGGCCAATTTGACCAATTCAGTGGCGCCACCATTACCCCGCGAGCGGTTGTTCGTCAGGTGCACCAAACCCTGCGCGATATGGAATCAGTCGCCAATCAACAAGCCACCGAGCAATTATCAGCCGCTGAACAAGGAGCATCATCATGACCGACTATCGCTCAATATTTGCCGAAGGCCTGTGGCGCAACAATGTGGTGCTTAGCCAATGCTTGGCATTGTGCCCTTTGCTCGCAGTGACTTCCTCTGCAACGAATGGCTTGGGGCTTGGTTTAGCAACGCTTGCCGTGATGGTATGCGCCAACTTACTAGCTTCAGTCTTTCAGCCAGCAATTAGCCGTGCGGTTCGCATCCCGATTAACATTTTAATGATTGCGACCTTGGTGACGTTAACTGATTTATTGCTCAATGCTTGGATGCACTCGTTGCATAAAGTACTAGGTTTGTTCATTCCATTGATTGTCACCAACTGTGCCATTCTGGGCCGAGTTGAATCGTTCGCCAGCAAGCAGGCGCCGGTGCCAGCAATTGCCGATGGTGTGGCGATGGGGCTAGGTTTTACTTGGGTACTGGTAGTACTAGGCGGTTTTCGCGAAGTACTGGGCAGCGGCACTTTGTTCGCCGATGCCAGCTTGCTGCTGGGCTCCAGTTTTGAATTTCTCGAACTCACCATTATTCCGGACTACCGCGGCTTACTGTTGATGATCTTACCGCCGGGCGGATTTTTGGTACTGGGCTTTATGCTGATGGCTCAGCGTTTATTGCAAACCTGGTTACAAAGCCGTCAACTGCGGATACAAGGAGAGCAATCATGCGCGTGAGTATTGCCTATGCCGAACCTGAGCAACAATTGTGGATGGAGTTAGACGTACCAGATGGCGCCACCGCGATGACGGCGATCAATCAGTCGGGCATTCTGGAGCTGTGCCCCAATATTCAAATTGAACAACAGAAAGTCGGGGTGTTTGGCAAATTGGTCACGCTTGACGCCGCTCTAGTTGAAGGCGACCGAGTGGAAATCTATCGACCCACAACTTGGGTGGCCGATGACGACGACGATGACGATGACTAATCACAGGCGCTAGCTAGCAATCCACAGATCAACGCACTGCGGATTGCTGGCAGCGGATTATTTCAGAATCAACCAAAGGGCGTGAATCACTCCTGGGATAAATCCGAGAATACACAACACAATATTGATTATTAAATGTTTGCCCACGCCATCTTGCAAAAACACCGCGACAGGCGGTAACAAAATAGCCAAGATCACCAATAACACTTTACTCATCACAATCTCCCTTTGATTGTAAAAACATCATCAACCTGCTCGATTATAGTCGTTCTGCTGTTATCGGTAGTTCGAATTAAGTGGTTAGTTGTTTTTGTTCAGCAAGTTAACTCGGTAGGAACGGTGATTGTCGGATTTACAACAATGCCGTGATAGCACTGTAATAACGACAAAGCCGAAACTGACATAAGATATAAAAATCAATACGTTAGAAAACCACCTTATGTGGCAAAGCAATTGCAAACTCCCTTGTATCTCTCTTTTCATGAAACCGAACTAACCAGCAGGGACATTGACGACACCTCACCCCCGTCGTCAATCATCCCAAACAAGGAGTAGCAACCATGGCCGCAATTGGAATATTTTTCGGAACCGATACCGGAACCACGCGCAAAATTGCCAAAATGATGCACAAAGCATTAGGTGATGACCTCGCTGATAAACCATTGAACATTAACCGCGTTGATGCCGACACATTGATGGGTTACGACTTTCTGATCTTAGGCACCCCAACATTGGGTGAAGGCCAGCTGCCGGGGCTGTCTTCTGAGTGTCAGGCTGAAAGCTGGGAAGAATTTATGCCCAACTTTGATGAGATGGACTTGGCCGACAAAAAAGTTGCTTTGTACGGCCTAGGCGATCAGGTCAATTATCCTGACGAGTTTGTTGATGGTCTTGGCGAACTTTACGATGCCGTTGCCGAATGCGGCGCCGAAATGGTCGGAAGCTGGCCTGCTGAGGGTTACACCTTTAATTCATCTCAAGCACTAGACGAAGATGAGTTTGTTGGCTTGGTACTGGACAATGACAACCAGAGCGACCAACACGCCGAACGCATCGAAGCTTGGTTGACTGACGTTAAAGCAGCATTTGGCGTTTAATCGCCAAATAACAACATCCCCCCTTACTGCTTAACGTTCTTGTGCGCAACGTTCTATCGCTCAACCTTCTACCGCTCGACCATGGCGCCAAGGCTATGGTTGAGCGTTTTTATACCAACGGCATATGGATTCAACTCATGGATTGGTATAAAAATTCTGGTTAATATGCCAACCAACCATCGCAGCCGTTGTTATCGAATTTCCATGAAAAGAATCTTTGGCACCTTTTTCACCTTGCGTACTGTTGCATTGCTTAGTGCCACATTGCTGACCCTTGCTAGTACGCAAGTCGTTGCTTGCCAAACCAATGCCGAACTATTGCCCCGCAAAGAAGCAATGATGAAAGCCATTTCGTTGTCCGATTATGTTTTTGTCGGTTCAGTCACTCGGCTCTATCGTCTGCCCGATCACTATGAAGGCGTCAAAGGCGCCGTCATCAACTTGCAAGAATCATTTCGCGGCGATGTTCCAGTGTTTGTCGATGCCAGCTTCACTGGCTACTGCGGCATCAGCCCGTCGGACAAAAAAGATCCTGACGGTTACTGGCCTGCCGAACTTAATGAAAACTATGTGTTTGCCGGAAATATGATTGACGGCGAGCTGATGATCATTGCCGTGGGCGAGGAGTACGACGCCACAGCCTTTGCCAGCGAAGTAACCTTGCAAGACGCCATGGCGAAAATCGCCGCGGAAAAAGAACAAAAGCGCAAGAAGAAAGAAGACGACAAGATCGAGATCCCAGAGCATTTGAAAATCGACCACTTGGCCGAATTTGAAGATGAATAAGGTGCCACTCAAGCAGACAACCCAGCCCATGCGGAGTGTTTAACTCTTGCTATCTCAACTGCCTAAATGGGTTGAACTGGGCGCATTCGTTCTCGCTTTAATCGCAGGGTGTGTCAATGCGATTGGTTTACTCGGTTTTGAACACCAATCGGTCTCTCATTTGTCAGGCACAGCAACGCTACTTGGCACCGAATTACTCAGCCTCTCATTGCAAAAAATAGTGCACCTCATCGGCATTCTGTTTGCTTTTGTTGGCGGCGCCTCAATTGCTGGATTTTTGCTCCACGGTTCAACTTTAAAGCTTGGCAGACACTACGACACCGCGCTATTTATTGAATTTTTATTATTGGCGGTTTCGTCATGGCTACTCATATCGGGCTCGTTCTTTGGTCATTTCCTTGCTTCTGCCGCTTGCGGCCTGCAAAACGCAATGGCGACTACATATAGCGGCGCCATTATCCGAACCACCCATGTCACCGGTATTTTTACCGATCTTGGCATCATGCTCGGCGCTATTTTCAGAGGTGAAGCACTTGATCAACGAAAAGCAAAACTGTTCATCTTTATCATTGTCGGGTTTGTGTTAGGCGCAACATTCGGCGCCATCCTGCACGCCAAATACGAGTTTAGCGCGCTACTGGTTCCCGCGATCATCTGCCTGTTAATGGCCATCACATACCGTGTTTACGCCAAGCATCACAGTTAGAGCCTGTTGTCGGTTTTGTCACTGATTTTTAGCGGCCAACAGGATATAGTGAACCACACGAAGGGAATCAATCGGTTAGTGCATTCTGCTGATGCCAAGCCTAAAGGACATAGGCGAACACTCTCCGAAAACATCCCCATTATCAAAATAGGTATACAGTCCCCCCTATCTGGATAGTACGGACTCGGTATTCCTACTAAGCGTTGATATGATTCCCGCTGTCAATAGGCGCAGCTGTTTCCCTACCGAACATTCTTTTCCGGCATTGAAGAACCTGAATGAGTGACCTTGGGC
>NZ_JACXAF010000019.1 GCF_014773395.1 Neiella litorisoli | reverse complement strand
TAACCTGTACTAATTGCCCGTGAGGCTTAACCATACAACGCCCGAGTGGTTTTGTATAAATAGCTCTGACAGCTACATGCTGGTCGATAGAGTGACGCTCAAATTTTTACCTTAGAGCGAGCAGCCTTGAGCTTGTCGCTTTAACGGGTTTCCAAGTTACCTTTTTCGCTTGGCGGCCATAGCGTTGTGGACCCACCTGACTCCATTCCGAACTCAGACGTGAAACGCAACTGCGCCGATGGTAGTGTGGGGCTTCCCCATGTGAGAGTAGGTCACCGCCAGGCACTCATTCAGTGAAAAGGCTACCCGTAAGGGTGGCCTTTTTGCGTTTTAGGGCTCAAACAAACTTAGGTCTTCCATGTTCGAGCAAGGGTAGCCTTGTCACTGAAAGCGCCTAAAGGCGCTACGCCCGCGGTCATCCGAAACCTGAGGCGCCTCCCGCTCGAAAGCATAGCTTTCTTCGCCTTCACGCGGGCCAAAGCTGTGCTTTGTCTGTATCCGCGTTCAGCCCCATGTGAGAGTAGGTCACCGCCAGGCACTCATTCAGTGAAAAGGCTACCCGTAAGGGTGGCCTTTTTGCGTTTTTACCTATAAAAAAAACCGCCTTTGTTGGCGGTTTCTTAGACTCGGAGTTGGCTTAGCGGCAAATCAATGTTGCGGCGTGGGCGGAAGATGATTTGAGATTAATGGTCTCGGCGATCTTCACTTTACCTGGCTTCATTTCGAGTTTGTCAATTTGGTGCTGGGCTCGTGGCGTGGCATCTAGATCTTCTCCTGTGGAGTGCGCTTTGCCTGTTAGCACTTTTATGTCGAAAAAAGAATCTGGTCGATAATAATCCGATTCACAGCGGCCAGTGTGCTCGGCGTCAACGCTATAAAACCAACCATTTTTTTCTTGGTCTAGTTTATAAATAATGTTGTGGAGCACCGCAGTGGTTTTGGCGCCATTTTTGATACTCCAGTTACAGCAGATCTCGACCTCATTTAATGATGTTGGCACATCTAAAAACAGGCCGGTTACTAAATCCAGTTGCGATACCGCAATCCGGTCATCGTCGATTGCTATGAGCGACTTAGGTTTTAAGTGCCGGGTCTTACCATCCACCTTGATATCGATTGCCAGCGTGATTCCGGTGACATCCTGCGGAGCGGTATTACTAGCAAGCCTTAATGTTGGATTGATATGGAGAATCTTATGTTTCGGCAAATCGGTTTCGTTAATTTTTAGTTGGCGCTTGATCGCTTTGCAGATCATGTGATTGGCTGCCAACTGAACGTCACTCCAACGAAACCAGCGGGACGCTTGCTGTGGTGACAAGCCATTTGCGTAGTGCATGATCGCTAGGTTTTCAGAGATCTCTGGTTGGCTTGCAGGAACCATGTCATGAATACGTTGTAACTCCTGACGCCAGTCTTGCCATTGGCTACCGAAACGTCTGGTGAATTTTGAATGAAGCCAGTTTTGGCACTTACTGGTCATGATCACGTCGGTGGATTTTTTGTCGATAACTAACCAGCCACTGGAAGCGAGCGCGCTAAGCGTTTGCTCTAAGGTCACGGCACCTTCTAGATCGGTATCAAAGCCCAGACTAGTGCATTGACTTTCTGTTAAACCACAACGTTCTAAGCGCAAATAATTACGGTATGCCTGGCATAGGTGGTCATATTGGTAGCTGGTCGTTGGCCACATCCAGTGAATCAGGTTGATTTGACTCTTTGACAATAAATGTTCGTCAAGGCTGAAGTCGTAAGGAGATAAGTGCTGGAAGTCTTGGGTGGCTAAACGGTGTGCGTTTTGAGTATGACGAGTCATGAATAAGCCTCAAATTATTATAGGAATAAATGTGCTGGTACTTTGGCGCCGGACGATCTATTTCTATTTTTATTCAACCGCGACGCTTTTTTCTTGTGTGGCTCTCACAAGAGGCAACAGCATAACAGGGCATTTCCATTGATTTTTTATTTTGATAACGCAACAAAATCAAACTGCCACCAAGTTCAAAAAATCTGTCTGATTCAAGCAAAATAAAGTGATCAAGTTAAAACATGAGGTTTGTCAAAGAAGCTACGGATCGACACGCCGATATGTCGGCAATAACAGATATTTAACGGTCGCTTATGGTACAAAGCGCGAGTCTGAATTGTCATAAGAGACAGGCTTTATGAATCTGTTGTTGAAACTCATTGTCGGCATTATTGCTGGTCTTATTATTGGTGCCGTTGCGCCCGAATGGTTAGCGCGGATCATGCTAACTGTGCAGGTCTTTGTTGGCCAGTTAATCGGCTTCACCATCCCGTTGATTATTTTGCTCTATATCGCCAGCGGTATCGGTGCCTTGCCAAAGCAATCGGGACGACTACTTGGGCACACCGTCGGCTTAGCTTACTCGTCGACGGTGATCGCCGGAGTGCTCGCTTTTTTGGTTGCAAGCCAATTGTTACCCGCATTGGTAGCGCAAGCAGAAATCCCAACTTCAACTGGTGACAACTTGCTGACGCCGTTTATCTCTATTGCTATTGCACCGCCCCTAGGCATCATGACCGCGTTAGTGATGGCATTTGTGCTGGGTATAGGTATGAGTGCGATTGAGTCAAAGCAGTTGCGTTACGTGATTGACGAAGGTCGCCAAATCATCGACTTGTTGCTATCAAAAGTGATTATTCCGGCCTTGCCGTTTTATATCGCCGGGGTCTTTACTCAAATGATGTTGGAAGGCTCGGCGGTTGAGACTTTGCAGACGTTTGCTGTAGTGCTGATGATGGCGGTGGCGATGCATTGGTTGTGGCTAACGGGGCTCTATCTAGTGACGGGTTTGATCCACAAAAAGCCGCCTCTGATGCTACTGAAGAATATGTTGCCAGCATATTTTACCGCGCTTGGCACCATGTCGAGCGCCGCCACTATTGCGGTGTCGCTGCAAAGCAGCAAGCGTAACGAAGTCAAAGAGCCGATTGCGAATTTCGCAGTACCACTGTGCGCTACGATTCATCTCTCTGGATCAGTGATCACTATTGTGACCTGTACCACTGCTGTGATGTTGATGCGGCCAGAACTGGCAGCGCCAACTCTGGGCAATATTGTGCCATTCATCCTCATGCTGGGCGTTACCCTCGTCGCCGCACCGGGCGCGCCAGGTGGCGCAATCATGGCAGCGCTTGGTATTTTAAGCTCGATGTTGGGCTTTGGTGAAAGTGCTATTGCCTTGATGATCGCCTTGTATTTGGCTCAAGATAGCTTTGGTACGGCCTGCAATGTCACCGGTGATGGCGTCATTGCATTGTGGCTCGATCGTTGGCATGGCGATGCTGTTGAAGCGGCCGCAGCCGAATCACAATCCGTCTAGCAGGTCCTGCAAGTGCTTGACCGGAATCGCATAGGAGATGGCGCTAGGATTGGTGAGCGCTGACTCCTTGTTGCCGGTCAATAGCACTTTGTTAATGATGGCGATGACGTCGCCGGTTTCTTGATCGTAAACTGGACTGCCACTGTTACCCGGATAAGCGGTGGCGTCGAGTTGATACACTTCATAGGGCTCTCGCAGCCGTTTAAGTTGTTTAGCCGTTAATTTTCCAACTTCGGGAACAGGCAGCATTACGGGTGTTTTGGTGGCAATGATGCCGCGATGAGTGGTCGGATAAAGGCCGAGCACCGAGCCAATAGGAAAGCCGGTGAATGCGATGGCTTGGCCTTCCAGTACGGTTTTTTGGGAGAACTGTAGCGTTGGTAGCCGTTTACCAGTGAGCTTAACGATGGCTAAATCATGCTCATCATCGCGTGCAACCAATGTGGCTTTATAAACTTGAGACGTTCTGCCCCCGGGGATCAGTACCGCGATGGATTGGTTTCTCTGTTTGTTCAGTTTTGGTATGGCATGGGCATTGGTGGCGATTAATGTGCCATTACCAATCGCAAATCCGGTTGCCATTAATGTTGCTTTCGGCGCAGCCAATGGGTCGAACAGGCCTATTCCAACAACACTTGGCTTAACTTTTTGGATGGTTTGCGGCAATGGATTGTGGGCAAAAACGTTGGGTACTGCCAAACTAAGCCAGCAGATGATGATGAAAGCTGTTTTTTTACCTCTATAAATCATAGGATTACCCGATAAAATTGTGCTCAATAACTGGTTGTCGCTAAATTCTTTTTATTTTAGCTGAGTAACGCATTGCCCAAGGACGATTCGGTGGCTGATCTATCTCGTACGATGTATGACCTGCTTACAGATGCAGATGATAATGTCTTGGCGCTGCTGATTGGCGGCCAATGTTATACCTTTGCTCAATTAAAACAGTCAGTCGCCATGATTGCTACTGGCTTACAGCGTGATGTGAAATTAGAGCATGGTCAACGTGTTGTTTTGTACGGACCAAAGACCGCATTGCAAGTGATGGCAATGTTCGCGGTATGGCAATGTGGTGGTGTGGTGGTGATCGCTCATCAAGGCCTGAAAGCGGCACAATTAGCTCATATCATGGCTGATTCAGGTGCTCAGGTGCTGATAACCAGTCCGGCTCGCTGGTCACAATTAGCTGCAGAGCCTGCTTTTCACACCGACCAAGTCTCCCAGTTGATTGTCGAACAATCAACATCATCATTACCCGAAGATGCGCATGTGCTAAAAGATTGGGTTGAGGCGCTAGACGGTCCTTCCGCAGTCACTCGATGTCAGCAAAATGATTTAGCTGTACTAATGTACACATCCGGTAGTACGGGGTTACCCAAGGGCGTGATGTTAACCCACAAAAATCTGTGGCTCGGTGCTGATAGTGTTGCCAGCTATTTGCAGCTAACTCCTCAGGATCGCATTCTTGCGTTACTACCTTTTAGCTTTGACTATGGGCTTAATCAGCTCCTTTCTGCTTGGCGTGTCGGAGCCTCTGTCGTATTGCACAATTATTTATTGGCAAAGGCGGTATTCAATGATGTGGCTAAGCATGGTGTAACTGGATTGGCGGGCGTCCCTCCGCTTTGGTATCAGTTGCTTAAAGAGACGCTCGAGCCCAACCTTGGTCTGCGTTTTGTGACCAATTCAGGTGGCGCACTGACAACATCATTAATCGAATTGTTGTCTGAAAAATTCCCACAAGCACAAATTTTTGCCATGTACGGTTTGACCGAAGCCTTTCGGTCGAGCTATTTGGCGCCGCAAAAAATTTCTGAGAAACCCCTTAGTGTTGGCAAAGCGATACCCTATGCGCGGTTGTTGGTATTAGACGAACAACAGCAAGTTTGCCCGCCCGGCGTTGTCGGCGAACTGGTTCATAGCGGTGAATTGGTGGCTCAAGGATATTGGGGACAACCTGATTTATCAGCGCAGCGGTTTGCCAAATTGCCAGAGCCGTTGGCTAAAGGCGGTGACGAGCGAGCTGTCTGGTCAGGTGATTTGGCATATATGGATGATGATGGTGACTTGTTCATTGTTGGCCGCCAAGATCAACAAATAAAAACATCCGGTTACCGCGTTAGCCCGCAAGAAGTTGAGGCTATTGCCGAGGCGTTACCTGATGTTGGTGCAGCTGCTTGCCTAGCCGTTGATGATTTGGAGCTAGGTCAGGCGATCGCCCTTTTTATCGAAGCAAACCCAGTCCACCGAGACAAATTACAGGCGGCTTATCGAGCTAATTCAGCAAATCACTTATGGCCTAAGTATTTTGCCGTGGTGCCGCAATTGCCATTGACCGCAAATGGCAAATTAGACCGACAATACGTTAAAGAGAATTGGCTTTATGACCTTACAAACAAAAACTGAACTGGTTAGCGGACATTGTTTTCAGCAGCCCATTTGCTTTTCTGGGCAGCAGTTAATGTGGGCTGGCGAATCCGCGCAAGACTGGATGGCCCGTAGTGAAGGCAGCGCTTGCTATGTTTACGATATGGCTGTTGCTCGGCGGCAAGTTGAGCAACTAAGAAGTCAATTGCCTGATAGTTTTGACATTTTCTATGCGGTCAAAGCGAACCCAAATCCTGAGGTGCTTAGCGCGCTTGAAGCTGTTGTTGATGGTGTTGATGTTGCTTCCATTGGCGAATTGGAACGAGCCATGGCGGCGGGGTTTAGCGCCGACCAAGTTAGCTTTGCAGGACCGGCCAAGTTGGTTGACGAAATTGAACGGACATTGGCACTCGGTGGCCATTTATCGGTTGAATCGCTGATAGAAATGCAGCGCGTGATTAGCTGGGCGAATCACAATCAGCAGCAAGTCGCTGTGGGCGTTCGACTCAATCCGCAATTCCAACTCAAGGCCTCAGGCATGCACATGGGAGGCGGTGCTCAGCCTTTTGGCATAGATGAGGAACAATTTGCAGATTTGGTTGCGCTTGTTAAAGCTTCGCCATTGGTATCGATCTCTGGCCTTCATATTTATGCAGGCTCTCAATGTTTACAGCTTGACGCATTGGTCGAGCAGTTCCGCCAAAGCCTTTTGTGTTTCAAGCGCCTCAGCGAGGAGCATCAATTAACTGTCACTAAACTAAATTTTGGTGGTGGTATTGGTGTGCCATATTTCCCAAATAACAAACCCGTTGATTTAGTTGAATACGGCCAAGCTATTCGCTCGATTGTTAACGAACATCAAGCGTTCGTTGTTGATAAATCAATAATTTTGGAATTGGGCCGCTACATTATGGCCGAAGCCGGAGTTTACCTCTGCCAAGTCACCGATGTGAAATCATCACGAGGCCAGCTATTTGCCATGGTTAACGGCGGTATGCACCATCACTTAGCTAACTCCGGTAACCTCGGCCAGCTGTTGAAAAAGAACTATCCGATTGTTGTTGCTAATAAGATGGCATCAGAAGCAGCAGAAAGAGTGACGATTTGCGGGCCCTTGTGTACCCCCCTAGATGTGTTGGCGCGACAGCTCGAGGTTCCCAAGTTAGACCTAGGCGATATCATTGCGATTTTTCAAAGTGGTGCCTATGGTTTAACGGCAAGTCCAAATCAATTCTTAAGTCACAACTCGGCGCTCGAATGGGTTGTCTAAGACAGAACAATAGAGACAGATAATCTATGGCTGATCACCCGATAACAACGTGTCCTGAATCCTTTCACAGCATCACTTGGCTCGATCAACTGCGAGCTGAGAGTGAATACGGAGGGAACGCAATTGGTGCATCGCGAACTCTCTGTGGCGCCTTTGTCGTCACCGAGCAAAGCCAAGTTGCCGAAGTGTTGGCTTGGGCTAACGCAGAAGGTGCTAGCCTGCAACCCATTAGCTCTGGGCGCAACTGGGGCTATGGCAGTGCGCTGCCCGTTAGTGATGAGCAGCCCATATACATTCTTGATTTATCGGGCTTAAAGCGGGTTATAGATTTTGACGAGCAGCTAGGTTTGATCACCCTAGAGCCTGGTGTCACGCAAGCTGATTTAGTGACTTGGCTACAAGAACGAAATCTGGATTTTATGGTGCCAGTGACTGGTGCAGGGCCAAATTGCAGTATCGTCGGTAACGCCCTTGAGCGTGGCTACGGCATCACGCCTTATGCCGATCACTTTGCAGCGGTTACTGCGGTTACTGCCTATTTGGCTGATGGTCGACAATATCGCTCCAGCCTATACGGTATGGATAATTCTCAACATCATTTAGCGGACCGTTCATTTAAGTGGAAGGTCGGTCCATATCTCGATGGGTTGTTTACCCAATCGAATATGGGAGTCGTTACTGAAATGACAATACGGTTGGCTAAATGTCCACAAGACTTTGAGAGTTTTTACGTTCAGTTCAGTCAAGATGAAGATTTGGAAGTTGCGGTCAACTTAATGCAAAACATACTCCGCGACTATGAGGGGGTAGTTGGGTCTATTAACTTGATGGATCGACGTCGCATTCTATCCATGGTGGCACCCAACCCAAATGGACCGGAGCAACATAAAGTAATGTCCGAAGAACAATGTCAGAAGCTTGCTAAAAAATATCAAGTGCCTGGCTGGATGTTAGTTGGCTCCATCTATGGCTCAAAAGAAATAGTAAAAGCTGCGCGAAAGGATATTCATCGTCGAGTTCGAAAGCATGCTTATCGGACTATTTTTTCCGAAGGTTGGTTACTGCGAACAGCGCGCTTGGTATTGAAAATACTGCCTACGTCGCTCATGAAAGATGAACGGGAACAGCTTCAGGCGATGGCTGAGGGCATTCAAATTATGCTCGGTCAGCCGAATCAGGTCGCATTACCGTTAGCTTATTGGCGTAACCCCAATGTCCAAGCCGACAAAAGCAAAGAGATGAATCCGGCAAAAGATGGTTGTGGATTAATGTGGTACGCGCCTTTGGTGCCTACCAAGGCTGACCATATGAGAGCTTTTGTTAACATGGTGCGAGATGTATGCCCGCAATACGGTATTGAGCCACTGATTACGTTAACCAATCTGCGCTTTGATTTGACCGATAGTACGATCCCAATTTTGTTCAATGCAGCAGATAGTGAAGCCACCGAACAAGCGAAAGCATGTTTGGATGAGTTGGTTGAAAAAGGGTTATCGCAAGGGTGTGTGCCTTATCGTCTCAATGTCGAGCAGCAAAACAAGATGCTCGATCCGGCGCAGACCTGCTGGCAGATATCGAAAGCCATTAAACAGGTGATGGACCCCAATAATGTCATTGCGCCAGGGCGTTACCAGCCTTAGTCAATTGTTGGCAAATTGCTAAGTTAGCGCCAGCAGTTAAAGAGCAACTACTTGAACAGTGGTTGCTCTTTTTTTATGTTTTTTCGAATCCAGATCTAGGTGGTTGTACGGCTTTATCTCACAGCTTTTAGCCATAAAAAAAGCCAGAGCAAACGCTCTGGCTTCTTGTCTTCGCTGCGCTTGGCAGCAAGTCTTGTTACTTAACTTTGCGACGGCGTGCTACGCCAACGAAGCCCAGCAGACCAAGACCCATTAGAGCAACAGACGCTGGCTCTGGGATTGAGTTTGCAGCGATATCTGCACTACCCAGCGAGATGATTGTTGTGCCATCGATATCGCTAGAGATAAAGCTACTGTTGAACGCCATGTCCGCGCCAGCAAATAGAGTATTAGTATCAAATACTTCAGCAGCGGCACCGCCGACTACTTGCAAATAGCCTGAACCAGAAGGTAAGCCCAGAGCGTTAACAGAACCAACGAAAGAAGCCATCAGAGTTGGGTCGAAAAACGGCAATGGCGCAAGCAAGTTTGCTGCAACTTCAAAACCAGCTAAGCTCAGCCAAAGTTCACTTGCATCGCCAATAACTGACGTTTCGTCGTTAACATCAAATGAACCTGCAGCTTGGTTATAAATTTCAATGGTACCGCCGGAATATGCATTCACGCTCGGCGTTTGAAGAGGTAACGTGCCTGTAACGCTCAGTGACTCTTCAAATACAAAGCCGCTGATCATGAATGTCAGATCGCAAGATCCACACTGAAACGCTGAGGAAGCAAGCTCTGTATCGAATTTACCCCACGCAGTAAACGAACCAGTAACAGTATCAAGTTCCTGTACAACAGTACCGGTGCTCTCGAACAAATCGCCTTCGTCGAAAGAGATGCCATCGATCATTGTTGCTGAAGCGGTTGCGCTCAACGCCATGGCGAAGGCGGCTGTAGTAAGTTTCCGTAACATAAGTTTCTCCTAAAAGAGCTAAGTATTGACTGAATGCGGGAAGCGTATCCCGCTTCGCCATGGTTTGTGTTCAGTGACATATAAGCAGATTGGATGCCAACTTTTTAAGTTGCTGATTGTTAATGTTTTTGTTTGGTTTTCGAAGAGGTTTCAGTTAATCGAGGCGGGCAAGTGTAAAAAAATTCGACATCAAGAAAACACTGGAATTTCGATCTGTTCGTACAGTAGCTTAGTATATGCTTTAATTGCCAAGTAAACTGTCATTTTAAAACTGGACATTGGCAATGACTAGGGTCGGTCAAATGAGTGAGGGCTCCTGAATGAATCGAAAATTAAGGCGTTTAGCTCAGTTGCCTGTCATCGGAAAAATTATAAGCTGGGGAGGCCAGCTGTTGGTGAGTCGGGAGGGCCGTAAGATCGCTAAACATTTTTCAAAGTTTTTGAAACCGGTAGTGGCGTATCACGAAGAAACTGTGAACGAGACGTTTCGAATCCGCCATCAAGTTTATTGTGAAGAACTTGAATTCGAAGACCCTAGGCCCGAAAAAATGGAAAAGGACGACTTTGATCGTTTCAGTCGTTATTGCTTAATTCAGCGCAAGCAAACGTCAGACCACGCAGGTACTATTCGGATTGTATCGCCGCAAAATGATGATGAGTTGCTTCCTATCGAAAAGTACTGCCAACATGCTCTAGAAGGAGCGGATTTGAAGCCGAGTGATTTCAACAGAAATGAAGTATGTGAAATGTCTAGGCTTGCTGTACCTGCGAGTTATCGCCGTCGTCAAATGGACAAATATAAAGGGGCTGCTACTGGTGTCATCAATGAAGGTAGCTATTCGAAAGAGGAGCTTCGTTGCTTTCCATTTTTAGCGATTGGCTTGTATTTGGCTGGAGCGGCATTGGCCATTCGAAGTGGCAATAAACACTGCTTTGTGATGATGGAACCTCGATTGGCCAGAAGTATGGCCTTTATCGGTGTCAAGTTTAAGCAGCTTGGGCCTGCCGTCGATTATCATGGCATCAGAGCTCCTTATTACATTAATGCTGAAATGTTACACGCTAGCTTGCCAAGGGGTTTTAAGAGGCTTTTTGCTGTCATCGATAAAGAAATCGAGAAGCAACGCGAACAGGCTCGATTAGAAGCCATGTCGCCCTCTGAAAAATTTTGTGAGACCCAAAAGAGAATGTACCAGTAACGGGGGCGAACCTTTATTTGCCGTTGCCATACAAAAAACAGTAAAAAGCCAGCATGTTAAATGCTGGCTTTTTAGTTACACAATAGCGATTGCTGTGAGCGGTGTTAAAGCTGACGTTCTAGAGATGTTTTCAATGCAGTTAACTCCTCAGACTCCGGCTTGGCATTTGCAATAATTTTTTGTGCCTGTCGGTTTTTACCTGCGGCCAGCAGCGCTTCGGCATAGTGAAGCTCAATTTCAGCGTTACCAGCGCTTTTCTCATATGCGGTTGCTAACACCGTTTCTGCTTTGGCAACGTTACCGTCTTTTAGCAATGCATAACCATATGTGTCGGCAATCATAGGGAACTGACCGGCCTGCTCGAAAGATTGTTCCGAGAAAGACACGGCTTTTTTGTAGTCGCCGCTCTGAAGGTATAACCAAGCGACGTTGTTGAGCGCAGTCAGGTTTTGAGGATCCAACTCGAGCACTTTAAGGTAATTATCGATGGCGCTGGATGTCTGCTCGCGCTGCAAATCGATATAGGCTAACTTGTTGTATATAGGAGCGTTATTTTCGAAGTTGGCCTGCTCTGCCTTGAGCAAAGCTTCCGCTTCATCGTATTGGCCAATGAGCAAATGGGTATCGGTTAGCGCAATAAGGGCAGGCATACTTTGGCTTTGCTCATAATATTTCTGCCACAAAGTGATGGCGTTATCGAAATCTTTTTCTTGCACCGCGATGCGAGCTTGAAGTCGAGTCGCAACTGGGTGGGTCATCAATTCAGCATCTAGTTTTTGCAATGCC
This sequence comes from Neiella litorisoli, assembly GCF_014773395.1. GTDB lineage: Bacteria > Pseudomonadota > Gammaproteobacteria > Enterobacterales > Neiellaceae > Neiella > Neiella litorisoli. Next base: position 81,060 of record NZ_JACXAF010000019.1, on the reverse strand, counting down.
AATTTAGCATCTCGATGGCGTTGATTATCAACTAATAAGCTGGCTTCGATCAGACCCAAACGCTGAGATTGTGGAAACTTCGAACGAGCCAATTGTGTCTGGCGAAGGGCGTTGGAGTAATCGCGCTGGAGTTCAAATATTGCAATCATTCTTAGCTGTGCTTGCAGGCTGTTAGGAAACTCGGCCAGCCACTTTTCACAGTTGTCTTGGGCTTGTTTAATTTGACCTGATTGAATGTACAGATCGCCCAAAAGCATTCGAGTTGCCTCAGTATGGGATTGATCATCGAGCTTCGCCAACTGTACGGTGGCGCTTGCTGTGTCGCCTGTTTTGGCGAGTGTAATGCCGTTAGCCCAATACACGTTTGCTTGTTTCGAGTCGTTGCTGATTAGCTCGTTGCTCCACGCTATTGCTTGTTGTTGCTTGTCCGCCTCTGCAGCGACGGTGACGAAGTTGCGAGCGACATAAAACTGTGCTGGGTTACGTGCTAAATTTTGTTTTGCTGCTTCAAAAGCTTCATCTGGCCGTTCTGCAGCGAGCAAAAGGTTGGTTTTACTGAGTAATGTGATCGGATCATCAGGATCATGCTCTAAGGCCGTTTCAACTAGTGCGAGCGCCTTTTCGGCATCTCCCAAGCGTGCGGTTACTAAAGCTTTTAGGGTATAGCCGCGAGGGTCTTGTGGTTCCATCGCAATCAGCTCGTCGCTGACAGACATTGCCTGCTGATATTTTTCTTGTGTAATTAGGCTATAAACTAAAGATAGGCGCGCTTCGATCATTTCGGGGTTGGATGCTAAAGCGCGTTCCAGATCGGCAACACCATCTTGATCCTCGTTAGCTAGCTTTAGGATACCCACTCGCATCGAGCTTTCACTTGAAAAGCTAAGGCTATTGGCTTGCTCAGCAAACTCAAGCGCTTTGGCGGTATCTCCTGCTTGGGCAAGTTGTCCGGTTGCAGTTGAGAACAATGGAGCGTCTTCTGGTGTCAAATCAGTTAGTGCATCGAGCGTTGCAGATGCTTCTTGGGTATAGCCCAGCTGTAACTGGACGTAAGCATAAAGCCGCTTGATCATATGCCCCGATGGCAGCCTAGATTCGACGCGTCCCAAGTGCTTGTATGCCTGTTCATACTCGCCTTGTCGAAGTGACGAGATTCCGGCTAGGGCTAGCACGGTGGTGGTATCTGAGCCATTCTGAATAGCTCGCTCTGCATAAAGTTGAGCGTTGCTGTAGTCTTTGCGATCGAATTCGATTCGTGCTTTTAGTTCGTTGATTTGCGGATGGTGCTTGGCAACCTTGAGCAGTTCGTTGACCAATGGCTCCGCTTCTTCCGGTTTATTGTTTTGCATCAGAGCGAGAGCAAGATACAGCCTGTGCTGAGGTGCATGTGGCGCCATTTCTAGGGCCTGCCGATAGGCTTCGACAGCCTCGGCGTACTGTTTCTGAGCCTGCTGTAAATGCCCTTTCATCAGCAGCACATCGACATTGGTTGGAGCCGCTTTTTGCAGTTCGTCTACCAGTGCCAATGACGCTTCAATGGATGCCAAACCTTCTTCGCTATTGGCATCAGCGGCTAATCGGCCGAGTTGTGCGTAGACGTTTTCGGAATGCTTCTGTTCGGCTGCCAATAACATATCACTTGCCTCTTCTGGCTTATCTTGCGCCAGTAAAGCGAGAGCTTGAATGGAGTAAAGACTCGCAGCCGCATCTTGTGATAGTTGTGGGATTTCTGTGGCTAACTCATTGAGCTTTTTAAATTCGAGTGTTTTGTAATAGCAAAGTGCCAATTGCGGCAACACTAGGTTGCGATCAGCTCCGCTAGACAACGCGGCCCGAAGCTCCTTTTCTGCCGCCAAATACAAACCTTGCTCGTAGTAAATAGTCCCTAACAGAACTCTGGCCTCGGTCAGTTCTGGCATTTGCCGAACGGCATTCTTCAACTCAATAATCGCTGCATCTTGATTATTGTTATTGATGTAACGCTTGGCGTTAGCTAGGTGTTCATCGCTTGAAACTTCGGCTGGTTGGCATGCGGCAAGAGTGACGATCATTGCTGCAGTGATGGGCCTGAGTATTCCTTTCATTGGCTTGCCTTAACTTGGGTTCTTTTTAGTTAAATCGTGTTTAAGAACTTCAGTATTCGCGCGAACAACTGGTGCTGACTACTGGAATTCGAAAAGGTGTGATCCGCGTGTTCAATCGTTTCTAGCTTAACAGTTTGTTGCGGCTTGTTAAGCCATTCTTGCAGTTGTAATTGCGATTGTTTGGCGGTGAGATCATGCTCCGACCAGCATAAAAGAGTCGGTAGTGAGCTCGACTTGAGTTGGCTGATTGCGGGGCTGGTACTTGATTGCGGCGATGGTGCTTTACTTTGCCACCAATGCTTGAGCAATCCGGCTACTTTAGCTGGCAGCAGCCAAGGCTGTTTCAGGTGGCGCAATAAAGCCTGCATGTCAGTTGCTTGGGTCAGGTAATGATCTTCTAGCAAGGCGCCAGACCAAGCCGCATCATTATCAAAAAACGGGTTGAGTAGAATCAGCCCAGAGCATTCGTTCGGCGATGCTAGCAAACTTAAAGTCGCGCCGTCACATAAACCGCACAGCACAATATGATCGTTCGGCTTTTGTTGCTTTAACCAGCGGATAACTGCTGTCAATTCTGCGGATGGTGACTGGTAAGTTTGAGCTGGCCCAGTGCCATCACCCCAGCCAATGTATTCAACACGAGTTGCACTGATGCCGCTTGCTGCCAATTGTCGAGCTAGCGACACGAAGAGCCGATGAGGGCCAACTCGAGTTTGTGGACGACCGGGCAAAAACACAACAGAGACACCTGCTACGTCAGTATCGTGTTGACCGACGAATATAACGCGATTGTTGACTGGCAGGCATTTGATTGATTCTTGACTCGATTGGGTGACGGAGTGCTTTGGCTGTCGCTCAGTGTTAGATGTGTGTTCAGCTGAACGTGGCGCAATATGATGTGTCTGCGTGGCGAGCTTGGCTAGCGATGCGTCAAACCATGCCTGCATGGTGTCATCAGTGCGCTCGTTGTGTTGCCAAAATGCATAACTCGCAATTGTTTGCATGGCCAACTTGCTGTTGAGCGGCGCTAGCCCGTCAACATATTGCAGCGTATGTCGGCTCGGATCGAGCTGCGATGACAAATCAACCGCGGCAATCTCATCGAGCAACGAATTGGCAATCGTATAGCCCTGATAATCAGTGAAATCGTCGTTTGGGTCGGCGGGACTTTGCGGCATTAAGTGCTGAGCTCGACGGATTGCTTTGACCCAGCGCTGGCCGCTGAGTTCTGGCTGCCACAATTGCACTGGCCAATCAGCGAGTTGCTGTGCGCTGAGTAACAGTACGCCAGAGCGAATCGCGATCAAAGTAACAGGAGTTGTGGCGAGCGCCAGCAAGGTATCGATATTGGCTTGCCACATAGCTAGCGAGTTGATATCGGCGAGTTCGAGCGCACTGTCGCCGCTGCCAAGTAAATCGAAATAGAGCGTCTTGTATCCGTGCAATGACGCTTGAGCCGCATATTCTGCAATGTGGCGGCGGCAAGCGTTCATTTCCTCAAGTAACGGAGGAACGATAACAATTGTGTGCTGTTCGGTTGTTGTTGCTGGCGTTTCGCAACAAAGCAGGTTGGCCTGAGTCTTTAGGTCTGGGAGGTAAAATAGCCGTCTATCCATGACGAGCTTCACCGTTATTGGTGAACTAACCGAGCAGTCAGTCGTTGCAATGAGCCCCAATCAACAAAGTCATCCATTGATAATTCCGACTCATCGATATCAACCCCATAAACATCTTCAATCGAAGTCAGCAGATTGGTCAACATCATTGAATCGAACTCGGGAATGTCGCCAATCAAGCCGGTTTGTTCCGTCCACTGCTCAATTGCATGGCCCGGCAGCAGTTGCTGGAGAATAGTAATAAGTTGGTCGCGTTGACGGGAACTAAGAGTCATTAGGTCTGTAATCTGTGCTTTATCCGAGGTAACAATTGGTAGCGAAACTGCGCCAGTTTGCCAAAAAAACTGCGGTGATTAAAGGCTATGATGCTTTGTCTGACTTTGCGCTCACTCATCCAGTCTGCTTTGTAAGGTTCATCGCCCATTCCGAAATCGACAACAGCAACTCGATCGTGGTCAAAAACATGAGCCATCAGATGCGCTGTCAGTAATGTCCCAGGAGAGTAAGTTTTTTGCTTTGGGCAGTAAGCAAGCTTAAAAATGTTCGCTTTACCCTGATACACAAACCAAATCTGAGCCGCAGCTGGAACACCATTGAAGTACAGCAAGCCCATACGGAGCCAGCCTCTGGATGCCGCTAGTTCAACAAACTCGGCGATGAATGAGAGTTTTTCCTCTTCTGGTTTCCAGCTTTGCTGGTAGACATGGCAATAGTCCTGCCAATGAGCTTTGGCTTGTTCAGTGTTTTCGGCAATGATGAATTCAACCGCTACCTGATCATTTTCTAGTTTGCGACGTTTGCGCTTTATGGTGTTTTTAAGCCGGCTTGGGCGCTGGGCCATATATTCGGTAAAACTACCTTTTACTGACAAGCGCCAGTTGTCGAATTGGTCGACGACTTTATAGGGATAACCGTTTGTCGCCAAAAAATCGCAAGCATTTTTGATGAAATCGTCGTTGCCGTCTGCCACTCCTATTTCGGCCATATGCCAACGCTGTGATAACACTTGCTGACAAATGCGGTGGTGTTGTGGCGCTGCGAGTTGCTGGCTTGGCTTGGCTAAGGTGACAAAAAAATTCCGCAATGGCGCAATGGTGGTAAAGCCATAGTTGTTGGCTCGCTGGATGAAACGATAAATCGCGCCGTTGGCTTCGGCAGAGCGCAGAACATCTGCCGTACTGAAGCAATGGCGATACAGGCAATCTTGCCATTCGGGCGTCAGTTCAATATCGGTGGCGGGAGGTGTCGCGACTTGGCTTGATTCAGACATTAGCTGTTGCGCTGTTTGATGACTTTTGCGGGGTTGCCGGCAGCAATGGAGTAATCAGGCAAGTCCTGTGTGACAACTGAGCCAGCACCAACCACACAATGATTGCCAACATTAGCCAGAATAAGGGCGCCGTTACCAATCCAGCAGTCCTCACCGATGTTGACTTTGGTTAAGGCGCCGCCTTGATCTTTGATTGGTGTAGTTAAATCGGCAAAGTTATGTTGGCCCTTGCCACTCATCACGTGGACGCCGCTGCCTAGTAGGGTATTGGCTCCGATGGCGCAGCTACCGATGTTGCATTGAGGGCCAATATAGACGCCTCGCCCTAAATCGGTATCGGCTTGGGAAAATAATGCGCCAAAGCCAATAACGCCATCAGCAACGCATTGCGTTAAGGTGAAACGATAAAAGCCATAGCGAATGTAACTACCGATCAAGCCTGGAAACAAACTGAGAAACTGCGAATACCCAGCAAAATGTGGGGTGCGGCCTTTTAGCAGTAGCTTAAAAGCGAGAAAGCTAATTGTCAGCGGCGAGACCACTAAGGCGGCTAACCAACCCAACAGGTGCTTAAGATTCTGCTTCATGTGGAGGTTTCCGTACCAGCTAACAAATTGATCAATCGTTAAAACTCTACACCAAGGCTGGCGAAATGAACACCGATAACCGCTAAGGGTAACTACTCAAACTGTGCGGCGTATTGGCGCCAGCCATACTATTAAATGCTGCTTTGTCATGCGCTCGCAATGCGAGTTTGACAGGATGATTAGCTGCCCTTGGCCATGACTTCCTTGGTCATGAGGTTGTTTGTTTGCGCCAAGGTTGTATGAAATTTCAGCTTGCGCATTCGTTTTGTGCTCATTTAGGATGTCACAGATAAAACTTAGCAGGGACGGAAGTTTATGGACAAGGTACCTTTGTATGTTGATCTTGATGGCACGTTTATCAAGAGCGATATGCTTCTGGAGAGTTTTTGGGAAGCATTAAAGGTCAACCCTTTGGTTCTGTTCCTAGCATTTTTATGGTTACTAAAAGGTAAGTCCCACCTCAAGCATCAGTTGTCTCAATATAGTCAACCTGATGTCGGACTGATTCCATTAAACCCTGAATTTCATGACTTTTTGCAAGCAGAGTCGGGCTCGCGAGAGTTGGTGTTGGCAACTGCTAGTAATGAATCCATTGCCGAGTTGTTTGTTCAACGCTACCCGCTGTTTTCGCGCCATTTAAGCAGTTCTGCTGATCGCAATCTCAAAGGCAAGAATAAGCTTGCCGCCATCAAGCAAGAACAACCAAATTTTGCCTATGCAGGTAACTCGTCAGAAGACTTTGAGCTGTTTGCGGAAGCGCAAGAAAGCTACTTAGTGAACCCGACATCGTCGGCGCGAAAACTTGCCAGTGGTACCACATTCAATGGTCGCTTTGATGAGCAGCGCGCATCGCTATTGGTGTGGCTGAAGCAGCTTCGAGTTCACCAGTGGCTAAAGAATGTGCTGATTTTCGTGCCGTTATTTGTTTCTTGGCACCTCACCACCATCGATGCGTTGTGGGCCACCGTCGGCGCTTTCTTATCATTTAGCCTATTGGCTTCATCGACTTATATTTTTAATGATTTAGTGGATTTGCCAGCTGACCGGCAACACCAACGTAAACGCAATCGCCCGTTGGCCTCATGTGCCATCAGTATCACGCAGGGGATCATGGTTGCAGCCGTTTTGCTGGTGGTTTCGCTGGTATTGTCTTGGTTAGTTTCACCGGCATTCACTGGCGTCTTGCTGCTCTACTTAATCATGACATTGGCATACTCATTCAAGCTCAAGCGCTTTTTCGGTATTGATGTGATTATGCTGGCTTCGCTTTACAGCATTCGAATATTTGCTGGCGCGGTGGCGATTGGCGCGGTGGTGTCGTTTTGGCTGTTGTCGTTCTCAATGTTCGTGTTTTTAAGTCTGGCCTTAGTCAAGCGTTGCGCCGAATTAAAAGCGCTGGAACTGGAAAACAAAGATGCCGTATCTGGCCGCGATTACAATTACTCGGATTACCCTGTATTTCTCGGTTTTGGTACTTCTTCAGCGACTCTGTCGATTTTGATGTTTAGCTTTTATGCCAACAACAATGTCCTTACCAACCAATATCAGGAGCCTGAGCTACTGTGGCTGGCTATTCCGATGCTCGGTTATTGGCTGTTGCGAATGTGGGTGAAAACTCATCGCGGCGAAATGCATGATGATCCGATTGTTTTTTCCATTAAAGATAGAGGTAGTGTGATTTCGGTAATGGCTACCTGTGTTGTTGTTTTAGCGGCTCAAATTATATGACTTACCTCACTTTTGGCTTGATTTTGTTTAGCGTTTTTCTATCGGTTGTTGCTCAGATCTTTTTGAAAAGTGGCATGTCGAACAAAGCAACGCTAGACGCATTTGGCAATGGCTTTATTAGTGGCATCGTTGCTGTTTCAATGAACCTTTGGGTGGTATTTGGCATGATGGCATACGTCGCCAGTGCCGGTGTTTGGCTGATGGTGCTATCCAAGGTTGAAGTCAGCCGAGCTTATCCGTTTGTTGGTCTTGGCTTTATTGGCACCATGTTGTTTGGTTTTTGGTTCCTCAATGAGCCATTGACCCTCAATAAAGTGATTGGCACCTTGTGTATTTGCACCGGTGTTTACTTTATCGCAAAGTAATGGCGGTAGCGCTGCCGCTACCGAACGATAGACAAAGACGTTCGAGTGGCAGACCTTTTTCATGGATTAGAAGTGAATGAGCACAGCATGAGTCGAGATAAGTTAATCCCTATTCGCGGTCTTTTTCTGCTGTTGTTACTTATTGTCTATGTTGCGATCCCCAATGACAGGCCTGACTTTACTCGCTTTAACGCCCACGATAGTGAAAGCTATCTGGCGCTAAGTTATAACCTTGCCCATGGCAATGGTTACACTCGTAACCTTGATGGCGCTTATGTCACTCATACCCTGTGGCCGCCGGGTATGGCAATGTTGTTAATGCCGTCAGTGGTGCTGAGTGGTGACAACATCAACTGGTTCTTAGTGAAGTTCACCATGATGTTGGTAGGGCTGGTGGGAATCGTCTTTTCGTGGCTCTACATTCGGCGACTATCTGGCAGCACTCGGCTGGCTGATATTGGCACCCTAGTGATTGCACTCAATCCCTATTACTGGCATTTCAGCCACGTTGCGATGGCTGAGATCCCGGTTTTTGTCTGGTGTGTCATGGCACTTTATTTGGCTGACCGGTTAATGGATAAACCGATTCGCAATCTTGGTTTATTCCTACTGGGATTGGTTACCGGTGCTGGCGTGTTGCTCAAAGGCATGGTTCTGGGGTTAGTGTTTTTGCCACTCAGTCGGTTACCAGTGCTGTCCCGTTGGCGGATTGATTTCAGCCAGTTGCTGAAATGCAGCGTGTTCGCACTGGGGTTCATTGTGGTGTTTGCCTCTTGGGGCGTGCGCAACAGCCAGTATGATCGCCATGGTTTGGGTTTGGATGGGGTGAACCAAGTCCAAATGATGATTAAAGAGGTGGTTGAAGATCCGCAAAGTCCCTACAAGTCGCCTGCAGCAATTATCAACACAGTGAAAGAAAACCTGTTTTGGTACGGCATTTATCACCTGCCGAACCAAATGATACCCGGGCTTTGGTTGCTGGATATAGAACAGCGGCCGATGAGTGCGGCTATCGGCCTAGCGCTATCGGCGATCATCTTGTTCTTGTTAATTCCTCGACGGCAACGACTTGTGCCGCTGTTTTTACTCATCAGCTCGATGGTTTTTATGGTGGCACTGATCGAAATTGGTGGCTCGGAGCGCTATTGGTTTGCTATCAGTATGCTGGCTTTGGTGATGGTGTTTTGCCAACTTAATCGGGTGGGGCTGTTACTCAAGCGATTTCAGCTAAGGAGGCAAATGGCGGTTAACAGCGTGGCTGTAGTCGTTAGTTGTTTGTCCTTGGCGCTATACATTAATAAGCATGAAGCAATGCCGTACAACTCGACCGATGCATGGCCGCAGCTGGCACAGATCTATGAAGCCAACCGAGGCCTCTGTAATGATGATTCTGAACCGCAAATTGCGTCGGTATATACCAAAAATGTTCATGCCTTCCGTCTCATTAGTGGGTGCCCCGCTAGTATGACGGTGCCAGGTATCGGTTATCAGCCCAAGTACTCTCACGCCATACTGGACAAGCGTGCGTTGCAAGCGGATGTTGCAGATTTAACGCAGTTTGATGAAAACGACGTGTGGATTTTTGTGGCATTGCCAAAACCGCTGTCTGAAGCTGAGATCAAGCAATCATATTATGGCTCTTCAGGCGTCTAGAACGACTGAAAACAACTGTTAGAAGCTACCAAAATGAAACAAAAAACACTGGTCGTCACTGAAAATTTTCCACCCTTAGCTGGGGGGAGCGGTCGCTGGTTTTACGAGTTGTATTCGCGTTTACCAAGCGATCAGTACGTTGTTGTGACCAATCAAGTGGAAGGCTCGCAAGATTTTGACCAAGCTCAGGATTTTGTTATTGAACGAATGCCATTAAGCAGCCCTGAATGGGGGATAAAAAGTTTACAGGGCCTCACGTTCTATTGGCGTACCGTTTGGGCCCTAAGGCGCTTAGTGAAGCGCCATGGAATTACTCACGTTCATTGTGGCCGGGTCATTCACGAAGGTGTTTCTGCTTGGCTGTTAAGCCTGGTCTGTAACATCAAATATTTGTGTTTTGTTCATGGTGAAGATGTTGAAACCGCAGCGACGAGCAGGGAACATGATTTGCTGGTTAAGCAGGTGTGCGGTAAGGCTGAACAAATCATTTGTAACAGCCACAACAGCGCTAGTATCGTCAACCGGCTCAATTACGCTGGTGATGACAAAATTCAAGTGCTTCATCCTGGTGTTGATTGTCAGCGCTTTGTGCCCGCAGCCGAGGATCCTGAGTTTAAACAAGCCATGGGCTGGACTCACAAGCAAGTGATAATCACCGTTGGCCGCCTGCAACAGCGCAAAGGCCAAGACATGATGATTCGAGCGGTTGCCAAGCTTAAAGATCAATTTCCCAATATTCTCTATGCCATCATCGGTCGTGGAGAGTGCAAATCGATGCTGACAAACCTCGTTGCAGAGCTACAGCTCGAAGAGCATGTGCAACTATTAGATGAAATTTCCGATGAACAAATGATTCAGTGTTACCAACAATGCGACCTGTTCATTTTGCCTAACCGTACCATCGCCAATGATATAGAAGGGTTCGGCATGGTATTGGTCGAAGCTCAGTCTTGCGGTAAAGCAGTCATCGCTGGCGACTCAGGTGGTACCAAAGAAACCTTGCAAGAGGGGATTACTGGGCATGTTCTGGATTGCACCGATCCGGAGCTCATGGTGACCCCACTTGCGGCTTTGTTGACAGATACCGATAAGCTTCAACAGATGGGGCAACAGGGCAGACAATGGGCTGAACAAATGTTTGATTGGCAGCCTCATGTCAACAAGGCTCGGGCGATATTCGATGATGAACGCGCCAGTTAGTCGTTTCTGGCATTGGTTGACAACGAATCCTAGAGCAACTGGCTTGGCTGTAATTGGCGGGCTGCTTTTGCTGGCGGCCTCTGCGATCGCCGCCCACTCATTGAAATTTGATGACCATACCCCGGTTAACCGCAATGATTGGCGTTATGGCGCCGATGCCTCTCGCTCACAAGTTAAAAAGCAATTCTCGCAGCCGCAACTGATACCTCCAGAGCAATTTGACACGATAAACGTCAGCACCGCACCACAGCTAATTGCAGCGATAGCGCAAGCCAATGCCAAAGGTGGTCAAGTCGCAATATACTTGGCATCAGGTGAGTATGTATTGGCTAAAACGCTGCACATCACCGCCGACAATGTGTGGCTATTGTCACAGTCAGCTAACCCCTATCAGGTGGTACTTCGAGGGCTCGGGATGAAAGCGACCGAGGGGGTGCATAACCTCATTACCGTAAGCGCGGATCATTTTGCGCTTGACGGCGTTACCCTGACGGATAGCCCAAATCATCTGATACAAATTGCTGCAGAGCGCGGAGCGAGCTTTGCGGTGATGCGAAATTGCATTTTTCAGGACAGTTATGAGCAAATGATCAAGGTCAGTTACGATCAGCACAAGCGCCCAGATAAACTGTCTTACGGCGGCGTGGTTGAACATTCGATTTTTCAGTATACCCAAGGCCTTGCACCAAATTTTTATACCGGTGGCATTGATGCCTTAGGCGCGCTCGAGTGGCGAGTTGAAGACAACGTGTTTCGAGATATCGCTAGCCCCGATAAGCACATTGCCCAGCATGCGATTCATTTTTGGGTCAATAGCGCCGACAACCTAATACGCAATAATTTGCTGATCGACAATGATAGAGCCATTGGTTTTGGCATGGTGCAATCGCAACGGCGGACCGACACATTAAAGTATTTCAATCAGGGCGGGCGAATTGAAGGCAATCTGATTTATCATGCTGATAACGGTGACCCATATGGCGACACAGGGATTGTCCTTGAAGCTAGCCCTGACACGGTTATCAACAACAATGCGATACTGCTTGAACATTCATACCCAAGAGCCATTGAGTACCGCTTTGTGGAAACTCAAAATGTACTAGTAGCTGATAATGCCGCCAACAAAATGATTCGATCGCGAAATGGCGGCCAAGCCCGACTGGTCAATAACACCGAAAACCTGAGCTACGCTGATTTTGTCGAGCGGCTGCAATTGCAGTTGTCTCGGCTGAATATTGAGACACTGTACCAGCCGATAGAGCGATGAGCGGTGTAGAACTGGAAGTGAGTTGTAGATGTTGAAACGAATAATAGCCTGGGGCTTAGTGTCCACGGGGCTAGTGCTGACAGTGATTAATCTGTACGGATTGAGTCAATCAATCCGACCGGCAGGTCTTTGGGATGAGCCGACTCGCTTTGCTAATGATTATTCGATTTCCTATGAGGAGGCATTGGCGCAGCTACAGCGTTTGCCTGATGAATCTGAACTGCAGTTTGCCCAACGGGCAACCCATGTCATTGCCCAAAGTATTACCCATATTCACTGGAGCGAAGAACCCGACGCCACTCGATTCAATCAACTCATTCCTATTTGGGAAAACTACTTTCTCTATTTTATGGGGCTGTGGTCGGGGATGCCGGAATTTCAGAAATATCATTACACCGATTATCGCCGCAGCCTGAAGCGTGGTATCGGGTTGTGTGGCGACACCTCGATGATTCTTAATCAGGTACTCACTGAAAATGGCATCGAGAGTGATATTTTGGTGTTTCCGCTACACGTCATCGTGCAGGCTGATGTCGATGGTCAGCAGCGCTTGTTTGACGCTGACTACGGTGTCTCGATACCGTTTGATGCCGATCAAGCTCAGTTGAATCGACCACAGATTGCTGAACTTTATCGGCAACATGGCTACACGCCAGATGATGAAGCGCTGGTGGATAAGATTTTTAGTCGCCATGGCGTCGCATTTGATGATGTAAAGGCTTTTGTGACCAAAAAATATTACTTTGAGCGACTCACTTACGCGCTTAAATGGCCATTACCGCTGATCATGCTGCTCATTGGTTGGCTGCTGTTGCGACGGTGGCAAACAAAAGGCTGAAGTTTCGCTGGTATCTGTGGCCATAGTCAGGCAACTTAGCTGGTTGAGTTTTTGCTGCTCGTAAGCATTAAATGTAGTGATTAAGCGACTAATCAAGGGAGATGAATGGTGATGCGACATAAAGTTTTTGTTGTAAACCTCAAACAAAGTACCGAAAGGATGCAGCGCATCGCTGAAAACCTTAATCGACTCAATGTTCCTTTTGAGCGCTTTGATGCCGTTTATGGCAAAGAGCTTCCTGACTACACCGCAGCGTTTGATACCAAGCGTTTTAAGATGGAAACGCTGCATGATTTAGTACCAGGAGAAGCTGGTTGTGCGTTGTCGCATATCTACATTTGGCAAAAAATGGTTGCTGAAAATATTCCATACGCCATTGTCATTGAAGATGATGCTGTCGTGCCTGATAGTTTTTGCGAGTTTCTAACACTCGATTTTGACGAACTGGGATTCGATTATTTGAAGCTCGATTACCCATTGAAAGAGCAAACGGCCCAGCAATTGGATTCGGTGCGCCTGCCAGCTGTGGTTGAAAATAGGCGCTTTTTAGGACGCCAACAGCAGCAGTCTTTTTGTGCCTATGAGTGTGATCCTGTGCCCTTTCTTACCGCGGGTTACTTGATTTCGTTGCAAGGCGCAAAAACCTTCCTGCGTTCAAGTACTAATATGTATTACCCTGTTGATTTGCTGCCGCTTTACACGCTCGGTTATAGCAAGCAAGGGTTTATTGCTCCGGCTGTAGTCGATCACGCGGATGATTTCGATAGCATGATCCCGAACAGAGATTTTAACGTCGACAAGCAGTGGAACCTTGTCGAATATGGGGCTCACAAGCTGTTCAATAAGGCGCGTGCAAGAAAACTCAATGTCGCAGCACGATTTCTTTATCGAAAGGTATTTGGCAGCGGCTCCTAGTTGCGTCATCACCAAAAGTATTCTGGCAGAAACAGGTTGTAATGGAGCCATCAATTAAAATGGAAAAAGCCAAAACCGAAACCACAACAAAGAATTTGGTGTTTTCTTCTGTCGGCGATAAGTCGAACGTCAAACAGTGGCTCGAAGGTAAGCGGAATTTTGACCTGTTTGTTTGCTACTACGGGGATAATGAATGCGCTGTGAAAGAGCAAGCAGATTATTACCTTGAACGTAAGGGTGGTAAATTTCCCAATTTAAAATACGTGTTCGATCACCACCGAGATATCCTCGATCGCTACGATGCCATTTATGTTAGCGATGATGATATTGGCATCACTACGGCTGAGATTAATCAGCTGTTCAGTATTCGCCAAGAGTTCGATCTTTGGGTACTGCAACCGGCCTTTAGTTTGTTCGGCAAAATTAGCCACAGTATCACCAAGCGCCAGCCAACGAATTACATTCGTTACACCAACTTTCTTGAAGTGACCTGCCCATTGTTTCGTACAGATAAATTGACCGAGTTCCTCGATGTTTATGACCCGAGTCTGATTGGCTATGGGGTCGACTGGTGGTTTTTACATACACTCGGCTACAACTTGGACAAGCGAGTCGCCATCGTCGACGCCATTTCGTGCCTTAATCCGCGCGATGACGTTAAAGGCGGTACTCGCGAAATCGCCAGCTTGCAAAGTAATCATAAACGAATGAAAGAATGGGACAGGGTCAGCGATACGTACGATATTAAAGAGTGGCCGAAACAAACGCTTGGGGTGGTCAAATTGCCACTAGCTCAGCAATTGCAAGCGATCCGCCAGTGGTGGCCTGAGTACTATCAAATCAAGATTATCAATCGCATCAAGCGCAAGCTAAAACTAGGTTAGCTCTCACTGACTTAACTTGAAATATTCTTGGCTGTCATTGGTTATATAGCTCAACAAGCTTCCCAAAATAGCTAACTGGGTCCGACAACCGCTCGGCATATTCCCTTGCTCGCAGCCCCACTTGTTGCCGATCAGCTGTCATGGCTTGCTGTAAGGTGACCATTAGCTCTTGCTCTTGGTTGGCATCAACGACCCAGCCGGAGCGACCATCATCCACGGTCTCAGGCAATCCTCCGACAGCATTAACAATAGCTGGGGTGTAATGCATTGCTGCCTCAAGTGGAATAAGCCCTAAAGGCTCTTCTTTTGACAACATAACGATGGCATCACTGGCATAGTAAAAACTGCTGACATCTTCGAGAAAACCAACAAAGGTGACTTGTTGCTGTAAACCAAGTGACGTCACAAGGGCTTGGCATTGCTGCAGATAATCTTGCGATTCTGATGGATCTTTGCCGGCAATTAGCAATCGCCAATTTTGATGCGGCAGTCTGCTCAGCGCGGAGATGGTTTCAAGTACGCCTTTCACCGGCGCTACTTGGCCAATATAGCCAAAGGTAAAGACCTCTGGGTCAATGGCTAACTGATTCTTCGATGCTGCTACTTGGGCTGATAAGGCCGCAGGATCCAGTGCTTGTCGAGCATTCACCGGATCAATGAGGGTACTGACTTGAACCTTTGGCGACTCGTTGAAAACACTTAGGTATTCGCGATTGATATGGCGAGAGATGCAGATAATGTGGTCTGGTTGTGATTTAAGCCACCAACGACTGCCATTGTTGACCGGATCCCGTAAATGACAGCAGGTTTTAATCTTGAGAAATTTGGCGACCTTCGCGACTGCGGGGTAACTCCAAATTTGATTGCTGTGGATTGCGCTGATGCGGTGACGACGAAATATTGCGGCTAACTTGACCTGTTGGCTCAGCCAAGCAAACAGGTTTTTGCCAAACGATGGCGATAAATCAACTGAGTAATGGGTGATGTCTTGCGCTTTCGCCCATTGCTTTAATGGTGAGCTTTCTGGGGTAATAAGTATTGGCGACACGCCATAGCTTTGACTCTGTGACAAGATCAGTTGCAGGCACCTTTCTGAACCACTAATAAAAGGCGCAACCGCCACATAAGCCACATTCATTGATTTCACCCTTTCTCTCATTCAAATCACAGCCAATGGTTTAATTAATATTCTGATTCAATTGCTAATTTTTCTATGGAATCAAATTGAAGGTGGTGTATGCAAACAGTCCCTGCCAGATGATCACGGGCACTGAAAATGCTAAGCAGTGGCTAGTTGTCAGCCGCTTAAACAGCAGCATGATCAAAATAATCAGCGCAAATGAATAGTGGCCAGAGAACAGTATGTATTCATCGCCCCAAACGTTGTGAAAAATGGCATTGAATGCGACCCATGTCAGCAGTATTTGGATCAGCATCGGCATTTGCTCTTTGCGCCAGTGGCTGATGATTCCATAACCGATGCCTGCTAACACAACCGCTGACGGTATAAGGTACCAGTCAAAGAAATCCGCTAGAGCAATTGGCTCTAGTGTGATGTGGCCAGAACGACTGAGTTCGGGTAGTGGCGCAACGATTGGGTATACCCATGAAGCCAAGCAATAGACCAAAGCCGATGGCAACTCATTGAACAGCCGAAAATTAAAGAACTTCAAAAACAAGAACTGGTTTGGATCGGCTTCTCGGGTGTACAGATAAAACAGATAACCACCAACAATTGGCGCCAGCAAAAAAGCAACAATGAACAGCCGATTGAATACTGCTTTGAATTGAAAATGTCGGGCCAAAATGAAGTAGCCTAATAGCCCAGCAAATGCCGCGTTTGAGGTCGTTGTACCGGCGATTAATATGCCCAAAATCACAGCGACAACTAATAGTACAATGAGTTTGTCGATACAAATAAACGATAGTATTGCGGTGATCATCAGCAGGTAAGACTGACTAAAATGATCCGGTGCAGACATAATTAAACTGCTGGTGGACAGCAGGTGAACCACATTTAACAACCAGACTTTGCTCAGGCTTTGTAATGTCCGTAGGGCAAACCACGATACCGCAGTAAAAGCGAGCGACAGGGTGATTATGTTGAACAAAACGGCTGCTTTAACTGCTTGCTCATGGGGACTGCCATCGAACAAAGGAAACAGCATGCGAGTCAGCGGAACCCACGTATGCATCCTGAGTAAGTGTTTACTATTTAATTCTTGGTAACCAAGGTCGCCGAGCTTATGGACGTACTGATAGACATCGATGTTGAAGACTAAGTCAGGCTGCTCAATACCTGCCGCTCCGGGTTGCATTTTTAGTAACCAGGCAAAGGTTAGATAGATTGCGGCGGCAATGAAGAAGGAAATAACCAGATTAAGCCGAGCGGGAGTCACTGCTGTTGCTGGCTTTGTTGTGTTGACACTTTCCATGTGGCGTTGCTTCCTAACTCTGTGCTTTCAATTCAGCTTGCCGATGTTTAGTGAGTAGTTTGGTGAGCCGTTTGCGGACCAACCACCTTTTGATGAACTGGATGTCGCTAGCATCTGTGGCGAAATTCTCATCAATTTGTTCGTTGATCACGTGCATGTTCGCTGGCCATTGTTCTAGTGGCAGGGCGTCAAGATACTTTTCCTGAATTTTGCCAAGCTCATATCGGGCAATTCGGTTGATATATATTGAAATTTCATTTGTTGAAAAGGGCGATAGTTTTTCAAAGTGATAACCGACGCCATCCAAATAAGTGACTCGATTAGGCAGGTTATCAACGCCAAAGGATAAGTCGGTATTGATCGCTTTAGTAAGAAATGAGTCGATCCAATTGAGCCCCATGGGCAGGCGGAACGGATACGATTGAATGCGTTCAATGGCGGCGTGCTTCAAACCATATAAATTGCCGAAAAAGCACGAGCGCTCCTTCACCAAGCTTTCGTAGAACGCTCGGTTTCTGCCCGACAAAGGCATGCCAGCAATCGTTACCGTTTCTGCGCCTGTCGCCATTAAATGGTTGGTCATTTTGTCGAAGCACTGGTCCGAAAAGTTGACGTCGGCGTCAACAAAAAAATGGACATCAGCGGCGGGATTCAGTTGATGCATGTAGTGGTTCCAAGCATTGCATTTGTCGCCGATTGCTAACTCGACAACTTGCATCTTGGCAAAGCTCTGTTGTTTGATTTGATTGGCGATGGCGACCGTATCATCGCTACAGCCATTGGCAATTAGATAGAAAGTATTCAGAGCCTCAGAAGTTTGCTCTAACACACTCATAATTGACGTTTTAATATTGTCTTCTTCGTTATGAGCGAACATGCAAACATTGTACTGTGCCACGCTTCTTCTCCCGGCGTATTGGTGATTCTCCTGCAAAGTCCGTTTGACCACTTTTCGGCAGGTGGGATGTTATTTGTACCATGACAAAGCAGTGGATAGTAGTCGTGGTTTACTTTCACCAAAGGTTCCAGGGCTGGCTTGACATCAATTGGCCAATGTAGCAACTTCGATGCTTGTCGCTCGACAAGCTGACTGATTTTCATCGGTTTAGCGGTTGATTATTGCAAGTACATGGAACAGTGGTAGTTAAATAAAGTGAAGCAAACAAAAACAGTTGGAGTGACAGATTGGCACGGTTTATACGATGAAATTGCCACATATCCGTTGCAAGGGCTGAGCTACCAGAAAATTCCCATTACCCGAAAAGGCTCTCCTTGGCTGCGTAGTCCTGTTGCCGGGTTTATGAGCAAGTATGATTTCAGCGGCATTGATGTTGTTGAATCTGTGATTAATTTGGTAGACACCAAATTGCCTTGGATCCATTCACTGGCTTGTTTGCAAGAGTCGGTTTCCTTCAACTGGCTCGGTGTGCCTTTGCCAAAGCAACTTCGTATCGCCTATGCCTCCTATTTATTCTCTCGGCCAAATTGTCGAGCTTTGTTGTTTTGGAGTCAGAGCGGCCTAGACACGGTGAAGAGTTATGGAGAACTCAATCGCGGTGTCATTCTTGATAAAGCGCGAGTGGTTTATCCCTGCATTCGCCATGTGGGCACGGAAGATTTTGCCGCCAAACCAACCGATAGCATCAACATTTTATTCAGTGGCGACTTTTTTCGCAAAGGTGGAGTGAACGTCGTTGATGCCTTTGAAGCGGTGCAGAAAGACTTTCCAAATGCTCGACTTCGACTGTGCTGTGACTTCAATATGGATTTCAAAACCGACAATGTCGCAATGCGTCAGCGTTACATCGACAAAATCCAAACTAACCCAGCTATCGTTCATGGTCGGGTTGCGCGCGACGAGATGATGAATCAAATCTTGCCGCAAACTCATATTTATTTGTTACCTACCTATAGTGAGGCTTTTGGTTATGCAGTGCTCGAAGCCATGGCATATGGTATCCCTGTGATTGCTACCGACCATATGGCCATTCCTGAATTGATTGAACATCGAGAGAGCGGCATGTTGATTGGTATTCAACACCACGACTACAGAAAGCACTTTCGAGGTTACGCCGTGAATGAAATTCCTGCAGATTTTCGCAATCACGTGACTGGCAAGTTGACGGAGTATTTGGGAACCTTACTAGGCGATAAGGCACTCAGAGAGAAAATTGGAGCCAATGGTCAGCAGCTAGCGAGAACAAAATTCTCGGTTGAGCAGCGCAATCGGATCATGGCAGATATTTATCCATAAGTGCCAGATTGATGAAGCTGGTAGCCATCTGTACGCTATCTGCTTAGAATGGTGGCACTGCGCAAAGCATAACCAAACAACAAAACCGCTACAGGCAGTTTGGTAGGGATTATTGATGAGAAGGATTCTGGTTGGAGCAGATGTTGCTCTGGTCATCTTGATGTGTTTTGGGTTCGGTTCGCTGAGCTACTTGGGCTATCGTGGTTACGATGATTTCCACTATGTCTATGCAGCGCTGACCTTACTCGAAACGGGTCAGCCGGTTGTGACCGATCACTGGTCGATTCGTTTTCCTCATGTTTTCGCGTTATTCACCAGCCTGAAATCATTCGGGGTATCTGAGTGGGCACTCACTGTGCCGCCATTTATCGGCTATATCTGCTCTGCCGTGGCTACTTATTTCGGTGTGCGACACTTTTGGCAGCGAGGCTATGGATTGCTCGCGGCCGGATTGTTCGCTTCGACCTCATTGTTCGCCGTGCTATCGAATGTACCATTCGTGTTGTTTACTCAGTTAACTCTTATTGTGGTCGGTTTTTGGCTGCTGATCTGGGCCAATGAGAGCAATCGATTGTGGCTCAATTTGGTTGCTGGTATTCCTATTGGCCTAGCAATACTGGCTCATTTGACGTCAGCCGCAGTGGTTATTTCAACAACCATCATCGCCCTGTTGATCTATAAAAATTGGCGGGCTTGGCTGCTTTGCGCGTTGGGCGCAGCGGCGATTGGCTTGGCTGATATGAGTTATTTTTCGGTAACTCAAGGCGAGCCGCTATATCGAATCAAAATAGCGTCGAATCACGCCACAATTACTAAGCATAACTTTGGTAATGAAAACAAACTCACTACCAAAACGAAGAAGGTGGTTTCTGAGCTCAAACCGGTCAGTTCAAAGAGCTTCTTTAAATTTATGACCGACGATGCCCGTTATTGGGAGCACGTTCCGGTCAATGTGCATTGGATAGTCAATCCGTACATTGTGTTTTTGCTGCACTACGATTTAGCTATTTACAGCTTGGCATTTATCGTCATCTTGCTGTTAACTGCCAGCGCCCAAACGAGCCCATTTTCAGCTGCCCAAAAACGCGTTCTTCTGGCGTTGCTTACTACGGCCGTGGTATGGCTTATCTGCGCTAACTACATATTCTCAATTCGACCGCATCCGCGATATTTTGGGCCGGTCGCTTATGCCATCGCTATTGCTCTTGCTGTTTACGGTGCTCGCCTTTGGCAGCAGGGTGCTCCTTGGTTGCGACATGTTGTTGTTGTCATGGGAGTAGGGGCGGTGGTCATGAATGTGCTATTGATTGATATGCGTGAGTCAAACCATACTGAACATCGTCATCTGTCTGCCTACATGGCAGATAATCCAACGGCTCAGATTGTTGTGCCAGAAGGCTTTCAGGCGCGGCTATTCGATCGGATTTATGGCATCGATGCAACCAACTTACTATTACCAGAGCAGGCAACCAGCAGCGCATTATGGCTGGTGACAAATAATTACCCGTTAGTGAAGCCATTCTCAGATAGTTGTGAGCAGTGGGCGTCAGAATCTCGCATCACCATTATTGGCCGAATATTGCAGCTACTTGGCATTGATGCTCTGGTACCTGAACATATAAGAAGAAAATTTATTAGTCCCGAGCAAACCATCCGCTTGGTGCGTTCTTGCGATCAAACAATGGAAGTCTCTCCATGAAACTGATTATCCAAATTCCTTGCTATAACGAAGCGGAAACGCTGCCCGAAACCTATGCCGATTTGCCCAAGCAAATCGATGGTATTGATGTCATTGAAACATTGATTGTCGACGATGGCAGTCAAGACGGCACGTCTGAAGTGGCCCGCGAGCTGGGAATTACACACGTGATTCGCAATAAAAATAATAAAGGGTTGGCAAGAACCTTCCGAATTGCGCTGGAAGAGTCGATTAAGGCGGGTGCTGACATCATCGTGAATACCGATGGTGACAACCAATACAACGGCGCCGATATTGCGAAGTTGGTGAAGCCGATATTGGCAGGCGAAGCGGATATTGTTGTTGGCGATCGGGAAACCCATAAAATTGAGCACTTTTCCCCGTTTAAAAAGCTACTGCAATACTTAGGCAGTGCAGTCGTTCGCAAGTTGTCGGGCACCAATGTGCCAGACACGGTCTCCGGTTTTCGGGCCATTAGTCGCGAAGCGGCAATAAAAACCAATATCGTTTCGCCATTCAGCTATACCATCGAAACGATTATCCAAGCTGGCAAGAAACACATGGCGATCACGTCGGTGCCAGTGGGGACTAATCCAAAAACCCGCGAGAGCCGGCTGTTTACCAGCATCCCTAAATTCGTTCAGCGTCAGCTTTCTGCCATGGTGCGGATGTATGCCATGTACCAGCCGATGCGTTTCTTCTTTTACATCGGTATTGTCATGGGGGTGATTGGCGCCATTCCGATCATTCGCTTTTTGTATAAGTACTTCATTGGCCAAGGTGATGGTCACATCCAGTCGCTCGTCTTGGGTGGCTCCTTCTTGCTAATGGGGTTCTTGGCCATTCTGGTTGGTTTGCTATCAGACCTGATATCTCACAATCGACAGATGATTGAGACGATTCTCGAGAAGACTCGAGCGCTCGAGCTTGAACTAATGAAGTATAAGCAAGACAAAGAATAGCGGACGTTGCTATCGTGAGTCGTTTCTCTTTGCCGTTATGGCTCGTTGCTCTAACGAGCCTGGGCTGTAGTTCGACATCAACAGTGTCCGATGACAAGGAAGCCGCGGCACCACCGGCGATTGCTGAGACGGCAGTTATCGTTGAAGCGGAATCAACAGAACAAAGCCGCTTCTACCAGCAAGCAAAACTCAGTCGCGAACAACTCAAGCTAAAGATTACTGAACAGCAGCAACGATTAGCGACCTTGTTGCAGCGCTATACCGACCAACATCCAGAGGTCGTTTCCGCTTCTCGTAAACTCGAATCATTACAGTCTCAGCTCGAAAGCAATTACTCCTCGGCAACTCAACAAGCAAGCTCACAAACCTCACGGCAAGTATCGCAAACCAACCCCATACAGCCGTGGCGACCGAAAATTCTTGATTCCGATCAGCACTACCTCCCTAATTTTTCTTACGCAGGCTATCGATGGGGTGAACAACAGCCTCGACTGACTGGGGCAACGATTGTCGATGTCACTGAGTTCGGAGTTGTTGTCAATGATGAGCAAGACGACAGTGTCGCGATGTTAGCGGCTTTGGAACATGCTCATGAGGTGAACGGCCCTGTGATCGTTCAGTTACCTCAGGGGCGAGTCGACCTATCGCGAGTTCTAGCGATTCAGCGTAGTCAAATCTTGTTGCGCGGCGCTGGCTCATCAGCAGAAACCGGAACGGAGCTATTTTTTTCTAAGCCTCTGTTGTCAGTAGCTGCAGAAGACCAGCAGCAATGGAAAATTCGTAATCTGGTTGCCGACAACCAAGTTGCGACGTTCAGCCGCCTCTCTCCCGTTTCTTGGAAAGGAGGCTTTATTTGGACTAGGCCTGGTTTGAAGCCATTTTCGACGGCGTTACCTGCGGAGGCCCTCGCTGGTAAACAAGGTCAGCATGAGCTAGAAGTCGACGATCCCAGCTTGTTCTTCCCTGGCCAAACGCTAATCGTTAGTTGGTGCAATCAAGGCTGCCAAAGAGCAAGTTTTGACAAACACCTGATGGCGGCAACCCAAACGAAATTAGGAAGAGCATATGACCGGCGAGCAAACTTGGTTAACCAGTTTGTGACGGTAGAAGCTATCAACGGTCATCGTCTTCGAGTGAAAGAGCCTTTGCTGCATCACGTTAAGCCAGAATGGCGCGTTAAGTTGCGCAATGCAGAGCTGCTAGAGCAAGTTGGCTTTGAGCAGTTCAGAGTGACTTTTCCTAAAAGACCTTATGCAGGTCACCATCGAGAGCCCGGCTTTAACGCGTTCTTTTTGAATCAGGTTAAACATGGTTGGCTTAGAGATATTGCAACGGTACACGCCGATAATGGCATTATTGTTGAGAAAAGTGCCAATCTTAGCTTGAGTGATATTCGAGTACTTGGCCGCGGTGGGCACTACACCATGAGTATTTCAACTTCCAATTATGTACTCGCCACTAATTTTCAGTTTACTGCGCCTGCGTTGCATTCACCGGCGGTGGGGTGGAATGCTGAGCTAAATGTTTACAGTGGTGGCCAAGTTAACAACGCCAAATTCAACTTGCATAGAGGGTTGAATCAGCAGAATTTGTTTGATGATATTGATGCCGGAGTTAGTAGCACGCAGGACTTATTCACCGAAGCGGGAGGACGTGAATCTGGTCCCATTGCAGCAGGTTATACCACCTACTGGAACGTCAGAGCACAAGGTCGAGTTAACCTACCTATTACAGTGCGGGCTCCTGGGATCCGTTTGATTGGTTTGGATTTTCCAAAGCCGCTGGAAACTAAATCACCGTTTATCGGCTATGCCGAAGGGTTGAATCAAAAAGCCATTGAGCCCGCGTCGCTGTACCGATATCAATTAAATAAGCGCTTAGCGAACTGACCATCAATACCAAAGGATAAGCAGGGAAGATGTTTTGAAATTACTTTTAGTGACCTCTAATTATCCGCGTTGGACGGGTGATTCGACAACACCATTTGTTCATAGCCTTGCGAAAGACTTAGTCGCCAAAGGGCATCAGGTGACTGTGTTGGCACCACACTTTGAAGGGGCCGCGCTGAAAGAAGACTTCGATGGTGTGCAAGTCCGTCGCTTTCGTTATTTTTGGCCTGTTAAGGCGCAGACTGTCTGCTATCAAGGCGGTGCTCTGGTTAACTTGCGCAAAAAACCAATCGAAAAACTGAAGCTGCCGATGTTGGTGTTGGCGGAGTGTTTTGCAGTGTTTCGCTTATTGCTAACTCAACGATACGACGTGATCAATGCGCACTGGATCATACCTCAAGGATTTGCTGCTTTAGTGTCATCTTGGCTGTTTCGAGTCCCTGTTGTAACGACTGTTCATGGTGGTGATATTTTCTCGTTAAAAGGCAAGCTGATGTTGAAGTTTAAGCGCTGGGTACTTAGGCGTTCAGCTGCAATCAGTGTTAATTCGTCGTTTACCGAGGCGGCTGTTAATGAGCTACAAATGAGCTCTAGCGGCACTTCTGTTCATAGAATTCCAATGGGCGTGACTGTTTCCGAACTGCCTGATCCTGAGGAAGTGTCGCAATTGCGCTCATCGCTACAAGATCATCCTGAGCAAAAACTGTTGGTGTTCGTTGGCCGGGTTATTGAAGAAAAAGGAGTGTTTGAGGCGCTGGAAGCGACACGCTTGTTATTGGCAAAAGGCCACCAAGTGAAGCTGGTGGTCATTGGCGAAGGGCAGGATAAGGCCGAGCTGGAACAGCGGATTGCACGAGCCAATTTAGAAGCCGCAGCACAAACCCTTGGTTGGGTCGATCATAGTCAGGTACAACACTATATGGCAGCTGCTGATGCTTTTCTGGGGCCGTCAAAACAGTCCGCCAGTGGTTGGGTTGAAGCTCAGGGCCTGACATTTCTTGAAGCCATGGCTGCAGGCGCCGTTGTCGTTGGTTCACGCTCGGGCGGCATTGTCGATTCGATTGAGCATGGACATTCTGGTTATCTGTGCGAACCAGCTAGCGCAACCAGCTTAGCGGATACTTTAGAGCAAGCATTGGCGTTAGATGATGATGGCCGTCAGCAGTTGGTGGCTAACGCCAGAAGCCGAGTTGAAGCGATGTTCTCCAGAGAGATATCAGCGGCAAGATTTGAGCATCTATTTCGCCAGGTCAGCGGAGTAACCAACGATGAGTAGTCAGCACACAGATCAGCCGCTGGTCAGCGTCTATATTCCAACAAAGAACCGCCCTCAAATGCTCAAGCGAGCGATCGATTCGGTATTGGCTCAGACTTATCCTGCCGTTGAAATTGTCATTAGCGATGATGGCTCTACGGATGATACTCCCGACTTTGTTCGGAGCTTGCAAGAGAAGCATGGCAACATCGTTTATTTGCGAGAAGAACAGTCTAAAGGGGCCTGTCACGCCAGAAACAAAGCGATTCGAGCAGCCAATGGCAAATTTATTACTGGGCTTGATGATGACGATCGTTTCACTCCTGAGCGCATTGCTGAGTTTGTCGCGGCCTGGCATCCCAATGATTCATTTTTGTGCGCCCAAAGCTTTAATTACACCGGTAAAAAAATGATTCCCAGCCGTTACTATGGTCGCCAAATCTCGTTGGCAGAGATTGGCTGTCGCAATGTTGTAGGGAATCAGATTTTCGCTGATCGGCAAAGGCTGCTGGAACACGGCTTGCTATTTGATGAATCATTCCCAGCTTGGCAAGACTATGAATTTTTCACTCATATTATTGCCAAGCTAGGCCCTGCTCGACGCATTATGAAGCGAACCTATATTCAGCATACTGACCACGAGCTGGGGCGAATCACCCATCCAAGCCGGATTCGGGCTGGCTATCGATTGTTCCGAGCTAAGCATGGTCATCTGTTGAGCAAATCTCAACGCTTATCTCTGTTGGTCAATATGACGTTGCTTTGTGGCCGAGGAGCATCCAAACGTATTCGGCAGTTGTGCTGGCGTAATGGCAACTTTTACGACCTTTTCCGAATCTATAAATCGCGCATCTAAGCAGGGACGCCAATGAAAGTTTGTTTTAAGCTCATCGAAGCTGGCTCTGGTAGTGACGTGTGGACCTACAATATGGCCAAGTCGCTGCAGGCATTTGGCGTCGACACACAAGTCGATTTACTGCCTCATCATTATCAATATTACCCTGACCTAATTGGCTCAGCGATGGCGAAAACTGATGCTGATATTGTTCATACCAATAGTTGGAATGGCTTTCGTTTTGCTCAATCTGGCGTCAAATTAGTGACCACTGAACATCTGGTTGTCCATGATCCACTGATACGTCCATACAAAAGTTTTGCGCAAGCGCGTTATCACAATTTGGTGCGTTGGTATGAGCAGCGTGCGTTTGCTGCTGCTGATGCCATCACCGCAGTGAGTCAGTATACCGCTGGCCAGGTAAAGCATTGCTTTGGCGTCCAAGCGCAAGCGATTCAGAATGGCATCGATGTTGAGCAATTTTATCCGCAGACTGTGTCTGATGAGTTGGTGCCACAGGCTCGCGACAAGATTAAGTTGCTGTTTGTTGGTAATTTTACTCGACGGAAGGGGGCCGATTTGCTCCCTCACATCATGGAACAATTAGGCGACAGATTTGTTCTATTAACCACCTCGGGTTTGCAAGATAAACGAGTTGCTGAATCGAAACAAATTATCTCTATTGGCAGACTCAATGCCGAACAGTTGCGACAGTTTTACAACTATGCCGATATCTTCCTGTTTCCAACGCGGTTAGAAGGGCTGAGTTTAACGACGATTGAAGCAATGGCATGTGGCATGCCGGTAGTAACGACAGACTGCTTCTCAATGCCTGAACTCATCGTAGATCGACAGGGTGGTTTTCTTTGTCAGCAAGACAGTGTCGATCACTTTGTGCAATCGATTCAAACGCTTGCTGAATCATCAGCGCTTCGGCGTCAATATGGTGAATTCAATCGAAGTCATGTTGAGAGTCGTTTTTCTTTGACCGGCATGGTGCAGCAGTACGTTGACTTGTATCAGGGGCTGCTGGCATGACAGTCGAATCGGTATTCAATCATAGCGCTTCTAAAGCCATCTCTATCATCGTCCCTGTATTTAATGATTATCAGCGCTTATCTTTGTGCGTGAATGCGTTACTGCCACAACTTGACGCCGCAGATGCAGAGTTAATTGTGGTCGACAATGGTTCACCTGATGTCGATCAGACAGTGGTCGGCGTTTTGAATTCTCATCAGAGAACAAAATATCTCATTGAGCTGGAACCGGGCTCCTACTCGGCACGCAATGCCGGATTGAAAGTGGCTGAGGGCCGCATCATTGCTTTCACTGACAGTGATTGTATTCCTGAGCCAGATTGGCTTGAACAAGGTTTGGCGATTCTAAATCACACACATAATGATTTGATCGCCGGAAATATCACTGTGTTTTGTGCTTCTAACGGTCCCCGCACTTTGTTGGAGTCATTTGAGCGAGTGTTGGCTTTTCCGCAGCGGGAAAATGCCACTTTGGGCAGAAGTGTCACGGCCAACTTTTGGATCCGGCGCGCTATTGTCGAGCGGATTGGCCGTTTCGATTGCCAAGCTTTTTCAGGTGCCGACTATGAGTTTTCTAGTCGAGCGGTAAAGCATGGCGCTGTGATGACATTTGGTGAGCAATGCATCGTAGCTCACCCTGCTAGGCGTGAGTTAAGCGACATGAGGCAGAAGCTTCGGCGCGTTGTGGGTGGTTTCTATCGGTTGCAAAACAAAGATCCCGCGATGGCAGCTCAATTGAGTTGGCAGGCATTACTTAGTGACGCCGCACCGCCTATTCAAGCACTAAAGAGTTGCATTCGCCAAAAGCAGACGTTGCAGCTATCAAACTATGAAATTGCCAGAGTCTTGTTTGTTGCTTTGCACAACAAATGGTACCGCTTGTGGCTTAAATTAAGAGTGAAAGCTGGCTTAGTTGGCTTTGTTGAGCGCTGATTAATTTCGCTCGACGGATTGCACTAAACCAAAGCGACATTTCAGACGCTCCTTCACCGAATATAAATTCACGGCGTAGAAGCAAATAATAGCTTTTAGCCGTGTTGATATCTTGGCTTGGGGAAATCGGGTTAAGAAATCGTAGCCTTTTCTTACCGGCGGCATGATACCCGTCACGATGCCGTGTACACCAGTGTACTTCTTCATGAGCGGGTCCGAGTCTCTTCTGGCCCAAGCTCCATGGGCAATGCGCCGTTGTTTGGTGAGATACTGTTGGAAAGTATCTCGTGCAGGGTGCCTAATCTTTACTCGTTGATCATAAATCAGCACGCCTCCTTGTTGATGTAGTCGCAAACACCATTCTTTGTCACCGCCAGATTTTAAATTGTCATTGAATAAGCCAACTTCATCAAAGCACTTGGCTTTGACAATTAGATTCGCAGTGGGCGAATAGTGTTGTTGGTGAATTGTTTTTTGCTGTGGAAACCCCTTCAGTAAATCGATGAGCTCAATAGCCTTGGGGTTGTTGTCGTCATGACAAAATAATTCGATTGGGCCGCTAACTGCATCACAGCTTGATTGTGAAAGCACTTCGTAAGCGGCCTGCAGCCAGTCTGGGTCAGGTTTACAATCTGAATCTGTGAAGGCATAGAATTCTGCTTTGCTGCCGTTTAGTGCTTTGTTGCGCGCAGCGTAAGAACCGGGTTTGGACTCGAACCAGAGATTCACATTAATGGCTAACCCCGCTGGCAATTCAGGCGGTTGGCTGGAACCGTTGTCCACCACGATGACTTTAAATAGAGATTTATCCAGCGTTTGTTGGTCAATCGCTTTGAGGCACTGAACGAGGCGAGCATTGTCATTGTAGGTTGGGATGATAACGATGATTTTCGCTTCAACTTGGCTGGTTAATACGGTCATTGCTAGGCCTGATTCCGGTTGATTTAGCTTTTCGTTTGCATTAGCGTAAACGTGAGCTGGTGCTGAATTTTTAGCCTACCACAAGGCTTACTGTCATTTGAGCACTGAAGGGCTACAAATTACAAGTTTGCTACAAACCTAGAAGCTCCTAAACCAAGGAAAGGTTATGCTGTTTAACTCGCTAGAATTTATATATTTTTTCTTACCTACAGTTCTAGCTCTATTTTTCTTACTAGGCCGATTTAACAGCAGAATAGCAATAACCCTCTTAGTTTTATCTTCGTTGTTTTTCTATGGCTGGTGGAAAGCTGACTATTTGATCCTGATTATTGGTTCTATGGTTGGTAACTACATAGTCGGTTCATTAATTAATTCCGCCCACCAGACCAATGCCAAGCTAGCAAAGTTAATTCTTACCGTCGGCGTCACTCTGAATTTGGGGTTACTCGGCTACTACAAGTACTTCAACTTCTTTCTAGACCAAGTGAGTTGGCTCACTGGTGAAGATTGGCAAGTTGCGCGTATAGCGCTGCCGCTGGCGATTTCATTTTTCACATTCCAACAAATCGCATACTTGGTTGATACATACAGAAAAGAGATTGAAGAGCATAGCTTTTTACAATACTCACTGTTTGTAACCTTCTTCCCGCAGTTGATTGCAGGACCTATTGTTCATCACAAAGAAATGTTGCCTCAGTTCGCGCAAGCATCAACATTTCGGTTCAATAGCTACCACATGTCGGTTGGCATCGTGTTATTCAGCATTGGCTTATTCAAGAAAGTTGTGTTGGCTGACAACGTTGCAGTGTATGCCACGCCTATTTTTCAAGCCGCAGATCAAGGCATAGCGTTAACAGCTTATGAAGCATGGATTGGCACGCTGGCTTACACCATGCAACTGTATTTTGATTTCTCAGGCTACTCCGATATGGCTCTTGGCTTAGCTCGAATGTTTGGTATTCGATTACCTGAGAACTTTAACTCACCCTACAAAGCCACCAGTATTGTTGATTTCTGGCGTCGATGGCACATGACTTTGAGTCGCTTTCTCAGAGATTACCTTTACATAGCATTGGGCGGTAATCGCAAAGGGCCGGGACGCCGCTATGTGAACTTATTGCTCACCATGTTGCTTGGTGGTTTGTGGCACGGTGCCGGTTGGAACTTTGTTATTTGGGGCGCGTTGCATGGCTCTTATTTGTGTATCAACCATGCTTGGGGTCATTTCCGCAGTTCCATTTCTTCGGCGCCGGTGCTAATGGCCGAGCGAGTTTTCTATTGGGCATTGACGTTTGCAGCGGTTTGTTTTGGTTGGATTTTCTTCCGAGCCGAAACCTTGGATGGTGCGCTATTAATTTTGGTGAGCATGGCCAATCTGAGTACTTTAACTCAAGGGTCTCCAGAGCTTATTTTAGCCTTTGATGCATTGCTATGGTGCATCGCGCTGCTCGCTATCGCTGTTTTAATGCCCAATTCACTGCAACTATATAAATCGGTTGAGAATATTCTGAGTGGCGAACAACAGATTAAGGTGCCGCGCTGGCAAGTTCCGGCGGCTGCCGTCGCTTCGGCATTTGCAGGCCTATATGCGCTGAGCAGCATTGGTCAGCTCTCTGAATTTTTGTACTTTAATTTCTAATGCGGAGTAATTTGTAATGGCAGGACAAGCTACTTGGCGTTTCTTAAAGTACTGGCTAGCAACATTTGTGTTGTTGTTAGCTGGCTTGATGCTGACCAACCTTTGGTTAGATCCACTGTACTTGTACCACTACGAAAACGTTCCTCGCAGCGCTTCGGGATTTGAACGTGAATTCAAACCATGGCATTACAAGCAGTTGAAAGATCCTGAATACGTCATCATCGGAAACTCCCGAACAGACTATGGCCTTGACTTAGGTCACCTAGGCGAGGTCAAAGGATATAACTTTTCTGTTCCTGGGGCCGGTATGACCGAGCTGAGGCGAATGTTTGAGCACGTGGTGGATAACAGCCAACCCTCAACTGTCTTTTTGGTCGTCGAGAATTTTTGCGACGGAGGCGTTGCTAGAAAGCCGGTGCATTTATCTGGCCATATATTACAAGACCTTAGAAGCTGGTTTTATCGCATTAATTACTTAATTTCGTCACAAACATTGCGCGACGGATTAGGTGCTTTGGGGAAAAAGCAGTCGGCTTATTATGACAGGTATGGCCGTCGACTCGCCTTTATGTACATTAATGATACCGTATCTGAGAGAATGGAACGCCGAGAAGCAGCGAGAGTCAAGATCAACGAACGAGCTGCCGAATCTAGACGCCCCTCGACGGCCTTATGTCGCACAAGTTCTCTTCAACAAATTATCAACACTTCCTATGACCAAGGCATTGATCTCAAATTAATTATCAATCCCATGCATTTGAGATATTTGGAAATTGATCATCAGTTTATGCTGGCTGAGAGAAAGCTGACGGAATTGAAAGTTCATTTGGTAAAAGCGGTCGCTGATGTGGCAGACCGTCGTAGCCTTGAACCCGTTCCTATTTTCGATTTTCAGTTAGTCAATAGTTACACCACAGAGTATTTCGATTACGAAACAGTGGAGGATTTGAGGTATTGGTCGGAATCCTCCCATTATACGAAAGCCATGGGGGATTTAATGCTCGACTGGATTTACGCGTCTGAGCCCCAACGTGACGCTGCTTTCGCTGCTTTGCTGACACCTGACACGGTTGAATTACACGTAGAGAAGCAATGGCAGTTATTTCTCGACTGGAGAACTACGAATCCGAGGGTCGTCGAAGAAATTGCCGAAAAATATCAAACGCCATACATGTCCCGTCTGGCTCTTGCGCCTTCTGGCGCCAAATAAGTTTGTGAGCAATCGTGGATTATATTGGACGCAGTGACATATGGAAGGAACAGTATTTTGAGTGAGCCGATAGTCTCTATCATCATCCCTGTTTATAACGATCTGAATGCCATTCAACAAACACTAGCGAAGCTGGAACAGCAGAGCTGTGATCAAGCTTTGTTTGAAATATTGGTCGTTGACAATGGCTCAACGGATGGCTCGATAGAATGGTTGGAGCAACGCTCTGATGTTTGTTTAATCAAAGAACATCAACGACTAGCAAGTCCTTATTCGTGTCGCAACAGAGGTATTGAGGCTGCATCTGGCCGTTATATTGCCCTACTCGATTCAACCTGTATTCCCGCAAAGGACTGGGTGTCTTCCGCTATCAAGTATTTGGACGAACATCCTTCGTGCGACCTTTTTGGTGGCCAAGTCATGTTTAATTTTGAGGATCGAGTCACTGCCGGCAAGGTTTATGACTCAGTTACCAATGTTCAAATGGAATATGCCATCAAGCAGCGCAAGGCCGCTAAAACCGCCAACCTTTGGGTTCGGCGGAACGTTTTTTCTAACATTGGCATGTTTGAGGAAGGCGTGCGGTCGGGAGAAGACATGCGTTGGACTGGTTATTGTTCAGAGCAAGGTTTGTTGCTTGAATATTGCGATAGTTGCACGGTTTTTAAATATGCACGATCCACTTCAGAGTTGTTGAAGAAGCAAATCCGAGTGGGTAAGGGGCAGGTGCGGCTATGGCAGGAGCAAGGCGTGTTTAAAGCAAAATTCAAGCAAGCATTAAAAAAGGTGTTCCCAGCTCGTCGCAAAACGGTAAGAGAGTTAGCGGCAAAAAGCAAACAGGTGGACTGCCGTGGTAGCCTGTACCTCCGGTTTTATCTGGTTGCATATTTTAGTGGTTTGGCGACGTTGGCCGGCAATATTATTGGTTGTGTTAGTAAACAAAGGGATTAATTGTGTTGGACTCAATTGTAGTTGCTCTGGCTGATGTTGCTTTGCAACAACTGACCTCTCAGGGCTTTATCAGTGGCGGCCACAATGGGCCATATTTTGATCCTGAAACTCCAGTAAGAAACACTGCTCATTGGGCGACAACATTAGCGGTGTTGTATCAGCGCGACGGGGATGACAAGTATCGTCAAGGTGTACAAATTTGTGTCGATTACCTGAAGTCAAACCAAGCTCGGCCCATGAAAGCCGCTTTCCATTGTCGCACCAGCGTCAGAAAAGACTTCTCAAATGGCACGATTGGCCAAGCTTGGGCAATTGAAGGTCTGGTTGCTGGCTATATCGCCTTGGCCGACGAATCATGTCTTGATTTAGCCGAGCAGACTTTTTTGCTGCATATCTTTGATGACAAGTTCGGGATGTGGAACGTTCGTAATGTCGACGGCAGTATGCGAGGGTTCGACATGACGTTCAATCATCAACTTTGGTTAGCTGCTGCAGGTTATGTTTTGCTTTCCGTTCGAGACAACGCAGAGATTAGACGACAATGCGATGCCTTTATGGCTGGTTTGTCAAAGCGGCTTCGAGTATATGGCAATGGTTTAATCAAACACCCTATTGTGAATACGCCGACCCTATTCAAAAAGGTAAAGTTCACCATTGAATCATTGCTAGAAAGTATTCGTCTGAAAAAAGCAGGCAAAACTAAGCTGTACAAGGAAAACGGCTATCACCTATTCAATGTTTATGCTTTTGCGCTTATCAAAAAGCACGGTGGCAATACGTCATTCATGCAATTAGAGGCGTTTCAAAAAGCTTTGGCATATTGTGGCTCAGATGAGCTGTTCAAATGGCAAGATGAGTCGAGTCGAGCTATTGATTGTCACACCATGAAAGGCGTTAAGCACGACGCGATGAATATTTACGGTTATGGCTACAATGCCCCAGGATTTGAACTGCCTTATATCGCCAAAGTGTTCGCTGATAGCCAACCTGACCTTGCGTCGAAAGTGGGTGGCGTGATCGCCAAGCAAATTGATTCTACTTACGACTCAGAGCGCGAATCCTTTTGTGTCAATACTGAAGACTCACTCACGTTAAATGCTCGTATTTATGAATATGTTCGCTGCTGGCAATAGTTGCAGTTAGCATACGCAAGGACAGCTGTATTAATGTCGTTAAAAAGAAAATCTGCTGCTGCAGTATTGTGGAATGTTTTGACTAGTGGGTTTGGTCAATTTTTTTCATTTGTAGTTTTTATACTGCTCGCTCGATTAATGTCAGTAGAAGAATTTGGCTTAGTCGGCTTTGCCTTTCTAATCGTAGAGTTTGTTTCCATCTTTTTATCTATTGGCGTTAGTCAAAACTTGATTAGAAGAGACGAATGGACTGATGAGTTCGCATCGACTTACCATTCGATCATTTTGCTCGTTGCGGCAGGAATCGCCTTACTTCTAGCGGCAGCTGTTGCACCAATAGTTTATTTTAGCTATTCAGAGAAACTAGCATACATACTGGCGGCGCTAGCCTTCATTCCAATTCTGGATTCGTTGCGCACCACACATTTCGCCAAGATGCAGCGAGAATTCCACAATAAGCGCCTAGCATACATAAGATTAACATCAACGACGTTTGGGGGATGTGTGTCCATTGCGCTGGCTTTCTTCGAGTTCGGAGCATGGTCTTTAGTGATTGGGCGCTTTTCTCAAAGCATCTTTGCGACGTTTGCTACCAACTTTGTTTCCGATTTCAAAGCAAAATTTCATATCGAAAAAACTCACATCAAAGAAATTGTAGAGTTTGGCAAGCCTTTGCTTTATATGGCGTTGCTTGGATTCTTATCCGGTAAAACTGTAAACATGCTTGTTGGTGTCTTCTTTGGAGCGAGTGCATTTGCGTTGTTATCAATGGCTCGGCGGGCACCTCAAATACTCATAGAGCTGATCATCAACCCACTTAATAAGTCTTTAGTAGCGACGCTTTCTCGACTGGAGGGGGAGCAAAGAGTAAGCGCATTGTATCGAGTTTTGAGGATCGCTTGTTTCGTTATACTGCCGGCCTATTTGGGGCTAGGGGCGGTATCCGAGCCTTTCATTTTGTTGTTTGTTGGAGAAAACTGGATAGACAGTGCCTTTTTGATGAGCATCGCATCAGTCTCAGCGCCAGGCTTGATAGTTGGTTATTTTTTACCAATGCTGATGGTTAGTTCGGGAATGCCCAGAACAGCGCTACACATAAAAATCACAACATTAGTTGCTAGTATCAGTGCTCCTGTTATTGCAATTCCGTTGGGCATTGAAGGGATGGTTGCTGCCATGGTTTTCGTAACCTACCTGACCTTGCCCATTCGCTTTCATATTGCTTCGAGAAAAGTTGATATTTCGCTTGGTGGGGCGCTCAAAAGCGTTTATCCATTTATTATCTCCTCATTATTAATGTTTGCATCGGTGAAGTATTTATATAGTTTAGATATTAATATGATGGATTCTCATTTGATTGAGTTGACCGCTGGGGTTTTGTTGGGTGCAGTGGTATACCTTACTATATTAAGTATCTTTTTTAATCGGCACCTATTTACCGTCGTCAATGAGATCAAGAATCTCAGAAAATAGAGCAATGGCGATTCAATGCTAATATCAATTAGGTTCTCACATGAAATGCATCATTGTTAGTCCAGTTGCAAGCATTCCTACACATTCCGGTAACTCTGCCCGCGTTCGACATATTCATGAGATGCTAAGCGGGCTGGGCATTTCCGTGACATTTGTTCTTTGTCCAATCAAAGGCATTGCGGTAAGGAGTGATGGCTACAGTATGGCTGCAACTTATGGCCATCAATTCATTCAAATGAACGATGGAAAACCA
The DNA here is from genome assembly GCF_014773395.1 of Neiella litorisoli. Taxonomy (GTDB): domain Bacteria; phylum Pseudomonadota; class Gammaproteobacteria; order Enterobacterales; family Neiellaceae; genus Neiella; species Neiella litorisoli. The sequence goes on along the minus strand of NZ_JACXAF010000019.1, from coordinate 45,774 downwards.
TATAAGCCAGCACTCATCCAACGGTTGTTGACTCGTTTTAAAAAAACTTGTCGCCAGAAAAATATAGCTTTACCAGCCCGATTTGAAGATTTTATTTTCAAAGACTCATTCATTTCTAGCCAAGCAATCGATGATTTTAAATGTATAGTGAATAAAATTAAGCCAGATTTTATTGTTATAAACTATGCGTTTTTAGCGAAGTTAATCAAAGCTATTGATGATTCAGTGGTAACTATTATTGATACCCACGATAAGTTCACTGATAGAAATCAGCAAATTCGCGAATCAGGCGGTGATGGTTTTTGGTTGTCTTTGACCAAGAAGCAAGAGAAAGGACTTTTGTCGCGAGCTGATATTGTGTTGGCCATACAACATCATGAAGGAAACTACTTTCGCGGTTTACTGCGAGGAGAACAGACGCAAGTTGAAACTCTAAGTATCGTACAGCCGCCGGCAAGGAAGTCGTACGTGGGAGACCCCAGTAAATTTACTGTGGGCTTTTTGGGATCCAACAACAAACACAATCGCGATGGAATTTTGTTCTTTGTAGAAAACCATTGGGACGGCATCAAAAAGCAAATACCCGAGGCTACTCTCGTTATTGCTGGCGCAAAGTATGACGAATTCGTGAATCAAGAAGATTCTGCAATCTACTGTGTTGGGCGAGTCGAGGATTTAGGAGATTTCTACGACGGGTGTAATCTAATTGTTAATCCGTGTTTAAGTGGCAGTGGACTGAAAATCAAAAGTGTTGAGGCCATGACGCATGGCAAACCTTTAGTTACTACCGCCTGTGGCGCACATGGCTTAGAAGATGGCTGTGAGTTTGGTTTGGTTATATCTGATTTGGAATCTGATTTGTTTGCAACGGAATGTGTTCGTATCTTGAGTGATTCAAGTGAACAACAAAGGTTAGGAGATCTCAACCTGCTTTACATTGAAAAGCAACGCGATCTCTCAATAAGAAAACTGCAAGCACTGCTCAAAATACCGCAGCCGTAGGGCTCTATTTTGAGTATTAAGGGAGGGTTATTCATAGATGCGAATTGCTGACTTTTTTATTATTGGAGCTGCTAAATGCGGGACCACATCGCTGCAGAGCTATTTGGGGCAGCATCCAGATATAGCTTTCTCTCGTTATAAAGAACCAAATTTCTATGCGCTCGAAGGGGCCTCATTACCCGAGCCTGGACCAGTCAGTTCAGAGCGCATGTTTGCGCAAATATACGATCACTGCATTACGTCATTTGACGACTATCAGCAACAATTTGTTCATTGTCAGAATGATAAGGTAATTGGCGATGCGTCGGTCAGGCATTTGTACTATCCAGAAGCTGCAAAACGCATAGCGAAGCGCGTACCAAATGCAAAGTTAGTTGCTGTACTCCGTGAACCAGTCAGTCGACTGTATTCCCATTACTGCATGAATAAACAGTACGACTTAGAACCGCTTTCGCTAGAGGAAGCTCTTGCCGCAGAACCAGAAAGGATGGCTAAGGGCTGGGGATGGGATTGGCATTACGCTAATGTCGGAATGTACGGAGCGCAGTTATCTACTTATCTGCAGCATTTTGAGCGCGAGCAGATGATGTTTGTTCTATACGATGACTATCTAGCTGACCAGCATAAAATAATTTCAGATATATGCCGATTTTTGGATGTTGATGATCGCTTTGAAGCCAATACTAGTTCACGCGGTAAAGTACCTTATTGGCCACGGCATCATTCATTTGATCGTTGGCTCCATGGCAAAACTCCGTTCAGAAAGGCCCTCAAACGGCGTCCGGTGGGTTGGTTGGTAGAGCCGGGGCTGAATGCCCTTGATCGAATGAATAGACAAGCGGTACCTAAACTGGCTGAGAGTGTTGCGGCCAATATTAGCCACCACTTCAAGGAAGACGTTATGTTGCTCGAAGAGATATTGGGTCGCAAAGTACCGTGGAAACACTATTGAGACTTCAGTGATGAATATATTTGGAAAACTTAAGTGGACAGAACGAATGAAGAATAGTTCTGCCCAGCAACTGCGTCAGCGACTCGCCAGTCAAGGCATTTCAAAGCATGACATTGAGCATTCTCACCTGACACAATTTTACGGCAGCTTAAAGCCTTTTAAAGATAAGCCGGACATGGCTTTGGTCGATTCGATGGGATTGGAACGTATTATCGTTAACGAGCACGAATCACAACCCTTGGTGGGTCTGATAGTTGAAACGCGTTGCTTAGAATCATTGGTATTCGTAGTTGGCCAAGTGATCGATAAATTGAGGATTCCGGTGCAGTTATTTCACGGCTCCGAAAATGCTGAATTTGTTCATTCTCGATTCGCCGATGCTATATCGAGCGGCCAGTTGGTCGTTTGCCAATTGAATGCTGCAGCTCTATTTGCGCCAGCTTACAACGCATTATTCTTGTCTAGCGCCTTTTGGGACAAGGTGATAGGAGAGGATAAGGTTCTGGTATTTCAAACGGATGCGTTGCTCTGTAGTAACTCCGACTACTCAATCGATCATTTCACTCACTTCGATTATATCGGTTCTAAATGGAAGCGGAGCAGACCAATTGGCATGATTGCTGACGGTGGGAATGGTGGGCTCAGTTTGCGTAGTAAAGCGAAAACAATGGATTGCCTCCAGCGATTTCCACCACAGCAATGGCCAGGCGGAGAAGATGGCTATTTTGCTTTCCATATTGATTTAATTGGCGGAAATGTGGCTTCCATGGCCGAAGCAGAAAAGTTTTCGACTCAAATACACTTTGCTAAGAAAAGCTTTGGTGGTCATAAAGTGAGTGATTTATCTACTCAAGAGCTAAAGCAATTTATGGCATATTGCCCTGAACTACATAACATCCTAAGCGACTAGTAAGTGTGATGCTCATAATTTGATGATATTTCTATTGTAGAACGGTTTGAAGATGAATAAAGCACCATCAGGTTATGTATATTTTTTGAGTGCTAGCGACCGGTTAAATTATGGAGACCTGCTGTTTCCAATGATATTTAAAGAAGTCCTTGTGAAAGCTAATTCGAAATTGAAATTTGTAAACTGTGGACTAGTCGAAAGCGACCTATCTAACTTCGGCGCCCTGCCAACTATAAGTTATAGAAGTTTAGAGAAAAATATTGTAAAAACAGGTGGTTGTGTGGTTGTTGGCGGTGGGGAAGTCTTATTTCCCACTTGGGGGCTCCTTTATAGTTACATTAACCCTGTTTTTAGCTACTTGTTTTATAAGTATAAATTCGTAAAAAAATTCGATGAAAGAATAGGTTTTAGTAAACGTATAATTTCCCGCACGAGACAAGTATCTGCTTTTTGTGTTGATTTACCTAACTCTAAGACATTCTACAACTCCGTTGGTGGTATAGGACTCAAGAGAATTTCCAAGAATGAGTCAGAATACGCCTCTGTAAAAAACAACCTTCAAAAAGCCGAATGGGTATCCTTGCGAGATTACGCGACTGCAGAAAGCTTATGTGAAATTAGGCCTGATGTTCAAACTGTGCCTGATTCGGCGTTAATCATGTCTGATGTCTATCCATTAAGTGAGCTAGAGGATCTGATTTCAGAGGATTTTAAAAATCTACCCGATAAATATGTGGTTCTTCAATTAGGCGCTAAGTTTGAACCGCAAAATTTAAATCAATTTGTTGGCGAGGTGCGCTCAATTGCCGAGCGGCAGAATAGCAAAGTTGTATGTTGCCCCATAGGTTTGGCGCTCGGTCATGATGATCACAAGGTGTTAAAAAAGATATGTGAACTCGCTGGCGACTTTCTTTACGCCGCTCCTCAAAATCTATTTGACATCATGTATACCATCGCATGTTCTGAAGTTTATTTGGGTACAAGCCTTCATGGATTTATTACAGCCCAAAGTTTTGGTTGCAAGTTCATTCCATTGAATAAAAGAGTTCACAAAATGGCAAGGTATGCCAAGACGTGGACTGAGCCCCTAGGCGTTACTGACTGCCACGATTATGATAACGATTGGTTGGCTATTCATAAAATCAATGATAATTGGGATGCCGAAGTCGCGAATAGGTTGCTACAAGATCAGAAAACTAAGGTCTATGACAATATAAATACAATGATTGATGCAATGGGAAGCGAATCGTAGATTCATCTTATGGATGATAAAATTTATCTATTGTTAGTCATTAAAATTTGAAAAACCTGTTTTTATAGCGTTTTAATTTTATTGAGAGCGAGCTGAAACTTGTTTTTTTATCAACTTTTTCTCGATTTGACTGAAAAAATTTTGCCAGTTCATCAAAGCAGGACTCAGGGTCTGATGTTTTTATTTTTTGATCAGAAAAATTAGAGCCTAATTTAGATTTGAAAAATTCGTTTTCAATGGATAGCTCTTGCTGTATTGACTCAAGCTCTTGCTCTGTTAGAAGGAACTTATTATGGAAATATCTTTCACCTTTTAAATAGACCTTATCCCATTTTTCATTGAGAGCCCCATCTATAAATCTAGGCACTTTTTTGTTGAATCCATTCTGAATTCTCACTCCGGTGTTTGATATTCCTTCATTGCTACTTCTTATTCTTATTTTATTAATATTTATTCCCATTGATTCTAGTAATTCACCTACGGGACCATGTTCATGTTTGCAAATTCCTTTGAAGGAAAACATTTTTGTCTCCGGGAATACTTCTAATATTTTGTTTATCTTTTCTTGCTGACTAATAAATTTAGTGATAGATAAATGATGCCCTGTTTTTATTTTTTGTTGGATTATTGAACAGTGGTACTCATAAGGACTTCTAATCACCACTAAAGGAATTATCTTGAAGTTATGGAATTCGATATCACCCTTCAACTTGATTAAGCTCGACTTGCTTAGAATGGATATATCTTCACCAGATAATATTATGTTTTTGCTAGTTTGAAGTGATTTATTAAATTGATCTCTGTAATCTTTATTGAGCTTTTCTATATTTCTCGACTTATATATTAAGTTGGTGTCATAGAGTTGAGGCGATTTACAATATATGGAGTATATTGGAATTGAGTGGTTACATATTTCATCTAATTCAATGTAATTGCTCTTAAATATAGGGAACTCATACCCCTGCTCACTCAGTTGCTCAAGGCTTTTTCTGCAAGTTTGCTGAAGAGAGCTCGTTGCTGTTTTATGGAATCCCATATGTAAATACAATTTTTTCATCGTCATTGAACCATCAATTAATCATAATTTAATTAGTTTGATATTCTCTGGTAGCTAGAAAACATGCCTTAATTTTTCGGCTATTACATGGTCTCCATAGCTTTCTTGGAGACTTTGAAAAAAGTAGCTACCATTCGCTTTCTGGCTGTCTCCGATCAATGTTTCTAGCTCTTCAACACTATCAAATAAATACACAGGCAACCTTTTAGATAATAGTTCTTTCGAGTAGTGACTGCTTCTCGCAATTAATGAACAACCTGCTGAAAGTGCATGTATCATAACACCGGAAGCAATCATACTAGATTGCTCGTTGCCACAAACCACACATTGAGACTTTGAAAGCAGCGCGTTCAATTCATTTTGCTCTATGAACTTATCAACGATCTCTATTTTTAAGGATCGTTTAGAGGCGATCTGTTGTACTTTATTCAACAATTCTTCGTCTTCAAATTTTCCAACGATCATTATTGGTGTACTCGTGGGCCAATAAGATAGGATTTCGTCAACTTTTTTATACCTCAATATTTTACCAAAAATAATAAACGGTATCGTTTTTTCAGAGGTTGTCTGTTCAATATCGTAAAGAGGGTGAGGAATATAAGTAAAACCATGTTGTTTTGCATAATTTTCTGAGTGGCAAACGATACGATGAGACATGCTTTGCAGTAATAATTTTATAACCTTGTGATAAAGCCTTTGTATTGCATTTGCAGTTTTTAGTCGATGAGGAACAATATTGTGTTTTATCCACACCAACTGACTTTTGGTGAGATAAATGCGAAGAAAAACTGATAATAAATATATGAAGTGGCGAGTAGATTTATAAGTCGTTTTCTTTATTACTTCATCTTCTTGCCATGAAAATAAAAATTTGCTTTTTTTAGGTATGTTGCTCGACGTAAACGAGAACTTTGGAATGTCACTTGGTGTAAATCCTATCTCTGAAATCAATGACAATAATTTGCTGTAGTATAAGTTCGACTTGATCGATTTTGGTAGAATATAAATTTTATTTGTCATTGCTACTCTCACATTGTCATCAATTAAATAGTTCGCTTAACAGCGACTATTGCCCCTTAATCGCACTCAATTTACTCGTGACTTGAGTTAGGGTTTTCTTGACTAAGTACTCTAGGTGATGCGCTTCTTTATCTGAATGAAATGACACCCTAAAGGCGATATAGATGCCCACCAGATACAGGGCAGCAAATACAAAACCAACAACAAAGAACGACAAGTAAAGGTTGCTGATATGGCTGTTAACAAGTTGCGCAGCGCTAATTGTTACCGCTAGTACGAGCGCTAGGTTAATGACTACCTTCAGTAACTGTTTGACGTTGATTTTGAGCATGCTCGATGACAATGTGAAAAACGCAATGACAATGCCTAGCTCTAACAAAGCCCGAGTGTAAGCAAATTGAATAACGGATTGAGTTGCCAAGAAATACAAGCACAGGAACATAGCCGCTGAGCTAATGATCTCGTAGTAAAACACATATTTCACTTTCGCCAGCGCATACAGAATGGTGTTACTCATGGTCATGAATAAATGTGAGACGATGATTAACGATAGCGCGCCAAACACATCGGCATATTCCAGCCACTGTTGGCCAAGCAAAACGAACACACATAATTCGCTGAAGAAATACAGAAATGCGGTAATGGGCAGGCCAATGCACATCAACACCATAAAGCTAATATTGAACTGGTAATGCAGCTTGTCTTTATCGTGTTTCGAATTGGAGAACTCTGCTAACAGCGGCTCACATGCCGGTGTAATCAATTGTGATGCCGGCATGAACGAAATGTATTTCATGACGTGGTAAGAGCCCAGTTGTGCCTTGCCGAAGAACGAGCTGACCAGCAGGGTATCCATTTGTGCCCGCAGGTAACTAAAGATTTCCTTGGGAATGACCCAGCCGGTGTATTTGAGCTGTTCGCGAACTTTGGAAAAATCGATCGATACTGACATCGGTTTGATGATGTAAGAGCCAACGCACTTAATAAACGATGAGGTAACTTGGCCAATAATCAATGCCCAATATGACTGCAGCAAGTAAGCAGAAGTTAGCGTCACCGACACCGCGATTACCTTCTCAGCGATCTCGAGTTTCAGAATTGGACCGTAGTTTTGCTCTTTCATCAGTAGCGTCACAGCTGGGCATTGAATCGCTGTAAACACCATATAGAGCGAGCAGACTCGCAGCACATCGACCAATCTTGGATCGTCATAGAAATCGGCAACCCAAGGAGCGCTGATGATGATTCCTATGGCAAATAGGTTGCGAACCAACATATTCATGGTCCAGACGCCACTAATTACGCTCTTGTCTAGATTACTATGCTGGATTAGGTAGGGGCGGCCACCTGTCTCTGCCATCACTTGGCAGAAGTTCAGCACAATTGTGGCAATAGCAACGATACCAAAATCTTCTGGTACCAAAATTCGAGCTAGAACGAGCGTGCTAATTAGACCAATTGAGCGCTTGAAGAAAGCGACCAATATAAGTGCGAACGAGCCTTTTAATACGGTGTTTGCTCTGGACAAAAATTAGCTCCCTTAAGTAATCATCCTAGTTCTTGGTGCTCAATACGACTGCTAATTGAATCAGAAAAGCCGTGAGTCAATTTGATTACGAAATAATTTCGGATTTGCTTTCGGCTGCGCTTCGGGCTCTTTTGAGGTGGTCAAATTCAGATTGTTGACCATGTGATTCTTAAACACGATTAACAACAACACGAAGAAAAATGGTTCGTAAATGATCAAATCAAGGAACGTACCACAGACGCAATAAGCCACCAGCGAGCAAGTACAGGCTTTATTCAGATAATCCAACAAGGGATCTGCTGCGACATTGTTGTTGTTGCATTGGAAGTAACTCTTGAACGATGTCCAGAGAATGAAAAGAAACAAGCCTCCAACAAAAACTCCGGTGTTGGCGGTGAAGTTCAACAAGGTGTTGTGAGCAACGTGTGGAGTGCCCAAATTTAAGTCTCTAGCAGCCCATTGGAAGCGCTGCGGGCCAGCGCCCAAAGCAGGATATTCCGCAATAATACCCAACGCAGCCTGCCACGACACTAAGCGCGGATTCAGCGGCTCATCGCGCTCCTCTTGCTGGGCAGCAGAAACCGTTGTCGCTGAGCGATTCAGCATAGCGCCGCCCTGATCAATCACGGCGACCGCTAGACCAAAAATGAGTATGAACTTGAACATTCGTATTTGCCATGGCTTTATCTTTGGTAAAGATTTCATGCTGCCTTGCAGCATGAATACCGCAACAATTGTTGATACGCCCAACCCTAAAAAGGCACCGCGCGAGCCAAATAAGAACAACGCGTGCCACAGCAAGGGGACTGCAGCTAATATGCCGTACTTAAAGATTTTGTTGTCAACATAAAAGTAGGCAAACAGCATGAATGGCATCGCCATCACCAGCAACGTAGAAGCGCTATTGGCATCATCGTAAGGGCCCTGATAAGGCCCCATCAAACGGCCTTGGAAAAACTGTGCCCAGTTATAAGATAGGTATTGATCGTTCGCCCAATAAACGTAGTAGAGGGCTAAAAATATGTAGACCCCAGCCATAACTTTCGCGGCATTACGATACTGGTCTTTGTCGCTCAAGATGCCAATCTGAACGATAAACATAATGACGATTGTGTTGAGCGTACCCAAGACAATATGGGAACTGGTTCCTGCAGAGTAGTTTTGGTAAGGGCTGAGAGTGTCAGATAAATGCATCAATCCCCAAATCAATACCAATGCGATAACTTGCTTGCTCTTATAAACATTTAAATCCATTCGCTTTTGGGCGAACGCTATGCCCCAAGCAAGAATGGAGCAAATAGCCAACAGTTTTGAGATCGGCAGATCTGGCCACTCAAAGCGCCAAATGTACTTGGGTTGCATGACTGCATTGAGTGAGTAAGCTGCGGCAGGAAACCAACTGTAGCGAAAAATAGAAACGGCTGAGCCGATTAGTATGGAGTAAATGGCGAGTAACTTTAACATGCGCGGCCGTTATCTTTGTTTAGCGTAAGATACAACTGGTTATATTGCTGGATCATGCTGCTTGCTTGGTAACGAGAAGTAAACCTTGTTTTTGACGCTTGTTGAAATTGTTGTAAGGTCGACTCATCTGCGAGTAACTTGGTGATCGCCGCGGCAAATTCATCGCCGTCATCATTGCTGGTCACAAAGCCGTTGACTTGATCGGCAATGATCTCTGGGTTACCGCCAGCATTAGTCACCACACAAGGCTTGCCGAGCGACATAGCCTCGAGCAAAGTCATCGATGTGCCTTCGCTCAAAGATGAAAGTAGAAATATGTCCATTAAAGCCATATAGCGACTAGGGTCTGATTGATAACCTGGCAAGATCACCCGATCTTGTAACTCCAGTTGCTCGACCCACCGTTCGATATTCTCCCGCTCATCACCATCACCGACCAACAGCAGCACAGAGTTTGGATGTTTGGCGACTACTTGAGCCACTGCTTCGAGCATCATTTTGTGATTCTTAATTGGATCCATGCGGGCGACTGTGCCGAGAACTTTGGTGTTATCGGCAAGCCCCAATTGCTGGCGCAATGAATCGACTTCAGCGGCTTCTACGTTTAGCCCTGAGATGCCATTGTAAATAGTAGAGATTCTCTGCTCAGGCAAAAACTCATATTCGCCTAATGCGCCCTTGGTGGCGTTAGATATCGCGGTAATGGCATCGGTAATTGAGTTCAGTAGCGGATTAATAATGCGCCGCTTCCAACTACTTGAGTCAGGGTAAAAGCGGCCATGTTCAGTAAATATTACTTTGGTTTTTAAACCTAACGCGGCGAGTACGCCATAAACCCAAGGGGTGTATTGATGGCAATGGATGATGTCAATTTGCTCGGCACGAAGGTGCTGCCGAATTTTCCGAATCAGAGCAACGTCAAAACCGGGCTGGCGAGCAATGCTGGTTAACGCAATGCCGTTCGCTTGCAATGCTTTTCCCCAAGGGCCGATTGGCTCCTCGATGCAGAATATGGACATCTCAAACTGGTCAGGATCTGTGCCTTCAATAATGCTTTTGATGACCATTTCGGTGCCACCAATACGCATGTCATAAGTTAAGTGCACAACTCGCGTCGCCATTTACACCGATACCCTTTTTTGAGAAAAGCTAAAGTTGGACCGCATATTTATAAACGGGATCTCGACCCAACGATAAAGAAACTCTGAAATCACGAGGGTGACCGCCAGAGCGATGCCGTAGTACAGCAAAAAAGGTAACTCATCGCCAAATCTGCGAAGTAATGCCAATGCTTCTGGGTGGAGCAAATACATCGAATAGGAGCGAGTGGAAATGAGCATAACAACGCTATAGCCCATGGGTTTGTGCTGCACCTTGGTGGTGACGGCAAAGAACACCATGCCAGCAAAGATGACACCGAGTAATAAAAAGCTCGGATCACGGTAACCTTCAAACGGCGGGAACCAACGAAAAACAAAGCAGCTGAGATAAGCCGCAGCAGAAATAAACAAAAGCGGCGTTGCGTAACCTTTTGCTTTTTGCCAGAACGCTGGGTACTGGAAATAACACTGTGCTAATAGCACGCCGATTAGACAGCAATCCCATCGCACATGGGTTTGCTCATAGTGGCTGTACCAGCCCATTGCGCGGAACAAAGAAGGTAGCAACAGCAAAATGACTAGGATGGCCGTTTGATAATGACGGTGCAGTCGGCCCAAATAGAGCAACAGCGGCGCGATCACTAAGTAGAACTGCTCTTCAACGCACAACGACCAGCTGACGGTAAAGTAGTTGAGGTGATTGTAATTCTGCAGAAAAACAAAGAATGGCAGGGGATTGGGGACGCTCTCTTTGGTGCTGTATAACTGTACCAAGGTAAACGACAGCACGAAGAAATAGGCGGGTAGCGTCCGCATCCAGCGTCGAGCCCAGAAGCGTTTGACATCGATGTTGCCGAATTTCTTTTGTTCGGCGAATAACTGCGAGCCGATGAGCCAGCCCGACAACATAAAGAATAGGTCGACTCCAGAACCACCGAACCCCAAAGGCACTAAGTCAGGTGCCTTGCCAAAGCTACTGACGGTATGTGCGGTAAAGACCAGCATAATCGCTAGTGCTCGCAACACATCGAGATAGTAGATACGACCTAACATCTAGAGCTAGGCCTCAGCGGACTCTGGCTGGGCGTACTTGTGCCACCACATCTGAAACATCAACATACTCCAAAGCAGGGCGCCGTGGTCATAGCGTTCAGATTGGTGCTGAAACCAGATCTTGCGCACTTCATCCATATCAAAGTAGGTCGCTAGACCCTGCTCTGAACGCAGAATGTAATGCTCTGCGAGTTCCTTGATTTCTCCTCTAAACCAACTGGCCAGAGGCACGGAAAAGCCCATTTTTTTGCGGTAAAGAATGTCATCGGGCAAGAACCGCTTAAATGCATTTTTGAGGATGTGTTTCTTGTCACCCTCATGAAACTTCAGATCGCTTGGTAACTTGGCTGCAAACTCGATGGTTTCTTTGTCTAGAATTGGCGCTCGGACTTCTAACGAATTGGCCATGCTCATGCGATCCACTTTCACCAAAATGCCACCGGTGAGATAGGTCTTCATGTCGGTGTACAGGATTTTCGCAAGGTGATCCGGACCGTCCGCTTGTTGATAGGCGTCGGTGGTTATTGTCGACGGATGGTAATTGGCCAGTGTGGCTTGGTGTTCGGGCTTTAGCAGCGCATTCCACTGACGGTCTTCAATTTGCGCATTGGACATGTAAAAGCCCATGTCAGGCTCTGCGCTAAGACTCGTCAGCAGCGATTTGCCGCGGCGACAGACATTCCAGCTACTGTGTGACAGTAAACTTGCTAAAGGCGGGAACAGGTTCTTGCGAATGAATCGTGGTACCGCGTTGCGGAGCTTGTTTTCGACCGCATCGACCGAGTATTTCTCGTAGCCTGCAAATACCTCATCGCCACCATCACCGGCAATGGCGACGGTCACTTGTTGCCTTGCCAGCTCGGAGACGAAGTAAGTTGGTACTAACGACGGATCAGCGAACGGCTCATCAAAGTAACTGACAATGTGCTCTAAGTTGTCTTTAACGTTTTGGTGAACGGTAAATTCGTGGTGCTCGGTTTGATATTGTTTTGCCACAATTTGGGCAAATTCAGTTTCGTTGAATTTCTTTTCATCAAAACCGATGGAGCAGGTTTTAACTGGGCTGTCGCTGTTGTTTGCCATCAGCGCAACAACGCCGCTGGAGTCGACGCCACCGCTCAGAAACGCCCCGAGTGGCACATCTGAAATCATCCGCCGTTTGGTGCAGTCGGTAAGAATGTCGACTAACTCATCGGTCAGCGCTGTTGCCGATGCTTGCGAGGTTGTTGCCATCGACAAATCCCAGTACTTGCGAATATCAATGCCGGCGGCAGATACCGTCATGTAGTGTGCTGGCGGAAGCTTGTGAATGTGCTGGAAAATGCTCTTGGGATCGGGAATGTACTGATAGGCAAAAAAGTCGTACACCGCATCCAAGCGAATATCGCGGGGAATATCATCGAGCTCGAGAAGGGCTTTGATCTCAGAGCCAAAGGCAAAGCGACCATTTTGCTCATAATAGTAAAGCGGCTTTTTACCTAAACGATCGCGGGCGATAAACAGCTGTTGCTTGGTTTTATCCCAAAGGGCAAACGCAAACATACCGTTGAGGTGTTGTAAGCAATCGACACCATCGCGCTGATAGAGGGCCAGAATGACTTCGGTATCGCTGTGAGATTTGAATTGGTAACCATCTTTTTCGAGCGCTTCGCGATGCTCTAAAAAGTTGTAGATTTCACCGTTGAAAACAATGACAAGCTGCTCATCGGCGGAAAACATGGGCTGGTTGCCCGCTTCGGTCAAATCAAGGATGGCCAGACGGCGATGGGCGAGACCAACGTGCTGGTCGAGGTATTCGCCGCCGGCATCGGGCCCTCGGTGCTTAATGGCAAGCCCCATTTGCTTGAGTGTATCGATGTCCCCTTCGACATGATTAAATTGGCTAAATCCTGCTATTCCACACATGCCTGCGTCCCTACAGATCGATATACTTTCTCAGCTTTGGCCCGAGAGACCCTGTCAACTGCAGTGGTAACCGTTGCCAGCCACCAACTACCCAAGATTTAACCATACCACTAAGTTTGGAATCGGCACCAGCCTTGTTTATCACTGGTAAGTCCGCGGCCAATTGGCCCTTGTGGTAGTCGTCCCATACCAACAGGTGAGGTTTCGCACCCCATTGGGTTTTGAATTTGAAGGTGCCTTCGCCAAAGGTCGAGCGGCCAAAATCAAACCGTTCAATACCATGGTCCGCGCAATGGGCCAGCAGTGACCAATAGAGCAACATATTGGGAGCGAGGCGGTTGAATTCAGCTTTCGTTGAAGCCCATGGAATAGCGGCGCTGGTGCCATTTTTCAAAATCAAGCCACCGCCAACAGCAATATCATCTTTATAAACTACTGATAGTAAGCACTGACTTTGGTAGTGATTGATGATTGCCTGAAACCATTGGTAGCTGTGAATTGGCGAGCCCAAAGCGCGCATATTGACCAGCATGACTTCATAGAAATCCTGCAACAATTTTTCTGAGACGCCAGTTTCAGCATGCAAACCATTCTTCTCTGCTTTGCGGATTTGGCTTCTCAATTTTGACTTGAAACTTGCCAGCAGCGCATCGGAAGTCTCGGGAAGCGCCATTTGCATACTGACTTTATGACCTTGCCATTGTTGTTCTGGCTCCGATTCATCGTGTGATGCTAACCGCCTCAGCTGCATTGTTGCCAGCTTGTTTTGAGCGGCATATTGGTTGGCCGACATAATAAGTTCATTCGCGATTTTATCGTCGGTCGCTAATGGTCCCGCCACATCGCAGTAGGGCAGTGAGCAGAGTTTGTTTTTGAGTAGCGGCTTGGCCATGGCAATGGTTGGCAGTATGCCCACAATTTGCTGGTCCTGTTTGGCGACAAAATATCGGGGCGTAAAGCCATAGGCTGACGATACAGCTTGCCCCCAAGCGAAACGGTGATAGGGCGATGCACTAGCCTGAGTGCTGACAAAATCATCCCATTGTTGCTGATCGCTGCTGGCTGCTAATGCGATGGATAGTGTCATCGTAGCAATGCTCCTTGGCCATTTCGGGTTCTTAAGATGCTGGCGGCTTCTGAGACGGTGCAAAAGTTCACATTTGCCTTTTTATTCAAGTGATCGAGCACTTGTTTGATTCGCTCACAAATGGTTTTAAAACCCAAGTCGGCCTCCATCAAGCCTGTTTGCCCCTTAATCAAGCTGGAGCTGTGCAAATACATATGCAGCACGGGTTGATCTTTGCTGAGTAGCGAGTCGCAAAGGTTCACCATCTCGGCGCCGTTGCATAGCTCTGGCGTCAGGTAAAGTTTGCGCAGCAGTTTCAGGTGCCAAAGAAAGCCGATAAATCGGAGTTTGCCGAAGGCCGAGTTAGACAAGCGGTGATGGATGCGCTCACATAGCTCATAGTTACTGCGGTTGAAGCCCACCGATACCGGCAACTCCATGATGTCGCGTTGACTGCCGGGCTGCAATGGATTGGCTACATTCGGCCAATAGGCATCGGTCGGGCTCGGAAAGCAAGAGAAATAGCTGTTGCGATAAAAGGGGTAGACGCTGGAATCGACTTCGATACCGCGCTCTATCAGCAGTTCTAGTACTTTGCCATCAATGCCCCAGCGGCCGGTGCGAAAAGACTTGGGGGAACTGCCAAATTCAGTGAGCAACTTGGCCATCAGCTCATCGAGCTTATCAGCAACCAACTGCCGTGGCAGATTCACCACATGAGATTCAAATTCACCGGTCTCGCCGGTATAGGGAGGGTTGCACCACGGATGTAAATGGGCGCCGAGCTCGCTGTCGCCAATGTCCAACACGGACTTCAAGGTCTTGGCGGCCTCGGGCATTGAGGCAACGGCATAATCGACGAAGTAAGTCGGCCGTACACCACAATCGCTAAGAAATCGGTGGAACTTCGGGACGTTTTGAATGTTGCTGACCGAGCAGTTTTGCTCTGGAAAGGGGCCTTCCCAGTCCCATTCTTCTTCGGTGTCGATTGACACTACAAACAACACATCCTTGCGCGCCGAAGTAGCCATATTAAGAATCCCCGAGCAGTTGACGGAATAGCTCATCATATTCGCGAGCCATCCGTTTGGCTGAAAAGTGCTCTTCAACAAACAACCGAGCATTAACGCCAAGTTGTTTCGCCTCGGCTGGGTTGTCTAATAGCTGTTGCCAGCATTGTTGTAATGCTGCCTTGTCACCGAGCGGCGCCAACAGCCCCGTTTGTTGATGTTCAATGAGCTGATCGATGCCAGGGATGTCGTAAGCGGCGATTGGCGTTTCCATGGCGCACGCTTCCATCAGGCAACGTGGGATCCCCTCTAGCGTGGAGGACATGACGAACAGATCGAAGCTTTTCAACAGCTCCAAGCGGTCATCGCGAAAGCCGAGAAACTTGATGCGTTGATGATGCGGTAACTGCTGACTGTATTGTTCGAGCGCTTGGCGCTCATCGCCGTCGCCGAGCAATACCAGCTCCAGATTTGGATCGTCGCCAGCCATGGTGTTAAAAATATCGAGGATATCGCGGATATTCTTACGAGATATCATTTGGCCAATAAAGCCAATGCGTTTGCTGGCTGGCGCTTTGGCGGCGACTCGATCCGATTGGCGAATCGCTTCAATTTCACTCAAATCAACGCCGTTTTGAATGTAGTGCAAACGTTGCTCTTTAACGCCAACCCGCCGCGAGTCTTCACATAACGCTTGCGAAAGTGGCGCCACCGCTTCGGCGTAAGTCATGGCTTTGCAGCCCAGCCAAATAAACAAGCGTAGTTTCAGATCGCGAGCATTTTCAAAACCGTGCGGAGTGACTACGCAAGGAATGCCGGCTTTGCGTGCGGCCAGCACACCAATGATGTCGGACTTGTAGCCGTGGGTGTGGATGATGTCGATTTGGCGCTCGCGGATCAGCTCAACCAATTGCGTCACCACAGACAAATCAAAGCGATTTTTCATTGGCAGCTCAAAGGCTTCGCCGCAACAGGCTTTGAATTGCTTGACCAGCTCTAAATCTTTCGAGTCGGTTTCTAAGGTCACTGCCAAATCGCTGCGAATATGATGCTCTGGAAGGTGTTTGGCCAAAGCCAAGATCCAGCGCTCTGCGCCGTAGAAGCCGGTTGGGCAAATAAACTGTAAAACGTTGCGTTGAGTGCTCATAAATCCCTTGCTAGCCGTGGCTTGTGGTTTTGACTTCTTTTAATGCCCCGCTGAGGGTGCCAATTGCCCGCGCAGGAAAAAACATACTATAAAATTGCAGGACTTTGGAGAGTGGCACTGAGGCGCCGACCAATCGCTTGAGACGCCAACTGTAAGCGGCGACCGGCATGAAAAACAACAGCAAGCCGAGCGCTGATAATGACCAAGCGCCCAATGCCGCACTAATGACAGTGAGTAGCAGCAATGCCAGCAGCGCCGGCGGCACAATAAAACTGGGCCATTCTCGCAGAGGGATGGTGCGGCCCTTGATTGATGCAAGGTTGCTTTGTCCTCGCCAGATCTCTTTATGGAACATGTCTTGATAGACCTTGTCTTCGCCAAGGTGGACATAACTGGCCGCCGAGGTATAGAACAATTCGCCGAGCTGACTGGCGCGCTCGGTAAAATAGTAATCTTCGCAAGTGACCAAATGCTCAGGAAAGCCGCCGAGTTTGGTGAAGGTATCGCGCTTCAAGAACAGGTTTCGGCCCGGTAAGAAAGTCACTGCGCAGTCCAATTCGGCATTGCTCAATGCGGTGCGAATTTTTTCCAGTGGCGGGGCGTTGTCGCCTTCGACTTGATGGGCACTGACTAACACTGTGTTGGGCCGTTGCGCCATGGTCGCGAGCATGACCTGCAGCCAGTTTGCCGATAACGCCACATCAGCATCTAGAAATGCCAGGTATTGGCCGAGCGCGTGCGTTACCCCAACATTACGCATTTCCGAAATGGTTTTACCTTGGTGACGAATGATGCGAATTGGCTGGTTAGTCGACAGTTGCTCAAGCTCGTCTGAGTTGCTGACATTCTGGCTGACGATAATGATCTCCAGCTGCAATTCATCGGTCTCAAGGGCCAAAATCGAGTGCAATGTTGCCAGCAGCATCTCTTCGCGCCCTTTATGAGGAATGATAAAGCTGACGTCCATTTAGCGCCTCCAGCGTTGGGCAAGTTGAGGAAACCGGCGATTAATTTGGTCCAGTTCTCGCTGCGGCGAGAATCGTGTTAATGCCTTGAATACTTGTTTGCTCACCGTCACGACTTGACGAATACGGTTATTAGCTGGTGGCTGACCATGCTCACCGCGAGGTGGAAAGGCGACCTGCGGGGCCTGCTGAACCCATTCGCGAACGCCGTTGTTTTGCATCAAGATTGCCAGCACGCGGGTATGGGTCCGCGTGTCGTCCTGCTCCAGCCCCGCGCATATTTGCTGATACCAATGCTCTGCTTTGGCCACGTATTGTGGTTGCGTTTCGCCAGCAAAAAACGATGCCAAATAAAGCAAATCGACCTTGCGAAGATCTTGCGCAGTCCAAGTTAGTGTTGGAAATTCCAGTCGCTCAGGGTGGACCAACGATAAATCTTCGTGCGAGACCATCCAATCTGCGTAGTGCAACAGGGCATCGCGGGCATAGAGAAAATCTTGGTCGAACGCTTGTTGCTCGGTTTTAAGCCATAAGAAACGTGCCACGGCTTGAAAGAATACGGTGTAAAACCAAGTTTCTTCTACATCATCGAAATTACGAGCAGCGATCTCATCGTTGGGGTGAACCGTGTTGCGAATAATGTTGGCCACCCGAGATAAGTAGGCTTGTTGTTCAGTCAGGCTGTAGCAGTCGAGCAGCGCAATAATATAATTGCCAGTGCCTCGATCGAGCGGATACTGGCCGCTCAGGAGGTTTTTTAAATCCGCACGGTAGCGGTTTTTCCATGCCAGTAAGAGTTCGATTAAGGTGCCTTGGCCTTCGTAGACATTGCTAATCCAATCGCCAAGCTTTAATACCGCCTGTTTGGCATCCTCACAGCCGGTGGTGAAGTAGTGGATTGTTAAGCCGGTGGTATAGCAATGTTGGCCACCTGGGCCGCCGCCGCCGACATGATCGGCGTAGACATCGTTGCGGTGCAGCTTCGAGTAAGTTCGGTGGGTACAGGTTTTGGCTTGTTGATAGTGATCGGTATGCCAAAACAGGCCATGGTTGTATTCGTCTTTATCCAGCTCGGTGTGATAAATGTCGATATCCAACACGTGGCGCGCCAATTCATCGGCTTGTTGCCGTAATTCGTTGCTCTGCAGAACAATCGCTTGGTTCAGCAAGCCAAGGACGGGGTCGTATTGATTGTTGTAGTGAGACACGAACAGGGTGTCGCCCTCATACCCTTGCGCTTCATGATCGGCGTAGAGTTCACCAAAGTTACGCCAACCATACTGATCGGCCAATTCGCGTTTTTCCAGCAGCGAATGGGGGCCGAACAAACCTTGTTCGATAACGGCTTGCAACGGTTGTGACTTGGCCTGCTCAGTCAGCCATGGCATGGCATGACAAGCGCATACCCACGCAGAGTCTAGCGCTACTGTTGGCAGCTTGATGGTTTGTCGCTGTTGCTGATCTGAGTCCGGTGACAGACACATTGACCAGCGCTGGGTCTTTTTCTCGCCCGCCTGCAGTTCATATAGGTCGGGAAACTCAGAGGGAAATAAGGCCAGCTCAAGCGCGGAGTTGCTAATGGCAATTGCCGAGGGAAATTGCTGCCAGAATTCATCGATGCCAGCGTGTACGGTTATTTTCGGCGCTTGATTGAAGGTTGCTTGCACTAACGGCTGGATGCGTTTGCCGGTGCTGATGTGTTGGTCCGATGTTAGCTGAAAGCCAGGCAATTGCATGGGTACTTGTTGCTCGGCATTGACATGCACTGGACTGTTCCACGCTTCACCACCACTGGATTCTTGATAAACCCGCAGATCCTGTTGTGCTGAATATTGCTGCTGTGGATTTTGTTCATCAGCACAGCTCAACTGGCTAAAGCCGTCGCTCGCCCAGATTAAGCTCAACCCTTTGAACTGCATTGAATTGGCATCGCCAAGATCCCAAGTGCCATCAATATGTTGAGCGGCTTGCGGATTGTGCAATTGCAGGCTGCCATCAATCCGGTTGCTGGCGTAATGGAACTTCAATTGTAGGGTGAAGTTTAACGGCGCCGACTCATCTGCCGCCAGAAACGCCCCAGCCACTCGGACAGCGCAGCAAAGTGGCTCAGTAAGGGCGTAATCACTTTGATACGACGTTTCATTGATTTGCGCTCGGAGCTTAGTACCGCCGGGTAATTCAAGCTCAATGGCTTGTGCCTGACAAAGCTGTTGGCCGTCTGAGCGATACACTGCAAAGGTCGCTAGCTCACTGGTGCTCAAACGATAGTTGAAGTCCTTACTTCGGATACGAAGTTCCGAGGATGTTTGCGTTATGAACGGCGTTCTCTGAGCGACTTCGTTTACCACTCGTTTCGTAGGAAAGAGCTTAATGGCATCTGTGGCCGGCTGCGTCTGCAGAATGACTTTGCACCATCGTAATGATTTGTCCGGCCAGAAGCTCATGGGCTCATATTGAGCTTTAACTGGGTTGCCTTGTTCATCCGCCAGAGCCAAGTGGTTTTGCTGATATTTGCCAGCAGGCAATGGCAGACCGAACTCAACGACATCGCCGCTGATGCTGTCTGGGGTGATCACTACACAGTGTGTATTTTCTGCTGGTAACTGAGCCATCAATTGCTATCCATGATCGCTGACTTATTGATGCCAGATGGCAGGTAAGGCGAGCAATGTTTGCCGGACTTGCTGCAGTTCGCTGAGCGAGTGTTCGTTACGAGGCGCGGCAAGCACGATAGCGGCGCCGGTATTGGGGCGAGCCAGCAGGGTATCGAATGCCTGTTGCAATTTGATTCGGCTTTGGCTGGCAGAGCTAACTGAGCTGAGTTGATACCAGAACAGCACATCCATTTTTTGGCTGTCGGCGCGAGTAATACGAACGACTCGATAAGAGCCAAACTGGTCATGAATGATTTTGGAACCTTCGGGTGTCCAGATTTCATCGTCAAACAATTTGTGATTGAAGTTCACTAATTCTTTGTCTTGCCGACTTGAGTTATAAAGCGCCAGATAGATTTCAGCCTGATTGGCTGCAACACCTTGATAATAAGCGTCGGCATTGGCAAAACGTGGCTGCCAACTAGAAAGTTCGCCGGGTTCGAACGATTGACCCAACGAGTTGCTATTCACCTGATAGCTTGGCACCGTCATATTCTTGATGTAGCTCAGATAGATAGCTGGTAGCAGTAAGCTCAATGCAGCAATTGTTAGAATCCCGTATTGCTTGCCATTGAGTGCGTAATGGCCAGTTTTTCGGGCTTTGGCTGGTGGATCGGCTTGGGCCTGACGCCAGAAGCTGCCGATCCAGAATAGGATAAACATGACGATGCCGAAGAAGAACCAGCCATAGATAATGTGATCAACGCCAGTGGCCAACTGCATATCACTCATGTAAGCCAGTAAGACAATCAAATAAGCGCGGATACCATTGGCGACAATCGGCACCAACACGGACAGAATGACAAAGCCGAGCTGGCGCAGTGGAGAGACAAACTGCAAATGAGCAAACAGGGTGCCCAGCGCGATTGAGGAAATCAGATAGCGAATGCCGGAGCATGCCACGGCAACTTCAAACAGGCCGCCGGGCACCGAAATGTAAAGGCCTTCGCGAAACACCGGGATCTGAGTTAGGCCCAGCAGATACACGGTAATATCGGCGGTGATCAATTGCAGTTGGGGAATCAACTCTTCACCGAGCGGCACGGCGAATAGCAAATAACAGCAAGGAAACCAGCAGATCCGAGCGAAGTTATGACCAAGCACCATCCACAAGGTTAGTGGTAGCCAAACCACAGCGGCTAATTGAGCGGCAACCTGCACACTAGCTACATCTGCAGCCAGCCAAAACAGGGAGCAACCGAATAGCGGAATTGCCATGATCGGCGCCGCTTGGTAATTCGCCTCTTGCAGCAAAAAGCGTCGTCGCCAAATCAACCAAATGGCAATCGGATAGATAATATAGCCGTGAGCAAAGGTTTCTGAGCGCTGCCAAACGGCAGCCATGGACAGTAGATCTTGATGGAATGCCAGCAACCAAATGGTGACAATCGTGAAGGCAATGTAGATTGCTGTACGGTTGCTCGATGCGTTCATCATGGACTCTTCAATAGGTCTTTCAAGTGATGTAACTGTTCTTCCCAGCGATAGTTCTTGATCACCCACTGGCGATTCTCTGGTGCTGTTTTGCGTTGTTTTAGGCGCGCAACCACGGCATTCGCAAAGAGTTGTTCGTTGTCTTCGATTGTCAGATTGCAACCTTGCGTGGTGGTCAGCCCCTCCATTGCCAAACTGGTCGCGACAACAGGAACTTCCATGGCCATGGCTTCGAGTACTTTGTTTTGGATGCCACGGGCGATGCGCATCGGCGCAATGGAAACCCAGCCGGTTTGAATGTAGCTGCGAATGTCGTCAACGCGGCCTGTTACTTCAATGTTGGCAAAGGCATCCAGTTCGCGGATTTTATCGCTTGGGTTTGAACCGACGATAAGTAACTTGGCTTGCTTGACTTGTTTGGTGACATAAGGCCAAACGTGTTTGACGAACCAGCGAACGGCATCGACATTTGCCCAGTAATCCATTGCTCCGGTAAATACCACGGTTGGGGTGTTTTCAGAGCTGCTCATTGGGGCGACTTTGGCAGGATCGAAGTAGTCCAGATCAACACCATTGGATATGGCGTGCACGCGGCTGTGGCTGCTGATGCCGCTTAATTCACAAAACAGCTCGACTTCATTGGAGGAAATAAACACGCTGGCATCAAACTGCTCGGTCAATTGCTGCTCGTAAGCGAGCAAGGTGCGAAATTCGCGGTTATAAACCCAGCTCATCGGGAAGTTTTTGTTTTTCGAGTATTGGCGCCACTTGTCGGAGTCCAAATCGACAAAGTCGATGACTCGGTTGAGCTTTTGATATTGCGGGCTATCGACGTACTGGGCCATTGATGAGCAATACACCAGCACGTCTCGGATGGCGAAATTGGCGATGGTGTTGTTAACCCATTGCGCCATTTTGGGATCAAAATAATAAGGCAGCGTAATTGGTTGCTTGCGGCCCATTTTAAGGACGCCGCGGAAGGTCGCGTGACGCTTATTCAGCGGCAATACATACATGCCTTTGACGTACTGGGACAGCTTTTTGGTGTATGCCATGTCGCTTGGCTCATCGACAAAGCAGCCAAGATAAACGTCAAATTCTTTCGATAAATACGCTAGCTGATTAAATGAACGTATCTTATCGCCTTTGTTGGGCGGATATGGAATGCGATGACATAAATAGAGTAACGGTTGCTTCATCCTGCTGCGCCTACTTCCTTGACTACTGTTGAGATTCCAGCTGATAAGCACGCTGCATGGTTGACCAATTAAAATCAGTTAGTAAGCGCTCCAGTCGAGATTCCATTTTGCCGAGGTTTAGATAATGACGAAACTTCGACTTGAGTGGTGCATCGTTCATCCGCGGCTGGTCTGGATCTAGCTCCCATGGATGAAAATAAAAACTATAGGGTTGTTGCTCTTGGCGCAAAAAACGTTGGATCAACTGTTTGCTAAGGGCATAGGGGTACAAACGGAAGTATCCACCACCACCGATAGGAATGGAGCGCCCAGAGATGTACGTTGTAGGAATCGGGATTTCAGTGATGCCTTCGGGCCGTAAGTGTTTGAAACGAGGCCAGTCCGGCACGCCATATAAGTCATGTTTTACTGGGTAGGTGCTTGAGCTATATGAAAAGCCTAGCTCTTTGATGACGTCAAAGGCCCATTCATTGCGCTCATCAAAAGAGAATGACGGCGCGCGATAACCGACCACTGGATGGCCAGTTAGATCTTCCAAAAAGTGCTTACAGCGAGCAACGTCCTTGGTAAAGGTGTCGCGGTCTTGCTCAGTTGCACGCTGATGAGCGTAGCCATGACAGGCCACTTCGTGACCTTGTTCGGCAATCGCTTTGATCAGTGAGGGACATTGTTCGGCTACCCAACCAAGAATAAAAAACGTTGCTTTCACTTGGTGTTTATCGAACAGCTCGAGGGTTTTATGAGTGCTTGCTTCCACCCGTAATGGAAACCGTTTGCCCCAGTCCTCAAGTGCTACTTGGCGACTAAACGCAGAGACATGGAAGTAGTCTTCCACGTCTACTGTCATTGCATTCACAATAGAGGTCGACTGCGTCATGACAATTCTCGGTTAAATGCCTTTGCCGAAAATGACAATTTCCAGCGTTCGCAGCAATATCAGCAAGTCCAACAGGAAACTGCGGTGCTTGATGTAATACAAGTCAAACTTCAGTTTCTCCAGTGAATCTTCCTCGGTGCTACCGTACGGATATTTCAATTGTGCCCAACCGGTGAGGCCAGGTTTTACGTTGTGTCGCTGGTTGTAGTAAGGAATGCTCAATACTAATTCGCGGACAAAGTAAGGTCGCTCAGGGCGCGGGCCAACAAAGCCCATTTCGCCACGAAACACATTGTATAGCTGCGGCAGTTCATCAATTCGGTATTTGCGGATAATTGCACCAACACGAGTAACGCGAGCATCGCCTTTTACCGCCATTTGTGCGCCGTGCTTCTCAGCATCGGTAGTCATGCTGCGGAACTTGATAATATTAAAAGGCTTACCATTCAGGCCAATGCGTTCTTGCTTGTACAAAATCGGTGACCGAAAGCCATCTTCGAGTTTGATGCAAAGCGCAGTTAACAACATGAACGGCCAGGTCAATGCCAATACGATCAACGCTAACGTGGTATTGAAGGTCCAATCGAATGCATTACGCAGGTAGTTCGTTGATTGGAAACCATTGCTGTAGATGACCCAAGACGGGTAAATCAGGTTGACCGCGATCTGGCCGGTTTCGCGCTCAATAAAGTCCAAAATATCGGTCACTTCAACGCCATGCAGCTTGCAGTGGAAGAGACTGTCGACAGGCAAATTTGAACGGCGCTCGTCAGCCGCAACAACAATTTCGTCAACCTTATGTTCGAACACATAGGCTTCGAGCGAAGTGTTTAATTCAATAATCGGATCGGATTCGATGCCCTTGTTGGAGTCGCCGCGCATTTTGACAAAACCGACTAAGTCGAAACTGACCCGGTCAGAGCGACGGCGCATGCGACGCTCAATAATGCTGGCTCGTTCACCGGCCCCTAAAATCAAAACGCGCTGTCGGCCGAGGTGCTGATAACGAAGGCTTTGGGCGAAATAGCGTAATGAAACAAGCGCAATGAATGCCGCTAGGCAAGACCATTCTCGGACGTTGCCCGGCAAAACTTCAGCAGGAGTGATGCCGTAAATTGCAGTGGAAATGAAGTAACCGAGAGCGACACTGACGAACATCCGGCGAATGATGCCGCGAAACGTCTCGCGCATTTTGCGGTTATATAAGCCAAGCGATAACACGCTGATTTGGATGGGCAGCACAAACAAGGCGAAATGCAAAAGCAGCTGGCCTTCCCAATACTTTGGAATCGCATCTGGGTAGTAAGAACGATCTGCCTCTAAACCGATGACATAAATCGCGGTGAGGATGATTAATTCAGCGACAATAAGCAGTTGTGTGCCTGCATGGATGTCGTGAAATCGAGTGCGTGCCATGTCTTCCCTGTACGTAATTATTCCGGCTGAAGCCAGTATAAAGATATTTGCGCAATGTTAAAGCTTTGTTCAAGCGCTCAGGTTCTCGCCAACTTACCAAAAATTAACTTTTGTCGGGCAAGCGATTTACATTTCAACAGTTGCCGCATTATTATGCAACACAGGAAGTGCTAGAGGCCCTCGGGCCATAACTATAATCGCGTGACGGAATTCGCTATGAAAAACAAGTTCCTCCTCAAAGCTGTAGGTCTGATGGCTGCGTTGTTTGCTGTATCCACCATCGGTGGATGTGCAACGAGTGACAAAGGACAATTACCTCCCGCTACAACACACCCTTCTCTAACAACTAACATTGATGATTACTTCTACCTGATCGGTCCGGGCGACTCGCTGAATGTATTCGTTTGGCGGAACCCTGAAGTTACAGGAACCTTTACGGTCCGTCCTGACGGGATGTTTACAACTCGCCTAGTCGAGGATATTCCTGCAACTGGTCGTACTCCAACGCAGCTTGCGCGCGAGCTAGAAAAGATTTTGGGTGCCTACATTCGCGATCCGATCGTCACTGTCACGGTGGGCGGTTTTGTCGGTCCTTATAGTGAACAGGTTCGAGTAATCGGTGAAGCGCTAAATCCTCAGGCGATCAATTACAAAGAGAACATGACTCTCCTTGACCTTATGATCGCCGTTGGTGGTTTAACTGATTATGCCAATGGTGACGATACCACTCTCATCCGCATCGAAAACGGTGTTCAGAGGGAGTATACACTCAAGCTCGATACGCTTATTCGTGATGGAGACATTGGCGCAAACGTTGACATCTTGCCTGGTGATATCCTGATTATTCCGGAAGCTTGGTTCTAGTCTCTCAACAGAGTTGTAGTTTTTCATGCAGGATTTATTAGACGAGTTACTTCAGTATCTTCGTGGAGTATGGCTCAAGCGACGGTACATACTGATCGCCACTTGGATTATTTGTCCAATTGGTTTCATGTATGTATCGACCTTGCCTAATACGTATTCTTCTTCTGCTCGTGTTTTTGCTGATACGCGCTCAATGTTGAAGCCCTTGCTTCGAGGCTTGGCGATTCAGTCCGACTCGCGCCAAGAGCTGGGCTTAATAGTCCGCACCATCAAAACCAAAGAGAATATTGAGAAGATTGCTCGCGCATCAGATGCTGATTTGCTGACCACCAATGATGCTGAATATCGGCAGCTGCTGAACAAAATTCGTTCAGGTGTTCGCATCAGCGGCGGCGGTAGTCAAAACATGTATAACATCTCTTTTCGGGGGGATGATCCCAAATTAGCGCAAAAAATCGTTCAAGGTACGGTCGATGTTTTCATCGAGAATACTTTGGGTGAAAAGCGTCTTGGAACCGACCAAGCTCAACGATTCCTTGACGAGCAAATTGCTGAATATGAACAGCGATTAATTGCCGATGAGAGAAGGCTTGCCGACTTCAGGCGTGATAACGCTCAATATATGGTAAACAATCAAGGCAGCTACTTCCGAGCGTTAGAGAATGCCAAAAGTCGTTTGGAGCAAGCTGAACTTGAGTTGAAGGAAACAGAAACGGAATTAGAAACTGCCAAGAAACAGCTCAATGGTGAGGTTGATTTCGCGATGCAAGATTTGTCTGCGGTTAAAACTCAATACGATGGCCGCATAGAAAGTCTTCGCATCCGCTTGGATCAACTGCTTGTTCGTTTCACTGAGAAGCACCCTGAGGTGCAAGAAACGCAGAAACGTCTCGATTCGCTGCTAGAGCAAAAACGGACTTTCCTCTCAGGTCGATCGAACAGTGCGGGTATGGATGGCAATCCAATTTTGCAGGACCTCAAGGCCACAGTGAACCGTTTGACGGCAGCAGTTGCCTCTAGGAAAGTGCGCCGAGACCAGTATTTGGAGCAAGTTTCTGAGCTCCAAGACAAGCTTGATTTCGTTCCTGAAATCGAAGCTCAGATGACTGGTTTGAACCGGACGTACAGCATCACGAAAGATAAGTATTACCAGCTTTTGGGTAGAAAAGAATCTGCCGTGATGTCTGAAAAAGTGGAGCAATCTACAGAAGGGATTACCTTTCGAGTGTTGAAAGCTCCAAGTCTGCAACGGACTCCTTCTGGGCCTCCAAGGCTGTCCATGCTTATTGGCGTCTTGGTTGCCAGTGTCGGTGTCGGGATTGCTCTCTCGGTGGTGTTTAGCTTGTTATCACCAATCATTACTAGCCCCAAAGCGCTCACTAAAGCAACAGGCTTACCTATTTATGGTGTCGTCTCTGCAACTGAAAATTCAGGCATGCAGCGGTGGGAAAAGAAGAAAACTCGAATCTTTATTGCTGCGAACGTGGCTTTGGCATTGTTGTTCGCTGCATTTGCGGTCGTGAATTCAAAGCCGCAATTACATGATTTGATTTTTATCCAAGGGCTGGGTGCTTTATGAGTACGATCGAGAAAGCATTGAACGCGATGAAGGCGGCGAACAAGGCGAAGCAAGAAAAGAGCTCTCCAGAGTCACCAGAACAACCTGAGAAAGCGGTGACGGAAACAACTCCGAACCAGCTAATTATCGATCAAGACCTGCTTTCAGAGAAAGGTATGGTCACCGAAAATCGAAAGTCTCGACTCATTCGCGAAGAGTATCGCAATATCAAGCTGAAGCTTCTATCTAACGCATTTGGACCGGCAAAAGACTCTCATCCAAATGGCAATTTGATCATGGTCAGTAGTGCGAATCCGAGCGAAGGAAAAACCTTTACGGCCATTAATTTAGCTTTGAGCATTGCTCTGGAACAAGACAAAACTGTTTTGTTAGTTGATGCCGACGTCCTCAAACCAAGTGTGATGAAAGAGCTTGAACTCGATAGGAAACCTGGCCTCATTGAGTTTTTGCTGGGTGAAAAAGAGACTGTAGGCGAAGTCATCTATCCTACGAATATCGACAAGCTGCGAATTATGCCTGCTGGTATGCCACATGATTTGAGTAATGAACTACTAACCAGTGAAAAAATGGCAGCTCTTGCCAGTGAGCTAGCTAAGCGCTATAGCGATCGTGTGGTTGTGTTTGATTGTCCTCCATTACTGGGTGTTAACGAAACTAAAGTGATGTCGCGATTGGTGGGGCAAGCACTTATTGTTGTTGAGCAAGATAAAACGAAACTTGCGCAGGCTTCTGCCGCGATTGAAGAGCTTAATCGCGATCTGGCATTGGGCTTTGTCATAAACAAAGCGGTAAGAGGCGCATTCAGTCAATATGGTTATGGCTACGGTTATGGCTATGGCTACGGTTACGGAGACAGGGACGATGATGGTAAAGCGGGCCGGCAATAAGCTGTTTAAAGCGTTACCTATTGCTGCCGCCGTGTTTTCGGCATGCGCAAGTGGGGCTAAGGTTGATGTATACCCAAGTGTAGGATTCCGAGCCACTCACACGGATAATGTTGAATTAGCAAATTCATCTAAAGAAAGCGCCACCATAGGCAGCTTGTATGCGGCCCTACGCGCAACCGTTGATGGTAATGAAGGGGCTTTAAGTCTCAACTATCGTGGTACGCGAGCCATGTACAGCCACGATTCTGACCGTAACTCTTATTACAATTCGCTTCAATTTTCAGCCAACAAGCGCTTTGGCCAAAGTGGTTTCGCGATGAACGCAGAAGCCAAAGTGGATAATGTTGCCCGATCTCGCCGCAGAGATGCGAACGACGACATTTTAACTGGCGACACAGTTACTAACCGTAACGCTAGTACGAACCTGTCATATAGCAACGGTGGCAGAGGATACCTGTCGTTTGGGGCCAACGCAGGTGCCAGTATTCGAGACGCTTCAGATGACCAAGGTAACAGTTATGGCTACCGAGCTGGCGTCTCTTTAGGACAAGGTTCTCGGGTAACTAATTACATTTGGTCCACCAACTATAACTTCCAAAAGGACGACGCTCGGGGTGGTTCTCGCAACAATCAGTCTCATCGAGTGAATGGTAATTTAGCTATTGCGCAAATGTATGGTTTTGCACCGACAGTTAATTACAATTGGGAAAAATACGAAGAAAAAGGTTTTGACGATGGCGAAGATCGCGATCGTACCTTTGGCCGAGTTGGTCCTGGGTTGCGCTATTACATAGACCGTAAATCTTTCGTTGAGCTTAATTATAATTTCGTTGTGGAAGGCGAGGGGAATGACAGCTGGGGTGGTAAAGTAGACTTAAACCCTTCTCGGAACACTAAAATCAAAGGTAGCTATTCGAAGCGCGTATTTGGCAACTCTTATGATGTTTTAATACAGCACAAAAGCAAACGGATGACCAACACTGTGAGATACAGTGAAGAGCTGACCAGTTTTGAACGAGACTTTTTCGTTGAAGATGAAATTATTGAAGATTATTCGCTTCGTAAAGTGCTTGATTGGACTTCTTCGCTGAAAATGAAGCGCAGTTCAGTGTCGCTCTCGCTTACATCTACTCGCAGAGAACGTAACGATTCCGATGGCCAAACGCTGAATGACGATACCTATGGTGCCACGCTGTCTTATACGCGGAGTTTGACGAGGACAACCCAGTTCTCAAGTTCTTTCCGTTATAACAAATATCAATTTGATGATAGCGATCAGCAAAAGCAAAACGACTACTATCGACGTTTTGAGTTATCTCTAAGTCACTCTTTCCTCCAGTCCTTGTCTTTGAGGTATGGTTACCAATTCTCCGACAGAAGCTCAAATGAAGATGATTTTGGCTATGAGGAAAATCGAGCCTATATCAATCTAAATAAGAGTTTTTAAGCTCATGTATGAAGATCATTTTGGTCTGACTGATAAGCCTTTTAAACTCAGTCCGGACCCTAAGTTTTTCTTTTCAAGTGCGCATCACGATCGGGCGGTCGCTTACCTCCATTATGGTTTATCACAAGGTGAAGGCTTCATTGTTGTCACTGGGCCCATTGGTACAGGTAAAACGACCATCGCGCGTAGTTTGTTGGCCTCATTAGATGACAGCATTGTTCCCGCCCAAATATCGACGACTAAACTCAACCCAGAAGAACTTGTTCAGTTAGTTGCAGCAGAGTTCAACATCGAAGTTGAGGGCCTCGGAAAGGCCGAGATCTTACGCAAGCTCGAGCAGTATTTGCATCAACTCAATCGGCAGGGAAAGCGCGCTTTGCTGGTCGTTGACGAGGCGCAAAATTTACCCGCAGAGACCGTCGAAGAACTGCGCATGTTGTCTAACTTTCAGTTGGATGACCGGCCGCTGATCCAAAGTTTTCTATTGGGGCAAGAAGAGCTCAAACCAATTATCGAACTACCTGAGATGGAGCAGTTTAGGCAGCGAATTATTGCCTCATGTCACTTGCGGCCATTTAATGCTGAGG
The DNA here is from genome assembly GCF_014773395.1 of Neiella litorisoli. Lineage (GTDB taxonomy): Bacteria > Pseudomonadota > Gammaproteobacteria > Enterobacterales > Neiellaceae > Neiella > Neiella litorisoli. The sequence goes on along the minus strand of NZ_JACXAF010000019.1, from coordinate 15,399 downwards.
AAGTAAAGGGGTATATCGAGCATCGCTTGACTCAAGCTGGCTGGCAAGGAAACCCTGCACTACAAGAAGATATTTTCGAGAAAATCACCGAATACGCTGCCGGCGTGCCAAGGAAAATCAATATCTTTGCCGATCGCTTGTTTCTTTATGCGTTCTTGGAGGATCTCTCCACAATATCGATAAAGGATGTTCAATCCGTTATCAATGAAATGGGGGAGGAGCTATCGGGTTCTTTGCAGTCAGGTAGAACGACTGCAGCGTCATTAATCTCCGGCTCCCAGCATCAACAAGAAAGTAACGAATCGAGTGAAAATACACTTAACTTATCCGCTACCGAGATCCAGCAAATTCTGATCGATGTTGGTCATGTGCTCGATCAGGTGATTCAGCGTAAGATTAAAATTATTCGTTATTTAGACAAATTAATAGCGACCAAGAAAAAGGACGCAGAATGACGGTTGAGGAGGCTACTGCTTGTTAGGGTCTAAACCCAGTAGTAGCTTAGTTAAGTGTTGATAGAGCTTGTGAGCAGAATGGTAGGCGAGCACGTGAACAGGCATTTTTCGAGAGTGTCCAAGCAAAAATGCCGTCAAATTTGCCATACCTTGAAAATCGCATTCAACTAGCGGGTGATTTGGCAATAGCGCTCTGCTGTATGTGAAGTCTAATAATCGCAACCTCCAACTGTTTTTTAACTGAAGCTTTTGGACTACTTCTATTGGAAGGGGGGTCGCAAATATTCTGGTGAGATAACGCAACGCCAATTTTACCTCGAATAAAAAACCAGCTTGCTGTGCTAGCTCCAGCAGTCGTTGCCAGAATTCATCGTCGCCCTTTTCTCTAATAATCAAATCCATATCTATCAAGTCGCGAAAAGCATTGTCATAGTCTTCGTTAAAGAATAGGTGAGCAATACTGTGGAGCAGTAACGCAGGCGGAGACAAGTAGTCGTGACCTTCATCTGTGGTCTGCACATCTTTAGTAAACACCGAGATGTCGGGAGAGCGACCAGAAACAATGGGAACTAAATTATGATGAATATCTAGGTTTGTTCCTCGAGAAGAGTGATAAAGCGGCGGAATTTCATGCATCCAGTTGTCGTAGTATTTTTGATCGTACGGGCTGATGTCTTTACCCATCCAACCAGAAACGAACAGTTTTTGGGTCATTGAAGCAATATTATGCTTATCTACCAGTATGTCGATGTCGCTGTAGATGCGCCCGTTGCCAGCTGTTAGCTTAGACAAAGTGTAGGCTGCGCCTTTAAGGTAAACCACGGGGATGTCATCGAGCAGAATGGAATTTTTTAGCTTGCTGGCTTCATAGAAAATTTGTTGGCGTTGCTTTTCTGCAAGCTTCATCGAATTGCTCAAATGATGCTGGACATAATCTGGCAATAGTTGAAGGATCTGACATTGCTCAAAAACGATCCTAAACCGTGCAAGCAGCGAGTGATGACGTAAAACTAGGATAACTGACTGCCATTGGCTTGATGTCAGTGACAACGCAGACTGCGGATCGGTGTACAACGCTATCAGCAATTGTGGCGATATTTTTTCCATCAGGCCATTAGCTCTTCAGTCAGAAATGCTTCGACTTCTTTGAGGCTATTGTAGTGAACCTCAAAACAAGCCGATTTTTCAACAAGCTGTGTAATGGTGTCGAAACCGACACTACCAACCACGCCATAGTTAAACGCGTTTTCCGCTAGTTGCATAAAGCTCTGCTGTTTATCCAGTGCATAGATATCCAGAGCGATATCAGGTCGATACTGCGGAAACACGATGGCCGCTATTTGAGCTGGTTGGTGTCGAGCGTCCCACGAAGCTTGAGGGGGTGATAGATGGATGACATCCCCTTTGTGGGTCGCCGGAGCAATTGATGAGAATGCACCATCATTAAACCAATTCTTCGCCAAACTGATGGATTGGTTTTTTAGGCATATTGGTCGAACATAAGGTACAACCGTATTTGAATTGGGCACGACAAGAGCCATCTCGTCGGACAACAGACGCCAACCATTGTTCGCTAGGTAGCAAGTCAATGTACTTTTGCCCGAGCCTGGGGGGGCAGGGAAGAGCACTGCCTTGTCTTCTTTTGCTAGCACGGCTGAATGGACGATAACATGCTGCATCTCATTGGCAGCGATGGTGTAGTTCATGCCCCACTCGAGGAGCGCATAACCCTGCTCACTTGATAGTGGCGAAAAAGGCTCATATTGATCAGTAAAAAAGTGAGCTTGCCGACGAAATACACGCCTCAGGCCTTTGCCTGCGTTGAGTTGCACGTAGTAGTCGCTCTGCTGGCCGTCATAGGGAGTGAGCAGTGAACTATAAATAGTTTGCAAGTTGTGCTCGACTAACGATGAGTTGGTCGAAATGCAAAAAGCAAAGGGGCTGGTATCCAAAAAGAATTTTTTAGACATTCGGCTGAGGAGTGAGCACTTCAAGCTCGATAAGTTGTTTAAGTAAGCTTTGTTCGCTAGGTGACTCCGAACAATTCCCAAGTTCGCACATCGCAAAAAATTGCTCTTGCGTCATGGAGATAGAGGTTGTTTCACCTGTAATCAAATTATAAAAAGCTATGCCGCTCCCGTCAGAAAACGAATATAGCTTTACGTCGGTTGATATACCGAAACTTTGCACGTCTTAGCTACAGGTACTCGGAGCGTGATTGTTGTCGATCAACTCGCTCAAGGCTTTGCCGAATTTAGTGTTGGGTTGGCCTTCGATATCGAGTGAGTTTAGCAACAGCCATGATGCCAGCGCAGCTAGGCTCTCGAAAGGTTTTCCTGGGCCATAAACTGGAAATTCAATGTCTAGCTCTGGCGCTTCAACGTGATACTTTGCATTTAAGTAAATAGCGCAGATTTGCACGAACACATTTACGATTAAGCTTTCAGCCCCCATTACCTCGGTTAATGTGGCGTTTCTTAATTGGTCCACATATTGTTCTGGGTTGTGGCCTTTAGCCTTTTCGTAAACAAACTTGTCATCCAAGCCTATGGTGTCGCCATCTTTGGTTACCACAAAGCCCGATGGGAAAGCATCGCCAAAAAGGACTGCATCAGAATAACTGCTGTAGTGATTTTTCCAACCACCATGAGAATACAGAGCAATACCACATGGGCTCCAGCCTGAGCCTGCGGAAGCTTGAATTGAACCAATTAAGTTGCCATTGCCAGAAGCCCAAATGGATTTCGCAGGAATAGTGCTCAAAGCAACCCCGATAGAGGTCTTCTTTAAAAACTTGCGACGCCCAAACGCATTGGATGACGATTTGGTTGATGTGTTGTCCATTTCTGAATTTCCAATATCCGTCGACTGTTGAGTTTTGTTGTCTATGCCCATCGTTGACCCCTTACCGCCGGGCTCAAGTTTGAAAACTGTGGCTCGCGACTGTCTAGCAAAACAAAATTTGAAAAACTGAACTAGCAATAATGCAAAAAATAGGCCGAAAAAACTATTTTTCTGCATTAGGCTGTTTTTTAAAGGCTTTATTAATTTAAGAGTTTTGTCTTAGCTGATTCGCGATCCTGCGGTGAGAGCCAATGTAAAAAACTCTGACAGCCCACTTTTTCTACGGTTTTTCCATACCGTATTTGTCCATCAAAGCATACAATGTCGGGCGTGTCACGCCTAATAATTCAGCAGCTTTGGACATATTTCCTTCTGAGCGAGTAATCGCACGTGAAATGGCTTGACTTTCAGCGGCTTCTCGAACTTGCCTTAAATTGAGCGGTTGTTGTTCAGTTTGTTGCGAACTCGGCATCAAGGCCAAATCGATGTCGGTGACCTGCTTACCATCGGCCATGATCACGGCGGACTTAATTTTATTTTGTAGCTCACGGATATTGCCAGGCCAGCGATGAGCCATCAGCGCGCTATTGGCTTCTTCGGAAAATCCGCTGATTTTACGGCCAAATTGTTGGCTAAAAGTTTGTAAAAATGCTCTCGACAACAACAAGATATCTTCACCTCGTTCGCGCAGCGGTGGGATATTGATGGTCACTTCACTGATACGGTAGAACAAATCTTCACGAAAGCTCTTCTCGGCTACCATACCTTGCAAATCTTGGTGGGTGGCGCAGATCACTTTGACGTCGACAGCGATCTCTTGGCGTCCGCCCAATCGCTCGATAACCTTCTCTTGCAAAAAGCGCAGAATCTTGGCTTGCAACGGGTAGGGCATGTCACCTATTTCATCTAAGAACAAGGTGCCGCCATTGGCACATTCGATTTTGCCTTTGGTTTGTTTATGAGCGCCAGTAAACGCGCCGCGCTCGAAGCCGAATAATTCGCTTTCTAACAAAGTTTCAGGAATGGACGCACAGTTGATGGCAATGAATGGTTTGTCAGCCCTAGGTCCGCGTTCATGAATAGCGCGAGCGAGTACTTCCTTACCTGTGCCACTTTCTCCCAACAGCAAGGTGGTGATTTCTGTCGGGGCAATTCGGTCAACCATGCGACTGACTTGTTGAACCTGAGGGCTGTTGCCGATAAAGCCATTGTCATCCAGCGAAGAGCTTCGTAAACGCTCATTTTCTTGCTCGACTCCGGCGACGAAAAACGCTCGCGAGACAATAACATTGAGGGTGTCGGCATCGATCGGCTTTTGATAAAAGTCCAATGCGCCCATTGCAATGGCTTTGAGCGCGTTATCTTTGTCGTCATTGCCGGTGATCACAATGACTTTGGTTTTAGGGGCAAGCTCGAGGATCTCTTGGAGTGTCGCTAGACCTTCGCTGGCATTGGCTTCATCGGGGGGTAATCCCAAATCCAAAGTAACGACTTTAGGCTCGTGGCGGCGCAGTGCGGCAATGGCAGATTCGCGATCGCCGGCAACAATGACTTCATTGTCGGTGAAAGTCCATTTGAGCTGCTTTTGGATACCTGGATCGTCTTCGACAACAAGCAACGGTTCCATTGACATCGTCCATTTCCTTATCAATTTGTGAGCATTATGCTTGGATCTAATTGGCCTGTATAGGGATGGTCATGACAAATTCAGTGCCTACTCCCGGTTCGCTGGTGACCGTTAGATGGCCTTGTAATTGCTCCACGAACTTCTTCGCGTCATATGCACCAATTCCCATGCCGGCATTACCTTTTGTTGTATCAAAGGGTTTAAACAAGCGAGTGCTGATGAACTCTTGTGTCATGCCTAAACCTGTATCTTTAACTGAAATATGCAGCTCGGTAGAGCTCGTCGTCAGTGATAATTCGATTGTTCCGTTGCTAGGAGTGGCATCTTGGGCGTTTTGCACCAAGTGACTCAGAACATTTTCGAATCGTTCTTGGTTGGCCGTTAGCACAACTGACTTGACTGTCGTTGAAAATAAAGGACTTGGCATTCTAGCCTGACAGCTTGCGACAACGGCTTGAATGCTGGTTACCGCGTCAAAAGAACGTTGATTCTCGCCCTCAATTCGTTTTTGACGAAGTTGCTCGAGCATCCGGTTTAATCGGTTTGACGCATCTTCGACTGTGGCAAAGGCATCATCGACAAATTCTGGATTATGCTTATGCCTCTCAGCATTTCGGGTTAATAATTGCAGCTGTGCTAAGACATTCTTTAAGTCATGGACAAGAAAAGCGGACATTCGATTGAAGGTGTCGAACTGTTGGCTTTCAGCCAGCGCCATGTTGGCTTGCTGGAGCTTTAGATGAACGGTGAGCTGGCGTGCGATGACTTTCATCAGGTCGCGGTCTTCCCAGTCGATGTTCTCACTGCTTTGTGGTTGCGAGAGCATACAAACTGCGTCGACACCGGCGCCTTTATCAAGAGGCACGATTAAGCGATACGGCTCAAGTGCAGCGGTTGTGTTGCTATCAAGCTCAAATGGCAGGTGTTCATCGGGTGACTTCAATTCTTCGACGTCGAGGATCCAATCATGTTGAATGACCAGCGGAGCAACTTGATTGATTGTCGCATGCAGCGCTTGTTGGTTGGCTTGTTGGTTCGAGCCAATTTGCGCAAGGACCTCAAACTCTTTACCTGTTTTGACTGCCAATATTGCTTGTTCACTGGCAAATGGCTGCGCCATCGCTTGTATCGCAACCTGCGGTAGTGAATTGACGTCATGACTGAAAACATCGGCAAATTTCATCCATTCATCGCGATATTCGTATTTATTGGCAAAAAAGTGCTTGGTAATGAATACCTTGACTCGCCTCCTTAGTCGGTCTGATAGGAATAGGCTGGCGAGCACTAGTCCGCCCAAAGCGAAGAAGGCTATCTGAGCGATGCCACCCCAACTGCCTCCCATATAACGAATGTAATAGCCTGCTAGCGCCATGAGCACTAAATAGCCGCCTGCTGCCATGAGCAGTGTGCTATGAAAAATAATCTCGCGAGATACGAAAACCCGAGTTGACCAATGTTGTGAACGGCGGGCAGTTAACAGTATCAAGGGTGTTGCCGCGGTATGTAGCCAACCGCGTACGCTCCAGAATTCCACTGGTAGTGATTGGGCCAACGCGGCGTTGGAAAATAAAACGAAATCGAAAACAAACACCATGCCTAAGCCAAGGCAAAGAGGTTTGATCGCCCATTTTTGCTCAGGCAGTGTTTGTCGATATAAATGCTCAATTAACCACAATGCTAATACCGGTTGCACGAGGTGCAGGGTTAAAAAAGTACTGGCCGACATCCAGTCAACTTGGTGTTGAAACAGCTCCGCGATGGCGGTAAACACAAGAACGAAAGCAACAATTGTTCGCGGCAATGGCGTGAACAAATCCCGCCATCGTTGCGATTCCGATAATGCAGAAGTGAGCAGTAGCAGCCAAACACCGTTTTTGAGTGTGTCTAATGCAAGGACTAGGTGCAGTGACATGCCATTGTATAGCTGGAGTGCAGCAATGGCAGACCATATTGCCGTCAAACCACATGCCAGCAGCAAACAGCTTTTTGGCAACGAGCGTTGCCGAGTGGTCAGCACCAACAAGAATAAGAACAGAAAACTCAGCGCGGCTAATCCGTAGCCCCACATACCAACGAGTTGGCTCATGTCTGATTTCTTCTCCGAACAACTAGATACGACAGTACCGGAACCACTAACAAACTGGACAGCGTTGACACCGCCAAACCACCAATAATCACCCAGCCCAACGGCGCCCAAAGTTTACCACCGAGCAAGGTCAGTGGCAGTAGCCCAACTATGGTGGTTAATGTGGTTAAGATAATTGGTGTGAGACGAGTTGCACTTGCAGCCACTACCGCATTCATTGCCGAGTGGCCCGCTCGCATATTGTAGTTGACCGTATCAAGCAAAATAATGGCATTGTTGACAACAATACCAAATAAGCTGATCAGGCCGACAAATGCCATGATCGAAAAGCTAAAGCCAGTGAGGTACAAGCAAGCCACGGCACCTGCAACTGCAAATGGAATGGAGGCGAAGATCACCACCGGCTGAACAATACTCTGAAACTGGAAGACGAGTAATGCAAAAATCCCTAAGCCGGCAATGAGCATGACATGGCTTAGCCCAGAGAAATTCTCGTTGCGAGACTCTTCCTCTCCTCCAACTTCAAACCGGACGCCAGCGGGCATCGGGTAGGCATGGAGAAAATCTACTGCTTGCTTAGTTAGCTGTGCAACGCTAAAGCCCGCAGCAGCGTCGGCAGAGACTTTACTGCTGCGAACTTTCTGGAAGTGGAAGAACTTAGGGTGTCCCTCTTGCAAGTTTGCACTAACGAATTGATTGAGCGGTATTAGCTGGCCTTCTCTTGTTGTTACATCGACTTGTGCAAGCTCGTCAAAGCTAGGCGATAACCCTTTCACTTTAACGGGATAAGTGTCTCCTAGTTGATCTTTGAGAACACCCACTTGGCTACCCGTCAAAATAGTTTTCAAGGTCTGATCAAACTCGGCGACATCAACATTGGTTAGGGCTAAAACGTCGAACTGAATATTCAAGTCCAGCTCGATTTGCGCTTCACCTATGTCATTGCGAATGTTGACCACTCCCTCTGTGCTGCGCAAAAAGGCCTCTAAATCACTAGCGACAAGCCGGACTTTGGCCACATCGTCACCAATCAAACGGAGTGTAATTGGCGGATCAGTAACGGGGCCCTGCTGAAATTCTTTAACGGTGACATTTGCTAACGGAAAACCGGCAAACATGTCCCGCCAGTTGCCAATCAGTTGGTTGACCTTGCTGTCATCATATTCAGTTAGCGTGACTAATAGTTGGGCGTAATTGCTGTGGCCCCGGCGGGGGATTTCATTGTAATAAATCCGAGGGTTGGCATTACCAACGTTTATCGCGAGAGCTTCAACTCCCTCAGAATTGCGCAACATCTCAGCTACTTCATGAGCAATGTCGTCCGTTTCATGCAACGCCGTGTTCGGAGGCGCTTGAATATCGACAAGCAGCATCGGCTTCTCTGCTTTGGGAAACAAAGCGACGCCGATTTTGGGAAACAAACTGAAGCCAGCAATTAGCACCACAAGAGAGGCAGCTAAGGTCAGCCAGCGGTGGTTGAGTATTGGTACCAGTAAGCGGTTGTATTGACGGAAGGCAAAATGATCGACCAGGTTTTGTAGCGACCATTTCGGAGCCGCAGCGACCATCAGTTTGCTTGCCATTAATGGCGTCAGGGTGAGCGAGAGTAGCAATGAAACGATTAATACCAAACTAACAGTCACTGGCATGGAACGCATGAAATCGCCGCTGGAGCTTTGCAACAGCAACATCGGCAGAAACGCAAAGACCGTTGTTAACGTGCCAATGGTACTCGCAGCGCCCACTCGGCTTGCGCCGTGCTGAGCGGCTTCAATGGCCGAACGATTGGAACCAATGGAGCGGTGAACACTTTCTGTCACTACGATTGCATCATCAACAAGCAAACCAAGTGCAATAATCAACCCGACAATCGACATTTGCTCAAGGCCAAAGCCAGTCATGTCCAATAGGCCGATAGCAATAGCAAACGACAATGGCACGGTAATTGTGATTAACAATGACGCGCGTGGCCCGAGAAACGAAAAGGATAAAATGGCGACCAGAATCAACCCTTGAGCAAGATTCTCAAAGAAGCCGTTTACGCGAGTTTCAACGCTATCTGATTGCCGGAAAACGCGTTCAACTATGAGCTCTTCACCGGCGACAAGCTGGAAGTCTTTGATTTCCTGTTCCAATAGTTCAGTTAAGTCGAATATGTTGCCGCCCTCGGCTTGTTGCACCGTTAAGTACACTACAGGTTTGCCGTTGTAATAAGCCAAATAGGTCGGTTCATCCGATGCGTAAGCAACATGAGCAACATCGGATACAGTGATCGGCGAGTGATCACCGCGAAGCACCACCGTGCGCCGCACTTCATCTAAGTTTTTGTAATTGCCACTAGCATTGACATTAAAGCGTCGCTGACTGGCGTCAACGAATCCAGGGGTGATGTTGTCTGCCCGTGAAGTCAGTGCTTGTGATACCTGATTGATGCTCAAGCCATATTGCTTGAGTCGTTCTGGCAATACCGAGACTTCAACGATTTGCTCGGGCAGCCCCCAACGTTCTGCTTTTCGAACTTCAGGGTGTTGCTCTAAACGTTTTTGCAGTTGTTCAGAGGCAACTGATACTGCTTTGTAGTCCATCGGCTGGGTCGACAACGCGTACTGCAAAATGCTAACGCTGGTTGGCGATGCTTTTTCAACAAACAGCTGAGTTTCTGGTGGTAAGCGATCGCGCACATTGGCAATGGCGAGTTGAATATCGTCAAAGCCTTCATCGGGATCGGTGCCGTATATAAACGTCACCTCCATGCGTGTGCCGCCGTTGTGAATCGAGGTATCAATTTTTTTGATGTCTTCTAATTCAGCTACCGCTTGTTCTATTGGGTCAACGACAAGGGTCTCGACATCAAGGGGGGAAGCGCCGGGGTAGACTGCTTCGATTAATGTAATGGGCAAATCGAATTGCGGATCTTCCGAGCGCGGCATGCTGAAATAGGACATGACCCCGAGTGCAACCGCTAACAAAACAATGATACAAGTGAATTGCGGCTTCCTTAATGCCGCATTAGGTAACCACATGGCTATTGCTCCAACTGATTGAGCAGGCGATCCCAGCCTCTGGTTACGACACGTATTTGATTGTCAGTCGCAGGGATGTAGATAGATTGTTGGTCCATATGAATGATGGGGAACTGGCGCAGCTCATAGCCATTACCCGAATCGATGACGAAACTTGCTTCTCCGTTTGTCACTGCGGCCAGTGCAACGATTGGAATACGGTAGCTGGGTTGTTGTCGGGTCACGCCAATCGACGCTTGCACCCACTGCCCAGGTAATGCTCGCCGTTGGTCAAAATCAACGGCAATTTCGACTTCATACAGTCCTGTGCTGGCATCAGCAATAGCGCTGATAGCAATAATTTTTCCGTTGAATGTCTGTTGCTCGGGAGTGCTAATTACCACAGGCATTTGCAACTCGACCTGAGAAATTTCGTTTTGTGTCAGATTGAGTCGAACGACTAAGTTCTTGGGATCGGTTGATGCGACAGAAAAAACCGGAGAGCCTGACGATACTTGTTCTCCCGGTTGCACTAAGCGCGATACCACGACCGCATCAAACGGCACAACGATGGTCGCTTTCCTGATATCGTAATCAATCTGCTCCATTTCACTTTGCGCTTGCACTGCATCTGTTTCTGCTTGTTCGAGAAAGTCTTTTGATACCGTTTTGTCTCGGTAGAGCTGACGAGCCCGTTGTAAGTCTTGATGAGACTTTTGATGACGAGCCGTAATGCTGGCTTTGGTCGCCATTAGATCGGTCAATTCAATGGTAGCAATCGTGTCGCCGGCATAGATTCGTTGGCCCGAATCGGCGTAAAGGATGTCGACAAATCCCGGAGTTTTGAAAGACAGGTTGGTGATATAGCGAAAATCGATGCGCCCAGTGCGATTGATTTCGATATGAAATGGCTCCGAGTGAATCACTTGACTCTGACTTGGCATATTATCTGGGCCAGCGAACACTGGCGCGATTAAACAAGCCCCTGCCAGTAGAGCTGCTCGAAACACGACTGTTAATGTGGAAGTCAGGGAAGGCAACACGGTCCTGTCCTTGGTGATTTAATCTCCACTGAGTCTACACCAAGATAAGCCAGAGAGAAGGGCAATCTGTGATAACAGCATGAAAGCTAGAGGACTTTTTAGCTGAAGCGAGAACAAAAGCCGTTATAATGGCGGAATTGTTTATCGAGAGTATGTTCACCTTGTCTCAGCCCGCAACGATAGATTTGCAGCCTTATCACAGCTTTGGCTTGCCGCAGAGCGCCAGCAAGTTCCATCAGGTTAACGATGTCGCTCAATTAGCTGAGTTGCGAGCCAGTATGACACAAAAGCCCTATTGGCTTGGGGAAGGCGCCAATACCATTTTTGTCGAGCCGATCGAGCGGCCGATCGTTAAATTTGTTGGTCAGCAGGTAACGCTGGAACATGCCACTGATGCTGTACTTTGTCATGTTCTGGCGGGCAAAGACTGGCATCAATTGGTGACCGAGCTGGTTGCTCAGGAGATTGGAGGGCTTGAGAATCTCGCTCTGATCCCCGGTTCAGTTGGGGCCGCCCCGGTGCAAAACATTGGAGCCTATGGTGTTGAGCTTGCCGATTTTTGTCGCTATGTCGATATCTTTGACTGGGCAACGGGCGAGCACCGCCGGCTCACCGCCGAAGATTGCCTATTTGGCTACCGACACTCCGTTTTCAAAACCCCAGATGCATCTGAGTGGTTAATCACTGCAGTTGGTTTAGTGCTACCTCAACAGTGGCAGCCGAAACTTAGCTATAGCGGCCTGGAGTCATTGTCCCAGCAGCAAGGGCTGACGCCAGCGCAAGTGATGGCGCAAGTTGTTGCCATTCGCGAGGCGAAATTGCCCGATCCGAAGTTGCTCGGCAACGCCGGCAGTTTTTTTAAAAACCCGACAGTGACGAACCAGCATGCTGCTCAATTGGCTCGGCAATATGACAATATGCCGAGCTTTCAAGTGGCTGGTGGAGTCAAGGTCCCTGCTGCTTGGCTGATTGATCAGTTGGGCTGGAAAGGCAAGGGGGTTGGTGGCGCAGCTGTTCACCAACATCAGGCGCTCGTTATCGTCAACCGCGGTAATGCCCAGGTGAAGGATGTGGTGTCATTGGCTTGGCAGATTAAACAGCAGGTGGCTCAGGTTTATGACATTGAACTGATACCGGAAGTGCGTTTTTTGGGAGCCCACAGCGAGCTGACATTGGAGCAGGCTTATGCGCAAACCTGCCTTTGAAAGTAAACGGACCATACTCGAGCAGCTGAGCGCTGAGCGATTTATCTCTGGGACCGAGCTAGCCGAGCATCTAGCGATCAGCCGATCAGCCATTGCTCGGCATATCTCAGAGTTACAACAACTGGGTGTTGATATTTATGTGGTCAAAGGGAAAGGCTACAAACTAGCAACATCATTAGATTTAATCGACGTTACAAAGCTGGCGGCGCTCACCGAGTGCTACCGACCCGACGGCGCAGAGCTGCATGTTTTTCCGTTAATCGATTCCACCAACCAGTTTTGGCTCAACCGCCAACCTCAAACACCAGCGAGCGCCAGCGTTTGTTTTGCTGAATGCCAGAGTGCAGGGCGCGGGCGCCGAGGTCGAGCATGGCAATCTCCTTTTGGTGGGGCCCTTTACTGTTCGGTTTGGTGGCGATCCGAGCATAATCTGTCAGAGCTAATGGGGCTGAGTGTGGCGATTGGCTTAGCTCTGACGCGCTGGTTGGTCACACTTGGAGCTCCGGCACAGGTCAAATGGCCCAATGACATCTATATAAAGCAGCAAAAAGTCGCGGGCATCTTGGTCGAATTGGAGTCAGGCAAAGATGGTAAGGGAGCCGCTGTGATTGGCGTTGGTCTCAATATTAAGTTACCCAGCTCGACCACCGCGGCGATCGACCAACCATGGACGGAATTAAGTCAGTGGTTGACACCGTTACCCTCTCGCACTGAGATTGCGGCAGGCCTTTATCGCACATTGATTGAATGCTTAAACGAATTTGAGTCCGGCGGTTTGCAACAATGTTTGGCAGATTGGTCGAGGCATGATGTGTTTGCTGACCAAGCGATTCGCCTGCTGATGGGCGATCATCAAGTGGCGGGTATTTGTCGCGGCGTCGATGGTCAAGGCGCACTGGTAATCGAAAACGAGCAAGGACGGCGTAGCTATTTTGGCGGCGAAATTAGTGTGAGGCCAGTTGATGCTGTTGATTGATTTGGGCAACACCCGCGGCAAGTTAGTGATGGTTGCAAAAGGTCAATTACTGCAGCCGGTGTATTGGGATTATGACCATGACATTGCTGCACTCTTCGCTAAGTTAAATCCTTCTACTATATGTATGGCGTCTGTTGCGCCGCTACCAATTGAACGACGACTGATGGATGCGGCTGTTGCTGCCGGTATTCCGCTCAAGCGGGTGGCTACTGAGCCAGCAAATTTTGGTGTGGTGAATGGTTATGCTGACTACCACCAGATGGGCATCGATCGCTGGCTGGCACTAGTTGCAGCTCGCCAAGTCACTGAACAAGCGTGTGTGGTCGTTGATGCGGGCACGGCGGTCACCATTGATGCAATGAATGAAGCGGGCAGCCATGTTGGCGGCTGGATCGTACCGGGGCTGACACTGATGCGAGCATCATTGATGCAGCGCTCTGAGAAGTTGAATGTTGCGGCTAGTCAATTCAAGGTAGGGTTTGGTGTTACCACTAGTGATGCAATGAGCCGCGGCGCACTACATGCTGTCAGCGGCGCTGTTGCGCAAGCCTGTTCGCTATTGGCTAAGGTATCGCGGGTGAATCCAACGGTATTATTGACCGGTGGTGATGCCGAAGCGTTGGCGCCAGCGTTAACCGGAAACGTACAGATTATCCCTGATTTGGTGTTCAAAGGCCTGCATTGTTACGCCGAAGCGATCTGAATGTCGTCAAAAATTGTGGTTTTGTACGAACTATGCACAGTAATTCAGAAAATGTCGGAAATATTGAAAAAGGTGTTGCACTGCCAAAATCCCTTATATAGAATGCGCTCCGCACTGAACGACAGGTGCTTGTTACAAGTAGTGGCTTGAAGCCGCACAAGCAGTAACAACGAGCTTAGGCTTGATACTTGTCGACGCGTGGAGGGGTTCCCGAGTGGCCAAAGGGATCAGACTGTAAATCTGACGGCTCCGCCTTCGAAGGTTCGAATCCTTCCCCCTCCACCATTTATTTTGCGGTTTGAGGTAGCCTCTAAGGCACTTGCGGGTATCGTATAATGGCTATTACCTCAGCCTTCCAAGCTGATGATGTGGGTTCGATTCCCACTACCCGCTCCAGCGAGAATTCAGTGCTGATATAGCTCAGTTGGTAGAGCGCACCCTTGGTAAGGGTGAGGTCGGCAGTTCAAATCTGCCTATCAGCACCACTCTTTCTCTTGTTACGCTCCCTCAAGCTGATGAAGAACAATTGCCGGTGATGACGCCGGTTATTGCTGTTGAGGCTTTATTTGCCCACTCAACTTTTCTAAAACGGAGTCCATTCTAATGGCTAAAGAAAAATTTGAACGTAGTAAACCGCACGTAAACGTGGGCACCATCGGTCACGTTGACCACGGTAAAACCACTTTGACAGCGGCTATCACTAACGTACTTGCAAAAGTATATGGTGGTGAAGCAAAAGATTTCGCACAAATCGATAACGCTCCAGAAGAGCGTGAGCGTGGTATTACCATCGCAACTTCTCACGTAGAGTACGACACTCCGTCTCGTCACTACGCGCACGTTGACTGCCCAGGTCACGCTGACTACGTGAAAAACATGATTACCGGTGCTGCTCAAATGGACGGCGCGATTTTGGTAGTTGCTTCAACTGATGGCCCAATGCCACAGACTCGTGAGCACATCCTGTTGTCTCGTCAGGTTGGTGTACCTTTCATCATCGTATTCATGAACAAGTGTGACATGGTAGATGACGAAGAGTTGCTTGAGCTGGTAGAAATGGAAGTTCGTGAACTTCTGTCTGAGTACGACTTCCCAGGTGATGACTTGCCAGTGATTCAAGGTTCAGCTCTGAAAGCGCTTGAAGGCGAGAAAGAGTGGGAAGACAAGATTGTTGAGTTGGCCGAAGCGTTGGATTCATACATCCCAGAGCCAGAGCGTGACATTGACAAGCCATTCTTGCTGCCAATTGAAGACGTATTCTCAATCTCAGGCCGTGGTACTGTAGTAACCGGTCGTGTAGAGCGCGGTATCATTAACGTTGGTGACGAAGTAGAAATCGTAGGTGTTAAAGAGACTGCTACGACTACTTGTACTGGTGTTGAAATGTTCCGTAAGCTTCTTGACGAAGGCCGTGCGGGTGAGAACGTAGGTGTTCTTCTGCGTGGTACTAAGCGTGAC
>NZ_JACXAF010000018.1 GCF_014773395.1 Neiella litorisoli | reverse complement strand
GTAGTGTGGGGCTTCCCCATGTGAGAGTAGGTCACCGCCAGGCACCTAATAAAGCAAAAGCCCGATTCGAAAGAGTCGGGCTTTTTTGCGTTTAAGGGCTCGACTGCTTCGCCCTCAAGTGTCTTAAAGTTCAACTTTTTCTTTGTATGTTATAAATATCCCTTGTAAATATAAGTGATTGGATGTGCTATTTATGGCAAAAACAACATTAGGGAAAAAGTAACTCACTATTTCTATTGCATAATTATCTTGTTACTGGCAAGTTACAGCGAAACTTTACTATGCATTCAAAAATAAATGCTCAGTCGCTTGTAGTAGGGCCTTCTAAGTGAGAATGATAAGAATATTACTTTTAATAATTGCAGTACCCGCCAGTTTTTCTACCAGCGCGGCGCTCATACCTTCCGTTTTCTCTCAGTTTAGTGGTGTGCTAGATGATCGAGACGATGGTTTGGAGTGGCTTTCTTTAACTTATACGGAAGGGCAGTCTTATCATTCCGTAGTTGAACAAACTGCCGCAGGCCAATTGTTTGAGGGGTGGCGCGTTGCATCAACTACAGAGTTCAACGATATGTTGATGGGCCTTGATTATCGTATATCAGCACCTGAACAACGGTTTGCACTTCTGACAAGTTCTAGTTTCGGTCGGGTAAGCCCAGAACTGCTAGTCAACTTATTCGGTGATACTTGGGAGTATTTCATTCGTAGAGACAGCCGCTATGACCTTCTGTTGGAACAAGTTAACACAATGTATAGTTTGGGTTTTCTTTCCGATAGTAGCGATGATGGACAGCAGTATTTTGCACGAATTCAGAATGGGACGTATTCTTTCACCGATGCATCTAGTGGCTCTCGATATAGTAATAGCGGGCAAAGTACGTATATCAGTAACGCAGAAATAGCTAATCCATTTTATGGAAAAGACTCGGTTGGTACTTTTTTGGTTCGCGACAAACAGTTAATCCAGCCAATGCGCCTTGCAACGAAAGAATCAATACCTGAGCCTACGACCATCTTTATGTTTATTTTAGGTTTTGGCGTTCTTTATATAATACGGCAGAAAAGATCTACTGATTCCTACCGCGAGATGGGTTAGACATGAGTGGTGGGATTAAAAGTGACTCGGCTTTTAGCTTAATAGCTAATACTTCACTTGCGTTGTCGAATTGGGCACTTTTAATCATATTGAGTAAGACGTTTAGTGCTGAGCAATTAGGTCAAGTCGTTTTAAGCCTTTCTATTTGTGCGCCTATTTTTTTATTAATTAGTTTGAATCTTCGTACTCTGCTGGTCGTCGACGTCACTTGGGACTATTCGTTGTCTACTTACTGGCAAGCTAGAATGCTAGTTGGTGGGGCGGCCGTAGTGATTGCATACTGTCTATTTCGCTTGGCCCCTTCTGCTATAGAGCCAATATATTTTCTGATTATTCTACTTTACAAATATATTGATTCTTTGTCTGAATTTATTCATGCCTACTATCGTCGTACATCATATTTTAAGCTGTCTGCAGTCATTGTTTCGCTAAAATCGATTTTCTCCATTTCTCTGTTGCTACTTGGTGGCTTCTCGTCTTTTGAGCTCAATTATGTCCTAACAATTTGGTTGCTGAATGCCATCACTTTTACCGGTTTAGAATACATCTTATTCAAAAAGCTGATAGCAAAGCATGATTCCGAATCGCTGCCGATAAATATCTTGGCGACAAAGTCAGTTAAAGCTATTTTTGGCCTTTTCGTTCGTTACCGTACGTTGGCGGTGTCAGCAGTTATATCTGCCTTGTTTTTTAACGTCCCAAATTACTTTTTAGCTAGCCACATAAGCATAGAATCTGCAGGTTACTTTGCGACGCTGAGTTACTTTATGGTTGCTGGCGCTATCGTCATTAATAGCATTTCTCAATCCTGCTCGCCAAGGTTAGCCAGATTTTTCGTTAATGATAAGCGAGCAGAGTTCACTCAATTAGTTCGGCTGATGTGTTTATCGGGCTTAGTTATTGGCGCCAGTGCGATTATCTTCAGTTGGTTGTTCGGATCTTGGCTTTTAAGATTCGTATATAACGAATCCATTGCAGACTATCACCTGGAGTTAGTGATTATTATGGCTGCAGCGGCGCTACGTTACTGTTACATCTTCATTGGCACTGCGATGAGTTCTATGAAGGAGTTTCGTCTCCAAACCCGTATATATACTGCCGGTATTATCACCTTGACTCTAAGCTGTTTTTTGTTGGTGCCGACGCTCAATTTGCTTGGCGCTAGTTTAGCGATGTTAATCGCGGTATCTGTAGAGATGATTTGCTATTTTGTGCTTATTAATCGCACGGTCATTAGTTGCTTTGAAAAGAGAGAAAAAAGTTGTCAGTAAAAGTGTTGCATGTCTTTGGGATTATGAATAGAGGGGGCGCTGAGCTACGGACGATTTCTGGTATAGAAGGCATGAAACGACGGGGCGTGGAGTTTGATTTCCTAGTGTTAAGTGGCTCCAAGGGAGTGTTAGATAGCTCTCTTATTGAGCAAGGATGTAAGATTCATTATTGCAAGTTAGGGGCTAAATTTCCCTTTCAGTTCATTCGAATTTTACGCCAAGGCCAATATGATATTGTTCATTCTCATGTTTCTCTAGTGTCGGGTATCATTCTAGCGTTAGCTAAAATCGTAGGTATTAACACAACAATTGCTCATTTTCGCAGTACTCACGATGTTCAGCACAAATCAACCTTCCGTAAGCTTAGAGATTTTGTGTTGAGGCGTTTACTGTTGCTCTCCGCGTCTAAAATTTTAGCCGTTTGTCAGGGCGCTATGGACGCATTTTGGCCACCAAGTTGGCGAGATAACACAAAGTTTTCGGTGATTTATAATGGCTTTGATATTGCGTTACCGGAATTCCAGAAGAATTTCTGGGCGAAATACATTTCTGGCTATTCTGGACAAGATGTAATTGTCAATGTAGCGCGTATGCATGAGCAAAAAAACCATAAGGGCTTAGCTCATATTTTTTCCAACTTCGCGCAAAAGAATGACGATGCCCAGCTAGTGTTAATCGGTAAAGAAGACCCTCATATTAAGTCGATGATGATAGACATATTTAAGCGCTACAAGTGCTTTGATAGGGTGACCTTTTTGGGCGAGAAAGCTGACGTTTACCCATTTGTTTATCATTCAAGCCTGATGTTGTTTCCATCGGCTTGGGAAGGTCTTCCCGGGGCAGTTATTGAAAGTGCTTGTTTGGGAACCCCTGTTGTTGGGTCTGAGATCCCTGGTATTGTCGAAATATCACGGCAATTGAACACTGTGGTTACTGTGCCATTAGACGCACCACTGGAATTTTGGTCTAGCAGGATTGAAGAACTTATCCAACAGCCGGTGGATAAGGAGAAATCTCGTAATGAATTTATGTCTAGCGATTTTCGCCTAGAAGCCAATATAGACCAATTGTATGGCGCGTATAGAAGTTAACGATCAAAGCCGACAGTTACTTGCAGGCCTTGTATTAGCGACAATTAGCGTTTTAGTTTTCGCCTCGTATTTTGATGTGTTTGAAACATCAAGAGCAGACCTTGAAGTGATAACTAATTTCAATTGGTTGGTCACCGCCTTTATCATTGCTAACACTGTCCCCAAAGGCGTTTGGTCTATTAGCTTTATTTTTTTTATTGCCTTTGGCGTTTTCCACGGTGGACTCATCTTAGCTAGTGGGATGGGTGGAATCACTGACGAAGACATTCTCTATCAAATCAGTTTCTGGTTCTCAAGTGAAGAAACTTACAATGCAATTCACCTGATAAATTTGTCTTTCTTAGCGTTAGGTATTGGTGTTGTTGTTTGTACTAAACCGCAACAATTAGCTGGCCCACTAAATACAACAGAGTATCAAAAGAAGCTTTTTGATATAGGCGGTTTAATGGTCTCTGCAGTGGTCGTCTTATTCTTTATGGTGGCAATTGCTACTGGAGCCATTGCCTCTTATGGCAGCTATTTGAGTGTGGTCGATAGTACGCCAATAGTGGGGTTGCTATTTACGTATATCTACTTATTTATAGGGCTGGGGATGGTATTGCTGACGGTTTGCTATGACAAATCTTTTGGCAACCGCTATTTCGTCGTGTTTGCAATTTGGGCCCTCGTTGCTTTTAAGCTTGGGTTGAGGGGCGAAGTAATGTTTCCTTCTGCTGTTGGCGCTTGTATGTTGGGTCGAAAATGTAAACCAATGAACGGCGCTTTGCTTGTTTTGGCAATCATTGTTTTTTTGATCAGCGCAGGTATCGTTAAGAACTTGAGGGTTTCTGGCGATTACAGCGGCTCTCAGGAAATGTCGATGAATCCATTAAATGCTGTAGCTGAAATGGGATCTAGTTTGCGTGCAGTTGATGAAGTTATTCGATGGCGTCGCAGTGGCGATGAGCTTTTAATGGGGGCAAGTTATTGGGCGCCTATTGAAAGGCAACTAGCATTGCTCATTCCTCAGATGGAGCGACTACCTGCGGCAGAAGATCATCGACTATTGAATGTGAAAGTGATTGAAAGGACTGGGCCAATTGGTTTTTCTCCTGTCGCTGAAGCATACATAAATTTCGGTGAATCGGGGGTGTTCATTCTTTTCGTATTATTCGGAGCGGTACTCGCTATGTTGGACAATCTGCGTTCGACTCTAGTTGGAGATGTCTTGCTTGGTGTGAGCTTATTGCCTCTGTTTGTCATGATTAGAAATAGCTTTGCTCATGTGCCGGTCCAAATAATTCTTGGAGTTGTTGTAACTGGCGCACTAATGATAATGTTTCGAAAAAACTCTAAAGGCGCGCTATGAAACTCGCTGTAACGTGTGAGTTCAGGTTTTATCGAACTCCAGATGGCCAAGTTTGGACTGACAGTGTCTTTTTATATGAGTTCTGGCTTCGCTATTTAAAGGTGTTTGATCACGTTACTGTCGTCGCTAGAATTCTTGACGTTGAACAGACCGATCCATCTTGGCGTCTATCAAGTGGCAATAAAGTTGAGTTCGTTGCATTACCCTATTACGTCGGTTTCGTCGGCCTGCTAAAAAATATGTTCGCTATCCGGCGAGTTATTCATCATCAATTACGTCAGTCTGATGGGGCAATATTTCGAGTCCCTTCTCAATCCGCCAGTATCGCCTGTTTTCTTGCTAAACCAGTGAAACCATATGCTGTCGAAGTCGTTGGCGATCCACTCGATGTATTCAATTCAGGGATCACTGGCACTTTGTTTGACAAAGTGCTGGGCGTGGCAACTTATTTAAGTTTGCAGCGTATCTGTAAGAAGGCAGCGGCAGCTTGCTATGTGACTCAAGAATACCTGCAGCGTCGCTATAACACGGCAAGTGGCAACATTTCGGTAGGTTGCTCTGATATTGAGTTACCAAAGGAATCCATACGAGCGCTACCACGTAATTATTCAGCCAATGCGTCAAAGCTTGTATTTGTTGGTTCCTTTGAGCAGCTCTACAAAGGGCCTGATGTATTGATTGAAGCCGTTAGGCTGCTCAAACAACAAGGCGTTGAGCTGAAAGTCGTCATGCTAGGGGCCGGCCGGTTCTTGGGCTCAATGCAACAACTCGCCGCGCAAAAACACTGTTCGAACAATTTTGAGTTTGTCGGTGCGATCAACCACGCCGATGTGATTCGTTATCTCGATGATGCTGAGGTGTTTGTGATGCCGTCGCGCACCGAAGGTTTGCCACGAGCGTTGATTGAAGCGATGGCTAGAGGGCTGCCTTGTGTGGCCTCAAACGTTGGTGGTATTCCTGAATTGTTGCCCGAGCAATTCTTGGTTGATAAAGACGATGCCAAGGGCTTAGCCGACACGCTGGCATCGTTGTGCCTATCGCCCCAAACTCTAACGCAAGCATCGGCAAACAATTTAGCAAAGAGCCGAGAATATGAGCTAGACGTTCTGGTTGAACGAAGAACCAATTTCTATTTGGACTATCAACAACGCGTATTGTCTGCATCGACATAGGAAGTTGCCGTGAAAGTTTTACATCTATTAAAAACTGCCGTTGGTGCCAGTTGGGCGCTAAGACAAACACGTGAATTGATTAAGCTTGGTGTCGAAGTTCACTTGGCATTACCCGACGGGCCAATGGTTGAAAAGTATCGTTCTCAGGGCGTTAAGGTTCATATTCTGCAAACGGCACTCAACATCAAAAAGCCGTGGGCAAATATAAAATTATTTCGGCAGTTCAGGCAGCTCGTTGCCGACGTTCAACCCGACATCATTCACTCTCACTTTGTGGCGACGACCTTGACCATGCGCTTGGCATTGGGCCGCAACCATCCGATTCCGCGTATTTTTCATGTGCCAGGGCCACTGCACCTAGAACATGGTTTGTTCCGTCGAGTTGATTTGTGGACGGCATCAAAAGCTGATTATTGGCTGGCATCTTGTGAGTGGACTCGGCAATGCTATTTGAAAAATGGCATTGATTCTGAACGGCTCGGGTTGGCTTATTATGGCGTCGATGTTGAGGCTCACCATGGCCAGAACAAAGGGAAGTTGCATCAGGAGTTTGATATTCCGGATGATGCGCCAGTCATTGGTAACATCGCTTACTTTTATCCGCCGAAGAAGTACCTCGGCCAAAAGCGCGGCTTAAAAGGTCATGAAGATTTAATTGATGCGGTAGATTTGGTTGCTCGACAACGGCCTGATTTGCACTGCATCTTTGTTGGTGGTCCATGGGGAGATTCGCAAGACTACTTTGACTCGGTCAAAGCCTATGCGGCGCAAAAGCACCACGGCCGCTTTATTTTCACTGGCACTCGTCATGATGTGCAGGATATCTACGCGGAGCTTGATGTCGCGATTCATCCTTCTCATTCGGAAAATGTTGGCGGCGCGGTTGAATCTTTATTGTCCGGTGTAGCAACAATCACCAGTAATGTGGGTGGTTTTCCCGACCTCATTAAACCAGACCAAACTGGCTGGTTAGTGCCCAAAGCTGATCCGAAAGCTTTGGCTGATGCTATTGCCGATGCTTTGGCGAACCCAGAAAAACGTCAGCAGTTCGCTGCCCAAGGCTATGAATTGGCCGCTTACTTGTTGAATGTGAAAAACAACGCAGGAGATATTGCGCGTTACTATCAGGCGTTGTTATCCGAGCACGCATTATCACCAAGAACCAATCAGGAGAGTCACTGTGAAACGTCTGCTTGATCTGTTTGCAGCGATTGTCGCTCTGTTGCTGTTGTGGCCGGTGTTGCTGATCGTTGCGTTGCTAGTTGCGGTCAAGTTGGGACGACCGGTGTTGTTCAGCCAAGTTCGGCCCGGTAAACACGGGCGCCCATTCAAAATGTATAAATTCCGAACCATGACCGATGCTCGCGACGACAGCGGCGAGTTGTTGCCCGATAGTGAACGACTGACCAGT
The DNA here is from genome assembly GCF_014773395.1 of Neiella litorisoli. Lineage (GTDB taxonomy): Bacteria > Pseudomonadota > Gammaproteobacteria > Enterobacterales > Neiellaceae > Neiella > Neiella litorisoli. The sequence continues at coordinate 96,430 of NZ_JACXAF010000018.1, read as the reverse complement.
TTTGGCCGTTTCTTGCGCTCGACTAGCCTTGATGAGTTGCCCGAGTTGTGGAATGTGCTGGTTGGCAATATGAGTCTAGTAGGGCCCAGACCGTTGTTGATGGAGTATCTACCGTTATACAGCGAACACCAGCGCCGCCGCCATGAAATGCCTCCAGGCATTACAGGCTGGGCACAAGTCAATGGCCGCAATGCCATTTCATGGCAACAAAAATTTGATTATGACGTCTGGTATGTCGACCACCAATCGATATGGCTCGACCTTAAAATTATCTGGCTGACGGTGCTTAAGGTCATCAAGCGCGATGGTATTAGTGGTGAAGGTGAGGCAACCATGAGTAAGTTTGAGGGCAACGCATGACGCGTCTAGTGATCCTTGGGGCGGGTGGCCATGGTAAGGTCGTCGCCGATGTTGCTCAGTTATCACAAGATTACGACAAATTATTGTTTTTGGATGATGCTTTCGAACGCATCGGTGAATGCGCAGGTCTTCCCGTGGCTGGGCCGCTGAGCGATTTTAGTCGCTATATCAACGAGCACACTCACTTTTTTGTCGCGATGGGGAGTTGTGCCGGACGGCAAAGTTGGTTGCAGCAATTGTTGGCCGCAAAAGCACAGCTTGCTACCTTGATTCATCCAACTGCGATTATCGCTCACAGTGTTGTCATCGAGTCAGGGGTTTTGATTTGTGCTGGCGCCATTATTAACCCCGATAGCAAGATTGGACTTGGGGTCATTATCAACACTGGCGCAACCATTGATCATGACTGCGTTATCGGAGCATATAGCCATGTTTGTCCGGGCGTGTCTATTGCTGGAATGGTTCATGTCGGTGAGCTCTGTTGGTTGGGCATTGGTGCAAACGTGATTCAACTTATCACCATTGCAGACCACTGCACCCTTGGCGCAGGTGCGACCTTGATTCATTCTACTCAGGCTGGCCAAACCCTTGTTGGCGTGCCTGCTCGCCCTATTTCTAAAAAGGAATAACTCGATGTTGAACACCAAAATTTCGCCATGGCCGAGCTTTACTCAACAAGAGGCTGATGCAGTGCAGCGCGTCTTGTTGTCCAACAAGGTAAATTATTGGACTGGGCAGGAAGGGCGTGAATTTGAAAAAGAATTTGCCGCATTTGCTGATTGCCAATACGCGGTGGCGGTTGCCAACGGCACTGTCGCCTTGGATTTGGCTTTGCATGCCTTGGGCGTTGGTCAAGGCGATGAAGTGATCGTCACCTCACGAACTTTTTTGGCGTCGGTTAGTGCCATTGTCAATGCCAGCGCAACCCCAGTCTTTGCTGATGTCGATGCCGATAGTCAGAACATCAGTGCGGCCACCATCGCACCACACATTACTAGCCACACTAAGGCGATTATTTGCGTTCATTTAGCGGGCTGGCCATGTGAAATGGATGACATTATGTCGTTGGCTGCTCAACACAACATCAGGGTGATTGAGGACTGTGCTCAGGCCCATGGTGCGCGTTACAAAGGTCGTTCGGTTGGCAGTATTGGTGATATTGCTGCTTGGTCATTTTGTCAGGACAAGATCATGACCACAGGCGGCGAGGGCGGCATGGTAACCACCAACGACGAAACGCTGTGGCAGCGGGCTTGGTCGTTCAAGGACCATGGTAAGAGTTACGACAAAATCTACCACACTGAGCATCCGCCGGGTTTTCGTTGGCTCCACGATTCATTTGGTACCAACTGGCGATTGACCGAAATGCAATCGGCGATCGGTCGTATCCAACTGCAACGCATGCCAGAGTGGAAAGCGAAGCGTCAGCAATTGGCCAAGATCCTAGATGAGGCTCTGGCTGTATACCCTTGGATTCGGATCCCAGAAATTCCCGCTCACATTGACCATGCGCGTTACAAACACTACGTCTTTGTTCGTCCAGAGTTGTTACCAAATGGTTATAATCGTGAAACCTTTATGGCTGCCCTAAATGAGTGCGGTTTACCTGCAATGTCTGGTTCTTGCTCTGAGGTTTATCTAGAAAAAGCGTTTGAAGGGAATGGTTTGCGACCCAAGGAGCGTTTGCCGGTTGCAAAAGAGCTTGGCGACACAAGCCTTATGTTTATGGTCCATCCGACTATTGATGTTGCTGAAATGTATAAAATTGTCGATGCAATTCACGTTGCGGCGAAGAAATTGAGTGATTAGTCAGTTTTTTGACTGGTTGGTTGTTGTACAAGTCTAGTCAGGGTGGTAAGTTCGACTCCATAATTAATAATAAGTGGTTGTGCGCTATGATGAATACCGATCTTTTGGATCGTTTGCCTCGTCGTGCCAAGCAGTTGCTGGTCGTCGGTTACGATGCATTTGCCATGTCCCTGGCGTTTGTCGCTGCCTTCTGGCTCCGATTAGGTTGGAGCTCATCTGAGCTTCACCTCGATCACTTGCTGGTTCTGACGACCTCAATTGGCTTGGGCATAGCGCTGGCATCAATTACCGGTGTTTACCGAACGGTGACTCGCTTCATGACTGGGAGCGAGTGGATCTTATCCATTTCATGCGTCATCCTTGCTGCCACTTACATGTACATTTCTGGCTTGCTTGCCGAGATCTTCATTCCCCGCTCCATTCCAATTTTATTTGGTGCCTTGTCGGTGTTGCTGATGAGCGTGCCACGGGTGCTGCTCAGTATGAGCTTCGCGCAGCACCGAACCATGAATAAAGAAAAGGTTGTGATCTTTGGTGTCGGCTCTGCCGGTCGTCAATTGGTGACCGCACTTAACGCCGGTATCGACTATCATCCGGTTGCTTTTGTTGATGAAAAACAACGCTTTGTTGGCACGACAGTGCTTGGCCTAGCCGTTTACAGCCTGGACCAATTGGATAAACTGAAAAAGCGCCACGGCCGCATTAAAGTGCTGCTGGCATTACCCGATACCACTGCCGATCGTCGCCGAGAGCTCATCCATAAAATCGAACCGCACGCGTTGGAAGTTCTGCAAGTCCCGAAAATGTCCGACATCGTCAGTGGCAAGCAACGTATTGATGAATTGCGTCCGGTGCGGGTTGAAGAAGTCTTGGGCCGAGAGCCGGTGCAACCGATCCCTGAGTTATTCGAGCGCAACATCCGCAATAAAGTGGTGATGGTCACTGGCGCAGGCGGCTCCATTGGCTCTGAACTGTGTCGTCAGGTGCTTGCCCAACAACCTCGAGTGTTAGTGTTTTTCGAACTGTGCGAGTTCAACCTTTATCAAATCGACAATGAATTAACCAAGCGAGCCAAAGAGCAGGGCACCATGTTGGTGTCGGTCTTGGGTTCGGTGATGGATGGTAAGCTGATGCGCAACACCATGCGTCAGTATCGCGTCGATACCGTCTATCATGCTGCTGCATACAAGCATGTGCCGATCGTCGAAGCCAACTCCATGTCTGGTGTCCGTAACAATATCTTTGGCACCAAAGAAGCGGCAGAAGCGGCGATTGATTGCAATGTCGAGACATTTGTATTGGTGTCAACCGACAAAGCGGTACGACCAACCAATGTGATGGGGGCAACCAAGCGCTTTGCAGAGCTGGTGCTTCAGGCGTTGGCGCAAGAGCCCCATAACACACGTTTTGTTATGGTTCGATTCGGTAACGTGTTAGATAGCAGTGGTTCAGTGATGCCGCTGTTCAAAAAGCAGATTGCTCAAGGTGGTCCAATTACCGTTACTCACCCTGAGATCATTCGCTACTTTATGACCATCCCAGAAGCGGCCCAACTGGTGATTCAAGCCGGAGCCATGGGAACCGGCGGCAATGTTTACGTGCTTGATATGGGCGCGCCGGTCCGGATTGTCGAGCTCGCGTACAAAATGGTCCATCTGATGGGGCGTTCAGTCAAAGATGAGCGCAATCCTCATGGCGATATAGAAATTCGCTTTACTGGTTTGCGACCCGGCGAAAAGCTCTATGAAGAGCTGCTGATTGGCGAAGACACCATTGATACCCAGCATCCTCGAATTATGTCGGCCAGTGAAGTGTCATTGCCGCTGTCTGAGACTATTCCGTTGCTGGACAAGTTAGAAGTGGCACTTGAGCGTCACGATGCGCATCAAATCAAACGCATTTTGCTCGAAGCGCCATTGGCTTACGATCCGAGCGAGCCGGTGATGACCTTGATCTCCGGCGGCGATCAAAAGCTCGCAGCGGTTGCAAATTAAGCAATTAAATCGCTTTTTTAGAAAAGCGCTTTACCTTTCGGTGAGCTTAGGTATAATCCCGCTCGCTTATCTAGGGGCGTAGTTCCAATTGGTAGAACAGCGGTCTCCAAAACCGATGGTTGGGGGTTCGAGTCCCTCCGCCCCTGCCAATTTTCAAAACCCAGCTTCGGCTGGGTTTTGTCATTCTAGCGGCTGATAAATCAACGCCTCATTGTTTTGCACTAATTTGGTTCATTTGTTGGTGCTTGCTACTTCCTTGCTCCCAAATTTAATGCGCGATATCGGTGCGTTGAAAATTATTTTTACATTAAATCAATAGATTATCTAAGTGGCCTGCTCTTTGCTTTTGTCTTTGTAAGGACAAACACAAGGTCTATTTCAGCACTTGTGTCGATAATGCAAAGGCGCATTTGAGTAACTATTAATGAAGCAAATTGAAAACACGGCGATCAAGGTCATGTTGGTTGATGACCAAGTTGAGCGGGCCGCTTTGGTGGAGACCGCTTTAAGAGACCACGGTTTTGATGTTGTCGCTAACTTACCCAACGCTTCAGGACTACTGCATCAGATTGGCTTGTCGATGCCAGACATCGTCATCATGGAATTGGATTCCCCCGATCGCGATATTTTAGAAAGTCTGTCGTTTGTAAATAATCACCACCCCATTCCTGTGGTGATGTTTTCGCAGCAAGATAATCCTGACTTTATGCAGCAAGCCGTCGGAGCAGGAGTTAGCGCCTACATGACGCAAACCATTGAGCCATCGCTGGTAAAAATGGCAATTGATTTGGCTGTAGTGCAGTTTCAGCAACACCAGAGTTTAAAGCAAGCGCTGGCCGACAGCCAAGCTGAGCTTGAGGCACGTAAACGGATTGAACGGGCAAAAGGATTGCTGATGGCAACCCAAAAGCTCACCGAGCAGCAGGCCCATAAGCATTTGCGGGATTTGGCTATGCGTCAGCGTTGGCGCCTAGAGCAAGCGGCAGATAATCTGATTGAAGCTTTGTTGCCCGAAGCGGGTGGGCAAACGGTAGGTAAGGAAGTTGAACATGGGATCGGTCAATGAGTAACAACGAAACGATAAAAATAGGATTTGTCAGGCTGACCGATAGTGCGCCTTTGATTATTGCTGAACAACTTGGGTTTTATCAGCAGCACGGCTTAAACGTGCAATTGCAGCGTGAGCGTTCATGGGCTGCGATTCGCGATAAATTGCATGCCAATATCATCCAAGGGGCGCAGTTATTAGCGCCTCTGTCGCTGGCAATCCACGGCGGCTTGATGGGGCCGGCGATGCCCATGGACATGAGTTTGAGTCTTGGTTGCAATGGTAATGCAATTTCCATGTCTTCGCGCTGCTGCGCGCAGATACGCGCTGTTGGCGGCGAGCTTGGCGGCAATCCCATGGTTAATGCCCAGAGCTTTGGCGAATGGGTACGACAACGTGAGCAGAAAATTACCCTAGCCACGGTACACCCCTATTCAGTCCACACCTTTCAACTGCACGCATGGCTGCGCTATGCCGGTTTGAATCCAAAAGAAGACGTGCAAATTGTCACCTTGCCACCAGAGCAAATGGTCGACAGCTTAGTCAATGGCCATATCGACGGTTTTTGTGTCGGCTCTCCGTGGAGCTCTGTTGCTGTGCAGCGAGGCGTCGCTGAGATTATGGCGGCGGGCTGCCAATTGTGGAGTCAGACCCCAGAAAAAGTGCTGGCGATGCCACAAGCTTGGGTGATTCAACATCAAGAGCAATATGAAAAATTGTTGGCGGCAATTTTGGCGGCGTGTGCTTGGCTCGGAGAGCCTGACAATCATCAGCAGGCTATTCGCATTTTAGCGCGGCCTGAATACCTTGATTTGCCCGAAGCGGCGTTGAATCCTGCTATTTCCGGTCAACTGGTGTTAAACCGGCTTGGCGAGCAAATTTATGTGCCTAACTATCATCAATTTTACGGCCGGTTAGCCAATCAACTATCAGAAATTCAGCAGCAATGGCTGTTAACTCACATGAGTAGCTGCGTCGCTGAGCATGACCTAACCTTGGCAAAAATTCAGGGCTGTTTTGACGCTGCGATCATGGCGCGAGCAGAGCAGTTAGCTGGTGTGGCACTGCCAGAAATTGCTGGCCATAAAATGCCTGCTTTGGTTACTCTGGCCTAAGCCAGCGGAGAGCAACAACATGAAACAATCAAATAAAGGGCACGTAAGCTTAGTCGGCGCCGGCCCCGGTGATCCAGAGCTAATCACCCTCAAAGCGCTACGAGCCATAGAGAGTGCTGATGTCATTGTATATGACCGCTTGTCTTCGCCTGAGCTGCTGCAACATGCGCCAGCCCATTGTCAGCAAATCTACGTGGGTAAGGCCAAAGGCTGCATTCAAATGTCGCAGCAAGAGATTGATCAATTGCTGGTGACGCTGGCTCAGCAACCGCGCCATGTGGTGCGCTTGAAAGGTGGCGATCCGTTTGTCTTTGGCCGTGGTGGCGAAGAAATGCTGGCATTGCGAGAGGCCGGTATTGCGTATCAGGTGATCCCAGGGATCACCGCAGCAAGTGGTTGTGCTGCCGCTACCGGCATCCCACTAACTCATCGTCAGGTGGCCCGCGCGGTGACATTCCTGACTGCCCACGGTAGCGACGGCAAATTGCCAAATGGTTGGAGCGCCTTGGTCCATCCAGAACACACGCTGGTGATTTATATGGGCTTGAGTAAGTTACCAGAAATTACCACCACGCTGGCCACTCAAGGTCGTGCCGCGACAACGCCGATTGCCGTGATCAGTAAAGGCAGTACCGTTGAACAACAACAAGTGATTGGTGATCTGAGCAATATTGTTGAGCGGGTGGCCGAGGCGCAATTGCCATCGCCGGCGTTGATCATGATTGGTGATTCGGTGTTACTAGCCGATGAGTTAGCCTCTGAGTTCAGCGACACGCTGGGCGATGGGCTCGATAGCGTGGTTGCTTAAATTGTGACAAAAACAGCAGGTGATTCTGCTGTTGTGAATGAGTAAACTAGCCGCTGGATATTGAAGGTATCTTTATGAATCAAGCACAGTGGCAAGTTTTACAGGCAATCGGAGTTGACTGCTGGCAGCGCAAAGCGCCAGGAGAACAAGGAGCCGCCGCGGGGATCTATCCTGAGCCAAGCGGTGCTGCTGAATACGCTATTATCGCCAGCGCTGCTGATGTGACGCAACATCGGCAGTTATTGTCATCAATTATTACCGCAGTAGGTTGGTTACCACACGACTACTTGCTAATTGACGATGCCACTCAATTGACCCCTGCACAGCGCCAAACCATCGTCGGCGTGTGGTGGCTGGCGATACCGCCAGCAGCGCAACTATTCCCTGAGCAATGTCAGCACACCTCATCTGTGGGGCTTAATGACCTGGCGACCAATCGCGCCGAGAAAGGCGCTTTATGGCAGCAATTAAAGCGTTGGCGGAAAACGCCTTGAGCGCCGCGCTAAGGCCGATGAATTCGGGCGATGTCGCAGCTGTTGCCGCCATCGAACAGCAAGTCCAATTTACCCCTTGGTCGGCGACCTTGTTTGCCGATACCTTGCGTGTTCCTCGCTATTTCGGTTACGTCTTGATGCAAGCACAGCAGCTTCTCGGTTTTTACATTGTCGAGGTAATTGCGGATGAGGCAACTCTACACAATATTGCCGTGTCGCCAGAGCATCAGAGCAAAGGTTTTGGTCGCCAGTTAATCGAACATGCCATTGGCCAATGCCTGCAAACCGGCGTCACGCGCCTGATGCTCGAAGTGCGAGAAAGTAACACCAGTGCCATCGGTCTTTATGAATCGCTCGGATTTGAGCTCGATGGCGTTCGCCGAGATTACTACAGTGCGCCCTGGGGCCGAGAGAATGGCTTGCTGATGAGTCGCCCGCTTAGCTAAAGTCAAATACCTACACTGATCAGCCTTAATCAATTTGTCATTTTGAATCGTTAATCTGCCCCGAGTCATTCTGCTGGCAAGGATTCACAGTGTTCAAGCGATTCAGCCAGATGGTTGTTTGCTTTGGCATCACGCTAATAACACAAGGTTGTTCGAGCATTGCCAAAGGTGTTACCGAAGCCGTTCTGCAACAAGACCAACAAACCTATCAACGTCAATGCCGAGTCTACGGTGCGCCGTTTGCCGGTTTAAATCAAAATTGGTCGAATCAACACCCTTATCAGGATCGCGAGCTACGGCTGTTGGTGATCCATGGTGCTGGCGATTACCCTAGCGGTTACTCCGATGCCATGAGCTTTTCGTTAGCGCAGCGCATGGGCCTCTCGCGGGTGGATGCCCGCCCACGTAAATTGGAGCTCAATGAACTCAACACGGGCGAAGCGCCAAGCGGTTCAACTGCCAGTTTGGGCCAGTTGAATGTGTCGCGGTTTCGCAATGCTCAGGACAACCGCCAGCTGTTGGTGTTTGAACTGAGCTGGACTGATATTGCTGCAGCAGAGAAAACTCGGCTGGCTTTTGATGAGTCCACCGCGATGACCAGTCAGCGAGTGTCGGTGAATCGGCAGCTCAAAGAAATGGTCAACATGCATGCCTCTGACCCAATGATTTACATGGGGCCAACGGGGCATCAGATCCGCCAATCGGTGGAAACGGCTACCTGTCTAATGACGCAGGCGAGCTGGCAGCAACTCAACTCCGAAAGTAGTTTTGATTGCCAGAATCACCAGCAGCAACCCTTTGCCCATGACGTTAATTACGCGGTGATCACTCACAGTATGGGCAGTCGGATCATCATTGATGTGATTCAGGATGCTGCAGAGCGAGGCGAGCAGGGCCAAGGCTTCAATCCTGCTTTCAAAGACAAGGTGCTGAACATCTACATGTTGTCGAATCAGTTACAGTTGTTTCAATTGGGCCGCCCCAGTCCGCAATTACGAGAGCCGGATTCAGCATATTGTTCACCTTCAGGCGCTCATTCCGAGCAACGACTGGTTAAGCAAACACGCCTAGTGTCGATTACCGATCCCAACGATCTATTTAGCTATACGGTGCCGCAATCATTTGTTGATGAGTTTGTCGATCCGCGCTTGTGCCCGACTTTAGTGAATGTGGTGACCGAAGTTGCAGCGCCGATTAACCTGTTTGGGTTAGCTCGTATTGCCGAGCCGATGGCGGCGCACAAAAGCTATTTTACCGATGATAAGGTGCTGGACGTCATTGTCTTTGGCTTGAACGGCGCAATGAGTTCTGATGATGGCCATGAGGCGTGTGAGTGGCACGACGTCGTCGATTAATGCAGGCCAAAGAGTAGATTGCGATCACAAATGTAACAAATGTTGCGATGGTCGTTAGCGCCCGAAAATCTCAGCGAATCGCTTATTTTTTGGCTGATTAGCTCATTATTCTGGCTTGGCGTGCGTTTGAATTTGGCCCTGAATCAGGGCATTGTTACGACCTTGTATTTGTTGTTTGCTGTCGAGCTGCTTGTGAAACAACGTCTGCTAATTACGGTCACTAGCTATCAAGGTGCGCGCCACTATTCGGTCCACAAGTTATTGTTATGGGCAAGCTTGTTGACGCTGTTAGTGGTGATTGGCGGTGTCTATCTTTATCAGCAACAAGTTCGCACGTTGGAGCAGCAATTACTCGTTTCGCAACGCGAAGTGGCCCAAGCGGAGTCGTCGATTGCCGCTTTACAGCAATCTGGACGAAACATGTTCAGTAGCTTCGACCAACAATACGACCAGTTACGTCATTACGAGTATCGATTAATCGAATTGGAAACGCTGGCCGGCACCGCTGCTGCTGGCGCAACGCCAATGCCTGATTCTATCGACGATCGCTTGCTAAGCGCTCAACATCAGCTATTGCTGCGCCAGCAAATGCTCAGCAAAATCCCCAACGGTCAGCCCATGCAATATCGCCGTATCAGCTCTCGATTCGGCACCCGTAATCATCCCATTTCAAAGAAACGTCACAGCCATGTTGGGATTGATTTGCGGGCAGACAAGGGCATACCTGTCTACGCCACCGCCGATGGTTATGTGCAACAGGCCAGAAGCAATTATGATCGTGGTTATGGCAATATGGTGAAGTTGTCACACCAGATGGGCTTTGATACCCGCTATGCTCATCTGGATTCTGTTGCGGTGAAGTATGGCCAGTTTGTTCGCAAAGGCGAGCTGGTCGGCTATTGTGGTAATTCCGGTGATAGCACCGCATCGCATTTACATTACGAGGTCCGGTTCCTCGGCAAAGCACTTGATCCTAAGCCATTCATGACATGGCAACTGGACAATTACGAAGACATTTTTGACACCGTAGGAACGTTACCATGGGACTCTTTTCAGGACGAACTCAGGCTCCAGCTGCAACCTCAGGTACTTCAATTATCGCACCGGGCACCATCGTCGATGGTACCTTTAAGCTCAGTTGCAACCTTCATATCGACGGAGAAGTAGCGGGCACCGTCGATTGCCAATCAACCGTGACCATCGGCCGTAAAGGCATGCTCAAAGGGCAATTAATGGCTAACAAGCTGGTGGTTAGCGGTGTCTTTGATGGACGTTGCAATGTTGATAGCCTTGAAATTACCAAAACCGGTAAGGTGATGGGCGAAATCAGAGCGACTGAATTGATTATTGCCAAAGGCGGTCGCTTTACCGGCCATTGCCGAGAAAAAGACGCCGCAGAACAAGTGGTCACTCAGGCTCAACAGGAGCCGGTGAAGCGCGTTGAAGGTGGTGCTAAATCCACTATTGAGCGGTGCTTGGATGGCAAACTGCCTGCGAGTAATCAGGCAGTGAGCACAGCGGAAAAAGAGCGATTAAAAACCGGCTAGCTGGCTAGCCGAGTTTGATATTGCTGGCGGCACAAACGATTGAGCAGGCGCGTGGAAATGCCTTCGCGCTCGGCTTTGTCCCACCATTCGACCAATTGGCTTAGGCGAGCTTGCTCTTGGCGATTCACTTCGCACTCCAACTCAATATGCTGAGCACTGCCAGCTTCCATTCGACGCACCGATGGGTGCTCTGAAATATATCTTAAACACGCAGTAAATAGCTGATTGCGTTTGATAAATCTCAGTAGTGGCAAATCTTCGATAGATATTTCAATTCTCATAAACTTACTTCGCCTGAAAATCACGGCGCTACTATGCGGGCGATATGTGACAGCCAGATGAAGATTAATCGATGAAATTGTTATGGCATGCCCTCAAACTCAGGAACTGTGATAACAAACCCAAAAGCGACCTTGTTATCACTGTTGTTTTGAGCTGAATCACTTCGTTGCCATATTCATGGCTTGGCGTGCTTGACCCGTCAAATTTGCCGCATGGTTGAGCACGTGGAAAATCACATTTTGCTCGTTGGTACCGGTCAACAAATGGGCGCCAGGGCCTTGCGCGTATATACCAACATCTTCACCACCATGGGTTTCTGAACTCAGTGGTACCAGCGCTTCTTGATGGAAACCGGGTTGTGTGGTGTCGATAGCCGAAATGTCCTGACGGCCACCAACAACCGGCTCTTGGTATCGAATACCACCATTAGTGCGGCCATGAACATGGCCAAAACCACGACCATTGTAATAACCGACAGTGGTGTATGGCAGGCCATCCATTGCCAGCTTCGGCCCTGTCATGGGCTCGCCATGATGATCGTTATGGACAACTTTGCCGAGAATCGGGTTACCGCGGGTGGGGTAGCCGCCCATGGTCATGACGTGGCTGTGATCGGCGGTGACAATGATCAGGGTCTCGCTCGGATCGGTTACTGCCACAGCATGGGCAACCGCTTCAGAAAATTCGATGGTATCGGTCAGAGCGTTAAAGGCGCTGCCGGCATGGTGGCCGTGATCGATACGGCCAGCTTCAACCATTAAAAAGTAGCCATTATTGTTGGTTTTCAGCAACTCCAGTGCTTTTGCTGTCATCTCGGTGAGTGATGGCTCACTGCTTTGAGTGGCAACGCGATCGGCTTCATAGCGCATATGGGAGTTGTGGAACAAACCTAACACTGGCCGTTGATCCTTGACGGAAAGCGCTTCTAGGCCGGTTTTATCCATGACATATTGGCCGCCTTGCTGCTGCCATTGTGCAATCAAGTTCTGATTATCGCGGCGTTTGCCTTGATTGGCTTGCTCAGCGAAACCGCTTAGCGATTGCGGATCGTCACCATAAAAGGCTTTTCGGCCGCCGCCAAAAACTACATCGATTGGCGAGATGTTGGGGTGGTTAATGCTTTGGTTAAAGCGTTGGGCCAAGGTCTGCGGAAATTGCAGCAATTGCTGGGCAATATCGACGCAGCCAAGTTTAGCTTCGTCGCCTTTGAAGTTGTGATCGGATTCCCATTCGCGCTCGGGAGATTTGGCGTAAGTGGCAGCGGGCGTTGCGTGTGTGACTCTGGCTGTAGTCACAATGCCTGTGCCTTTACCAGCTAATTTCGCCAATTCCAATGCGGTGACAAGCGGCTCACCGTTGGCCAGAAAGTCCTGACAATCACCGCGACGCACCGTTTCGCTAATACCAATGAAACCGGCTTTGGATTTGACGCCGGTAACAATGGCGGTCATGGTGCCTGCTGAGTCTGGCGTTTGCTGATTGGTGTTATAGGTTTTGATTAATCCTGAATAAGGGAATTTGTCCCAACTCAAGTCATATTCTTCGCCAGCTAACCCTTGTTGCTGACCTGCCAAAATGCGGCTGGCTGTAATGGTCGATATACCCATACCATCGCCAATAAATAAAATGACATTTTTCGCGGCACCTTTGCGATTGTTGATGTCACGCTGCAGTGCCTTGGCAACCGCTGCTTCACCATTGTCATACCAAGACGAAGCCTGGGTGGATAATTCGGCAGATTGTGATGGGGCGGATGTTGAATCAAGATCAACGGTGACTTGGCAGGCGCTTAAAGGCAACAAAGCACATGAGAATAACAGTCTACGCATAACAACTCGGGTCCATTCGGAATACAACAACCTAACCCACAACAATGCGGATCAGGGCAGGGATCAACAAGGGCGACTCTCTACGGCAGCCAGCGGCTTAGCTCTTCAACGATGGCTGGTAGCAGGCTTAACACCAACAATCCAGCCATGGTGTAGTTGAACCAGCGCCTGGCTTGGGCTCGGTTTAACCAACGTCGCAGCAATTGTCCGGCTAGTAGCCAACTGACAGTACAGGGCGTTCCGGCAATAAAATAAAGGGCTGCAATGGTCAGCACTTGCCAGTGCAAGGCTTGGTCGGCGTGCGTAAAGCTAGCTACCGCGCCTATCGCCATGATCCATGCCTTGGGATTCAGCCACTGAAACAGCGCGGCTTGGACAAAGCTAAATGGCGGCCGCTGTTTATCGGTTGCCACCACCGTGGTGGATGTCGCTATGAGGTAGCTTAAATAAAGAAGGTAGCTAATACCTAGATATTTAATGATATTTTGGAAAATCGGGTAAGCTGAAAAGACCCCAGCTAGACCTAGGCCAATGGCGATCACCATTAGTGGAAAGCCAATATCAATACCCAGTAGGTGAGGAATGCTCTTACGCCAGCCGTGATTTACCCCTGACGTCAAAATCATGATGTTATTGGGGCCGGGCGTAATTGCGGTCGATACAACAAACAACAATATTGGCCATACATCCACTGGCAAAACTGACTCCTTGGCTAACGCACTACGTGGCGTGCGCCGCTGTGATTAACGATTATTAGTGGTGGTTATCGGTGGTGATTGTGACGTGAAACCGGCCAATCACCAAACCTAATTCGTGATGACCACTCAGCCAATCTTCTGGCCGTTGCTACCGGCTGATAGCTCGGCCCTATTGATTCAATATGAATCTTCTTTTGAAATTGCAAATGATAACTATTATCATTAATTCAGTTCTTATGGAGAGCACCGATGAAAACCACGATGAAGACAGTCACCTTTGCCATTACTCATTTTACAGTTGCCTTTACCATTGCCTATTTGTTGACCGGTAGTTGGGTCATTGGCGGCACGATTGCTTTGATTGAGCCGGCGGTGAACACGGTGGCATACATGATCCATGAAAAGATATGGGAGCGGGTCGAGCTGCCTTTTTTTAAATCATCCAGCGCTGTTGCTTAATGCTGCTCGGCAGTGGCTGGGGCAGATCACGTAATTCAAAAATTAGTTGGGATTTTAATTAATGTAATCTTTATACTGTTAACAATATTGTGGTGCGTGCAATGTTGCAGCAGGGACCATAGGGCCGCGCTGTAGCAAGATCAGCACAAAATCAACATGGAGCACAAGCAGTGAAAGATTATCAATTATTTATCAATGGCCAATGGCAGAACTCGGTAACCGGAGCGACTGTGGACGTGCTCAGTCCGTCGACCGGCAAAGTCGTTGCGACGATTCAAGACGGTAATGAGGCTGATGCTGAGGCGGCTCTGAAGGCCGCAGAGCAGGCCCAGCAGCAGTGGAAGAAAATGCCTGCACGGCAGCGTGCTGAGCTGCTGCGTGAGTTCTGTGTTGAAATCAAAAACAATCGTGAAAAGCTGGCGCAATTGCTGACCAGCGAACAAGGCAAGTTGCTCAAAGTGGCGCGCTTGGAAGTGGATGTCTGCTGCTCTTTTATTGAATATGCGTGTGACTGGGCTCGGCAAATGGACGGCGATATCGTCCAGTCTGACAACGCTAACGAACATATCTGGATCCACAAAATTCCGCGTGGTGTGGTGGTTGGCATTACCGCTTGGAATTTCCCGCTTGCGCTAGCAGGTCGCAAAATTGGACCGGCGCTGGTAGCCGGTAACACCATTGTGCTTAAACCTACTTCGGAAACCCCTTTGGCAACGTTAGAGCTGGCCGATATTGCCAACAAAGTGGGGATCCCTGCTGGGGTGCTCAATATTGTTACTGGGCCGGGCCGCACCATGGGCGATGCGCTTTGCCGTCATCCAATTACCAAAATGGTGTCAATGACCGGCAGTACACCGGCAGGCCAGGCTATTATCAAAGCCACGGCCGATAACATGGCCCATTGTCAGCTTGAATTGGGCGGTAAAGCACCATTTATCGTGCTCGAAGATGCTGATTTAGAACAAGCGGCCAATGCGGCATTGCACTCTCGGTTTGATAACTGTGGTCAGGTTTGTACCTGTAATGAGCGGATGTATGTGCAAGAGTCGGTTTACGACGAATTCATGAAGATCTTTATGCCAAAAGTGAAGGCGCTGAAAGTTGGCGATCCGATGGATGAGTCAATCGACATGGGGCCAAAGGTCAATGCCAAAGAGTTAGCCCACATGAAGGAGTTGGTGGCGGTTAGCGTTAAAGAAGGGGCGACCGTCGCTTACGGTGGTAAAGAGGCCGTCGTTGAAGGTTTTGAGGGCGGAAACTGGTTTGAGCCGACCATTCTCACTGATGTCACTCAGGACATGACCATTGTTCATGAAGAGTCATTTGGCCCGATTCTGCCGGTCATTAAGTTCTCCACCATTGAACAAGCAATTGAATATGCGAACGACGCAGAATACGGCTTAGCCGCCATGGTTTGCACCAAGGGCATGAAAAACATCATGCGCCTGACCGATGAGCTGGAGTGTGGCGAAATTTATATTAACCGTGGTCATGGTGAGCAGCATCAAGGCTTCCACAATGGTTATAAGCTTAGCGGTACTGGTGGCGAAGACGGCAAGTATGGTTTCGAGCAGTACCTCGAGAAGAAAACCTTCTACGTCAACTACGACTAATTAATTTGTACTCGACGCAAAAGCCGCGCTCTATAGCCTTTAGAGCGCGGCTTTTTAGTTTCAGGAGCTAGCTATTGATAGGGCCAATATTCAGCTGGTATTGTCGGTTGATTGCAAATACGCCACGGCAACACAACAAAGCAATACAAAAAGGACGCTATGAATATCGCATTCGATGAGCTCAGTGCCAATCAGATCTACCATCTGATGACTCAGACTATTATCCCTCGACCAGTGGCTTGGGTGCTGACTCAATCCAAGCAGCAGATTTTGAATCTTGCGCCATTTTCTTATTTCACGCCATTGTCCAGCTCGCCGCCGCTGATGATGATTTCCGTTGGCAAGAAGCCCAATGGCGACAAAAAAGATACCGTAGTCAACGCCATGGAGAGCAACAAACTAGTGGTTCATATTGCATCAGTCGGATCGAGCGAAGCGATGACCGCAACGGCAGCCACGCTTGAGCATGACCAATCTGAAATCGACGCCAATAACCTTGAGCTATCGACCTTTGAAGGCTTTGACTTACCGCGCCTGAGCGAAGCCAAAGTCGCATTTGGTTGTGAGTTGGTGGATACCATTGAAATCGGTGACACACCGCAAACGCTACTGATCATGCAAGTGAAATTGGTTCATATTGATAACGAACTGATTGATATCACCGACGGCAAAGCCAAAGTTTATGCCGACCAACTCGACCCAATCAGTCGCTTGGGGCTTGGTGAATATGCCGGTTTAACGGCTCCATTTACCGTCAGCCGGCCTAAATAATTACGGCATTACGGCTAAAGATCAACAGGCTCTAATTTGCCTTTTGAGCCAGTATCCGGATGATTAGGCGCCTGATTGATTAACCCATCAAAATGCCAAAAGCGAAACAATGCCAATGACCACTCCCCAACAATTACTTGAGCAACTTGCTCAGCAAGCCGACAATATTGTGTTTGCTGATGTCATGGCTGTGATCGACAGCCATTATGACTTTACTGCCAGCGCCTTCGATAATGGTGCGATCCACAACGCCGCCGGCGAAAACAGCGGCTCTTGCAAAGTGTTTGCATTCGGCCAACTGCATCAGCTTAATGAGCTGCAAACGCTCGCTCTGTTTGGCGAGCACTATCGAGCAGTGAAAGGTAACCCTGACGGTGATGATCACCAAAACATCCGCAATTTTATCAGCCATGGTTGGGCTGGCATCAAGCTCAACCAGTCACCATTAGCGCCCCGCTAACTGTCATCACTTAATGCTGTTGGCGATTGCTAGCAGCATCATCACCTTGCTCTCTTCTGTCTTGCCGCTTGCTGCCGCTAGTCAATGTCATGGTTAACTCGGCGGTTAATCGATCAAGATCTCAAATATAAATTGTTAACAGTAAAAAGATTAACTTTGTCTTTTTCTTGTTTGGATTATGTGTAATCTTGCTTTTCACTATGTGTAAAGGAGTGCTCCATGAGTGCCAATATCTCGCCATCTGACATTCACTCGGTGCTGTTAACTGAGTCGAACACCATCTACAACCGGTTGCTGTCAGACATTACCAATGGTGTGCTGAGTAGTGGCGATCGGCTGATCACCACGCAATTGGCGGAGCGCTATAACAGCAGCATCAACCCAGTGCGAGAGGCCCTAAAGCAGCTTGAAGGTGAAGGATTCGTCACGTTTCAAAAGAACAGCGGCGCGCGAGTCACTCATTTCGAATACGCCACCATGCGCGATGTATTTGAGCTGTTGCAGTTACTCGAACCTTATTTCCTGCAGTGGTTCGTGGACCATTACACCGATGCTCAGATCAATCGATTGCGAGATATCGCCAACTGGATGAGACAACTGGACACCTCAGATTTTGCCGGTTTTCGCGAGCTGGACACTGCATTCCATTGGCAAATGTATCGCAACCACTACAACAAAACGGCAGTGCAATTGTGGCGCCAGAAAAAGCTGGTATTGCAAGCCATGCACGCCAACTTGGCCATCAGCAAACGGCGTTTTCTTGATGCCATTGATGAACACGGCGAGATGCTTGATTTGATCGCATCAGATCAAGCGGGTGCGGCAATTGAAGCTTTGCGCCAACACATTCGTTGCAGTGGCGATTATTGGCAAAAAGTGCTGGCGAAATAAGCAATGGTTTTGGATAGGGACGACAACAACCGATGAAAATTACTGATATTAAGCCGTACGCCTTTTGGTTGGGCTACCGCAATGTTTGCTTGGTCAAAGTTGAAACCGACTGTGGCATTTATGGTTGGGGCGAATCTGGACTTTCCGGTCGCGAACTAGCCGTGGTTGGAGCGATCGATCATTTCAAGCAATTCCTGATTGGTAAATCGGCGCTGAATATCGGTGCGCTATGGCAGGAGATGTATCGCGGTCAGTATTTTGAAGGCGGGCGGGTATTAGCCGCCGCCATCTCGGCCATTGATATTGCCTTGCATGATGCTTGTGGCAAGCATTTTGGAGTGCCGGTTTATCAGTTACTCGGCGGTAAACAGCGCCATCATATTCCGGTGTTTGCAACCTCCATCTTACCTTATGGCCAAGCCATGGTTGACGAGCTGGTGGCCATGAAGGAGCAGGGCTGGCAAGTGCTACGTACTACCACGGGCATTCACGGCAGCGGCGAGTGCTCAACGGAATTTGAACCCCGCCAGTCGATTGCCGAAGCCGCTTATTGGCTAACCAAAGCGCGCGAAGCGCTTGGCCCAGAGATCGTCTTAGGCGTGGATTATCATCACCGCTTATCGGTTGCTGAGACTATTTCGTTTTGCCAGCGCATGCCCTCCGGTACGCTGGATTTCCTTGAAGAGCCCATTCGCGACGAATCACCGGTCAGTTACCAATCCTTGCGACAGCGAATTAATGTGCCGTTGGCTATTGGCGAAGAGTTCGCTAGCAAGTGGGATTTTTCACCCTACGTTGAATCGGCTTTGACCGATTTTGGCCGAGTGGACGTGTGCAACGCCGGTGGCCTCACCGAAGCGATGAAAATCGCCGCGCTTTGCGAAACCCGTTATATCGACATGATGCCCCACAACCCACTGAGCCCTATTTGCAGTGCGGCATCGATTCACTACTGTGCTGCGATTCCAAATTTAGCGTGGCTCGAATGGCCGCCCTATGACGGCGATATGTCCGATTACGACCGCGTGTTTAGCGAGCGCCCCAAGCTAACCGAGCAGCATGTGCTGGAAGTGTCCGATCGGCCAGGGTTGGGCATTGACGTCAATGAAGCCGAGTTGCAGGGGCAGCGTTTTAAATATTGGGAAGCGCCGCGGATGCATAAGCCCGATGGCTCATACACCAACAGCTAAGGACGAGTTGATGACAACAAAAGCAAATTCCGCTGCGGATTCGAAAAAAGGCAAGTTTGG
Source organism: Neiella litorisoli (assembly GCF_014773395.1). Classification (GTDB taxonomy): domain Bacteria; phylum Pseudomonadota; class Gammaproteobacteria; order Enterobacterales; family Neiellaceae; genus Neiella; species Neiella litorisoli. The sequence continues at coordinate 77,201 of NZ_JACXAF010000018.1, read as the reverse complement.
CGTGCTGGTGCTGATTTTTGTCAGCGTGGTGATTAATTACATGGATCGCACCAACATCTCAGTGGCGGCTAATGCCATCTCGGCTGATTTAGAACTATCAAAAGTGCAGATGGGGATTATTTTTTCGGCCTTTGCGTGGACCTATTCCATCATGCAAATTCCCGGCGGCATGCTCGTGGATTTGGTGCGAGTGCGGATCTTGTATCCGGTGATTTTAGTGGCTTGGTCGGTCGCGACCTTGATTCAAGGTATGGTTAGCTCGCTCGCCGCAATAGTTGGCTGCCGAATGGCAATTGGTGTGTTTGAGGCACCGTCCTATCCGGCCAATAACAAGATTGTCACCCACTGGTTTGCCGAACATGAGCGCGCAGGTGCTATTGCCATTTATACCTCAGGCCAATTCATTGGCTTGGCATTTTTACTACCGGTATTGGCAATAATTCAAGAATGGTTTGGCTGGCGCGGACTGTTTATTGTGTCGGGACTCATCGGCATCGGTTGGGCTGGTATTTGGTACTGGCTGTATCGTGATCCGACAGAAAATGAGCCGCGCAACACCGCGACCGAATCCACTACACAGCAAGCAGTCGTTGCTGAGCCACAGGCGCAAGTGAGTTTGGCCAATCTCAAGTTTGCCTTTAGTCAACGCAAACTGTGGGGCATTTACATTGGCCAGTTCTGCTTAGGCGGCACTTTGATTTTCTTTTTAACCTGGTTTCCCACTTACCTGGCTGAATATCGTGGCCTTGGCGATTTGAACTCTGGATTGCTCGCTGCCATTCCATTTTTAGCGGCTTTTTGTGGTGTGTTGCTCTCAGGATTTGTCTCTGATGCCTTGGTTCGAAAAGGCTTCTCCAACGAATTTGCTCGCAAAACGCCGATTATCCTCGGGTTGCTGCTATCTAGCTCCGTCATCGGCGCCAACTACGTCGACAGCACGGCCATGGTGACGTTCTTTTTATCGCTCACTTTCTTTGGCAATGGCTTGGCTTCGATTAACTGGGTGTTTGTCTCGCTTATCGCACCACGCCATATGGTTGGCTTAGTTGGCGGCTGCTTTAACTTCATTGGTGGCTTATCGGCAGTGACGGTGCCGCTGGCCATTGGCTATCTGGCCCAAGATGGCGATTTTCGGCCTGCGTTGGCAATGATTTGTGGCTTGGCGCTGGTTGGACTGTTTTCTTATCTGTTTTTGGTCGGCAAGGTCGAGCAACTGCAACATCATCCACAAGGAGAGTCGGCATGAACACCACGCTGCATGGCAAGCGTTTAGCCACCATCATGAACGAAAAATTGGTGGCCATTATTCGGGTCTCTGATCCGAGCGACATCAAGGGAATTGTCGACTGCTTAGTGACCGCTGGTATTCGAGCCATCGAAGTGACCAGTAACACGCCTGGTTATGCCGCCGAGTTACCCAAACTCAAGGAACAGTTTCCGCAAGCTATGTTTGGCGCTGGCACCATTACGAATTGTCAGGTTGCCGCTGAAGCTTTAGCCGCCGGCGCTGAATTTTTGGTGACGCCGAACACATCAAAAGCGGTGGTTGAGTTTGCGCATCGCCAGCAAGTGCCGGTAATGATGGGGGCCTTGACGCCGACAGACGTGGTTACGGCGGTAGAGGCGGGCGCGGATGTCATTAAGTTATTCCCCGCGGAGCCTGCTGGCATTGAGTACTTTCAGGCTTTGGCTCAAGGGCCATTTTTAGATGTGCCGTTTTTTCCGGTTGGCGGCATTGGTGAGCATAACATTGCTGATTGGATGTCGGCGGGCGCCACTGGCGTCGGTGTTGGTGGCAGCTTGTTTCAACCGGTTCACAATGACGAGCAACGACAGCAGCTGATCGCCCGCTGCAAAGCCTTACTTAACGGTCTTTGTTAAAGGCCTTGATAGCAACTAAACGGTCCCCCTAAGGGTGGTGGCTTGGTGAAATGTGCATGCACCGGCCACTGCCCTTATTTCTCAGCAGTCGAAGCTTCAGTAAAAGGGCAATCGCCACAGAGTTCAACCACCCGATTGCGGCCAGCCTTTTTCGCCTCATAAAGCGCCGAATCGGCACATTTGATCAGCTCCGGCAGAGATAATTCAGCCAGTTTCTTACCCGCGCAAACTCGCTGATTAGAGCCCGCGGCACCAATGCTCACGGTAAAGTTAACGGCACCGGACGGCGTGTTGCAGCGTAACTCTGCCAACGACAAACGAATGCGCTCAGCAAAGTTGCGGCCCTCTGCTTGGCTGGTGTTGTTGAGCAGCATAATGAACTCTTCGCCGCCCCAGCGGGCAATTAAATCGGTTTTGCGAGTGGAGTTTGCCAGACAACTGGCTGTCATTTGAATGACTTCATCGCCCACCGTATGGCCGTATTGATCATTGATCCGTTTGAAGTGATCAATATCGATGAGCAGCACGGCGATATCTTGATTGTTGTCTACTGCGGCTTTGAATAGAGCTTCTGCGGGTTGCTGAAAGCCTCGCCGATTATTAACGTTGGTCAGCGGATCGGTATGCGCAAACTTTTCTGCCACGGCAAGATCTTGTTGTACCAAATTGAATCGTTTCGCCAGCACAATCGCCAGCATGATGGCTTCGAACACCATGCCGACTTCAATCGCCTGAAAGGTATAAGCGTTGTAGGGCACAATTCCGGCAACGGCCATGGTTGAAATGCCAATGCAAACGGCTGCAGTCACCGAAGCAACAATGAATAAATTAGCTGAATCGACCTGCGCTTGCCGCGCTCGTATCCCCATGATAATGAACAAGGTGGCAAAGCCAGAGTTCAACATAAAACCTAGCAACAGCGAGAACACCAATTGGTTGGCAAGTGCGCCGAGCAAAATGCCCAGAGGAAAAGCAATCGTGGTCCAAACGACAACGCGATCTAACACCGGCGCGTAGTTTTTGGTTTTCAGCAAGGCGCGGGCAAAGTGCAGGCCGGCGACGCTGTAGGTGATCATCAAAAAGCAATCGAGCCAATCCTGAAAGTGCACGCCAAGATCGACAGTAATGATTTCGTGGAGTTGCCCCGTATAGGAAAAGCTGTTGAGCACAAATCCGGCCAAATACAGGCTATAAAGGCCGAACTCTTTCTCGCGAGTAATGAGGTACAACAGCGAATTGTAGAGCGATAAAGCGAGCAACATACCGTAGAGCAAGCCAAAGCGATAAGCGCTGGCAATATCCAATTGCTGTGCTTGTTCAACGGTGCTTAGCTCCAGCGGAATTGCCATAGGACCAAGCGATTCGACCCGCAGATAAACGTCGGTTAACCCTGGCTCGAATTGGTATTTAAAGGCAAAGTTCTCATGGGCCATTGGCCGCTGTTCAAACGGCAGGTAGTCACCACCGTTGATATGCGCAATGAGGGTATTGTCGGCAACAATATAGGCATCAATGATATCAAGCCATGGCGTCTTGACCGCCAAACGCATTTCTCTGGCTGTTGCTTGTGGGTTATTAACTTGAAAGTGAAGCCAAACTGGCTCGGTCCCTATTCCAAGCGCGATCGATTCACTGTGGCCATAAGGCAAATCAGACTGAGCGAATTGAGATGCTGCTTGTTGCCATGACAGTTGGTCGCCTTGCTCCTGAAAATAGCGACTGTGTTGACCCAGCATCTGCGATTTAAAATCGGCCAGGTCGACAACTCGCTCTTTGGGCTCGGTGCCGCAACCAGCAATGAGCATGGCGATAAACAGCAATGACACAATCGACAATCTCAGGCCCATGTTGTTGTTTGCTCCGACGTAGCGCAAATAGGTAATTAAAAGACGATTGATTGTATTTCACAGTTTGTTTGCAAGCCAACATTGATAGCAGATCGACGCTTAAAACCGTGGCAAAGTTGTGCCACAGTCGACTCGGTGGGTGAATGAAGCCATTGTTATTACAGGAGTAAGGTAAGGATGTTCGAGATGAAAATACCAAGGATTATGTTGTTGGCGAGCCACGGTTTGGTGGCTTTTGCGGGCTTTGCCGCTGGAATCTATGCTTTGCCGATTTTGACCGCGCCTGCAGCTCCAAGTCATGCGCAGATCCAACAGCTGTCGCAGCAGGCTACTTATAGCGCTCAGTTCACTCGTAATTTGCAAGATAGTGATTTTTTGCACTGGGGCGAAGGGCAAGTCGCAATCGGGCCGGATTGGATCAGCTTTGCAGGCAAGTTAGCGCCGGGGCCTGATTACAAACTGTATCTAGCGCCAGAATTCGTTGAAACTGAAGCTGCGTTTGAACAACAGAAGCACCGTATGGTGATGGTCGGCGACGTAACAACGTTCGATAATTTTGCTGTTCAGATCCCTGATGACATTGACGTATCGCAGTACTCTACGGTGATTGTTTGGTGTGAATCCTTTGGCGAATTTATTACCGCCGGTCAATATAACTAGGCCACAACAATCTCAAGCAGGAGTGCAACCATGAGCAGCCAATTTGCCGAGCTAGCAACCACAGAGTACGCCAATGTTCTCGATGGCCGACAGTTTTTGGAGCCATCGATTCGGCCTTTATGGTCTAACATGCCCCGAATTGCAGGCCCCGCTTACACAGTGCAGCTGGCGCCTGGCGATCACCTGATGCTCCATGCCGCTATTTATCAAGCGCCCGAAGGCTCAATTATTGTCGTTGATGGGGTTGACTGCGCCCGAGCAGTTGCCGGTGGCAACGTTTGCGCTATCGCCCAGCAACGCGGCATCCACGGGTTTATCGTAGATGGGGTGATCCGAGATTTAGTGGAAATCACTGACATGGCATTTCCGGTTTACGCCAAAGGCGTGTTTCCAGTACCGGGTAAGAAGCAACAGTTCTTTGAATTGGCCCAACCGATTACATGCGGCGGCGTGCAGATAGCAACAGGCGACATCATGGTGGCTGATTGCGAGGGCATCGCCGCCATCCCAAAAGATATTGCGACCGAAACACTGCAGAAAGCAAGAGCCAAATACCAACAAGAAAGCGCTATGACGTTGGCACAATGGCAGGCTCAGCATGAGATGAAAGTGCAACAAGCGCTGGAGGTAGCGAAGAGAGGTGGTTGAGCATTGATGGCGTCCCCACCAGGACTCGAACCTGGATCGATCGCTTAGGAGGCGACTGTTCTATCCAGTTGAACTATGGGGACTTGCGCGAATGCGTTGGATAGGCGGCAGGATTATACAGCGACGAAATTGAAAATGCAGCTTTGGTGGCCATTGTTATCAATGTATAACTTGCTGTAGTTGCTCTGGTTATTGCTTGGTTAATTGCAACGTTTTAGCACCGGTGTAGTGGACATCCCTTTGTTATCTCCCTAAGCTTGCGACAGCTTTTTCTCTGGCACAGCGATGATCCCTGTGCATTCACTGATATGAGTGATTCTATGATGAACCGACCGTTTTATTGGGCGATTGCCGCTGTTGTCGCCGTGGCAACTCTGGTGTTTTTTGTTGCTGTTTCTCTTGAGCCTGCGGCGCAGAAAATGTTGATGCGTGAACATGGCCCGATCGAAGCCTTATCGGCGTTTGGCTATTTGCTGTGTGTGGCGGTTATGGCAAAAGCTGGCGGCAGCGATTATGTGAAAAAATATTGGTACTTTTCTGTGGTTTTGGTGTCGTTTGCGGCGCGGGAAATGGACTTTGATAAAGCCTTTACTAATGTTGGCGTGCTCAAGAGTAAGTTCTTTTTTAGCCCCGACGTCAGCATTATGGGTAAGCTGGTTAGCGCGGTCATTTTAGGCTTTATTTTGTTTGCCCTGATTACAATTGTCCGCCGTCACAGTAAAGCCTTTATCGCAAAGGTATTTAGTTTCCGCTGGGATCCGGTGATTTGGAGCATTGGCTTTGCCGGCACGTTTTTGGTGGTATCCAAGTCGCTCGACGGGCTGGGCCGGAAGTTGCGCGGCTGGGGCATTGCTGATATTTCGCCAGAAGTAGACAAGGTTGCCAGCCTAGTGGAAGAGTCAATGGAATTGGCGGTGCCTTACTTGTTTATCATCGCCGTGCTCGCCTATTTGCGCAGTCAGCGCACAGCATAATGGCACTGGCACTGGCACTGGCGCTGGAATCACCATTCGGGCTTCAGCGCGTTGAACATCACCACGTCATTAATACTGACGTTAGCCAAATCAGAGGAGCGCTTTGCTGTTAAATAAGCTTGGCGCGCCTCAACCGCACTTACTACCAGTTCAATGGGCGATGCATCAAAGCTGGTTTTCACTTTGCCAAACGGATCCATAAAGGTTGTCATGCGGGTTAGTTTGGCTGTTTGACCACGGACAATGCCATCTTGCGAACCCATATTGACGATCACGCCGCCATCTTGACGGTTAATGATATTGGCAATGCTTGGTGAGCATGACAGAGCTGTTTCGATGTCGTTCTGAGCATCGCTCAACAGTTGCCCCCATGCCTTGCCGTAATCACTTTGCCAAAAATCTGCTGAGAACGGATCGACTACTTGTTCCGGCGGAAAGTCCCATAACACCTGATCGCGGTAGCGAAAACGTTTGACCAGTTCGCCGGTCATTCCGTCTAATAAATCGAGCTCTAGCGACAACGAGCGAGGCTTGGGCTCGTAGGTCCAAAACTTCAGATTAAGCGATTGCTCCTGACTCACGCTAATATCGCGAATTTGGCCAACCAGCACAAATTGGCTATTGGAGCGACGGGCCAGCGTCCTTGCTAACTCATCGACTTCGGGAATGGTGGTTAATTGTGATGGATCGTAGGCCAGCACTTCATCGAGCCATAAATGACTTTTGACCTGCGTGCTGGTTTCTTGAAATGAACTGTGCATGACTTTGCTCAGCGCGCCGCCGATATCATAGATCCCGCCATGCGCGGCCTGTTGGCGATGAGCAAGAGGGAAGCGGGCAATGGTCAGGGTGTGACTGAGGCCACTGTTCGCACACTGTGCTTCAGCGAAGATCTCCGCTCGGATACGCACGGTTAGGGTATCGCCGACAGTGGTCTGAGAAAGTACTTCTAAGCCAACCAACTCGCCGTTACTTTGATAAGAAATGGAATCTTGGGTCAGCGTGCCATTTTCAACTTGTTGAATGCTGGAAACTGAGGCGCCGGCAAACAATATGGCGGACTTTACCGCTTCTTTCACTGCATGCTCTTTAGCGCGCTCGATGTTGTTGGCAATGATTGGCGCAGAGCCCTCGGCTTCATACCATTGCGCCGCGGCAGGATAGCTCAGCAGCAAGCCCAGAGCGAAGCAAACCTTGCCCAGCATACTGGTAACGGCAGCGATTTGTTGGGCTAGTCGGTGGATGCTCATGGGGTTACTCATTGCGTCGCTCATTCATGTTTAGCTTAGGTTTGAATCTCAGCGCCAAGGCGTCAAAATGACCCGCCTTGGCTTGTCTCCATTATCTGATGAAAGAGCTAAGCAAAATTAGTGCCGACTGCTTTCTGACGGAAACTTGTCACTCTTGGCGGCACGGATTTTGCTGAACTAACCACGAAGAACCATCACAGTGGCAAGTTTCTGCCTGTGGCATGAGGATTGAAGGGTGAATAAACGTTTATTAATAGCATCATTGGCGGTTTGGGGACTGGCGAGTTGCGCAAGTCAGCCGCTGCCTGAGCCCGAGCCCATCATTACCTATAGCGACCAAGAGCCAACTCAGTTGGTTGGAGCGATTGATGACATGGCCCGGCAACTGCTTGCCACCCGAAAGTTCGTCACTCTTGAGACGCCTATCGCAGTGACGTCATTCGTTGAATTAAAAAGTCTGCAAAAAACCAGTGAACTGGGCAACCAAATGGCCGAGAGTTTTATTCATCATCTTCAGGCCAATGGTTATCGAGTAATTGAGTACAAAGCGCCGGGTTACATCAAGGTGACCGATGAAGGCGATTTTGCCCTGAGTCGCGATTATGAGGAACTTACCGGAAGTTTTGAAATTGACTACATCCTTACCGGAACCTACAGCGCGGTGCCGCAAGGCATGATGGTGAACGTCCGAATGTTTGCTGCGGAAACGAAAATTGTGGTGGCAACGGCGCAAGGCTTTGTCCCGAATCAAGCCTTGTCCAAAGAGCCGATTAAAAAGACCGACCATCAGGCGCTGCGGATGGAGCATGGTTCGTTAGTGCGATCAGAGCCTGACGCGCCGCCATCAAATAACAACAGTGCAGAGAATGACGACGGAGGTTGGTTATGAAGCTGTGGTTAATGTTGTTCGCTACGCTGGCGATGACGGCTTGTTCATCCTTTGATACCGCGTATGAGAAAGAGGTCGAATACGAATACGTTGAGCCCGATGTTTATCCGGTGCTCAGCGCTGTGGGTTATGCGCCGATCAGCGTTCAGCAGGGCGCAGATTACAATGCCAAATCACTTCGGGCGATGAAAGCATCCAAGTTGGAGGCCTATCGCGAGCTGGCAGAGCAAGTCTATGGTCAGCGCCTGCAAGGTAAAGCGACGGTGGCCGATATGGTGGTGGTTGACGATGGCATCAAGTCGAAGGTTGATGGCTTGATTCGCGGAGCCCGAGTGGTTCGCAGCTATCCGGTTGGCGACAACTACGCCACCGAAATGGAATTGGATATGGAGCGGGTTTATCAGATCACTCGTTCCGTCAATAAGCCCCGCCGTATTAAAGACGTTCATTATTACTAGTGGCTATGATTTTGGCCCACTCACAAAGCAACAGAGCTGCCAATCGGCAGCTCTTTTTTTGCTTGCGAGTTGCTTGGCTTTAGCCAGCAGGTAAGGTCAGCAACGGCGCTTGTTGTGATTTAGGGGAAGCTTGAATGTTGTAGAGATACATCATCAAGCCGAAATATCGCTTACTGGTGATGTCATCATCGCGAATATAAAACCAGTGTTCACGATAAGAAATGGCAAGATACGCATCGCTGGGGTAGTCCACCGAGCTATGAATGGTCATCGGTAAATTCTGCGGGTCAATATGGGTATTCACCACCGCATGCTGGTGGGCCGAAGGGATCACAATACCTCTGGACATGACAGACATAATTGGCAGCAAACCGCGAGTCTTCACGGTGATTTCTTGATCAGAGCGGGAAGTTTGCTTCGAGGTGATCAAGAAGCTGTTGCGATTGGGATCAAGCGATAACTGGTTTTTTAGCTCAGCAATTGCAGCAGCATGCTCTTCATCGGGGTTTGGTTCGAATATCAGCTGCATTTGCTTACTTGCGCCAATATTACGCACTTCAAAAGCGCCCTCATTACCCAAATCAATGATCAACTGCAGGACATGCTGAAAGCGTTGGTAATCTTCTAAATCCGACTGATATTGCTCGCCTTGTGCTGCTGATCGATGATTTTTGGAAATGCCAAACGACATGTTTTCAACGTCGTTTAGTTGTTGCAAACCGGCACTCATCAATACGTCCACTGGCCAGCCGCCTTGGGCGATGGCAAAGACAAAATCAACCGGAATTGGCCGCATCATGCGCATGGCAAATTCATGGCCGCTGAGCGGCAGGAAGGTGATGGTGGGGCGCTCTGAGTACTGGCCGCCGACACCGGCATTGACCGAGCTGCCGGTAAAGCCATTGTCACTCAAATAACCTGCCGAAGCGTTGCCACCGTAGCTATATTGCGTGAGTACTGAACTGACATCCAAAAATACCGGAATATCCATGTAGCGGATACGCACGACATTCGACAGCATTTGTTCTTTGGTGGCATCAGAAATCGCGCTGATGTAACTGATATTATCGCTTTGCAGGCGGCTGGCGCCGATTTGACTGCATCCAGATAGCAGCATCACGGCCCCTGCTAACAGCGACGTTAACCGAGTGAGTTGGACCATCCTGGCTCCGTTGTTGTTCTAAGTTGTTGAACGATGATTTTGCCGTCACCTGACGATGAATGCCACAGTGACGGCTGAAATGATGATAGAAATGTTAATCGGATGTTGTAGCAAGAGGGCACAACGACTGCCGCTCGATCAGCTTTGGTTGCAAAATGTGGCCGACTGATTCACTGCGCTGACCGGCCATGGCTAACGCCATATGACCAGCTCGCTCGCCCATTTCTTCCACGGGGAAGAATACGCTACTGAGTGACGGGTTGAGGTAGCGAGCAAAGGTGACATCATCAAAACCGACCATGCAAGTGCCGTGCAGCAAGCCGTTTTGATTAAGAATGTCGCGCGCGCCGATGGCGATTAGATCATTGCCGCAAAACATCGCTGTGAACTCACGCTTCAGGTTCAACAGCTTTTGACACATGCGGCGGCCGCCATCTTCGTTGTAGTCGTCATCGAACACTAACTCCTGCCGGAATGGCACGCCAAACTCGGCCAGTGCACGCTGATAACCTTCGAGTCGCTCGACGCTGTCATGGTGAGTAAAGTGACCTGCGAGAAAAGCAATGCGGGTATGCCCCAGCTCCAACATGCGCTTGGTGGCTAGGTAACCACCTTGCTCATTGTCAAGGTAGATGCAGTTGTCCTCAAAGCCTGGGATGTGGCGGTTGAGCAACACAATGGGGGTGCCATTGCGATGTAGTTCGACGATTTCTTCTTCGGGAAAACCAAATACCGTCAAGATCAGGGCATCAACTGGCCGGTTGGTCATGAACTCAATGGCTTCGCGTTCGCGGTCCGCTTGGCCATGGCCGTTGGTCACCACAAGCTGAAAACCAGCATCGCGGATAACCCGCTCAGCGCTTTTCATGATGGGACCGAAGAAAGGGCCTGATAAGTCGCTCACCACCATACCAATGGTACGTGAACGATTCGTTGCTAATGCTTGCGCCAGAGCGCTCGGTTTGTAGCCAAGATCGCTCATGGCCTGTTTTACTTTGTCGCGTGCTACCTGAGAAACACGCTCGTTGCCGTTGAGTACTCGCGATACAGTGGCTTTTGAAACACCCGCGAGCTTGGCAACGTCCTTGATGGTCGCCATATAGTTATATTCCGTATATATAGCACCGGACCCACTTGTGTGCAGTGTGCCTGGATGCGCCTTATTATTTTTTTATTTTGCACCGTCATTATTCAGTACATAGTGCCACTGAGCAACACGGTGAGCTTCAAGTCATGAAGCGGCTCAATAATCATACCTATTGATAACAATTCGATAACATATAACTGCTATCTGGAGCCTGATTCATGTCACTGAATTGGCCCCTTGTCCATTTTATTTTAGTCCGTTGAACCAAGCGGATAACCGGTCATTTCTAAATAGCCAACGCCTGCATGGCTACCGCTAATATCGACAGGGCCTTCCCAGTAAGGGTAGTCCAGATCCATCCATTGATTGGCTTGTTTGGCTGTCGCTTCGAGCGTTAGTTCCTTGCCATAACGGATCAGCCAGCGTTGCGGAATTTGTCGCTGCGCCACTGTGGCGTATTCCAATGCGCTTAACTCGAAATCTCGGGTCAGTACTTTGCGGTTGCCTGCACTATCAAACCAGCTCAACCATTTGACGGTGTCAGCTGAATTTAGTTGCTGCCCTCTGAGTTGATAGATCATGACCTTGTCACCATCGTCAAGGTGGAGCGCCAGCCAGTCCCAACCCTGTTGCGATGGCAATAGAAATTGGCTCGACCATTCTCGGTCGAGCCAAGCCGAGCCGCTCACCGCGATCGATTGACCGTCGATATTGAGTTTGCCACTGACCTCAAGGTAAGGGTGGCTGTAATAATAGGATCCTGAGCCTTGGGTGTTTTTCACACTAAAGCCCTGCTGGCCCTGCAGCACTAACGGTTTATCACTATCGAGAACTAGGTCAAAACTGAATTGGTCGTCTGCCGCTGTCATGGCTAGCGGCAGCCAAGATTGCTTGTTGGTGCTGCGTAATTGCCAATGGTCTAACCAAGCGTGAAATGGTGGGTTTTGAACGCCTGCTTGACCGGTCCCCGCGCGGGCATATTTTTGCATCGCATGATGGCCGCCGGGCCACGATAGCGCCGCGTGAGCCATATAGACTTGCCGCTGGTCACCTAGGGATTTGGGGCCATCAAGGCCGGAACGAAACAAGGTCCACTGCACGCCGTACCAGTTTCCTAGCTGATCTTCGAGATTGGCGGTGACATACCACCACTCCATGCGAAAGTCGGGATGGGCGCCGTGGTCTTCCGGAAAGCGCAATAGCCGGTTTGCATTGGCCTGTTGGTAATCGCCAAACTGACCAGCAAGCAACTGCTGGTAATTATCATCACTCGGCTCGGTCGGTGGTGAGTCACTGGTTGGTGGTTGGCAGGCGCTAATTGATAATGCCAGCGCAGCGGCCATCAGCGATTTTTGGCGCATCATTCGTCCACCTCCTTCAGCAAGCTGGCAATACTGACTCGGTGCAGACGCCAGCTTGGCCACAATGTCGCGACGACCACGCAGGCCAAAGCGAGAACGGCCAACACGGGGTAGTGCTGCCAAACTAGCTCGGTGCTGAAGCTCCAGCCAAATGCTAGCGGCGTCACCAAACTCGCCAACACCCAAGCGAGCAAGGTGCCGAATGGCCAGACAATAATCATGCTGAGCAAGGCCAATAGCGACCATTGCGATAAGATCATCAACAGCCGCTGGCTTTGGCTAACGCCCATGGCGGCGAGCTGAGCTTGTTGTTGTACTCGATGATGATGGATTGCGCTGGTCGCACAAAAAATGCCGATTCCGGCAACCAGCAAGGTCAAACCATTGAGTGCCTCGGTCACGGTAAAGGTTTGATCAAACACTGCCATTGCCATCTTTTTGATCTGTTGTTGATCGATGATTTGCTCGGGCCGAATCAGACCGCTGTCAGACAGCGCCGTCATGACCTGAGGCCAATCAACCTCCGCGCCTTCTGCGGCCAGCAGTGCCGTGCTTTGGGCGATGTGCTGTGGCCAGCATTGGCGCAGCAGTTTTTCATCTAACAACCACTGGCTACGAGGGTTGCCATAGTCATGATAAACCCCAAGCACTGGCACATTCGGCAGGCCATCACAAAGCCAGACTTGCTGGTCAAGTTCGCCACCGTCGAGCCGCTGGTGGCGCTCTGAAATGTAAATGCCCTGACCTTGAGCGAATTGTTGCGGCGCGTCTGCGACTTGCTCGATCAACTCGATACTGTTTCTGAATGCGGCCATCGGCGGCAGTGAAGCAATCTCAATGTGCGCAAGCTGACCATGGCGCAAGGTATGGCGCTCAGCAATCGCCACCTGTGGCGCATGCTGACTGAGCCAATCTCCGAGCTGGCGTTGGCCATCGGCAACCGATAAATAAATCGGCGCGGCCAGCCGTTGCTCTAACCAGTCAAGGGTTGCCGCCCGGAAACTGCCAATCATGGTATTCAAACCCGAATTGGCCACCAGAGCGAGTGTCATCGCCATCAAGGAAATGGCCGCAGGTCCAAGCAACCAGCGGCTATCGGCAATCAGCCACTGTAGTAATGGGCGATTAGCGGGCACCAATCGCTGCACTATCGACAAACTTGCTCTTAGGGCCGCGGGTAGCGCGAGGGCGCCACCAAGCAGCACTAATGCTAAACAAGCAAGGCCATGCCATAAGCTATTGGCCCAAAGGCTCAAGGCGACAGCGACGAGTAAACAAGCCAAGGCAACTAACAGTAGTTGCCGGTCGCGATTGCGCGCTTGGTGCTGAGCTATTTGTTGGCGATAGCGATTGAGCAGGGGCTGCTGGACTATTTGCCGCATCGGCACAATCGCGGCCAAGAGCGCCGCCAAACTAGTCATTAGCAGCGGCATCAGAGGCAGGTCGGCAATGACTTTGTTCGGATAACTGATATAGACACCGTAGAGTTGCGCCAGCGTTTGGCCTAAGCCGGGTAATAGCAAGGTGGCAAGCCATGCGCCGAGCCAGTAGCCAACTGCGCTGCCAACCAATACAAACAGCAATAATTCAATGCTAAGGGCTTGATAAAGTTGGCGCTGGCTGGTGCCGCTGAGACGCAAGCGGCGCAGTAATGGCTGCCGGTCGGTGTAGCTAAATTGGATGGCGTTAAACGCCAGGAATAGCCCAACAACAAAGCTCAGCAATCCCATGGCTGCCAAATTCAGATGCAGACTCTCTGCCAGCGCCGCTTGTGACAGAGGCTCTGCCGCAGGGCGAAATCGCAAGTCAGGCGGCAATTGCTGTTGTAACTGCGCTAATCGTTGCTCGGACATTGGCAATACCCAGATCGCTGAAAGCATTCCCTGACGGTTACTTATCGCTTGTAACGCTTGCAAATCCATCAGCGCCTGATGACCCACTCCTGAATTGTCAGGCGCGGGGATTACGGGTGGTAATGACGATGTGGTGTTGGTCAGAGCAATCGTCTGATCGGCACTGAGCGCGAGCTGCGTCATTCTTGCTGGCGCCATCATCAACCGGTATGGCGGTAGCAAAAAGTCCTCAAGGGTAAGATCCGCTGGTGCGATTGGCTTAACTTGTGAGTTGCCGTTTGCCGATGCTTGTGGCGTTGCTGGTAGCGATAGCCAGTCGATTCCCATTACGGCAATAATGCCGTGATGCTGGCTTTGAAAGTTGTGGTGGAGCACCGGCAGCAACTGATCGAAGCCTTGCCGGCGCAGGGCGACATAGCTGGCCATTGAAAATTGCCGCTGGCCTTGAGCGGCGACCAAATAGCCAATTGGGTTTTGCTCGAATAATTGCGTGCCTTTGGCATAACTTGCCTGCGCTTGAGCATTGATTAATTGCGTTGCGACCAGCAACACAGTAGCGATGACGATGCCGGTGAATAAGAACAGTGCCTGCAGCGGGTGGCGGCGATAATGGCCAGCCAGCGCATGGCTGACAGTCATCACTGCAGGCATTGTGGCGCTGGGCTTTGTCATGCCGGTGACGCCTCAGTCAGTTGGCCTTGGTGCAACTCCAACACGGTATCGGCATAACCGGCCATTGCCGCGCTATGAGTCACCATGAGCAAACTGCTATTGGCTTGTTTGATCAAATGGCTCAGTAGCGCCATGACTGAGTGACTTAAACTATCGTTGAGATTGCCGGTGGGCTCATCGGCAAAAACGATACAGGGTTTGTGAGCGATGGCCCGAGCAATGGCAACTCGCTGTTGCTGGCCGCCAGATAATTGCTCTGGCAAGCGGTGTTGCAGATCATCAATGGCCAGCTCGGTCATTAGATGCTTCAGCCATTGGTTATCGATAGGCTGCTGGCTAAGGCGACTTTGGAATAAGATATTGTCTCCCACGGTTAAACCCGGCAGCAGGTTAAATTGCTGAAAGACAAAACCGATTTTATCCCGACGTAATGCCGATAACTGGTTGTCTGATAGCTGATAAAGGGGCTGGCCAGCAAGTCGCACCTGACCTTGGTTGGGGTGCTCAAGACCAGCGGCGATCTGCAACAGCGTGCTTTTGCCGCTACCGCTATTGCCCATGAGCGCCAAACTCTGGCCTTGTTGTAAGGTCAGTGAAACATCATGCAGCACCCGCTGCGCTGGATCGGCTGCAGCCGTTGGCTCAAACCAGTGACTAATTGTTTCTAACTCGAGCACTTGAACTCCTTGATTGCCGTAACCGCGACTTTTTCTATGCTTGTTCTAATCTAAGGCATGACCCTGAAAAATACAGGTTTTCATTGCGGTCATGGTCACAATTCACTAGCGCTGGTGGACTGGGGTTGCAATTCCGCGCGACTGCCATGACAATCGCCGCGGGCCGCTTGAACAGCCTATGATTAATCTGCCTACTACCTGACGTTACGAGTGGAGCTTCATGTTGGATTTATCCGATTTACGCCGAGAATATACCCAAGGTGGATTGCGCCGAGAGCAATTACCGGCCAGCCCATTTGATTTGTTTGAAAAGTGGTTGCAGCAAGCAGTTGACGCCAAACTATCTGATCCGACCGCGATGAGTGTGGCGACAGTGGACAGCAATGGCCAGCCGTATCAACGCATTGTCTTGCTCAAGCAGTCCGAACCATCGGGTTTTGTGTTTTTTACCAACTTAGGTAGCCGCAAAGCCCAGCACATCAAAGAAAACTCGCAAGTCAGCGCCTTGTTTCCATGGCACCCGTTGGAGCGGCAGGTTCACATCACCGGTCAGGCTGAACCCTTATCCCACGGTGAAGTGTTGCGCTACTTTGTGTCGAGACCGAAAGAGTCGCAAATTGCTGCTTGGGCTTCCAAACAAAGCTCGCGGCTCAGCGCTCGCCAGATGCTTGAAGCCAAGTACATGGAACTGAAAAAGAAATTTTCTGATGGCGAAGTGCCGCTGCCGACATTTTGGGGCGGCTTTCGGATCGTGCCGTCGAGCATTGAATTTTGGCAAGGCGGTGAGCATCGCTTACACGACCGGTTTTTATATCAACGCCAAAGCCAAGGCGACTGGTCGATTGAGCGCTTAGCGCCCTAGTCGAGAGCTGATTAAATGGCTCGAACCACAGTAGCGCAGCGCTTTTTAGACTGCCAACAACTTGCTGAAAAACAATGGCGGCAGCGGTTGGAGCAGCGCTTGGAGCAATTGCTTGAACGGGCGAGGGTAGCGTTTGAGCAGCCATTTGAGCGGCCGACATTGGTGCTAAACCAGCGCGGAACTTGTGCTGGCAGCGCTCGCTTGCAAAGCCAGTTGTTACGGCTGAATCCGGTGTTGCTGGTGGCTGAGCCAGACGTCTTTGTTGAGCAAATCTTGCCACATGAACTGGCTCATTTGCTGGTTCATCAGTTGTACGGTCGCGTTGCCCCTCATGGCGCTGAGTGGCAACAAATGATGGAGTCGGTATTTCAGGTGCCGGCCCGCCGTACTCACCAGCTTGATGTCTCTGAGGTTGAGGGCGACAAGTTTCTTTATCGTTGCGGCTGTCAGCAGCACCAGTTGACCATTCGCCGCCACAATCGAGTGTTGCGCGGCGCTAGCTATCGTTGCCGGGCGTGTGGCGAAGTGTTGCAGTCACTCGCCACCGAGTCCCCTTGATTGGCCTGGTATTAGATTTTCAGCAGGCTGTAGTCCTGCAGTTGCGGGATTTGGCGGTGGGCTTCAAGCTCTAGTTTGTGCAGTTGCTCTGCTTGTTCACAAACCAGTTCGCCGCGCTGTTCAATGGCGTCAGCAGAGGCTTCTACTTTTTGTTCGATGGCCTCGCCCATTTGCTCCATCCGCTGACCAAACGCTTCCATGCGCTCTTCGAAGGAGCCATCACTCGAACTAAAGGCTTCGCCGAGCATGGTAAATACTGATCCCAATCCTTGTTCTACAGAGTTTTCCACCACTCGGCTGAGGCCTTGTTCAATCTCTTGATCAAATTGGTCATTGTTATGCGCCGCTAAATGATAGGTTTGCTCTTCCTTGGAGAAGTAGCGCTCCAGCGTTTCTTTCAGTTGCTCAATGGATTCTTCCAGTTCACGTTGACCATCTTCATTAATGTTGAGGCCTGTCATTACCTCTTGCACTGCGATCATAGCGACTTCCACCGCATCCATGGCCAGATCGACCACTTGCGGTACGAATTCGCGGATGCCTTGCTGGTAGGCCTGATAGGCATCTTGCTGTTCGTGGTTTAGTTCCATCGCGGCGCCGTCGATGTAAAGCCGGTCGGCAGTCATTACTACTGGCGATTTGTCATCAGCCAGCAATTCAATTTTGGTTGGGCTCAAATCCACGCCCATGGTCATGTCGACTGAACACTCATTGTCATGTGCCATGACCGAAGTTGAAAGTAGTGCGGCGGTGGCGAATAGAGCGTTACGCATTGTCATCATCCTTATTAGCAAAAATTGGTAGGTACTGCATGGTTGAGTTAATCCTTAGTCAAACAATGTGCCAAGGTTTATTTTGTTGTTTCTGTTAGGAAATATCTTTCGCTTTTTCAGTGGCTCGTTGCCTGTAGCGCATGATGTGGTGAAATTAACTAATGAGGTGGTGAGAAATATCAGGCGTTGCCTAAAGCAGACAACGCCGGTGTCGTTAGCTTGCCATTTCTTTTTCGAGCGCTGCGGCTAATGCGGGGCGGCGACTATTGCGCTTGCGATAAGCGGCGAGTTTAGGTGGTAACGGCTGCTCAAATTTGACCGCCCAATTGAGCGTATGGGTGAGCAGAATATCGGCAACGGTAAACGAGTCGAACAAGGTTTCTGAATCGGGTAGCTGGGTCTCTAATTCGTTGCAGATTTTGTCAAACTCCCAAGCGGCGATTTCGAGCATTTGTGGTACCCGCTGTGGCTCAGGTAGGGCAAATCGGTGTTTCCCCATGGTCCACAATGGTTGCTCCAGTTCGCTGGTCACCAGTTGAACCCAGCGATGATGTTGCGCTCTATCTTCGATACTTTCGGGAAGCAGTTGGCTGGGACCATAACGCTCGGCAAGGTATAAGCAGATTGCCGCCGATTCAGTCATCACGATGTCGCCATCTTGCAAGGTTGGAATTTTGCCGCAAGGATTGAGTGCCAGATACTCAGCACTGCGATGTTCACCTTTGGCAAAATCCACTTTGTGGTATTGCCAATCCAATCTTAACTCTTCTAACGTCCAACTGACTCTGAGTGAACGACTGCGGGGAATGCCATAGAGAGTAATCATCATTGATTCCTTTAGTTTGGTGATTCAAGTGCCAAATTGTTGTTTTAGCGCTTGAGCTTAATGGCTCAAATTGAAATACTGCCGCGTTAATCGAGACTCTTCAGGATAGAGCCCATGCGCTTAGCCGACCAGATTATCATAGCTGACGATCACCCATTATTTCGTCAGGCATTGATGCTTACTCTTAATGCCGTGCCTGAAATTCAGGGGGTAGAGTGGCTTGAAGCAGATACAGTGGATGTTTTGGAAAAATTGCTGGAAACGTCGGCAGATGCCGATTTACTGGTGCTTGATTTACAGATCCCTGGCGCCCATGGTTTTTCAACCTTAGTGCATGTTCGCTCGCATTTTCCGGACTTGCCGGTGGTAGTGGTGTCGGCCCATGAGGAAGACGAAAATATTCGTCGGGCGATGCAAGCTGGCGCCTGTGGCTTTATTCCAAAGTCGATGGACCCAAACAAGTTGCGCGATGCCATTGTTGCGGTGCTTGAAGGGCAAATGTGGGTGCCTGACCCCAAAATTCTCGAGCAGTCTGGTGATGATGATATCGTCGCTCGGTTGGCATCATTAACCCCGCAGCAGCACCGCATTTTGATGATGTTTGCCGATGGCATGCTGAATAAGCAAATTGCCATTGATTTAAGCGTGTCAGAGGCAACGGTGAAAGCTCATGCGACGGCCATTTTTAAGAAGCTTAATGTTCGCAACCGCACCCAAGCCGTGATTGCTGTGAGCCAGCTCGACTTGGGCCAATTTCAAACCAGCTAGAAGCGATATCAAACTCTCAGCGAGTGCCATTAAGTAAATTCTCAAGACGCCGTGAAATCTTCCCTGATGGCTCTACTGCCGCATCCTTGCGGCAGAAGCTTTCGATTCACTTAATGTCCCTCTTATTCAATCCTCCTGCGCTGAATTTTGCACTGCGCGGATTAGAGGTTGTGGCTAATGTTCGCAGAAGACCTTCCGCAGCAAGGATGCTGCGGTAGAGCGTACATGGATGTATTCACCGCGTGTCTGAAGCGAACATTAGCCACAATCTCGTCTGACGTTAGTATCGAAAAGGCCCTTGATAAAAACACTCTAAATAAGGCAACTCACAACTCAACAGCAGTTGAACTGAGCGACCCTCTTGTTCGGCTAACGTTATCAGCTCTGCTCCAACTCAGCCAATGAGCGCTGAATCATTGCTCGTAACCGCGCAGGTTTCACCATCTTGCGCATAAAGCCGTAACCCCGCGCTTCGGCATCTTGCTGCAGCCCGACTTTGCTGTCGGCGGTAATCAAAATCCCCGGAATGGGGACGCCGCAGATTTGTCGCACCGCATCCATTAATTGCAAGCCGGTCTCGCCCTGATCGAGCTGGTGGTCGACTAGCATAATGGCCACCGGCTCTTCGCAGCTTTCGACCACATCAATCGCCTGAGCAATGCTGTAGGCCGTCAACACATTGGCCTTCCAACTTTCCAGCAGGGCCGCCATACCGTGTAATACCGCCTCATCGTTATCAACGCAAAGCACCGTTCGGCCTTCAATCATTTCAAATCCAGGCCGCCTCACCGGAGCTGCCAGTTGCGCAGCCGCTTGTGTTGGACAAACTCGCGGCACTCGAATTGAAAATGCAGAGCCCTGATTCGGCTGCGACTGCAAGTCAATATCGTGGCCGAGAATACGACAGAAACCCTGAGCAATGTTCAAGCCTAAGCCCAAGCCCTGAGCGGCGACCCGTTTTTGACCCTCAAGGCGGGTAAAAGCCTCAAACACAGTTTGATGCTTATCGGGATCAATGCCCGGGCCGTTATCAATCACTTGGATCAGCATTTCACCCTGACTGCGTCGGCAGCCTAGTAATACCTTGCTGCCGCTGGCATAACGAAAGGCATTGGTTAGCAGGTTCTGCAAGATCCGCCGCAGCAGCTTCAGATCCGAGTGCAACCACATGCTGTTGCTCTGAACTCGAAAATCGATTTGATATTGGGTAGCCAGTGCGGAGAACTCGCGGCTCAAAATATCGAACAAATCTTTCACTGGGAATGACGTTGTCACTGGCTTGATCCGGCCAGATTCAATTCGAGCAACATCGCCCATGTCATTAAGAAGTTCACTGGCCGTGGCCAGCGATTTATTGAGATTGGTGAGCAGATCTCGATGGGAAATGGTTAGATCGCGCTGCTGTCCTAATGCCGAGCTGAACAGGCGGGCGGCCTCTAGCGGTTGCATCAAATCATGGCTGCAGGTGCGTAAGTAATGACTCTTGTTAAAGTTAGCCTGCTCCAACGCACTGTTGGCTTCTTGCAGCGCATGGGTTCGCTCGGTGACGCGGGTTTCCAGCTCCTCGTTCGCTCGCTGCAAGGCATGCTGGGCTTCTCGATAGACTGTGACATCGGAGAACGTCATGACAAAACCACCCGAAGGCATTGGGTTACCGCGGATCAGAATCACCCGATGATCGGGCAGAGTCCGCTCCGAGGTGTGTGATGTACCGCGGCGCAGGTGAGCAACGCGGTTCTGAACTTGCTCTTCAATAGCGCCTTCACCACACAGCCCGCGGGAAATGTTATAGCGAATTAAGTTGGCAATGGGCGTACCCACTTCGACCATGCCATCAGGGTATTGAAACAAATCGAGGTAGCGCTTGTTCCATGCCACCAAGCGTAAATCGGCATCAATCACCGACATCCCTTCGCCGGCATTTTCAATCGCCCCTTGCAGTAAGGTTTGACTGAACTCAATACGCTCAGACGAGGTTTGTTCAACCAATTGCGCAATTTCATCAAGGGCAATGTCGCGGCCTTCCAGCGCAGAGGATAACAGCAACTTGGCTGAGCTGGCGCCCATGACACTGCCAAGCAAGCGTTCGCTATGGGTTAATAAGGTTTGCTGGAAACGAGCCGTCCCGGGTTTGATGTCATGGTTGCGCATGCTGCGCTCAAACTGTCGAAAAGTGGAATCGGCGCGGCGATCGCCGACAAAACGTGCCGCCAGGGCTTTCATCTCAGTGACGCTGATTTGGCTAATACGGCGCGGTAGCTGGCTTTCGGGATTATGACGCTCTTGAAACTGACCTGCCTGAATGCGCTCAACGACGGTTGGTCTGGCCCAGCTGCTACCAAACCATAAACCGAACACATTACTGCCAAGGCTGAATAAGGTGCCAGCGGTGATCGCCGAGATGCCATCAATCTCTAACCAAGGTGGCACCGACAGGACGCCAAAGTGGGGGAATACGACCCACAACAACCAGTTTGTTGCGCCGAGCAATAAGCCAAGGGCGACGCCGATGCGGTTGGCCCAGCGCCAGTAAAATGCGGCTAGTAAGCCTGGCGCTAATTGCGCAATGGCGGCGAATGCAATTTCACCGAGGCTGCTGAGGGTATCTGGCGGCGCCAGCAGAAAAGCGGTGTAGCCGAGGATGATCACCAACACAATCAGGCCGCGACGAATAAAAAGCACGCGCTGGTTAAAATCATCAAAGGTGCGCGCGCGCTGATCAAAGCCACGTTTGAACATCAACGGCAGGAAGATTTCATTGCTGACCATGGTCGCCAGCGCAATGCTAGACACAATGACCATCGAACTGGCAGCTGATAACGCCCCCAGAAATGCCAGTACCGAAAGCCATTCATAGCCTTGGTGTTGTGGCAGCATTAATACGTAAGCGTCCGGATCAACCTGTTGTCCCAACATGAGATAACCGGCAACCCCAAGTGGTGCGGCAAACAGGGCAAAGACCAGCAAGTAAAGTGGGAACAACCAGCGTGATGTTTTTGCTTCTTCGGCACCTCGGCTTTCCACCACCATGACGTGGAACTGGCGTGGTAAACATAAGAAGGCGGCCGCAACGACAATGGTGGAGCCAAGCATGGCGGGCATACTGGGCCAACCGATTTGTTGCTCTGACATGCCGGCTTCAGCTGCCGACTGCCACAACTCGATAGGGGATGAGAAAAACACAAAACAGACCACCAAGCCAACCAGCAAAAAGGCCAGTACTTTGACGATGGACTCGAAGGCAATGGCCAGCATAATGCCAGGATGACGCTCGGTCATATCGACCGTGCGGATGCCGAACAACATAGTAAATATCGCCAGCACCAGAGCAATCATAAAGCCTAATTCAGCATCGCTGAACGTGGTTGGGCTCATCAATTGCACGCTGTAAACGATGGCTTTAATTTGCAGCGCCAAATAAGGCATGGTGCCAATCAGCGCGACCAAGGTCACGCTCAACGCTAAGCCTTGCGATTTACCAAAACGAGATGCAATTAAATCGGCAATCGAGGTCAGCTGCAGTTTGTGGCTGACTCGCATCATGCGTTGAATTAATGGCCAAGCGAATAGAAACAGGGCGATGGGGCCGAGGTAAATCGGCAGGTGTGAAAAACTTGCCGAAGAAGCTTGTGCCGAGGTGCCCAGAAAGCTCCACGATGAGCAGTAGACCCCCAGTGAAAGGCCGTAGATCCAAGGACGGATCCGAGCACTGAGCTGAAACTTTTGCTGATCACCAAACCAGGCCAACAAAAACAACAGGCCGATGTAGCCAAAACTGATCACAATCAGTTGCCATTGGGTCAGCATAACTTACTCAATCCTAAGCTCTAATTCGTTGCTCCAGACCTTGGCATTGAAGCGTTGCAGCGTCAAGCCAATTGCACGACATCGGCAAGACGACTCACAGATGTTTGGTGGGCCTGCTGTGCCATCAGTAACTCGGCGCAAGCAATGGCATCACCAAGAGCCTGATGGCCCGACGACAATGGCAAACCATAGTGTTGCCGACAATGATGTAAACGGAGCCGGTGCAAAGGTACGTTGGGAGCGGTGCGTTCTTGTCGGCGTTTTTCAATTTGTTGAGTGTCGATCACGAGTAGCGGCAGTCGTGTGCCAAAGCAGCTGACAAAGGCTTGCTGCAAAAATGCTGCGTCCAGCGGTGCATGGTGGCACAACAATACTCGTCCGCACATTGCTGCAACTAATTGATTCATCGCCTCAGATAAGGGCTGCGCAGCGGCTAAATCGGCATCGGTGAGATGGTGAATAATGGCGCTATCACCCACGCTTCCTGCTACTTGGATCAGGTGTTGGTGCGCCGTACCCAGTGCAATACTCAAGTTATCGGTCGCGACATAACCAAGGGAGACAATTTGATGACGCTTGGCGTCAAGGCCGGTCAGCTCCAAATCAAGCGCCAGTATCTGACTTTGCGATAAGGGTTGGTCAAAGCGCCTTGGCAGTGCATTCAAATACTCGGATAGGACTGGATTGGGCGTTTTGATTAGCGCTCGACGTGCTTTGGCGATCTGGCGATTGAGACGAAATTGCAGCCACATCTAACCGCGCCCTCCGGAAAATTTCACCAGCACCGCTTGTTGCGCTTGTTCAATGAGGGCAAAACATTCTTTCAGCTGATGACGCTGCAAATCGGTCAGTTGCTGTGGTTTGAGTAATGTTTGTTGCTGTTGATTTAATGTCAGGCGCAAGCCGAGCAAAAATTGCCAGCATTCAATCAGGTTATTGGTATCTGTGGTGCTCAATTTGCCATCGACTTGGGCTGCTTTTAGCCTCGCTGCGACGCCGGCTTCATCTGCGGCGGCGGCCAAGCCATAAACCCTGCTGATCTCTACTAAAGGCGCGAGTGCTCGCTTTTTCAGTTCGATGCCTTTCGAGCCTTGACCGTCACGCTCCAGAATGAGTCGGCCAAACAGACCAATCGGTGGTTTTTGGGCGGTGGCATTGCGGGCCAAAGCGGCAAGAAAAATTTGGTCTTGTTGGCACAGCGACTTGAGCTGATTGTGCAGTTGTTCGGCCAGTCCATGGGGATCGGTAATCGCACGAAAATCAAAGAAAATACTGGCGTTGAGCAATGCTTGAGGATCGCTACTTTGCAACCAGCGTCTAAACTGCGCCAGCCATTCTAACCGCGCCATCCGGTACTGCTCATTGCTGGCCATGATATTGCCCGGACAAGTGACAAAGCCACAGCGGTCGAGACTTTGGCAAACCCGCTCAGCCAGCTGTTGGAAGTAGACTTCGTGCTCGTGAGTCGGTGGTTCAGCCAACAGCAGGCCGTTGTCTTGATCGCTGCTGGCCGACATATCTTGCCGCGCCTGAGAGCCAAAACACAACCACGCATAGGCTTGCGGCGGTGGCCCTAATTCCGCTTCGGCAAGCACCAGCAACCGGCGGCAAGCGATATCGGCAACCAAGGTGATCAGCTGACTAATGCGATCACTGCGCATGCCTTGACGCAACATGGTGTCAATTAACGCCGGTAACTGCTGGCAACACTGTTCGACGTCTTGGGGACTATTCTGGCGGGCGATTTCACCAACTAAATAGAGTGGATTGGCTTGTGCCAGAGCCAGCAGATCAGTACTGGAAATCAAACCGATAATGGTGTCGCCATCGGTGACGGGTAAATGGTGAATTTGTTGCGCTGACATGGTCAACAGCGCATCAATGACGCTGGCATCTTGTTCTATGGTATGCACCGGATGCGTCATTACTTCATCGACCAAAATGTCGGGCGATAAGCCCGCGGCCAGCACTCTGCTGCGTAAATCACGATCGGTCAGCATGCCAAATAGACGGTCATCTCGCATCACCACCAAAGCCGACACCCGCTCTTGGGTCATCCGCTTAGCGGCCTGAACGATGCTGGCATCGGGTTTAATGGAAACTAACTGACGTTTGAGTAAGTCACCAATAGGCGCTTGCAATGATGGTGTTGCATTGGACTTTTCCAGCGCCAAATAACGTTTGTCTGATTGCTCTAAGAAACGACCGATGGCCTGATATTGTTGAGCCAACTCGGCAATGGCAGCGTGCTCAAAGGAATAAACTAAGGCGTCTTGCAACACTTGTAGTGAGCTGCCTGCGGGATGGCCGGGTAAAGGCTGGCCGAAGCAGCCGCCGGTATCAATATGGTCGACAATTTGCTGATTTTTCATCAGCTGGACGACACCACTTCGCAGCCAATGAAGTTGGGATGACTGCAGCAAGTCACTGGTTTGATTGCGAGCAAGGTAGCGAATGTGAAGGTGGTTGCATAAATCGGTTAACGCCGCTTCCGGAAGTTCCGAAAACGGCGCTGTTTGAGCAAGAAAAGTCAGAACATCAGGAAGTTGTGCGTCATCCATTTTTCTGACCCTCTTTTTTGTTGTGATAGCCAACTGCCACATCCATGTGGCAGATGCTCGGGGGGGTTAATGATCGTGAGCTTCACCCGCGCCTTTCGGGAAGCGAATGGACTCAACCATGTCCTGCACATCTTCAGGCACCGGCGCAGTCACCTTGCTCACCGCAATGGACACTACAAAGTTCACAATCATACCCAGCGTACCGATACCTTCTGGTGAGATACCAAACCACCAGTTTTCAGGCACGTTGCCTGCTGGGTTAATGAACTTAAAGTAGATGATGTATGCGGCGGTAAAGGTGATCCCTGACAACATACCGGCAATGGCGCCTTCTTTATTCATGGTCTTAGAGAAGATGCCAAGAATAATTGCCGGGAAGAAGGAGCTGGCTGCCAAGCCAAAGGCGAATGCCACCACCTGAGCAACGAATCCCGGCGGATTAATACCGAAGTAGCCGGCCACACAAATCGCAGCCGCAGCGGCCAGTCGGGCGGCGAGTAGCTCCTGTTTATCAGAGATATTGGGGGCAAAGTTTCGTTTCAACAAGTCGTGAGAGATAGCGGTTGAAATCACCAGCAGCAGACCCGCAGCGGTTGACAGTGCGGCGGCAACGCCACCAGCTGCAACCAAGGCAATCACCCAATTCGGCAGGTTAGCAATTTCAGGGTTGGCAAGCACCATGATGTCGCGGTCAATCTTCATTTCATTACGCTCATCAGCAGCGTAGAACATACGACCGTCGTTATTCTTGTCTTCCCACTTGATCAGACCGGTTTCTTCCCAGTTCTTCACCCAACTTGGTGCTTCTTCATATTGAGTGCCTTGCATATCGGTGCCGTTGATGGTGTCAATCATATTGACTCGGGCAAACGCCGCGATGGCAGGTGCAGTGGTGTAGAGAATGGCAATGAATACCAATGCCCAGCCCGCTGAGATCCGCGCATCACGTACTTTGGGTACAGTGAAGAAACGCACAATAACGTGTGGTAATCCGGCGGTTCCCACCATCAAGGCTGCGGTAATAAAGAACACGTCAATGGTCGCCTTGGAGCCATCGGTATAGGCGGCAAAGCCAAGTTCGGTCGACAAGCCGTCAAGTTTGTCCATCAAATAGACCCCAGGCTCACTGACAAGCTCGCTGCCCAAACCGATTTGAGGGAATACCGTGCCGGTCATCATGATGGAGATGAACACCGCAGGTACCAGATAAGCAAAAATCAGTACGCAGTACTGCGCCACCTGAGTGTAGGTGATGCCTTTCATGCCACCGAGTACGGCGTAGAAGAACACAATCGCCATGCCGATGACCACGCCCCATTCAATATCGACTTCAAGGAAGCGGCTGAACACCACGCCAACGCCGCGCATCTGACCGGCAACGTAGGTGAATGACACG
Organism: Neiella litorisoli; assembly: GCF_014773395.1. Lineage (GTDB taxonomy): Bacteria > Pseudomonadota > Gammaproteobacteria > Enterobacterales > Neiellaceae > Neiella > Neiella litorisoli. Next base: position 50,231 of record NZ_JACXAF010000018.1, on the reverse strand, counting down.
AAGATGGCACAGAACACGGCAACGGTTCGCGCCGCTTGCGAGTAGTAACGATCACCAACAAAATCGGGCACGGTGAATTTGCCGAATTTACGCAAGTATGGCGCCAGACAAAGGGCCAGCAACACGTAACCGCCGGTCCACCCCATCAGGTAAACACCACCGTCGTAACCCATGAACGAAATCAAGCCAGCCATCGAAATGAACGATGCCGCACTCATCCAGTCAGCTGCCGTGGCCATACCGTTGGCAACGGGGTGAACACCACCGCCAGCCACATAAAACTCTTTGGTAGAACCGGCTCTGGCCCAAATCGCAATACCGATGTAAAGAGCAAATGATGCCCCCACAATCAGGAAGGTAAGTGTTTGGATATCCATGATTATTCCTCCCTGACGCCGAATTTCTGATCGAGCTTATTCATCTGCCAGACGTAGACGAAAATCAGGGCGACAAAGATATATATCGAGCCTTGCTGAGCAAACCAGAAGCCTAGTTTGACGCCACCAAGGCGGATCACGTTGAGTGGTTCAGCCAACAAAATGCCGAGTCCGAAGGAGGCCACGAACCAGATCACGAGCAACGTCAACATCAGACGAAGGTTCGCTTTCCAGTACTCTTTGGCCAGTTGTTCATTTTCGAAAGCCATGGGTTTTTTCCCTTGTTTGTGTATTTGAGGACCGTCATTGAGCACCTGATCTCAACGTCCCAAACACCCCGGAGATCAACTGGCTTTGTCGGCCTGAAAATCAACCTAGAAAGGGTTCACCAATTTAGAAAGTCGACTTTAGTCTAAATAAAAACGTTTTGAGACCAAGCTCTTAGTGCTATGTCACAAATTCATTTTGGTTAGACCAAAGTCCAATGGTTGTTTGTTTTTTGGCCATCTAGCTTTTTCTGGCAACGCAACTCATCGCCCGATTTTGTTCTCCGTTGAGGATTGATCGGGGCGGTACATAATAAGTCAAACTGGAGAAAACCCTCATGGCTGATAACTCGATTGAGAAGTCGTCAGAAATTTACCACCCAAGCGCAGAAGTCGTCGCCAATGCCAACGTTCCTGAGTACGAGCAGCTGTACCAGTATTCGTGTGAAAACCGGGAGCAATTCTGGGCCGAGCAGGCCGATCATCTTCGTTGGTACAAGAAATGGGACAAAGTCCTCGACGACAGCAACAAACCGTTTTACAAGTGGTTCACTGGCGCCAATTTCAACATTGTCCACAACGCCATTGACCGTCATTTAGAAGACGCCACCCGCAACAAACTGGCCATCATCTGGGAGAGTGAAGCCGGTGCAGTGCGCTCGTTTTCGTATCACGCACTTAACCGCGAAGTCAGCAAGTTCGCCAACACCTTAAAAAGTATGGGCGTCAAAAAAGGCGAAGTGGTCACCATCTACATGCCGCAGGTGCCAGAGCTGGTTTTTGCCATGCTGGCCTGTGCCAAAATTGGCGCCGTTCATTCAGTGGTTTATGGTGGTTTCTCCTACGAGGCATTGGCGGCGCGTATTGAAGATGCCCACAGTCGCGTATTGATTACGGCCGATGGCGGCTTCCGTCGCGGTAAGCCGATTGACCTCAAATCCATTGCCAATGAAGCAATGAAGCGCAGCCCAACCATTGAGGTCTGTATCACCGTTCGCAACAACGGTCTTGATGTCGAAATGGAGTCGGAGCGCGACTTCTGGTATCACGATTTGCAATCGTTGCCGGTCGCCAGCAACAAGTGCGAAACCGAAGTGCTGGACTCTGAAGATCCGCTGTTCATCCTCTACACATCAGGTACCACGGGCAAACCGAAAGGGATGCTCCACACTCACGCTGGCTATGCGGTTTATACCTCAACCACTCACCGCTGTTTGTTCGATGTCAAACCGGAAGACCGTTGGTGGTGTGCGGCCGACCCAGGTTGGATCACCGGTCACAGCTATCTGGTGTATTCGCCGCTGATTAACGGGGCCACTATCGTCATGTACGAAGGGGCACCGAACTATCCGTATCCCAATCGCTTGTGGCAAATGGTCGAAAAATATGGCGTTAACCTGTTCTACACCTCGCCAACAGCAATCCGTGGCTTGATGCGCTTTGGTGAGCGCTGGCCACAGCGTCATGATCTGAGCAGTTTGCGGATCTTAGGTTCGGTTGGTGAGCCAATTAACCCTGAAGCTTGGAAGTGGTATTACGAGGTTATCGGCGATAGCAAGTGCCCGATTATTGATACTTGGTGGCAAACCGAAACTGGTGGTGTGATGATTGCGCCGTTGCCAATTACGCCACTGAAACCGGGCTCTTGTACCAAGCCATTCTTTGGTAATGAAGTGGCGGTGGTCGATGATGAAGGCAACGAAGTGCCAGCCGGTGAAGAAGGTAAGCTGGTGATTAAAAATCCTTGGCCAGGTATGGCGCGGACCATTTACGGCGATGATGAGCGGTATGCCTCGCTGTATTGGGGCGACTATGGCGACAAGGAATACTACAAGGCGGGCGATTCCGCCAAGGTCGATGAAGATGGTTATGTCTGGGTGATTGGCCGGATGGACGAAGTGTTGAAGGTATCCGGTTATCGTCTGGGCACAGCAGAAATCGAGAGCGCGTTGGTCAGCCACCAAGCTGTATCGGAAGCCGCCGCAATCGGTTTGCCACACGAAGTGAAAGGTAATGCCATTCACACCTATGCCATTTTGCGTGATGGTTTGGTTGGTGACAAAGCTCTTGAGCAGGAGCTTAAAGAGCATGTCGCCAAAGAGCTGGGCAAAATTGCACAACCCGAAGATGTGCAATTTGTTGAGTCTCTACCCAAAACGCGCAGTGGCAAAATTATGCGACGGGTTCTAAGAGCACGCGCCCTCGGCCAGGATGAGGGTGATTTGAGTACGCTCGAAGAATAAACCGACTTTATCCCCCGACTTTTTTAAACGGCCTAAATGAGGTCGGGGGATCGCTTTACCTAAAAACAGTCGAAAGTGTGCTGATTCAACGGGGGAATGTTTCATTCAGCGAACCGGCACAATAGCTGTACGGCTGCATCAGACAGCAATGAGAGGCGAATGAACCATGCGTTCGAACAAACTATTGAAACATACTCTAGCGACCACCATGCTTGCGGCGATGGTGCCAATGACGGCAACAGCGGCGGTGGAAATCGGCACCGTTGAAGATGCCATCAAGAAAACTAAATTGAGCTTCGGCGGCTTTATTAAAGTCGATAGCTTCTGGAGTGATTACAGTGACGGCAAGCTGGCGAGCAATAACATTGGTCGTCAGTTTTATGTCCCTTCAACCATTCCTGTGTGCAGTGGCGAGTGCGACAGCGGCGATGCCCAGTTTGATGCCCATGCCCGCACCACTCGATTCAACTTCGGCAGCACCACCCAATATGGTGATCACACCATTAAAACCTTTCTGGAAATGGACTTTGCTGCGACCCCCAATGGTAACGAGCGAGTATCCAATAGTTACAGCCCGCGGATGCGCCATGCCTTTATCCAGTTTGACAATGTGTTAGTGGGGCAAACTTGGAGTACCTTCCAGAATACCGGTGCGCTGGTCGAAAGTATGGATTTCATTGGTGTTTCCGAAGGTACCATCTTTGAGCGCCAAACCCAGATTAGATACACAATGGGTAGCTGGCAGTTTGCGCTGGAAAACCCAGAAACAACCATTACCCCTTATGGCGGCGGTTCACGTATTTCGGTGGATGACAGCAGCATTCCAGATGCTGTGGTGCGTTATAACCATAAAGCCGATTGGGGCCATTTAGCCCTTGCCGGCCTATTCCGTAATTTAGACGACGGTGATGAAACGGAAACCGCCTATGGCGTGAGCGCATCAGGTAAGGTCATGGTGGGTGATAAAAACGACATTCGCTTTATGGCTAATTATGGCTCAGGCCTGGGCCGCTATGTTGGTTTGAACGCCATCAATGGCGCGGTTTACACCGAAAATGGCGATCTCGAGGCCATTGATACCGTCAGTGGTTTTGTCGGGTATCGTCACTGGTGGAGTGACAAATGGCGCTCTAACATCTTTGTTTCGGCGATTAGTGCCGATAACGACACCAAGCTGACCGGCGAGGGAGTGACTAAGCAAGTGGTCTCTGGCCATCTTAACTTGGTGTATTCACCGATCCCGCCGCTAAGCTTCGGGGTGGAATATTTTTACGCGGAGCGCGAGATTGAAAGTGGCGAAACCGGCGATATGAATCGTCTGATCTTCTCCGCGAAGTACGCTTTATAAATTCAAGTTGGTTCCTAAGCGCCACGGCACAGGTGGCGCAGCCCCATCGATGTAGTTGCGTTTTTCCCGGCTTAGGGCAGCCGGGATTTTTTATGCGTTGTCTAAATGGAATGAGCTAACGTTGCTGCATTGGTTATTGACGACTATGGTTTATGGAGCACTTTAAGACGCTGGATTAAGGACAATCCTAATGTTTAAAGAAACGTATCAACTGCTCTACAGACGAAGCAAATGGCTTTATCTGTACCATGTTTTTTTCGCCACCCTCGGTGTTTTCTATTTCATTTCCATGCTGTTCGACTTTGAGCTTGAGCCGATTTGGAGCCTGTCTATGTCCGTCATGTTGAGTATTACCACGATGTTGGCCATTGCCGCCACCGTGATTCAAGCGAACAGCTCCTCAAAAAACACTGATGGTCAGTGATGACTTGTTATATTCAAAAAAGGTAATTCATTATGCATCGACAATTCTCTGTCTGTTTTTTGCTACTGAGCTTGATGACCGCTTGTGGTGTGGAGGAACCTGCGGCTCCCAAAGCGCTCGGCGCCGATCGCGACGAACACGGCTGTATTGGCTCAGCTGGCTATCAATGGTGTGCTCGTACTAAGCAATGCGAACGGCCGTGGGAGCTCGCCGAAAAACAGACGTTTGATAACACAGCAAAGGCCTTTGCTCAGTATTGTGGCAATGAGCCCTAGGCCAATACAGCGTCGCTTATCAGACTATAGTGCTTTGATTGCGAAGGTTGTTTGGCAAACTCTGATAGAGTTGTACCACTAGGCAAGTGTTCGGATGAACTTAATGGATGATGTGCAACTCTCTAGGACGTATCAGAGTGTCAATTTTATTGTCTACACGCTGATCGCAATCTACCCCGCTAATCCTGCTTAATATTGAAGTTGATACAAGGCGCTGAACTTTTTAGTTAAGCGGTTCTTCTCGATTGCCAATATCTTCCCTTCTATTTTTGATGACGTGATCGCCTGCTCAAAATTAGCAAGCGATGGCGCCTTACATCTTTTGTTTATTTGTTAACAATATTATTGTTAACAAAATGTTATTGGGCGTTTTGTCCAGTAATGTTCAATAAAAACAATAAATACAGCTCATTAAAGAGCAAATACCCATATACAAAAGGTGTCTTTTTTTATGAAAACCAGATTAAAAGCAACAGCCGGTAGCTTGCTACTGACTGCTTTCGCTTGTCCTGCCTTGGGAGCAACCGTGATTCAGCAATCAACCTCAGGCATGTGCCTGAGAACCGCTGATGGCAGCGCCTCACCAAGCAATGGCACAGAAGTTGTTTTGCACAGTGATTGTAGCGGTGAAGCTGCGCAATTTAATTGGACCTCAGGCGGCAGTATCCAGCACAGTCCGAGTGGTCGCTGTATTCATCCCGGCGGTGCGGCAATCCCCGAAAACGGTCAAAAGCTAGTGCTTTGGGATGGCTGTGATTTTGCTGACCGCGTGCGATTTTCTGCCACCAACCAAAACAGCATGCAGCACCTTTCGAGTAACAAATGTGTTCACCCGAATGGGGGCTCGGCAAATCCAGCCGACAACACTAATTTAGTGATGTGGGAGGGTTGCAATGAAGACCGACTGGCCTTCACCGTGGAAACTCAGGGAGCTTCCGGCGGCGGTAGTGTACAGGTGGCAGTGAATCTTGATACCAAGCATGCAGTGGGCGCAGAGTATCAATTTGATCGGCGCAAATTCATCACCATCCACGCGACCCATACCGAAAATGATTGGTTTGGTGGCAATGTTCAAAGTCGCTACGCCGATAATGAAGATGCCAATTTAATGGATAACTTTCTCGATACCTACGATGTGTATTTTGGCCGAGATACCGGCGGTATGGCCTATCAATTGTCGCAGGCGCCAGAAGATGCCAATAAGCCAGGTTATGCCAGTGCAGAGGTGCTCACCACTAATGGCGGCAATACTCGTTGGATATATTCCGAAGACACCAGTGCCCAACGTGCGACTATGCGCCGTCACGCCCATCGCGATACTGAATCTATTGTTGGCGCCCAGCAGCACCCTTACTACCCCGATGGCACCGAAGTGGGCTCGCAGGGCTGGTCATTTTCCCAAACCGATACTGCCAATGAGCCGTTTGGCACAGCGACCGGCGACTTCATGGCGCAATATCTGACTAAGTTCTTTAAACAGATCGAATCGGACCCTTATGGCGAGAAGAAGCCCACTTATGTTGAGGTAATGAATGAACCGCTATTTGAGCTGGTGGATTATCCTGCCGCAGGTCATCAGCCAGCCAGCATTTACGACATTTTCCGGATGCACAACTCGGTTGCGAACAAGATTCGAGAAACCAACCCTGATGTGCTAATCGGTGGCTACACAGTCGCTTTTCCGGATTACGAAAAAAATAACTTCAACAATTGGGCGACTCGCGACAAGTACTTCCTTGATCTCGCTGGTGGCAATATGGACTTTATTTCCATTCACCTTTATGACTTTCCAAATATTCCATACCCAGATGGGACCAAGCGAGTGCAATACCGCAAAGGCAGTAATGTTGAGGCGACCTTGGATTTACTCGAGCAATACATGGCGTACAAGTGGGGCAGTATCAAACCCATTGTGATCTCCGAGTATGGTTCACAGCTGCAAGGTTCATTTAACTTGCCGTGGAGTCCAGAGCGCGATTGGTTGTGCCTCAAAGCGATGAATTCATTGCTGATGAACTTTCTTGAGCGGCCAAATCGCATCGAAAAAGCCATTCCGTTTATCCCAGTCAAAGCCGAGTGGGGCAGAATTTCGGAATCGATTCCTTACTACTGGCGTTTAATGCGGCAGAAGTTTGAGGGCCAAGGCGAAACAGGTGACGAATGGGTATTCACCGATCAAGTGAAGTTTTATCAACTCTGGGCCGATGTCAATGGTCAGCGGGTGGATACGGCGGCAACCGATTTAGATATTCAGGTTGATGCCTATGTCGATGGCAAAGATGTGTATTTGATTCTGAATAGTCTGGAATTCGACGCTACCTCAATTGATCTCAATATGTTCGGCAACAGCGGTAACGCGGTGACCAATGTCCAGTTCCGCCATTTGTACCCAGACGCGCAATCAAAACCGCAGCTGGCGATTTGGAATCAAGCTAGCTTGCCTGATACGGTCACGTTGGGGTCGGAGTCGACGCTGATTGTTAAAGTTAGCTATCAGAACGTGGTCGCAATTAATCATTCTAGCCAAGAAACCAAGCATTACGCTGTGAGCGAGGGAGTCAAAGCAATTTCTGCTTGGCAGACGCAAAGCTACAGCATCAACAATGTCGATAAAGGCAACTATGGTGAAGCTGTACTAAGAATTGGTATGGGCCGCGACCATGGCGCTTCATTGACGCCGACGGTGTTGGTCAATGGTACCCAAGTGGCGGTACCGACCGATTTTCGCGGTTATGATCAGTACCACAATGGCATTGGCCGAGATCGCTTTTTCGGCGTAATTGAAATTCCCGTGCCGTACAACATACTGTCAGCGAACAACACCATTAAAGTGACTTTCCCAGACTCTGGCGGCCATGTCAGTTCAGTCACACTACAACACTTCAAGCAAAGTAAAGTGCTTGGGCGGATGTAGTACTTAGCTAGTCGAGATCATTCAAGCCAGCAGTTTTGCTGGCTTTTTTGTCCGGCTCGTTCAGTACTACGCCCTTACTTTTTGCCACTAACTTTCAAATGAAAGCTTGCTACCAAAGCTTTGTTGCCAATCGGCGCTAAATTGATCAACTGCTGGTTGCACTGCCGGATGTTGGAATAATTGAGCTGCAACATCAACCGGCAGGGTAATGGCACCAATACCTAAGCGCATGACATCCATCGCTTGTTGGCTGTTTTTGAAGCTCGCAGCCAAGATCTTGGCCTTGAGATTATGTTGATTAAGCAAGGTTTGAATATCAGCCACCACGCCCACGCCATCGCCATTTAACGCATCAATTCGATTGACGTATGGCGCTAAGTAATCCGCCCCGCATAATGCTGCCAGTAAGCCTTGTTGCACTGTGTAAATCGCCGTTGCTAATACCGTTATGCCAGCCTGTTTCATTTGCTTGATTGCGGCTAAGCCGGTTTCTGTCGCAGGCACTTTGACCACCATGTCATAGGGCAATGCCACTAATTGCTTGGCTTCGGCAACCATGGCATCCACTGTGGTGCTGACCACTTGCGCATGAAATCTAGGCTTGCCGTCAATGACCTCCGCCATCGCCCGCAGCGTGTCGTTCAAACCCTGATTCGATTTAACCAGGATCGTTGGATTAGTGGTGATGCCATGTAGCGGCAAGCAGCAATTAAAACGCTTCACTTCATTCACATCAGCGGTATCTAAGTAGAGTTCAAACATGGTGTTGGCCTTGGTCTTTGGTCGATGCGGAAACTATAGGTGGTCAATGGAACTTGATCTTGATTTGAATCAATTTAACTTTCAAATGAAAGTCTATAGTTTTTCTCAAATGAAATTTTGTTGGTTAACTCTGAATACCGAGATGATCTCGGCAATCAGGCTTTAACTGAGCGGCACTGACTACGCCCACTGAACGAGGTAAGCATGTACTTTAATATTCAGCGCTTCTCGACCCACGACGGAGATGGCATTCGGACCATGCTGTTTTTAAAGGGCTGTAGCTTGTCGTGCGCTTGGTGTCAGAACCCAGAAAGCCAAAGCCCTAAATATTCGCTGCTATATGACCAACGCAGCTGTTTGGATGAATGCCAGATGTGCGCTGCGGCTTGCTCGCATATCCAGCGCCAATCTGAGCAATTGTGTATCGAACGTTCGATGATCGATCAGCAGCAGCTCATCGCCTTGCAGCAGGTTTGTCCGACCGAAGCATTATCGGTTTGTGGCCAGCCAGCCGATGCCGACGAGTTATTGGCTGAGCTATTGCGCGATAAGCCGTTTTATCAACAAAGTGGCGGCGGGGTCACGTTTTCCGGTGGCGAACCGTTGCTGCAGCCGCAGCTGGTGACTGATTTAGCGCAGCGACTACAACAGCAATCGGTCTCCTCTGCCGTGGAAACCTGCATGCATGTGCCTTGGAAAAATATTGAGTTGGTGGCGCCGCACATCGACTGTTGGCTGGCAGATTTAAAGCATACCGATGCGGCCAAATTTAACCTGTGGGCCCATGGCTCGATTGATCGCATTAAACAGAACTTCGCTCGCTTGGCGGCCATTGCCAAACGTCTTGTGGTTCGCGTGCCTGTGGTGCCTGGTTTTAATGACAGCATCGAAGAGCTTCGAAGCATTATTGATTTTGCCGAGTCGCTGAGCAATTGCCATGAGCTGCATTTATTGCCTTACCACACCCTTGGCATTAACAAATATCGTTTGCTTGATCAGCCCTATGAATGTGCTGACAAGCCACTGAACAAGCCTGAGCTGTTGCAGGACGCCCAAGCTTATGCTCACTCCAATACTCACCTTGACGTTGTAATCAGAGGTTGAACATGAACCTGAACTTTCTTCCCGAGCGCATTAAGGCGCATAAATCTGCTTTGGTAAATATTGTCACGCCGCCGATCTGTACTGAACGTGCCGAAGCCTACACCCGAGCCTATCAAGCCAATGAAGACAAGCCTGTCATTGTTCAACGAGCGCTGGCATTGCAAGAGCATTTGCGTACCAGAACAATTTGGATCAAACACGATGAATTGATTGTCGGTAACCAAGCGAGCAAGGTCCGCGCGGCGCCAATTTTTCCGGAGTACACGGTACGTTGGATTGAAGCCGAAATTGACCAGCTAGCTGATCGTCCGGGCGCGGGCTTTGCCGTGACTGAGCGAGATAAACGAGCGATTCATGCCATCACCCCATATTGGCGAGGCAAAACAGTCCAAGATCGTTGCTACGGCTTGTTTAGCGACGAGCAGCAGGACATTTTGGCATCAACCATTATCAAAGCTGAAGGCAACATGACTTCGGGCGATGCTCACCTTGCGGTCGATAACGACAAAATCCTAGCGGTTGGTCTGGGGGGCTTGTTAGCCGAGGTCAAGCAACGCCGCGCTGCAAACGATGTGGCGACGCTCGAAGGGCTGCACAAAGAGCAGTTTTATAAATCGGTGGAGATTGTTGTTAGCGCCATCGAGCAACACATCATTCGTTTTGCCGATTTAGCCAGTACCATGGCGGCAAGCGAGCAGCGGCCCGATCGACAATTGGAGCTGCTACAAATTGCCGAGAACTGTTATCACATTGCCAAGCAGCCACCGAAGAACTTTTGGCAGGCATTGCAGCTGAGTTATTTTGTTCAATTGATACTGCAAATCGAATCCAACGGCCACTCGGTGTCATTTGGTCGCATGGACCAATTTCTTCATCGCTTCTATCAGGCCGACATTGATTCTGGTGTGCTTAGCCCTGAAATGGCATTGGAAATGCTGCAAAGCTGCTGGTTGAAGCTTCTCGAAGTGAACAAAATCCGCTCGGGGGCCCACTCCAAAGCTTCTGCGGGCTCGCCGCTCTATCAAAATGTCTGCATCGGTGGCCAAAAGCTCAATGGCCAAGGTGAGCCAGAAGATGCAGTTAATTCACTGTCGTGGGCCATTTTAGAATCGTGCGGCCAATTACGTTCGACGCAACCGAACCTGAGTGTCCGCTACCATCAACATCTCGATCAGGATTTTTTGATGGCGTGTGTCGACGTCATCAAATGTGGTTTTGGCATGCCAGCGTTTAACAATGACGAGATCGTCATTCCCGAATTTATCAAGCTTGGAGTTGAGCGCGAGGATGCTTATAACTATGCCGCCATTGGCTGTATCGAGACGGCGGTGCCGGGCAAATGGGGTTATCGTTGCACTGGCATGAGCTTTATCAACTTTGCTCGCGTATTGCTGGCGGCGCTTAACGAAGGGGTGGATGCCACCACTGGCAAGGCGTTTTTGCCACACGACAAATCATTAGCCAAAGGCAATTTTGCCAGTTTTAACGAAATCCAACAGAGCTGGGCAGAGCAGGTTCGCTACTACGCCAGAAAGTCCATAGAAATCGATACCGTGGTGGATTCTGTGTTGGAGCAGCAGGCTCAGGATATCTTTTGCTCGGCCTTGGTCGATAACTGCTTGGAGCGGGGGAAAACGGTAAAAGAGGGCGGTGCTAAATATGACTGGGTGTCTGGTTTGCAAGTGGGGATCGCCAACTTGGGCAATAGTCTTGCGGCTATTAAACACTTGGTGTTTGACCAAGGACAGCTATCCCAAGCCGAGCTAGCGCAAGCGTTGGCAGATGACTTTGATGGCCCCGAGCATGAGCAATTGCGTCAGCGCTTGATCAATCATGCCCCGAAATACGGTAATGACGATGACTCAGTGGACTTACTGTTGGCCAAGGCTTATCAGGTCTATGTCGATGAGTTGGCTAAGTTTGTTAACACTCGCTTCGGTCGTGGGCCAATAGGTGGCGGTTATTATGCCGGCACCTCCAGTATTTCAGCTAATGTGCCATTTGGTGCATCAACCATGGCAACCCCAGATGGCCGCAAAGCCCACTCGCCATTGGCCGAAGGTGCTAGCCCGTCATCGGGGTCGGATCGCTTAGGGCCAACGGCGGTTTATAACTCGGTCGGTAAACTGCAAGCCGATAAAATCCTCGGCGGCGTGTTGTTGAATCAGAAGCTGTCACCTGCGGCTGTCGCTACTGACAGTGATAAGCAAAAGTTGTCGATGCTGATCCGAACCTTTTTTAATTTTCACAAAGGCTGGCATGTGCAATACAACATCGTATCGCGGGACACCTTGTTAGCAGCGAAGCAAGCGCCGGAAAATTATCGAGACTTGGTGGTTCGGGTGGCGGGTTACTCGGCGTTTTTTACTGCCTTATCGCCCGATGCCCAGGACGACATTATTGCTCGAACTGAGCATCAACTGTGATTTTGGCGACTCTACTGACTTTCAAATGAAAGTAGCGGGGCGTTATACTGCGCCTCGCTGTTTTAGTTAAGGATTTGGCGTGAATTCAAGACAATCGGAAATTCTGCAGTTGGTCAATGACCGCAAACGCATCCAAGTGACCGAACTGGTTGCAGCCATGGGGGTTTCTGGCGTAACCATTCGTCAAGATCTGAATTTGTTGGAGCAACAAGGCTACTTAAAGCGGGTGCATGGCGCCGCGGTGGCGTTACAAATTGATGATGTCGATGCCCGCTTAGAAGTGCGCTTTGACATTAAGCAAGCGCTTGCTAACAAAGCCGCAGAATTGGTGGCCAGTAACGAAACAGTGCTGATTGAAGGCGGCAGTGCGAACGCGCTATTAGCAAGGACTTTGGCGGAGCGTGGTGATGTCACCATTATTACGCCATCGGCTTACATTGCCCACTTGCTGCGCCATTCAGATGCCAACATTATTCTGCTCGGAGGGGTCTATCAACATCAGGGTGAAAGTTTAGTTGGGCCGCTCACCAAACTGTGTATTGACCATATTCATTTCAGTACCGCTTTTCTTGGTATTGATGGCTTTCATCGTGATACTGGTTTTACCAGTCGGGATATGATGCGCGCTGATGTTGCTGCGTCAATTGTGGCAAAGCAGCGACGGAATATCGTGCTGACCGATTCCAGTAAGTTTGGCCAAATCTATTCTTCAAGCATTAGTCAAGTTGCTGATATTGACACTGTATTGACCGATTCCGCCGTATCTGAAAGTGATGTCGAGTTTCTTCGTCAGGCTGGAGTTGAGGTGATTCTTGGCTAAGTTGGCGGCATAAAAAAAGCAAGGCATGAGCCTTGCTTCTTCAATTTCTAAACGAACACTTGGTTGTTCGTTAGATAGCCACGATATCTTGGGCTTGAGGGCCTTTTTGGCCTTGACCAACGATGAATTCAACACGTTGGCCTTCAGCTAGGGTTCTGAAACCTTCGCTGCTGATTGCGCTGAAGTGAGCGAACACGTCAGGGCCGTTGTCTTGTTGAATGAAGCCAAAACCTTTAGTTTCGTTGAACCACTTAACTGTACCAGTAACTTTAGACATATTTGTATATCCTGAATAAAAAATTGAAAGCCCGAAGGCTGCGTCGCATGGAAACAAACGAGAACTTAATGCGTCAGGACGAGATGTTACGAATAATATGCCGAACTTGGTGCGTTTAAATTTTGTGCTTCTTTCTTGCTGCCGCAAGTGTATAGAGTTATCGCTGCAAGTCAATTAAAAAACTGAACAAGTTTTACCCTAAATAAACATTGGCGCCATTCTTCGCCAGTAATATCCGCGATGAGCGCGCTCACTCCAGTACTTTAAATCATGGGCAACGCTTTTTTGCCAAAGGATCTGGCTTAAATGCTCATTGTTTTGGCGGAATGGATCTTGTTCGCCAATCACCAAGGTAATGTCGGTATCGCGAATGGCTTTTAATCTGTGTTCACATTGCAGGTTGGGCAGGAAGTGAGTCGGCGTATTGAAGTAAATATTGTCATCATAATAGCCATTGAATAAATCGGTGAACCACTCGACGCCCATGGTCAAATCATATCGGCCGGAAAAGGCGATCAGTTTTTGGAACTTGTCTGGGTGACGAAACACCATGTTGGCGGCATGAAAGGCGCCAAGGCTGCAACCATGAGAAATGGTGCGCCCGCCGCTGTTGAGCAAGTCCATCAGCGGAAACACTTCTTGTAGGATGTATTGCTCGTACTGCAAATGACGGCCAATACGGTGAGCCGGATGCGCCCAATTGGCATACAAGGATTCACAGTCGATGGAGTCAACGCAGAACACTTGTAGGTGTCCTGAGTCAATTTTGCTGCGAATTGCTTCGATCATGCGCATATTTTCATATTCATAAAAACGCGCATAGCGAGTTGGAAAAACCAACATGCGATCACCGCTGTGGCCGAATACTAACAATTCCATGTCACGGCCAAGTCGGTCACTCCACCATTTATGATATTCCCTTTTCATTGGCTCCTAGCCTAGTCTGGTTACGATGACAAATCGCTGAAAAAATGCATTAGCTGTGCCAACAGCTCCTGATTTTCCTTTTGTTGTTGCGGATACTCAGCGTGGCCGTGGCTTAACCAGTATAGCTGCTTAGGACTGGGTACTGCGTTGTAAATGGCAAATTGCCCCGGTGGTGCGACAACGGGGTCATTTTTTGCACAAGCAAAGTGCATTGGAGCACGGATATATTTCGCTGCGATGGCAGCATCATGAAAAGAAAGTGTTTTTTGTGTGACATCTGGATGACGCTTATGAAAGCGTTGCACGCTAAAACCACTGCCCAGTGTTGGCAATTGCAGCCGGACCTGATAGTTACCAAATGTTGGCACATTGACGTGGGCTTTTTTAATGCGGTTATCCCAAGGCAGGGCGAGGGCACCAATACCGCCGGAGAAGCTAATTCCCATATAACCCAATTTGCCCGCTAGCTCTGGAAACAGCTTCAGTATTAAAGACGTGTTGAGCCATAAATCATCCACACAACTGCCAATGACATAACGATTCACATCTTGAATATTATGCAATACGTGCCAATGGGGTTGCGATGAAATGCGCGGGTGAGGGCTTTGCCCTAAACCGCGAAAGCTAGGAAACATCATCACTGCGTCGGCAAAGGGCAAGTGAGACTGGGGACCGTCACAACCGCCATAGCCATGGCCGATAATAAAGCCCCGACGAATCGGCGACTCGATTGGCACCAGCATCCAGCCTCGGATCACTGCGTCGCGGGTTGAAGTGAATTTATAGCGATAGATTTTAAAACCGTCGGCGCTGCGTCCTGTGTCTTTTACTTTGTAGTCGAGTGCGAGATTGCTGACGCGCGCGTAGCGTTGCTGCCAGAAATCGACAAAACCATCGGGCTCTTGCGGCGCTGGCACTGCAAGTAACTGAGATTTTGTGTAACCGTAACCGGGGTCGAAATCGCGTTGAACCAAAGCAAGACCTGTCTGAATCGATGAAAACCTGTGCTGACAGCCGCAGAGTGTAAGCTAATCAAAGCTTGGGTGGTAGCGCCGAGCAAATCAAGGTTGCACCGGCTTGATGGCCGGATCTAACATGAGCCCATGCGGATTAAATACTTACTCATGCACCTGCTCGCGCTGATTTGTGTCGGTTTGGGGATCCTTGGTGCCTTTTTACCGCTGTTACCGACTACGCCATTTCTGTTGGCTGCGGCGGCTCTGAGTGTCAAAGCGTCACCCAAATTACACGCTTGGCTCATCAATCACCCGGTGTTTGGCAAGTCGCTTCGTCATTATCAGGAGCATCGTGCAGTCAGCCCCAAAGCATTTTGGTTGGCGATGTTGGTGATGTGGCCCACCATGGCAGTTAGCGCCTATCTGGTGCCACTTTGGTGGGTACGGTTACTGCTGCTCATTATTGCCTGCTCGGTGTCGCTGTTCCTCTGGCGCGCCAAGTCACGTTTCGCCAATCTCGCCCCCGTATATAAATAAATTTAAAAAAGTTTGCCTCGTTTTTGCCTGAGCAGCGATTACCTCTGTGATTCATGTTTTCACACGAGGAAATCCCGATGTTTAGTCATCAACTCAAGCGCCCTAACTATTTCTTTGCCACCAGTTGTCTGGTTTTCGCGTTATCGGCCTGCAGTCAAACCAAGACTGCGGGTGATAATCAAGCCGCGCAACAAGCGGCGCCAACGCCGCCTGCCGAGCAAGTGGCAGTGATTGCTGCGACGCTGCCCCCTCCGGCAGAAATGGCGGCGGAACAATATCAGCAGGATCAGGCTATTAAGCAGTCCTCTAAGCGAATGGTCGCGCCCCAACCGATGGTGTTAAGCGCAGGCATCGCGGCAGATAGCAGTGGGTACATTGCTGCGGTTCACGGTAACAACTATCAAAAGCTAACCGACAACTCGGTGAAACTAGTCGCTGAGGAGCCGGTGTCGACTTTTAGTGCTGATGTTGATACGGCCAGCTATGCCAATGTAAGGCATTGGCTTGAGGGAGGCCGACTGCCTCCCACCGATGCTGTTCGGGTTGAAGAAATGCTGAACTATTTTCGCTACGACTACCCGCAAGCAGCCAGCGCAGCTGAGCCGATCAACATCGATACCTTGCTGACAACGGCGCCGTGGGATCACAACCGTCATTTGCTGCGTATTGGCATCAATAGCTTTCAGCCAGATAGCAGCGCACGGCCCAATGCTAACCTCGTGATGCTGGTGGATGTTTCTGGCTCGATGAGAGCCGCCAATAAGTTGCCGTTGGTGAAACAGTCGCTGAGTTTATTGCTGAGCCAATTGCGAGCCGAGGATCGCATTGCCATCGTCACCTATGCAGGAGGCGCTGAGGTGGCACTGGCCAGTACACCTGTGAGTGAGCGGACCACCATCGAAAGAGCCATCGCGGGATTGCAAGCAGGTGGCTCGACTCACGGTAGTGCCGGCATCCAGCTGGCCTATCAACAAGCGCAGCAGCACATGATTGACCAAGGCATTAATCAAATTATGTTGCTCTCTGATGGTGATCTGAATGTCGGGATCACTGATATTGATGAGTTAAAACAACTCATTAAAACCAAACGACAGCATGGCGTGCAGTTTTCGACGCTGGGTTTTGGTCAGGGCAATTATAACGATCATCTGATGGAGCAATTGGCCGACTTGGGAAATGGCATGGCTGGTTATATTGATACCTTGCACGAAGCCCAGAAAATTCTGGTTGATCAGCTCGGCAGCTCTTTGCAAGTGGTTGCTCATGACGTCAAATTGCAGATTGAATTTAATCCGGCGGTGGTGGCGGAGTATCGCTTGATTGGTTATGAAAATCGAGCGTTGAACCGAGAAGATTTTAATGAAGATCGCAAGGACGCTGGCGACATTGGTGCCGGTCATTCGGTCACAGCCTTATACGAACTGACTTTGGTTGGTTCGCCGTCCAGAATCGAGCCTTTGGTCTTTCAATCCGATAATCGCCAACGCTCGCAAGGTGCCGATTTGGCTGAATTACGAGTGCGCTACAAACTGGCCCAGCAACAACCATCGCAATTGCAACGGATCCGCATTGAGCAGCAGCCAGTAGCAGCGCAAGACTTATCGAGTGATGACCAGTTTGCCATTGCCGTGGCTGCTTTTGGTCAAAAATTGCGAAATAACGACTATCTCGCCAATTTCGATTATGCTGAGCTGATTACATTGGCCAATGCCGGAAAAGGCGCCGATCCATTTGGCTATCGTGCTGAATTTGTTCGCTTATTACGACTAGCTCAAAGTTTGAGCCAACAAACTGGTGAACAAGTTGGCGATCAACCACAGTTAACCCAGACTATGAACACGAAGCCTGCGCGTCCTGGCGTAGTGATAGAAAGAGCCCTGAATGACCCTGCGAAATGACGACCAACTGTTAACTGATTATGGCAAGCGCGGCGATGCCGCCGCGTTTGATATTTTGTATCAGCGTTTTCGTCAGCCTTTGTTTGGCTTTATTCGACAACAATTACCCGATGCCATTGCCAATGAAGTGTTTCAGGAATGCTGGATGGTGGTGATTGAACAAGCGGCGGACTACATGCCTTGCGGCAGTTTTCGCGGCTATTTGTTTACCATTGCCAGAAGAAAAATTGCCGATTACTGGCGCCGCCAGCAACGCCAACCCAGCCAGACATCAGATGATGACGGCAATATTGAGCCTATTAGCGATGACATTGATCCACAAATCATTCAACTGCAACAGGCAACCAATGATGTGATCCTAATGTGTGTTGGGCGATTGCCAAAGGCCCAGCGAGATGTCTTTATGTTGAAACAAACAGGTCTGGCAGTGGAAGAAATCAGCCTCATTCTTGGCGCCACATTTGAAACTGTGAAAAGCCGAATTCGAGCGTCCTACAGTAAACTGCGCAGTTGTTGGGAGCGCCACCATGACAAATGAATCCAAGCCAAATAGTCCAACTGATGCTGAGTTGGAACAAGCTTATCAACAAGCGGTCGCGCAACTTGAACCAAACGCCGAGGTCGATGAAGCGCTGCGGCTAAAGGCCCATAGCCAATTACGCAAGGGCAGGGATTGGGCATCGGTTCCGATGTGGGCAAGAGCAGCGTCTGTGATTGGCGTTGCCGTGGTCGGTTGGTGGCTGTGGCAGCCTGATTTGCTTCAACAGCGGCCGCATGACGACTCGCCTGTGGTAGACAGCCAAGCGCCAGCTTTTGCCGCTGCTGATGATGGCTTGGCTGCCGTTGCGCCGATGTCGGTGCAGCAAAAAGTTGCGGCACCAGCTGCGACCGAGTCGCAACCGCCTGCGGAGCAACCCATTGCCGCGGCTGACACTGCCGAGCAGCAACAACTGGCCGCCGAATTGGCATTGCAGCATCAGCAACAGCTGAGAAAAGCAGAGCAAGAATCAGTGGCCCGCCACAAGCTCGAGCAAGCGCAAAAACAAGCGCAGCGGCAACATTCAGAACAACTGCTGAAGTTTAGTTTTTGCTTGCAGTACAAATTGGCTCGACGTGACGAACTGGTGATCCGGCATGAGTTGCCTGATGGTGCCGACCGTGGCTCGGTGTTATCAGGGCCGTCGCTGGAATGGCAGGAGCAATCCTGGCAATTGCTTGAAATTGCGCAAACCGCCTATCTGGTTCGGGCCGACGGTGATCAATGGCAAATCGCTGAAGTGCCAGCAGAGGACTTCACCGTCTGCAACCTCCATCGCTAATCAAAGGTCTTGGTCAGGCTAAATGCGCCACGGATCTGGCCGAGCTGATAACCAGTCGCTACGTCGTTGGGGTAATGCTGCTTAAGGCTGGCTTTGATGTCGGGGGTGAGATTTTTACCGTGGCAATGCAAACAAAGTGGTTCAACGGGCTGCGCTTGCATAAAGCGGTAACGGGTCGGTTGCAGTTGGTCCGCTATCAATGGGGTTACCGGCGCTGCTGTTGCCGCTTGTTGATTAAATGCTTCTAGGACCTCAGTTTCCCACTCATCGGGTTGAGCGGTTTGTTGATTTCGCGCTTTTAGACTGACGCGTTTGAGTTGCCAGCCAGAGCTTTGACTCAGCTGATAGGCGATGGCAGGCGCTTTACTCGCGCACACTTCGATGGCCTCAACTGGCCCACCTTGTTGCATACTTTTAATGAGTTGCGGTTTTAGCCGTTGGCCAAATTGTTGTACCAACTGCTGCGCTTCTGCTCTTAAGGTCGTTTGCTTAGGGGGCTCGGCGTGTGCGGTGATTACTACTCCGGCATTGACCATTCCGGCAATGACTACAGCGGCGATCGTCAGAGTTGCTGTCGACATGGTGCGTCCTTGTGTTGACTCTTTATCAATCAGTTTATAGGGCAAAAAAGAATGCCGCCAATGGGCGGCATTCGGTTGCAGGATCGTAATGGGATTTAAGCTGATTCTGTGCTGGTGTTGCCTTTGACCTTTTCTCGCATGGTTTGCAACATAGCGAAAAATACCGGCACGATTAAGGTGCCAACTAATGTGGCGACCAACATGCCACCAAACACCGCGTAACCTAGTGAGTTGCGGCTCGAAGCACCGGCGCCGACAGCCACCACCAATGGGAATATTCCGAAAATAAAGGAAATTGCCGTCATCAGTACGGCACGGAAACGGAGCCGAGCTGCTTTTGCCGCTGCCTCTAGAATCGGTAGCTTGTCGTTTTCACGCAAGACCTTGGCAAACTCGACAATCAGAATGGCGTTCTTACTGGCCAAACCGATCAGCAAGACCAAACCAATTTGGGTGTAGAGGTTGACGTCCGAGCTGGCAAACCAAACATTGAGGAAGGCGCCCATGACGGCCAGTGGTACAGCCAGCATAACGGCCAACGGAATGGTCCAGCTTTCGTATTGAGCAACCAAGAACAAGTAAGTAAAGACAATCGCCAAGGCAAAAATAACCATGGCTAAGTTGCCTGCTTTCAATTCCTGATAGGTTTGCCCGGTCCACTCAAAGCTATAGCCCGAAGGCAGCGATTCAGCGGCCGCGCGACTTAATGCTTGGATGGCCTCACCAGAGCTGTAGCCTGGGGCTGGCAGCGCGTTGATGGTGACCGATGGATACAAGTTGTATTGATCGAGTACTTCTGGCCCCAGTTTAGGCTGAACTTGGACTAATGTGCTGAGTGGTACCATTTCGCCGTTGCCGGTGCGCACATAGAAGCGTTGGATGTCTCGTGGATCATCGCGAAACTCGGCTTCTGCTTGGGTCATCACCCGGAACACTTTACCAAACAGGTTAAAGTCATTGACGTAGGCCGAACCGAGGAAAGTCGACAATGTGCCGAAGATCTCTGATAGCGGCACCCCTTGGACTTTCGCTTTACGGCGGTCAACATCAACGTAAAGCTGCGGTACATCGGCGCGGAAATTACTAAAGGCAACACCAATCTCAGGCTGCGCATTGGCGGCCATGATAAAGCCAGTCATCACATTCGATAATTCGGCAGCGCCGCGGCCCTGCAAATCTTGCAGCACGAACTCAACGCCACCAACGTTACCTACGCCCGAGATTGGTGGTAGCGAGAAGCCCACCGCTCGAGCTTCGGCAATGGTATTGAGTTTGGCTTGCACCCGCCGGAGGATTTGCTGCTCATGCATGTTGGGATCAAGGCGCTCCTCCCACTCACTTAAGCTCACAACGATTAAGCCAGCATTGGAGGCAATGGCGTTGGTCAGAATACTAAAACCAGAGGCATGAATGACGTTCTCGACACCAGGCTCTGATAGCACCATATTGACCATTTCTTCCATCACCTCATCGGTGCGGTTGATTGATGAACCGTCAGGCAATTGAACATCCACCATGAAGGCTTTTTTGTCTTCTTGTGGCACAAAACCGGTCGGTAATGAGGAGCCCAGCCAAGCTGTGCAGCCAATGATGGCGAGATAGCAGATCCCGACTAGCAAGAACTTGCCCAGTACTTGGCGCACTAAGCCGGTGTATTTCTCGGTCAGGATGCCAAAGTATTTGTTGAATAAACCATGGAAGCCAGTGTTCTTCTGCTTCGGCGCTTTCAGTAACGAGGCGCAAAGTGCAGGGCTCAGGGTCAGTGCATTGATCGATGAAATAATCACTGAAATACAAATGGTCACCGAAAACTGGGCATACATTTGTCCGGTAATACCAGGCATGACCGCCGTTGGCGCAAATACCGCAAGCAATACCAAGGTGGTTGCGATAATTGGGCCAGACACTTCGGCCATGGCTTTGATGGTCGCCTCTGGTGCAGGTAGCCCTTCTTCAGCCATGATTCGGCTGACGTTTTCCACCACCAAAATGGCATCATCCACAACAATACCAATGGCTAGGATGAGGGCGAATAATGACACCGTATTGATGGTCATATCCGCCGCTAGCAGGAATACAAATGTACCAATCAGCGACACCGGAATGGCAATTGCCGGAATCAAGGTGGAGCGCACATCTTGCAAGAAGATGAACACCACAAGGACTACTAATGCCACCGAGATAAATAGCGTCGTTACCACTTCGTTAATGGATGTCTTTACGAATTCAGTGGTGTCGTAGAGAATTTTGTAATCCATGCCATCGGGAAATGCTTGCGACAAACGGTCCATTTCCTGATAGATGCCATCGGCTACATCCAATGCGTTGGCATCGCTCATTTGATAAATGGCTAGCAGTGCACTTGGCTCGTTGTTGAGCTTACCTTCGGCATCGTAGGTTTGGGAGCCAAGTTCAATGCGGGCGATGTCACCTAAAGATACGGTCGAGCCATCGCGATTGGTTCGCAGAATAACTTGTTCAAATTCTTTTACTGACGATAATCGGCCTTGGGTCGACAGGGTATATTGGAACTGCTGATCGCGCGGCACCGGAGCGGCACCAATTCGGCCGGCAGCAACCTGAATGTTTTGTTCGCGTAGCGAGTTGGAGACATCGGATGTGGTGATGTTCAAAGCCGCCATTCGGTCGGGGTTTAACCAGACGCGGATAGCGTAGTCCATGGCGCCGATGACGCTCACTTCAGAAACCCCAGTTACCCGAGTCAGGTTATCGACGATATTGATGCCGGCGTAATTGGTTAGAAACAGCGAATCAAATTTATCTTTCTCGGTGACCAAGTTGATGATCATCAACATGCTCGAGCTTTTCTTATTGACCTTAATACCTTGCCGCGCGACTTCCTCGGGAAGTTTCGGCATGGCTTGCTGTACCCTGTTCTGGACATTGACCTGCGCCATATCGGCATCGGTGCCCACTTCAAACGTCACGGTCAGGCTGTAACTACCATCGTTGGCTGATTTCGAAGACATGTAAATCATGTCTTCGACGCCGTTCACTTCCGATTCGATAATTTTGGCAATGGTGTCCTGTACCACAACGGCGTTGGCGCCGGGGTAAGATGTGCTGACGGCCACCTGCGGCGGCGCGATTTCTGGGAATTCAGCCACCGGCAATACCGGAATGGCAATTAACCCCATGATGGTCAGGACGATCGAAATGACAAAAGCAAACTTGGGGCGATTGACAAAGAACTTACTGATCATTGTTCGTCACCTTTGTTGTTAGTTGCTTTCAAATGGAACGGCAGATACTTCAACAGGATCGACAGTGATGCCCGGACGAATGCGCTGCAAGCCGTTGATCACAACTCGCTCGCCGGCACTTAAACCCTCTTCAACATGCCAATAGATGCCTTGCTGATTGCCCACTTTGATGATGCGCTTCTCGACGGTGTTGTCGTCTTTTACCACCATGACAAAATGGCCTTGCTGATCCTGAGAAATTGCCCGCTGCTCAATGAGCACGGCTTGAACCGGCTTAACGCCCTCGATAATCAGGGTGACGTACATGCCGGGGATCAGAATTTGATCTGGGTTGGGAAAGATGGCGCGGATCGAAATGGTACCTGTAGCTTGGTCAATACGGTTTTCTGAGGCATTGATGCGGCCCTTTTGGTCGAAGACGGTGTTGTTCGGCAGACGCAAGCTGATGTCTAACTGGTCGAGCGAATCGGCACCGTTTTCTCGCAGCTTCTGACGCGCATTTAATACGCTACGCTCAGAGACCTGAAAATCAATCCACATGGGGTCGACTTGCACTAAGCTGGCCATTTGTCGCTCGGGGGTGATGAGATCGCCAATAAAGACTTCCGACTTACTCATGCGGCCTGCCACTGGCGCGTATACTTTGGTGTATTCCAAGTTTAATTCGGCGACTTCAACAGCCGATTCGGCCCCTTCTACCGAGGCTTTGGCTTGCAACATGCGTGAGGTTAGCTCATCCATGTCCATATCAGACAGTAACTTTTTCTCATTCAGTTGCTTGCCTCTGGAGTATTGCAATGAGGCCACTTCATAAGCGCTTTTCGCTTGCGACAGTGCCGCTTTCTGACGGTTCAGCTCGGCGGTATACGAAGCAGGATCAATTTCAAACAGAAGCTGGTTTTGTTCGACTTGGGCGCCATCGTTAAAGTGGCGGGCCAGCAGCTGACCGCTGACTCGAGCTTTGATTGATACATCCTCAGAAGCTACGGTACGGCCAACAAATTCAACGGCAGGATTAAGTGGCTTTAAGCTAATGGTATGGTATTCGATTTTTGGTGCAGGGGGCGCAGGCGGTGGCGCATCGGTACAACTGATTACAAAACTGGAAACGACGAGCAATGCGAGAGCTCTTAAATGAGAGGGATAATTTTTCATCAACCTAATCCTTGCATCGCAAAAATCGCGAAGCTTGTTTTTAATGCCGCTAAGCAGCAACTTTTCTTTTTTATCAAATAAAAAGACTCCGCCGAAGCGGAGTCTGGTGAGCCATAATTAACGTTGGATCTGGATGTCGCGAGCACGGAAGTACAAGAAGCGAATTAACTCGTACTCAAACGCCGATCCGGTCGCGTAGTAACGGAACGGAATTTGTTTACGGGCATTAATCGAACGGATAATCATCATGGCTAATTCTTCGTTCGTTTTTAGCCCCATTTCATCAACCACTTCGTTGTAGACCAGTGAGTCGACCAGCAAACCGAAGCCATCTCGGGCGCTTGATGGGCCGAGTAATGGTAACACGATGTAAGGTCCATCGCCCACGCCCCAGTAACCTAAGGTTTGGCCAAAATCTTCTTTTTCACGATACACGCCCATGGCTGTGGCCGGATCGAACAAGCCCAAAATACCAATGGTTGAGTTGGTGACAAAGCGGAATGCGGTGGTGATGGCGCGCTCGCCCTTTAGCTGCAACACCGAGTTCATGAAGGTGTTGATTTCGCCGAGGTTGGTAAAGAAGTTATTGACGCCGGTTTGCATTACTTCCGGAGTGACGTATTCATAACCGCGAACCACTGGCAAGAGAACATACTCGTCAGCTTTGGCATTGAAGTAGTACATCCGGCGGTTAAAGCCTTCCAACGGGTCATTATCAACATAACCTATACCACGAGGGTCCATTTCCGACGTGTCAGGAAGTGGAATTCTTGGCTCTTCGGCATCGGCTTCCAAATCGGGAGTCGCGCTACACGCAGTTAGCAAAGCGACGCCAGCGGCAAGCATGAGGTTGCGCACAAAATAGAGTTGTTTCATTATTGATTGCTCCCTGCTTATTTACTGCTGGCGAAAAACGCGAGCATGTCTTCCACCCACACTTTTTCGTCCATGTTGCCGCAGTGGCCGCCATGTGGATAAATCCACCCGCGATCACCAAAAGTTTGTTTCAAGAACGTCAAATCTGGGCCCGCCAAAATAATGTCATCGGCGTTGGTCACCATGCCAATTTTGTCTGAACTCTTGAGGTAATCTTCGAGTTCTTTCAGGCTAAGGCGATTAATCATGTCGGCTCTGGATAAGTCTGGGTTGCGACCTTGATAGAAGGGCACCATGCCACGCTCAAAGTAGGTTAGGAAACCAATTGATGCGCCGCGCAGAAATGAGTGGCTGATGCTTTCGTGCTTGCTGATCGTGTGGTTTTTGTAGGTCAGTGCGCCAATATTTTGCATCACATCGATAGCAAAAATCATATCGGTTGAGCTGAGCCGGAAAGCCAAGCCAATTAGCTGTGACAGCTCCTGATCGCTAACGTTGGCAGCGACAAACATCTTGTATAAAAATTCAGGCGTCAGCTCGACGCGAGTAGCGTGAGAGACACTGTCACCAACTCGATCAAAGATGCCGTTGACGGTGTTGCGAATGCCTTCGCCGCCGACTGACTCAACATAGCCATCAAGGATAACGACTGAGTTATAGAGACTAACCGGAGGGTTTACCAGCAACACTTTTTTAAAGTTGAATACTTTTTTCTCTTCGTCCAGCTTGCTGACAAATGCCGAATGGGCGCCGCCTAAGCTGTAGCCGGTGAGGTAAAAGTCGGTAACTTGAAGTTTATCACCGAGCTTGTCCTGAGCATGGGCCAGCGTTTTTTCCATTACGGTATAAATTTCTTCGGCATCTTTTTCCAGATAGCCAGGCATTTGTTTGTTCGACGCGCTAACAATAAAGTTAGGGTGGGTTGGTGAAGTGATCGAAATCACGTTGTAGCCCGCTTTAAAGAAGGCTTTTTCCAACGCAATCATTTTGCCGCCGTTGTACTTGCCGCCAGTGCCGGCAATTGAAAACACCAAAGGCGCCGGTTTTTTCTGATAAACCACGGAGTACTGAAACCCTTCGTGATACCAGAATACTTCTGGTGTTTCACGCCCTGGGTAGAGGTCAATGGTGAATTCACGGCGGTGTATATCGTCGGGAAGGTCTGCTTTGAAGTCAGCTGGCGTACCGAAAACGGTTGCTTTGAACGGGTCAGAAAAAGGGAATTGATAGTCGTCAGTTGTTGGCGCTGCTTGCGCAACACCAACCATCCCTAACAACAATGCCCCTAATCGCATTATCCTTTTCATATGTTTATTTCCACGCGCTTTGTAATTTAAGGCTTTTGTAGGTGTTTCCAAATCCATTATGCGCTAAAAATGTGAAAAATAAAGCTAACTTGTTAATGGGTGTTTAACTAGGGTCTGTTGATCTTTGCTGTATAAATTTTGTTCGTTCAAAACGCTCTTTTGAGCAAGGAGCGAGCTATGCCGTATAGCGATCTATACAAAAATAGTGAGCGATGCAGCGAAATGAGTGTTTTGACGAACCCTTCGGGCAGCCTTTATGGTCAATTTATTCGGCGTCAGCGATGGCTTATTGACGGCCAGTCAACCTCGCAATCGCTTTCTTGCCTAAATCGCCCATAAAGTGCTGCAAAAATATACAGCAAAGAGCAACAGACCCTAAGCGCAGGCTTTGTTTGTCGCAAAATTGTGGCCATTGCCTCACTATTAAGCGTTTAAATTGAGTGATTACTCATCATTACGCCGTACGAGGAGTGCTATTAATTAAGCACTTGTTGCTGGAGAAAAATAAATATGTTTCACGTACTTTATCGTTGGCAGTTAAAAGCGGGTAAAGAGCAGGTTTTTCAAGAAGGGTGGAGTGAGATCGTCCATCGCAATGTCAATAAGTATGGCGCGTTAGGCTCCAAGCTGAGCAAATGCAGTGATGGTTGGTGGCGCTCATTCTCCTATTGGCCGAGTGAAGAGCACTGGCTCAAAGCGCTTCGGATTGATGACTCCGATCAGGAAGCACGGCAGAAAATGATGTCGGCAATTATTCGCAAAGAACGCCCTGTGACCATGACGCCGGTGCTGGATCATGTCATTGCCAGTAAAGTTGATCACAAAGATCTTTGATGCTGGCCGTGTTGCAATCTGCTGCTGATGTGTAACTCTATGCAGCCTTTTTGCGATTGAGCGTTTCTCGGTTGATGGTTTTCGATTTATCTACTGTCATTGTTTTGATGTGTCTCGCTGCGGTATGCCTGCTCTGGTGGAAAGCTAGAGAGGCGCAGGAGCGAGCGCTACGGGCCGCTCGGGCCTATTGCCAGAATCTTGGTTTGCAATTGCTCGATGAGTGCGTGGTGCAAGGCCATTGGCGCTTTGGCCGCAATGATTCGGGCCAATTGCTCATTGAGCGGTGCTACCAGTTTGAATTCACCTCAACCGGTTATGAGCGCTATACGGGGGATGTGGTGATGCGCGGGGCGAAACTGCTCAGCATCAGCGTCGAGCCCCACCGCATGAGTTAGTGACCAATAGGCAGGCGTTGTTCTGCTGCAGTTTTACTCGGTGCATTGGATGCTGAACGCAGCGTTAGAGGCTGAGTGTTTAGCGCTGTTCGCGAATCGCACCATTGCAAACCCGACGGAATGACCTGGGCCGGTGCCAGATCGGCCAGATGAGCATTCACTTGTTCTGCCTGCTCAGGCAACATCAATGACACCACCATTTGTGCTCGACTGTTTACTTGAAATTCACCTATTCGGCCGCGCTGAGCCCAGCCAATTGTCTGGTCGCAATAATTGTCGTTGTCGTTGTTGAGAAAAGCGACATCACGCAGCGCAGCCATTGAGTAAGACATCATGGCTTCTTCGAACAACATCGCCACGTCTTCGGCGCTGGTGTAGTAGTTATACATATCGGATGCACCATCGATGGCAAACATCTGGCCCGCCTCGGCGGCGCTCAGTTGCAGCAAGTTGTTACTGGCATCTTCGCCACCAAACAGTACGGAGGCCAATGTTTTCAGGGTATTGTTGATCAAAGGGAATGGCTCGGTGACACGTTGCTGAATCGATTGTTTGTCGGCAAATACCTGATCGATGACATCAAAAAAAGAATCATCGCCCAGTGGTAGCAGCAGCTCGTTGCGAATATCTGGCGGCAGAAAATCATTGGCATGGGCTAGTTCATGGAACAACAAATTGGTGATGCCGGGGATAATGTCGTCAAATGTGCGGCTATCATTGCCATCCGAAAAATTGCTGGTGGTGATGTAGTTGCCATGGCTGTTGACGTAGCGCCAGCCGGTATCGAGCGCTAACTCGTTGCCGAACCCTGAGCGATAGTCTGGTGAATCGTCGATGGAGGCATATTCAGCGGGGCTGAGCCAAAGAAACGCCGGATCGATATACATGGCGCCTGTTAATGGATGATAAAACGCCGGTCGAATATCAAAGGCAATCACTACTGCAGTGAGCGGCTCGAACATAGCAATCATGCTTGGTGATGCTTGCTGCAAAAACCGCTCGAAGCGCTGCCCCATCCAATCATGACTGACCACAACACGGCTCATAATGTCTTCAATAGTGACGTCATCATCGCCGATTCCCAGCGGCGGCAGCACGTCGACAAAGCATGATAGCTCGTCCTGATAGGCTCGCACGCAGTCGTTTAAGACACCGCTGTAGGCGCTGTCTTGATAGGGGTAGATGCTGGCTAAGGTGGTACTCGGGCCGCTGTTATTGTCATTGTTGTTATCGGATGAGGTCGAAGAGCCGCCACCGCCGCCACAGGCGGCCAGCAGCATCAGTGGTAGTGCAATGAGCAGGGTGCTGAGTTTCTTGCTGTTGTTAGTTATTGATACGGCGTACATGTGGCAATAGCCCTCAGAGACATCAATATGCAAGTCAATTTAGCAGGGCTTGGCATTTTGTAGTACTTTGAATGGCGCGTTTTGCAACAGGAGTTTAGATGGCAGCGCCAGCAACAACGACGAAGTCGATGGGACGGTTCATGGCGATCATGGCTTGGCTGTGCTTTTTCGGTCTAGCAGGTTTGTTTTTCAATGAATTTCTAACGGCTAAACAAGAGCCCAATCGCGGCCTCGAGATTGATGGTTCGATGCGGGTGGAGTTGATTCGCAATCGGGCAGGACACTATTTGGCTCCTGGCCAGATAAACGGAGTCGAGGTCACTTTTTTACTCGATACCGGCGCCACTTATCTGAGTATTCCAGCCGAGGTTGCCGACCAAGCCGGACTTAGGCGTGGGCAAGCTGCAGCCGTGAGTACGGCCAATGGCCGGATTCGGGTTTATCGCACCCAAGTTGACGAAGTTCGGCTCGGTGGTCTAAAACGACATCAGGTGGAAGCCTTCATTAACCCTGCTGAACAGGGCGGTGTGGTGCTTTTGGGAATGAGTTTTTTGAAGTATTTTGAATGGCGTCAGATTGATGATAGGTTAATCTTAACGCCGCAAAATTAATGGATTGACGACATAGTGAGCGCTCAAGCGACCAGCGCGGATACCTCTCCGACTAACGAGTTTGCTGAAACCAAGCCCGTGGCCCATCAAATTTCTGAATCAAGCCAGTCAATGACCGCGCAAACCGCTTGTGAGGAGTGTGACCACCTTATCGATAAGGCGGTTGCTGATGACGGCGAAGCCGTTCATTGCCCCCGTTGTCATCACCATATTTCAGTGGTGCATCGCTCGCCTGTTTTGGCACCCATTGCTTATGCCAGCGCTGCCATCATGATGCTGATTGCTTCGCTGATGTATTCCTTTATGTCGTTTGCTTCGGCAGGCCATTCGGCCACCATGAACTTTGCCCAGACCGTCCGTAGCTTAATTACCTATGGTTACAACGAATTGGCGCTGCTGTTGTTTGTCACCTTGGTGGTTTTTCCGCTCAGTTTCCTACTGATCATTTGCTACTTGCATAGTGCCATGTTGCTTAATAAAAAGCCGCCCGGCGCCAAAGCTTGTTTGTTGATGTTGCAGCATTCCAAACACTGGTTAATGGTCGATGTCTTTTTGATCGGTATTCTGGTGTCGCTGGTGAAAGTGATGGGGATGGCGGATGTCACGTTTGGCCTGAGTTTTTGGGCCTTTTGTTTGTTTACCATTCTGTTGGTGAAAACAACCATAGTGACCGATTTACCCTGGCTTTGGCGCCAGTTGGTGTCACCGATGGACGATGTCGAGGTGACAGATAAAGAGCGCTCGGCATATGCCAACAACTTTCAACTCTGCCATTATTGCGGCCACTTAAACGGCCTTGATGTCGCCACATGCCCCCGCTGTCATCATCACACTCATGCCCGTAAAGATCCGAATTTAGATCGGGTGCTGGCCTTTTTGCTGGCGTCCATGGTGCTTTATATTCCTGCCAACATTTTACCCATCATGGATACCAGCTTATTGGGCGGCTCTGATCCGGCCACCATTATGGGCGGTGTGATTTTGCTTTGGCAGTTAAAGTCCTATCCGGTGGCGATGGTGATCTTTATCGCTAGCGTGATGGTGCCATTGGCTAAAATGGTGGCGATTGCATGGTTAGCATACAGTGTCAAATCGAGCCGCAACTTTGAGCCTCAAAAGCAGCTCAAGTTATACCGGCTGACTGAATTTGTCGGGCGTTGGTCGATGATCGATGTCTTTGTCGTTGCCATACTGGCAGCATTAATTCGTATTGACGGCTTAATCGTCATCTACCCTGGTCCGGCGACCGTATCTTTTGCCGGCGTCGTGATCTTGACCATGATTTCAGCGATGAGTTTTGATCCGCGATTAATTTGGGATGATAGCCACAGCAAGGAGAACCACCGTTCATGAGTAAGGCAAAGATATCTTCAGTTTGGTTTGTGCCGATTGTTGCGGCACTGATTGGGCTGTGGATGGCGTATCAGCACTACAGCAGCTTGGGGCCATTGGTCACCATTACAATGGCCAATGCCGATGGCTTAACGGCGGGTAAAACGACGCTGAAATCGCGCTCGGTGAATATTGGTAAAGTGGAGTCGATTATTCTCAGTGACGATTACTCTCACACCATTGTGCAGGCTCGAATCGACAAGCCCTATGCCGGAATGCTGGTGGAGGATAGTCAATTGTGGGTGGTCAAGCCGCGCGTCGGTCGCGGTGGCGTTAGCGGCCTGACAACCATTTTGTCAGGTGCCTATATTGAAGTCCGCCCCGGTGTCAGTGACAAGTTGCGCGATCAATACACGCTGTTGCAAGAGCCGCCGTTAGGCGATCCGGACACTGATGGTATTCGCCTGAGCTTGTACAGCGAGGGCAATAAGTCGGTAGAGGCTGGCACGCCAGTCAACTACAAAGGCTTTGAAGTGGGTCAGGTTGAGCAAGTGAGCTACAACACAGAGGCCGCTCGAATTGATTACATCTTGTTTATCAAAGCGCCGTTTGATGATCTGATTGCCACTAATAGTAAGTTTTGGATTCAATCGGCGATTCAACTAAAAATGAACACCGAGGGGCTGAGTGTTCAGATGGACTCCATGGAGAGCCTGCTCAGCGGTGGAGTCACCTTTGGTTTTGCAAAGGGAGAAAATCCCGTCGGGCGAGTGGCCAGTGGTGACTCGTTCAAGCTTCATGTCTCTGAAAAAGAGGCGACCGAAGGCAATTTTGAACGCTTTGTTCCGGTGTTGATGTTCTTTGAAGAGTCGATTGCTAATTTGGGACCCGACTCGCCAGTGGAATTCCGGGGTATTCGAGTGGGAACTGTGATTGAAGCACCGTACCGTAAACCCATCGAATCCGAAGTGATGTCGAAAAACGGCATTATTCCAGTGTTGGTTCATTTCGAGTTTGAGCGTTGGTTTGATGGCAGTGACATCCCAACCAACGAAGAATGGTATGCCGAAATGCAGGAAATGATCAGCCGCGGTTTTCGCGCCACCATTCAAACCGGCAATGTGCTGACAGGCGCCCGCTATATAGACCTCGACTTTTATGATGATGCTGCGCCAGTTTCAGAACCGCTCATTCAAGTTGCTCACAACGCTGGCTTTAAGATGATGCCAAGCATTCCCAGTGGTTTGACTCGAATGGCAGAGCAAATCTCCAGCATCATGAAGAAAATTGAGCAACTGCCGCTAGAAAACACAGTGACAGAGCTGAACGCGGTGCTGAGCAACGCCAACCGAGCGATGGCGACCTTTGATGGTGCTGCCGCTAAACTCGACAAGATTTTGATCAATGAAGAATCTGATGCTGATTTAGCTGCGACACTCGAGCAACTGCAAAAAACGTTGGCGACCTACGATAGTAGCAGCGCCTTGCATCAGGATTTGCGTCAGACGGTGCAATCACTGGAGCATGTGCTTTGGGAGCTTAAGCCGTTGCTGGAAATGGTGAATCAAAAACCTGATGCCTTTATCTTTGGCGGTCAGGTTAAGGATCCGGTTTTGAAAAAGGACACGACTGAATGAATGCACTCAAGATTTACGCGGCCACGCTAGTTGCAATGTTGTTAGTGGGCTGTGCATCGCCGCCGCCGCAGCCAAATCAGTATTCATTGATCGCCTCACCGGTTGAGATTGATGGGGTTACCAACAGCTCCCTTTCGGGCTTATTAGAGGTGCGTCGGGTGAACGTTGCCGATTACTTGAACGACCCCCGGCTGATGGTTCAAATTGGCGACAATCAGTTGGTAAGCTTGCCGCGTCAGCGCTGGGCTAGCCCGTTAGCCGGTGAGTTATCCGCGCTGACCGTTGAGACCTTTGCCCGTGCCTTGCCGGGGTTGAAAGTGTTAGCTGGCTCTAGCAGTGAGCAAGAAACCATGGTGCTTGACGTGGAGGTCAACCGCTTTCATTTGATCTCCGATTCGCAATTGCGTGTTGCTGGCCGCTATCAGCTGAAACAACCGGATGGCAGCTATATCACTGGGCAATTTCAGCGAGAAGCGACCTTTGCCGCTAATAATTATGATGATGCGGTGAATCAAATGCGGGCAATCTGGATTGATGAAATGACGCGCATTGCCAGCGAAATTCAGCAGTAGCACTTTTTATGGTGCCGTGGCTGTTAACGACAGCTCATCAAAACGCCCAGCTTTGCTGGGCGTTTTTGGTTCCAGTGATTTCGCAGTGAGCGACCTTGGTTTGTTTGAAAACGATTTCATTTGGTGTTCTATTTCGCTATCCTGTCGCCACGCACAGCAAAGCGACGGACTGGTGATTGCCGTTCAGCGTCGGAGAATAATATGCCTTTGAGCAACAACCATGACATTCACTGTTGGCCGAAATTGCAGCCAGCACCAGGCTTGGATCCAAAACTGGAACAGCAAATCGAGCAGCAGCTGAATGCCTTGTCACTTGAGCAAAAAGTTGCCCAAATGATTCAGCCTGAGATCCGCTTCATCAGCGAGCAGCAGATGCAGCAATATGGCTTTGGCTCTTATCTCAACGGCGGTGGCTCTTACCCCAACAACGACAAACATGCCAAGCCAGAGGACTGGCTTGAAGTCGCCGACCGCTATTATCACGCGGCGATTGCCAGTGACGCAGGGATCCCGACCATGTGGGGAACAGACGCCGTTCATGGCCACAATAATGTCATCGGCGCAACGATTTTTCCCCATAACATTGGCCTTGGCGCTTGCCATCACCCCGAATTAATTCAGGCCATTGGTCAGGCAACCGCCAAAGAAGTGCTGGCAACCGGTATTGAGTGGCTCTTTGCACCGACCGTTGCGGTGGTGCGTGACAATCGCTGGGGGCGAACTTATGAAAGTTATTCAGAGAGTCCTGAGCTAGTTCGACGCTATGCCAAAGCCATGGTTGAAGGTATTCAGGGCGTCGCGGCCGATGTTGAGGGCGACTTCTTTAACGCTGAAAAATGCATTGCTTGTGCAAAACACTTTATTGGTGACGGTGGCACCGAACATGGTATCGATCAGGGCAACAACTTAAGCGATGAGCAGGCGCTTTATCACCTTCACGGCCAAGGCTACGCCAGCGCCATTGAGGCCGGAGTCCAGACCATTATGGCTTCGTTTAATTGTTGGCATGGCGACAAGTTGCATGGTCATCAATACTTGCTGACCGAGGTGTTGAAACAACGGATGGGCTTTGATGGCTTGATCGTCGGCGATTGGAATGGTCATGCGCAAGTGCCGGGGTGTCGCAACGACAGCTGTGCTGCCGTGATCAACGCTGGCGTCGATATCATTATGGTGCCGCAACATTGGCAGGGGCTGTTTGATAACACTGTTGAGCAGGTCCGCAATGGCGAGATTGAGCTCGCGCGGATTGATGATGCTGTGCGGCGGATCTTACGGGTTAAGTATCGCGCCGGAGTGATGGATGCGCCGCCACCATCAAAGCGGCCGCTGGCGGCTAAACAAGAATTGATTGGTGATGAATCACATCGAGCCATTGCTCGTCAGGCGGTTCGCGAATCGCTGGTGCTACTCAAAGACAACGATCACCTACTGCCCATACAGCCGCGCCAGCATGTCTTGATCACCGGTAATGCGGCCAACGATATTGCCCGTCAATGTGGTGGCTGGAGCGTCACCTGGCAGGGCACAGATAACAGCAATGATGATTTCCCCGGAGCAACCGCTATTGGTGCTGGTCTAGCGGAGGCGATTGGCGCGCAACAGGGGACCAGCGAGCTGTCAACTGACGGTAGCTTTCAGCGCCGGCCCGATCTGGCTGTTGTGGTGTTTGGTGAAATCCCCTACGCCGAAGGGGTTGGCGATATCGAACACATCGAATATGACTATCAACACAAAGATGACTTGAAGTTGTTGCAGTCGCTCAAATCTCAGGGGATCCCAGTTGTTGCGGTCTTTGTTACTGGCCGTCCGTTGTGGATCAACAAGGAATTGAACGCTGCCGATGCCTTTGTGGTGGCTTGGTTGCCCGGTAGCGAAGGGGCTGGTGTCGCTGATGTGCTGGTGGCAGATGCGGCAGGGCGGATCCGCTATGACTTTCAGGGTAAGTTGTCATTTTCTTGGCCGCGAACCGATGATCAGCTGGTATTGAATCGAGAAGATAGCCATTACGATCCGTTATTTGAATACGGCTTTGGCTTGAGTTATCAGGAGCATGATCGAACCTTGGCGCCGCTGCCGGAGCAAAACAGTTTGCCCTATCCAAAACCGTCGGCTGATCTGCTGATTTTCCATCGTGTGCCGGGGGAAAACATGCATCTGCAGCTTGAATCGGCGCAGCAGCAGGAGCTGGTTGTTAGCAGTACCCAGCAGTTGGGTGAGGTTTTGGCAATCCATACCGTCGACTGGCAGGTTCAGGAAGATGCGCTGGGACTGCAATGGTTTGGCGGCCAACAGGCGGCATTTGCCATTGCTGGCCATGCTCGTAATTTAACGACCTTTGCCGATAACGACGCCGAATTGGTGTTTATGATTCGGGTGGTTGAGCAGCCCTCTGAGCCTTTGCTACTGACCATGACCGCACCGAACGACCAAGTCACTAAGGCGGTTGATATCAAGGCCATGCTAAGTGGTGATGGCCAGTGGCAGCAACTCAAAGTGGCGCTGTCCTCGTTGAGTCAAGCAGGGTTTAGCTGGACTCAGGTGACCAATAAATTTGTGCTCAGTTGTGCTGGTAAAGCCCACATTGAACTTGCCGACATTCGTTTGTGTCCGCCGGCAACCTAACGGGGCCTGCAGTACTATTTTTCAATCATTGAGTGCAGCAGTGGGCCTTTGTTGAGAGCCCGCTTGATCAAGGCAAACGGCGCCAGCAAGCTGTCTTGCTCAATACTTGAAGCCCTGACTTGCAGGCGGTCATAGAAAGTTGCCAAGGTTTGTTGCTGCAAGGTGGCATTGAGCACTGGCTCAATGATGCGCCAGGCTTGGATTAGATCGCCACCAATAATGATCTTTTGTGGATTGAGCAAATTAACCGTGGTCGCCAAAGCTTTGCCAATGAATTCGGCGGCTTCTCGGAGTACTTGTTGAGCCAATTGATCGCCATTTAAGGCCGCTTGGCAGATTTTGCTCATGGTCAACTCGCCAGTGGTTGACTCGTTGACGGTTAAGTGAGTTGGGTAGCCCGAGCCATTGAGTTGTTGTACTCGCTTGACCACTGCGTCATCGGCCGCCACCGTTTCTAGGCAACCGAAGTTACCGCAATGGCAACGCTCGCCCAACGGGTTAACCTGAATATGGCCGATTTCACCACGATTTAAACCTTGGCCCATCAGTACTTCGCCATCCATGATGATGCCGGCACCAATGCCATGATCGATGCGCACCACGACGACGTCCCGACAATCTCGGGCATTACCAAAGTAGTGCTCTGCCAATGCAAGTGAACGGGTGCTATTGCCCAGATAACAAGGCACATTGAATACTGCGCTGATCTCATCAGCAATGGCTAGCGGCTGCTCTAATGGAATGTGGGGGGAGTAGCTGATCACGCCAGTTTCAGTATTGAGTAACCCAGGGCAGGTGATGGCAATGGCAATTAAGTGATGCTCTTTGCGGATGTGAATGGCCAATAAGGTCGACACTTCATCACTGATTTGACTGAGTAATTCAGCGGCATTGCTGGCGTGCAAATCCACCAGCCGGCTGGCGAGGGTTTGCCCGCTCAAATCACAAAGGCCCAGATGCAGCTGGGTGCGATCAATTCTGACCGCGACGATTTGGTGAGTACTGGGTGATGTCGCCAGGTTAATTGCGCGACGACCGCCGGTAGAAGCCTGCGGCTCTTGCTCTTCAATGATCCCCAGTGGCAGTAGTTGCCGAGTCAGTTTGGTGATACTGGCAGGGGCAAGGTGGGCGTGGTCGGCAATTTCGATGCGCGACACTGGGCCAAGTTGATCAATTATTTGATAGACCAAACCCAAAGTCGATTGTTGTTTGTAGCGCGTCAGTTGACGTTGCTGTTGCTGTTTGTGGGTCATGCGGCTCTTAATTTATTTACGACAATGAAACCGTCTAATGCTGTTATGGTAGCGCAAGTGTCACGGTAACTTAATCGAAGTTAAACGTGGCAGTGTTGATATTGAATAATTGTTGCTGCGGATGTCTGATTAATCAGCTGGCCGGCCCGTTAGTTGGCCTTGGCGCTGACTTGAAACAGGTGATAGCCCCAGGCGGGCAGATCGAGGTACAAGCCTTGTTGCTGCAATTGGCGATTATCGCGGACATAGCACGCATCACTGAGCAGATCGGAAAATTCCAGTTGCTCGGACTGACGAGGGATAAAAGGCCCGCGCAGATAGCCTTGGCTGGCATCCGCTGCGTAGTTGACCACCACCAGAAATTGCTCATCAGCCTGATGCCAGCTCATGGCAATGATGCGTTGACACGAATGGTTGTCAGGCCACGCCAAATCACAGTGGCATAATTGCCAATCGCCGAAGTGCATGACCGGCTCACGCAAACAGCTGAGTAGCTGCTGGTAAAACGCCGCCAAATGAGCGTCTGTTGGCTCATTGGGGCCTCGGATCAGGTGTGGCGTGATCCGCGCGCGATAACCAAGCTGCTGACCTTGGTGAATAAAGCGGCAACCCGGAGCGGTGAGTGCAATTAGCGCCGCGGCTCGGTGTTGTTCCGCGCTAAGCTGTTGGCTGACTCTCGCTTCGTCATGATTTTCAATAAATCGAACCAACTGACGTTGGTAATTCAGATCGGCACTCAGGTGAGCGTGAATTGCCTCTGCCTGATGACTGAACAGGCGATCATACAAACGTTTGTCATAGGCATAATCAAAGCCTTGTTGCAGCAATGGCCACTCCATATCCCAGTACACTTCAGCCATAAAGATAAAGTCAGGGTGGTGTTGTTTTACCTGAGCAATGGCCTGTGGCCAGAATGGCGCCATGGCAAGGCCCCAAGTTCTGGCAAATACTTCCGGCAGCTGCAACATCGCCATATCGCATCGGACGCCGTCGCACTGATCGGCGATATGCTGCAATGTTGTCATCATGGCTTGCTGGACGGCCGGCTGGCTGTAGTCGAGTTGCGCGGTATCCGGCCACCCCGGTAAGTGAGGATCGCGGCCATAAGCGATGATTGGGCCATTACTCAAACGGCAGTAATTGCCAGGTTGCAGGCAAAGTTGCTGCTCACTTGCGTTGATCACCATGGCGGGAGTCTGGCTAACCCATGGATGATCGAGGGCAATATGATTCGGCACGAAATCGAGCATTAATTTCAGACCACGTTGCGCGAGCCGTTGCCTCAACTTCGCCAAAGCTTCAGGGCCTCCGAGATCATGGTGCACCTGATAGTCGGCAATGGCGAAGCAGGAGCCGCCAATGTCTTGCTCAGTCAAATCAACCAACGTCTCGCGATACTCTTGCTGCCAAGCAGGGTGATTCCTTGAAACCTGTTGTGAGGCCAAACCGGTTTGCCAGACGCCCAACAGCCAGATCCACTGGTAGCCAGCGTCTTGCCAGCAGCCGATTTGTTGTTCGTCAATGTCATCAAGGGTGGCTGGACGTCCGAGTTGCTGGCTCAGACGGTTGACTTCAACCCGCGTATTGATTTGCAGCAGCAATGGATGTGGTGATGAGCTCGGCGACATGATTAATTCGGCTCTGAGCGAGTGAGTAAATCGGCCAATTGACTGGCAGGCATGGGTTTGTAGAAATAGTAACCTTGCGCTAAATCATAATGCAATTGCTGGCAAAACAGGGTTTGCTGTTCCGTTTCAATGCCTTCAACCACGATGTTCAATCCCAGTTTGTGGCCAACATTAACGATGGCCTCAAAAATAGCCCTGTCTTTTTGTTGATAGGGCGCTTCCTCCACAAACATGCGATCAATTTTTAATGTTCGCACGGGGAATAGTTTGAGATAGCTGAGTGACGAGTAGCCGGTACCAAAATCATCAATAGAGATCTCCATGCCTGCGTCATGAAGCTGAGTTAGGCGACGTAACAAGTCGTCATCCGCACCAATCAGGACGTTTTCGGTCAGCTCAATACCAATGTCTTTCGGCGTTAAACCATATTCGGCAATAGTGTCATTTAAAAAGTTAAAAAATCCGGGTTGGTGCAGTTGTTTGCCCGACACATTGATATCGACTCGAATCGGCAATAATTGCTGCGAGCGCCATTTGGCAACTTGTCGGCAAGCGGCCTGCACCACCCATTGGCCGATGCGGATAATCAAGTCAGAGCGCTCAGCGACGGGGATAAACTCAGCTGGCGAGGCCCAGTTGGATGCTTCTTTGGGTTGCCATCGCAATAAGGCTTCGCATGCCACTATGTGCTGGCTGGCCAGATCGATTTGCGGTTGGAATACCAGATGAAAATCGTCGCCGTCGAGTGATTGTCGCAAGCTGGTGGCGATTTGCCGTTGCCGGTTGAGTTGCTCGTTCATGGACGCGGCAAAGAATCGATAGCGATTACGACCCGATTCCTTGGCTTGATACATGGCGGCATCAGCATACTTCAAGAGCTCAGCGGTGGTTTCGCCATCGTCGGGATACATGCTGATACCAATGGATGCGGTGACATAAATATCTTGCTCGTAAAGCCGATAAGTTTGTTCAAACTCAGACATGACTTTGTCGGCCACGGTTTGGATCTCATTGCGACCGGCGATATTGGGCAACACAATGATGAATTCGTCGCCACCGAAGCGTGACAGTGTGTCGTAATGACGTAGATGGGATTTCAGGCGATCGGCAACTTGCTGAAGTAAGTGATCGCCAGCGTTGTGCCCCATCGAGTCATTGACGTCTTTAAACAAATCTAAATCAATAAATAGTACGGCGAGCTGTTGCCCGAATCGGCTGGCTTCGGCCAATCGACGATGGAGTTCTTCTTCGAGGAAACGTCGGTTCGGCAAGTTGGTCAGTAAGTCTTTGGATGCCAGCCGTTTGAGCTCGGCCGCGGTGCGGTGCTGATCGGTGAGATCAACATCGACGCAAAACATTTCTGGTTGGTCGGAGTCTTGTTTGAGCATCACGTGACTGGAAAAAACCGGCACCAAGTGGCCGTCTTTGTGCAATAAACTCAGCTCGGAGGCGGGGATCTCTTTGCCTTCGACCACCCACTCATGGTGAGCCTGGACAACCGCCTCGCGCATGGGCTCGGGAATAATTAGGTGCTCAAGTTTTTGCCCGAGAGCTTCTTGTTTGCTGTAGCCGTAAACGCGGCGACTAGCATCATTCCAATAAATGACTTCTCTGTTGCGGTTGTAGCCCTGAACAGCCACCGTCGGTAGTGCTTCAATTAAACGTCGAAAACGGCGCTCGTTTTCACGATATTCGAGTTCAGCTTGTTTGCGGTTGTTAATGTTTTTCAAAGTGCCACAGATGCGTTGCACGTCATCGTTCGCATGATTGTTGCTGTGGTCACTTAGTTCGACGACCTTGCCGCTATCTTCAAACCACACCCAGTGGCCTTGCTCGTGCTGCAGTCGATATTCCAAGGTATAGCCAGAGCCGGCTTGGATGCATTCGTTTAAGCGCTGTTGCAGCATGACCGTATCATCGGGATGGGTGCGGCCCATGATGTCTTCGATATTGAGCAAGTTGTTGTCGGTCGGTAGTCCGAGAAATTCCAGCC
Organism: Neiella litorisoli; assembly: GCF_014773395.1. Classification (GTDB taxonomy): domain Bacteria; phylum Pseudomonadota; class Gammaproteobacteria; order Enterobacterales; family Neiellaceae; genus Neiella; species Neiella litorisoli. The sequence continues at coordinate 9,989 of NZ_JACXAF010000018.1, read as the reverse complement.
AATGACTATTGACTAACACTTTGCCGGAGCTGTAATCCCAGTCGTAAAAGCCTAATTCGGCACCATCAATAACCAACTGCAATTGCTCCGCGGCGCGCTTGGCGGCGATTTCCGATTGCTTGAGATTGTATTCATTCTGTTGGTGAATGGCATTGCTGCGGCGCAACAGGATCACGCCAACGGCAGTTAGCAGTAACACGATTGCAATCAGGGCTAGTTCCATTAGATAAAAGGAATCAAACTGACTATGTTGCTGTCGCTGAAAATACTGCTCTAGCTGCGCCAGCGATTGCTCTAACGTCATCGCGGCTAGTTGTTGTTGCTGATGAGCTTGGTCGTTGCCAATACCGCTTCGCAATTGACTAATAGCTTGTTGAGCAGCGGCTAATTGGGCGCTTTGTTTAGCTGGTGTGATCGCAGGCGTAATCGTTTGTTGATTGTACGTGCCGCCTTGCTGTAACAAGGTTAAGTAGTGTTCTGCTTGGGCAAGAAAGGGAGCAACGGCGTCATGCCGTCTGAGTAAATCATCATACTGAATGAGTAACAGTGCTTCTTTGCTGGCAGTGTGTGCTTGGCTAATCAATTCGTTGGCTTGCTGAGCTTTGGCCAGCCGCGTTGAATTAACGCTAATGCCAAAATAAATAGCTAGGCAAATGATCATCCCGATTGCGATAACAAACCACTCTTTTAAATTGAGCCAGCCGCTCTCTGGCTGGCTTAAAGTCAGTGGCCGAGAGTCGTCTGCTTGCTTGCTTGCCATCATGATTTAAATTCCCTTCGGCAGAAGTCCATGCTTTACAAACTTATTGAGCTTAGCATGTTTGCTCAATTTGGCTTGTTTTTAATAGTGATTACTGCATGATTTTTATCATAATTTACAATTCGCTTAGGCAGGCAAGTAGGGAACCCGCTAAGTTGCGTTTTGCGGCATCGGCGACTTGGAGTGGTCGTGGACCGTGGGAAATGTTCAACTACATGATCCAGCTCGCAACTTGACCTTAATTACTTGGCCAATTATTTTTTTTGACTCAGAGTGATAATCATTATTAGCTATAAGCAATCGAGCCAATAAAAAACAAAATAACGGCTAGTAGACGTGAACTATCCCAACCAGAGGTGCCACTATGGCGAACGCAGACCACAACATATGTCGACCAATCGGAACAGCAAGCAATGGCTCAGACGATAGCCAGGAGCTTGGCAGCGGCCTGCATTTGCATGATGCAAAGCAAAAGCAACGTGCCCATGATTTGGTGAGAGAAACCTTGTTATCACTACAAGACGAGCATCCAAGTCCACCATTTTCCAACTAAGCCATCTGCCGTAAGTACGCAACAAAAAACGCCAGCTAACAACTTAGCTGGCGTTTTTTGCATCTTAATCATCGTTTCAACTGGTTTTGATCTGGCGGTTCAGTTGCTCCAGACCTTGATCAAAACCGACAATGACACTGTCCAAGGCTTCCGTTGCTAAGGCGAAGTAAGCGCTTGGCTGAATTGATGGATGTGACACCATCACGTTGGTTTCAATACTCGATAACAAGGGCGACAGCTTGCCTTTAATTTGGCTGGTAGCCACCGACAGTTGGTATTCCTCAAGCTTGCTGTGTAAATACTTTAAGCGGATCCGCTCAACGCTGCTGCAATGAGCCGATGCCGCGACTCCGGTACCTAATGCGCGGGCCTGACCGATGTATTCGGCATTAAACAAGGTCGACTTCCACAATTCCTCGGCGGGTTGGTTAGCAGCCAGCTGCAGCTCTTGCAAGTGGTGTTGCTCGGCGCAGTCTTCAATCAGATGCAAGACGTTCAACACCAGGCGGTTGTGCTGCTCCAGCGCGTAACTGGCCTGATGATTGATATAGTTAGTGGATAGCCGTGCCCAGTGATCCTGAATACTCTTCCAGCGCTCAGAACGTTGGATCCAGGGGCCTTGTTGGTTCAGCTTGGCAATGGCTTGTCCGATTTGTCGCTGCAACTCAGCAATTCTGATTTTGGCCGATTCATCACCATTGAGGTAGCCATTGGTGAGACCGCGATGCTGCTGCACTGCGGTCAGCAGTTCGCGTAACTGCTGTAACCAGTCAATCCCTTGCTGGTAACGCATGTTGGTTTGCTGGCGGATGCGATAGTTGGAAAACCATACGACCACTGCGAGAAGGGCGGATACCGCTAACACCACCAAAACGATATTGAGATAATTATCCATCAGAATATTCCTATGACTGAACTAAGGCTCGGAGGTGTTGAGCCACATCGGCTGTTTGCTTTGCCATAAAGGCATTCTCCTTAGCAGTAACAGCGACGTTTTCGATATGAGAAGAAATTTCTCGGGTGGCAATGACTTGCTGCTCAGTAGCACTGGCGATACCGGCAATTTCATTGGAAACTTGGTCAGACGTACTGACAATTTGCTCCAGTACGTCCACTGCCGAAGACACGCTGGTCAGGCATTGATCGCTTTGCGACACCACATGATCCATGTGATCCGCCACCTGTTTCATGTTGTTAGTAACGCCCGAAGCATGTTCGGTAATGGCATTGGCCGACTCGTGACTGCGTTGCGCCAGTCCCCGAACCTCGTCAGCAACCACAGCAAAGCCGCGGCCATGATCACCCGCTCGGGCGGCTTCGATGGCAGCGTTTAATGCCAGTAAATTGGTTTGCTCTGCAATCTCTCGAATGATCTGAGACATGCTTACCACTGTCGATAGGTTGTCCTCCAGCGACTTAATTCTCGCGCCGGTTTCGTTGGCCAGAGCTGTGACTGTGTTGACTTGCTGTTGTGCTGAGCGCAGCGCTTGATGGCCCTCGGAGCAGATCGCTTTGGCACTTTCGGAGGCGGTGCGGGTATCTTCAATGCGTTGGGCCACCTCATCAATACTCTGGGATATCTCGGTGGTTGCTGCTGCGGTGCTGGTGGTGGCGGCAGACTGATCTTCGGAGTGGGTGGCAACTTGGTTGGCGTTGTTAGCCAGCTCAGCGCTGGAATAACCCATTTCGTGAACGATGGCTTGCAAGCTTTCCAGACTGCGACTTTTGCTGCGCAGCATATCAACGAATGGTTCTTGAATTTGCCGTAGCGGACCTTTCAGCCAGCGTTCAACATGATTGTCATGTTGTGTTTCTAATTCATGCAAATACTCATTCAAGGCAACGCTGTCGTTGTCGATGACTTTGAATAAAATGGTTTGGATACCTAGTCCGATTAGGGCGCATGCAAATGCTATTTCCATGTGGCCGAAAAAAGCGCTTACAATCGCTGGAATAGGCATCAACAAGCTGATTTTGTAGCAGCCGGAGCATCCTAGCTGCTGTAATAGTCGACTTATCATCCGTGACTCGCTTCCTGTGTGTTGAACTGAATCATTGTTACTACTGTAAAAATTAATGACAGTTTTTCTAAGCAAGTACCGAACCAAACGCACTAATATAAAGCAGTGTTTATTTAAATTATTGTATTTGTTTGGTTAATTGTGTTTTTCGTTGTTTTGGCGTTCGTTATTCAATTGTGAGCCAAATGAACCTTGATGGTGCATATGGATGTGGTTGACTATGAATGCTTCTCATTTGTGCAAGATTGCTTGTCCAATTGGGTGCAACATGACGCACATGTGTGGCGAGTTGATCTGACGCATTCGCAATGCCTGTTGATTTGACTAGACTCTCAAGTTCCGTCATCTCGATACCTCCCATCAATCGAAGGATTTGTCTGCTGTGAAACTTAAGGAAGCGCTCCGGTATTTGCTCGCCTTTGGCTTACCTATTGTCATTTTATGCTTGCCGTTATCGGCATTTGGCATTGAGGGTATGACCATTCAGGAACAACGAGTTGTCGCAATATTTGTGATGGCCGCATTGTGTTGGGTGTTAGAGCCGATCCCCATTTATGCAACCTCGGTGTTGGTGATTGTGCTTGAACTATTGGTGTTATCAGACAAAGCACTGATCTTCTTTAAAAGCGGTGTGGAACAGCCTGATTTCGGTGTGGTTCTGAATTACAAAGATATTATGGCGACCTTTGCCTCGCCGATTATCATGCTGTTTTTGGGAGGGTTCTTCCTCGCCATGGCAGCGACAAAGTATCGTCTTGACGTCAATTTAGCGCGGGTGTTGCTCAAGCCCTTTGGCCATAAGCCGGCCAACGTCATGCTCGGTTTGATGGTGATCACGGCAATTTTCTCGATGTTTATGTCGAACACGGCGACCACCGCGATGATGTTGGCGATCCTAGTTCCGGTACTGTCGATTTTCTCCCCCGGCGATCGTGGCAAAGCTGCGTTTGCACTGGCTATTCCAGTTGCGGCTAACATCGGCGGCATCGGCACACCGATTGGCACGCCGCCCAACGCCATTGCTCTGAAATACCTCACTGGGGACAACTACATTGGCTTTGGTGAATGGATGTCCTTTGCCGTGCCATTTGTGGTGGTGATGCTACTGATCGCATGGTTTTTACTGAAAACGCTATTCCCAAGCCAGCAAGATAAAATGGAATTGGCGATCAAAGGCAAGTTCCTCAAAACGCCCAAAGCCATTGTGGTTTACGTCACTTTCGCGGTCACCATCTTATTGTGGTTAATGGGTAGCTCACATGGGATGAATTCCTACACCGTGGCATTAATCCCAGTGGCGGTATTCTCGGTCACTAAAATCATCGGCAAGGATGATTTGAAGAACATCTCTTGGGATGTGCTGTGGTTGGTGTCCGGTGGTTTTGCGCTAGGGCTGGCGTTAGATAAAACAGGTTTAGCATCTCATGCGGTGAGTGCTATTCCATTTGCTGAATTCTCGCCGCTGCTGGTTATTTTTGCGGTCACTTTACTGTGTTTGCTGATGGCCAACTTCATGTCACACACGGCAACGGCTAACTTGCTGATGCCAATTGTGGCTGCCTTAGCGGTGAGCATGGATAGCTTGGCAGGCTTTGGCGGCACCAAAGCGATTTTGCTGTGCGTGACCTTTGCTGCGTCTCTTGGCATGTCACTGCCGATTAGTACGCCACCAAATGCTTTGGCTCATGCCGCGGGTCACACCACAACCGGTGATATGGCGAAAGTTGGCGCAGCGTTGGGCGCCATTGGTGTCGCCCTGACATTCGTCATGGTGTATTTGATGCGCGTTGTTGGCTACGTATAAGGAATAACAAGATGGAAAAATTAACGATTATTTGTGTTGATGACCAACCGGAAGTTCTTAATGCGGTGGCTCGTGACATCGGCTCGCTAAGCTCTCACTGTGATATTGAAGAATGTCAGTCAGCGCAGGAGTGTCTTGACCTGCTAGAAGAGTTAGATGCCGAAGGCAAACCCATTGCGTTAGTGATCTCGGATCATGTGATGCCAGAGAAAAATGGCGTCCAAATGCTGACCGAAATCGCAAGCGACGGTCGTTTCAAAACCACGCGACTGTTTTTGCTAACCGGCTTGGCAACCCACCAAGACACGATACAAGCGATTAATCAGGCGGGCATTGATCAGTATTTTGAAAAGGCTTGGGATCCCGATGAGTTGCTGGCGGAATGTAAGCGAGCGCTGACTCGCTTTGTCTTTGCTGCCGGCCTGGATTACCTTGACTATCAACCCGTGCTGGATGCTGAAAAAACCTTTGAGTTGGTTGCTGGCAGAGGTTAGCCGTAGCCATTGACGTGCAGCGCAATACGCCAGAGCCCGCGAGTTCTCAGAACTCGCGGGCTTTTTAATATTGGTTTAACCAATATTTGTGTGGTTTATCTATTTTATAAATATTGGTTTGGATAAATTTGTTTATTGGTATGACAATGGTTTTCGGTTGTGATCAATTAACTGGAGTGCTGTTGTGTGCGCTAACCTCATCAAAAAGCTTATTTATATTGTTTTTATCTGGCTAGGTCTATTGGCTCAGGGTCAGGCCAAAACCATTAACTATGACGGAAACGGCAATGAGGAATGGAAGAAAACCGGCGTTCGCGGCGGTGATGTCATTGTCATTCCAGATGGCGAATACAATAACTTAAAGATCACCATTCAAGGCAAGGGTAAACGCGCCAAGCCGGTCCGACTGAAAGCGCAAACGCCCGGCGGCGTCGTGCTGACCGGTGAAAGCTGGATTTATTACTACGGTCAGTACGTGGTTGTTGATGGCTTTGATCTGAAAAACATTAAACCTTCAGTTTACAAAAACAAGCTGCGGGCGCCGATTGCCAATATGAAACCGGGAGCAAGCACGGAAAAGTCGGCTGATATGTGCCACATGTGTATTTTGCAGCATATTCGTATCGATCAGGAGCACAATGATGCCTTAGCTGACGATTATCGCTGGGTCGATATTTATGGCTACTACAACATTGTCCGGCACAACTATTTTGGTGCCAAGAAATCTCAGGGCCGAGTGCTGCAGGTAAACCTCAAGCATGCCGATAAAGAAAACAAACCAGCCAACCACCGCATCCAATACAACTATTTTGCCTCCCGAAATGAAGGAGAAGCGCTGGACAATGGCGGCGAAGCATTGTTGATTGGTGAGTCCAGCCGTCAACATGTGTCGGCGCAAGTGCGGGTGGAGATGAACCTGTTTGATGATGCGTCGGTTGCTGGCGAGCCGGAAGTCATCTCCAACAAGTCGTCTGATAATCTCTATCAATACAACACCATTCGCAATACCTCCGCGAGCTTGACGCTGCGCCATGGGGATCGCAATACGGTGCAATACAACTGGTTTTTACAGGATCAGCGCGCAGGCTCCGGTGGCGTAAGAGTGATCGGTAAAGACAATGTCGAGCGCAACAACTATATCGATGGTGCGGCAGGGGCAAAGGGCGAGACCGAAGGAAAAACCTATCGCACAGCGCTTGGTATGGCGGCCGGTTACTCTGAAGCTGATGATAAAGCCCATATCAATGGTTATCAGCTCAGCGTCAATAATGTGTTTGACCACAATACCGTGGTGCGCTCGGTGCAGCCGGTGATGTTGTCGGCTTGGTACAAGCGCGATCAGGATATGACTCGGCCTCCGCAGCAAACCACGTTCACCAATAATCTGGTGATGCAAATGGGTTACCAACCACTCGATGAATATTGGGTGAAAGGGCAGTCGATCAGTGTCGACTTTACGCCTGAATCGCAATACATCAATAAGCAGGGCCGACCTAATGTGGCGGAATACTATCCATCGTTTAAAGCCCTTAGCGGCAATATTTCTGATTGGGCTGTGTCTGATTTAGTTAAGCAAGGGGTGCGCATTGATCGCACAACCAAGCTCAAAGGCTGTGATGCATTTGCGACTGGTGATGAGCTATTCGAACCGCTCAATGGCGCTGGCGCGGATCTGTCGTTGATGGCGGCACCTTTGCTTTGGCAGCAACAAATGAAATCTGCCAAATTAGGGCCAGCTTGGCTGAATGGCAATTGGCTGGATGAGGCCAAAACTTACTCTGCTTGCTCCTAACGTTGTCGGGCTGCGCCAGTTTTGTTCCGGATCATGTCTATCGCAGCTTTTTCCCGAGGTCGCTTGTGCCCAGCCAAAGGCTGAGTACAATCGACGCTCCACTTCTCTTTTAAATTGTTAACATATTGTATTTAAAATGAAATATATATGTTTGCAGAAGTCAGGTCGAAATCGGGAAGTTGGAATATAACAATGACTTAGCCGCATCAAGCGGCAGCGCTTTACTCCATACCGACAACAATGAGGTTTTCCATGCGTTTTACGCTAATCGCCAGCGTCGTTGCTTCTGCACTGGCACTTTCCGCTTGCTCCGAGCAAGCGACCACTCAGTCTACTGAACAACCAACTACCGAAGTGAAAACTACGCAACCAACACCTGCGGTGGCGTCAAACCCACTGATGACAGCAAGCGAACTGCAATATCAGGCGCCTGATTTTACCGTGATTCGCAGTGAGCACTTTGAGCCAGCAATGCAAGCCGGTATTGCCCAGCAAGCGGAAGAAATTAAAGCGATTGCTGAAAATTCAGCAGCGCCCACGTTTGATAACACCATTGTCGCGATGGAGCGCAGTGGCCAGTTGCTGAATCGCGCGATGAGTGTGTTTTACAATCTAGCGGGTACCGATAGCACCGAAGAAATTCGCGCCATTGAAGGCCGTATGGCACCAATGCTCAGTGCTCATGAAGATGATATTTACTTGAATGACGCGCTGTTTAAGCGGGTTCAGCAGATTTATCAGAATCGCCAGTCGCTGGCATTAGATGCCGAATCATTGCGCTTGGTGGAAGTGTATTATGACAATTTCGTCGCCGCCGGCGCCTTGCTCACTGAAGCTGAAAAAACGCAAATCCGCGCCTTGAATGAGGAACATGCGGCATTGACCAATGACTTTGGTCAGAACTTACTAAAAATTGCTCGCCAAGGCGCGGTGGTATTCAGCTCGAAAGAGCAACTTGCCGGTCTCAGCGAGGCACAGCTTGCCATTGCCGCGGCAGCCGCTGCTGATCGAGGTTTGGAAGGGCAGTACGTGGTCGAGTTGACCAATACCACACGCCACCCACTGCTATCATCGATGGATAACCGTGACAGCCGTCAAAAGCTGTGGCAGGCATCGGCGGGTCGTGGTGTATCTGGCGAATTGGATAACCGCCCTGTGCTGACTCGTTTGGCTCAGATCCGAGCGCAACGCGCCAAGTTACTGGGTTTTGATAGCTGGGCTGATTATCAACTCAACAGCACCATGGCGAAAACGCCGCAAGCCGTGATGGACATGTTTGCCAGCATGGTGCCAGCTGTGGTCGCCAATGCCGAGAAAGAAGCAGCGGCGATTCAGGCGATGATCACCAAAACCGGTGGCGATTTTGAGCTGCAGCCGTGGGACTGGGAATACTATGCCGAGTTGGTTCGCCAGGACCAATATGACTTGGATGAAGCCGAGGTTAAGCAATACTTCGAATTTGAGCGAGTGCTGAATGATGGCGTGTTCTTCACCATGAACCGCTTGTTTGGTATCACCCTGAAACCTCGCCCAGATTTGCCGGTTTATCACCCTGATGTGAAGGCCTATGAAGTGTTTGACGAAGATGGTAGCAGCGTGGCGATTTTCTACGGCGATTACTTTGCACGTGAAGGTAAACGCGGTGGCGCCTGGATGAGTGCTTTTGTTCAGCAGAGCCGCTTGCTGAACAACAAGCCTGTAATCGTCAATGTCATGAATATTCCAAAAGCGCCAGAAGGCCAGCCTACATTGGTTAGCTATGACAATGTCACCACCATGTTCCACGAGTTTGGTCACGGCGTTCATGGCATGTTCTCCGACGTCAACTATCAGACGCTCGCTGGTACCAGTGTTTCACGCGATTTCGTTGAGTTCCCATCGACCTTCCAAGAAGACTGGGCGAAAGATCCTGTGGTTATTGGCAATTATGCCCGTCATTATGAAACCGGCGCGCCGATCCCTCAGGAGTTGTTAGCCAAGGTGCTGAAATCACGTAGCTTTAATCAAGGGTTTGACACGCTTGAGTACATGGCTTCGGCATTGCTGGATATGGAATGGCATGCCTTGAGTGCCGATGCGCCACTGCAAGATGCAGAGGCCTTTGAGCAGCAAGCTTTGAAAAAGCATGGTGTTGATATCGCCGCAATTCCACCGCGTTATAAGTCACCATACTTTGCCCATGTCTTTGCCGGTGGTTACTCGGCCGGTTATTACGCTTACATGTGGAGTGAGATCCTTGCCGCTGATGCGTTTGCTTTTATCCAGCAAAACGGCGGTTTGACCCGTGAGAACGGTGATTTGTACCGCAAATTCATTCTTTCTGTCGGTAACAGCAAGCTGCCAGCAACCAGCTATGAGTTGCTTCGCGGTCAGCAGCCGACTACCGAAGCTTTGCTGATCCGCCGCGGATTGGCGGGACCTGCTAGCTAAAAGCTATCGCTTCGTCATTAATCAAGCCAGGCATGTTGCCCTGTCTCTTGATCACATCTTAGAGTTCAAGAGACTTGGCTAATTCGTACCCTTCAAGGATGGCTTGTAATTTGAGCCATCCTTGCCACAGCACTT
>NZ_JACXAF010000017.1 GCF_014773395.1 Neiella litorisoli | reverse complement strand
AAACGGGAAGACAGAATTTACCCTAGATGCGTGAAGCACAAGGCGCGAAAATATCCCAATAAGAAAAATGCCAGTCAGCTTAACTGACTGGCATTAAGCAGGCGCTCCTCTTTTTTTGTGCTGAAGAGTGGCAAGCTAGTCAAATTTAAACTGCTGACCTCCGCCGCCGTGGCAGGCATATTGTTGAATATTAGCGCCGTCATCAGCGGACGGCCCTGCGACATCAAGACACTTACTGCTGTGGCTGGCTTTTAGCGTGAAAAAGCCATTACCCTGATCTTGCAGCCAGAATTTCTGTTTGGCTGAGTAATCACAACTGCTTTGGTTGATATTGGCACCATTGCTGGTGGCCCCACCACTGACAGTGATACAGCGATTGCTATGGTTTGACTTGATGGCGTAACTACCATCACTCTGATTCAGTAACGTCCATTGTTGCTGTTGGCCACTCCAGCAGCTCCACTGCTGCACATTGGCGCCGTTATTGGTACCTGCCGCGTCTAAACATTTGTTGGAGTAACTATTTCTCAAGCGGGTGGAAGACGGAGGTGTTGATGGAGTGCCGCCGCCACTATCGGAGCCGGTATAGAACTTAAAATTACCGGTGACGTGGAGCATGGCTAACATATACAGCGAACCGTTGTAATAGCGCCAATCACCAGTGGGTTGTGCCATAGCCCAGAAATCATTAAAGAAATCGTTGGCCATGCCAGTGCTGGTCGATGCCAACAAGGCCACTGCATTGGCGGCGCGTTGGCCTTCGCCGGCACAGCCTCGATTCTGATCGGCACCATAAGCGTAGGCTTGCTTGTAGCAGCCATCGCCGTTATTGGCTTTGTCCCAATTAAGGAAACCAAGGGCACTATTAATGGCGCTGATATGCCAGCTTTGGGCGCCCATCACGTGGGCATCTAATGCCACATTCATCAGCACCCGCCAAGCATCATATTCATACCAGTCGCCAGGCGTTGGTTGGCCACTGAAAATATTGCCAATGACTGGGCTGCCATCAAGTCGAGCTAAATAGGTGGGCAAATCCCAATGGGGGTCGCCAGATACTTTATTGAAGTGGTTTTTCAGGAAAGTTCGACTTTTAGTGGCGACGTTTCGCCAGTAGCTCTGTTCTGTTTGACTCGTTAGCCGGTCAGCAAAATAGTCATAAAATGCTGGGATGTGGTATGACGGATCGGTGAGGTTATCGATGTAGGGCGTAAAACGAATAATGCTGTTTTCCATCAATTTGTTTTTGATGGTTTGCAACATCACCTGAGCGTCCTGATAGTAATTGAACTCACCATTGCTACCCCATCTGGCATCGGCGTTGAGCAGGGCAAAGGCGAAATACTCTTCACCATCAGGCGCTGGCCCCTCATCGTTTTTGTAGACGTTGCCATTGCTATCGAATTTTAGCTGCCAAGCATAAACCCCTTGTTTCGCCGGATCGGAGTGATCATCAGGGTTCTTCATGTAGTTTTTGGCGAATCGCCAGAGATTATCGAATGCTTCTTGATCATCCATCATCACGGCAATCGTCATGCCCCATGATTGCCCCTCAGAGCGAATGTCATCACCGCCAACCGGATTGATGGCCCGAATGTAGTGGGCTTTGTACTGACCATTTTCAAAGTATGGGTAATAGAGTTGTTGTTGGCCGTTACTGCCAAACATTTTGTTGTAACCATCGGTTAGCTTCGAGGCGCCGTTGGTTTTGCCCATCTCACTGGCGAGGTTGCGGTACTGGCCTGATTGATAAGCGCCTTGGCTTGGTGGGGTGGCGTTAAAGGCGGCTTGGGCGCTGCATATGACGGCGCTCAGGGCAATCGCCAATGATTGCATTAATGCCCTTTGGGTTTTGATTGTTATCATTTTGTGAATCTCTTTGTGGGTTTGATTAAGCCTCAACCGTGCCCCCCTGAACGATATGGATCGCCCGACTTCATGCTCACGGTTAAGGATTTTTTATTATGGTCAAAATGACTTTATGGCAAAGGAGCTAGATCTCAGTTGTTAATTATTTGTTTGTTTTGAGGGTGATAGCGCTTTCATTTTGAATGCCTGAGATGCGCAGTGAGCACTTGTTGGGTTGTACCAACAGCGGTGACTTTGAAGCGGCTCACAGACTCTGTGGCTTAACTAATTTTGACAATAGCAAAGTGAAAATTCGTCATTGTTGCCAAGCGTGCTGATCCTAGTCTCGAAGATGGCATTAGTTGCTTAATAATTGCTCACGCTTGCTGATAGATAGGGAACTCAGAGATGAAATTGATTGTTTCAATGGTGATAACTTGCTTGGCTTTAATCGCGCATCCGGTCATGGCCAAAATCAAAATTGGTATGGCGATTGACGACTTGAGGTTAGAACGATGGCAAAAAGATCGCGACTACTTCGTTGCTAAAGCCGAGGCGCTGGGAGCCAAAGTGTATGTTCAGTCTGCCAATGGCAATGAAACAACCCAGATTTCCCAGATTGAAAACATGATTGCCCGCGGCGTTGATGTGCTGGTGATTATTCCTTACAACGGCGAAGTGCTTGGCAATGTGGTGCGAGAAGCGAAACGTGATGGCATTAAAGTGTTGTCGTATGACCGCCTGATTAAGAATGCCGACATTGACTTATATGTGTCCTTCGACAACGAAAAAGTGGGCGAAATTCAGGCCACGGCGCTGACCCAACTGCGCGATAGCGGCAACTTCTTTTTGATGGGCGGTTCACCGGTCGACAACAATGCCCACTTGTTCCGCAAAGGCCAGATGAATGTGATTCAGCCATTAGTCGATGCAGGTAAAGTGAAAATTGTCGGCGATCAGTGGGTGGACTCCTGGCTGGCGGAAAATGCCCTGAAAATTATGGAAAATGCGCTGACCGCCAACGATAACCAGATTGATGTGGTGGTGGCCTCCAACGACTCAACCGCCGGTGGTGCTATTCAAGCGCTGCAAGCGCAAGGCTTAGCGGGCAAGGTACTGATCTCTGGCCAAGATGCTGATTTAGCAGCGGTGCGCAGAGTGGTGGCGGGGACTCAAACCATGACGGTGTACAAGCCGATTAGTAAGCTCGCAGAGACATCTGCCGAGTTGGCGGTGGCGCTCGCCAAAGGTGAAAAGGTCAACACCAATGCCAAGCTCGATAATGGCAGCAAGCAAGTGCCATCGTTTCTACTGGAGCCGATTGCCGTCGATAAAAGCAACCTCGATGCGACTGTGATTGCCGACGGTTATCACAGCAAACAAGCGGTCTATCAGGAGTAATCGCTGGTGGTTCAAGCTGTTGCCCAAGTGCCTGATGATGCGGCGCAGCCATTGCTGCAGATGCGCGGCATCATCAAAGAGTTTTCTGGTGTCCGAGCGCTAGATGGTGTCGATTTGGCCTTGAGTGCCGGTCAGGTGTTGTCACTGTGTGGCGAAAATGGATCGGGCAAATCAACCCTGATGAAGGTGCTGTCGGGGATTTATCCGAGCGGTGAATACCAAGGTGAGATTTGGCTCGATGGCGCCCTGTATCAGGTCAATAACATTAAGCAGGCCGAACAGGCCGGCATTGCCATCATTCACCAAGAGTTGGCGCTGATTAAAGAGCTGACCATCCTAGAGAACTTATTCCTCGGAGATGAAATTAGCCAGTTTGGTGTACTCAATCACGCCGCGATGTATAGCCGAGCCGAGCAAATGTTGGCACGGGTTGGCTTAACCATATCGCCCGATACGCCGTTAGTGGAGTTGGGCGTTGGCCAGCAACAATTGGTCGAAATTGCCAAAGCACTGGCCAAGAATGCTCGCATCCTGATCCTCGACGAGCCGACTTCGTCGCTCACCGAATCGGAAACCGACGTGTTGCTAGCGATTGTCGAGCAGTTAAAAGAGCAAGGTGTCAGCTGCGTTTATATCTCGCACAAACTCAATGAAGTGTTGGCGATCTCGGATGTGGTTTGTGTGATCCGCGATGGTCTCCACATCGGCACCCGCGAAGCGCAGGGGTTAACTCAAGACGACATCATTACCATGATGGTCGGACGCGAATTAACCGAGTTATTTCCCTACGAGGAGCATGATATTGGCGACACCGTATTGAGCGTTGCCCATGCGTCGGCGTGGCATGGCAGCAACCGCCATATCAAGTTAGTCGATGATGTGTCATTTGAACTGCGGGCTGGTGAGATCCTCGGTGTTTCGGGGTTAGTTGGCGCCGGTCGGACGGAATTAATGCAATGTCTATTCGGCAGCTATCCGAGTCGCTATGAGCTTGAACTGACACTCGATGGCCAGCCGCTAGTGATCAAGTCGCCCAGTGATGCGCTGACCAAAGGCATTGCCATGGTGCCAGAAGATCGCAAACGCCATGGCATCGTGCCGGTGATGTCGGTCGGCAGCAATATTACCCTAGCCGGATTGGCTAGCTTTGGTAATTGGTTGGGCCAACTCAATGAAGCAAAGGAGCATGCCGCCATTGATGAGGCCATTGCTCGGTTGCGAGTGAAGACCGCTTCGGCCGACTTAGCGATTCGCTCCCTGAGTGGTGGCAATCAACAAAAAGCGATTTTGGCCAAATGCTTGTTACTGAACCCCAAGATCCTAATCCTCGATGAGCCAACACGAGGCATTGATGTCGGTGCCAAATACGAGATCTACAAGCTGATGTTTGAGCTGGTGAAACAAGGTGTCGCCATCATTATGGTGTCGTCTGAATTACCCGAAGTGCTGGGCATTAGCGACCGTGTATTGGTTATGCATGAAGGCAAGCTCAAAGGCAATTTAATAAACGATAACCTGACCCAAGAGCAGGTGATGGAATGTGCGCTGCGCAGTACGACGGAGAAGCAATAACATGATGCAATCGATGATCTCGCGGCTTAAAGCGATCAATTTGCAAACGCTGGTGATGGCGGGCGCCATTGTCGCGATTGCCATCTTTTTCAGTATTGCCACTGAGGGCGACTACCTGACAGCACGAAATGTGTCGAACTTACTGCGGCAAACTGCTATTACCGGCATTCTGGCCATTGGCATGGTGTTTGTCATTGTTTCGGCCGAAATCGATCTGTCGGTAGGCTCGATGATGGGCTTGCTCGGCGGCGTCGCGGCGATTCTCGACGTCTGGTACGGCTGGCCGCTGCCGTTAACGATTCTGGCGACATTGGCGGCGGGCTTGTTACTCGGTGCATGGAATGGCTGGTGGGTTGCCTATCGCAAAGTGCCTTCATTCATTGTCACTTTGGCTGGGATGTTGGCATTTCGAGGGATTTTGATTGGCTTAACCGGCGGTACGACGGTGGCGCCAACCTCCGAGGCCATGGGCATTATTGGCCAGAGTTATTTGTCCAGCACCTTGGGTTGGCTCATTGGTTGCGGCTGTTTGCTGCTGCTATTTGGTACAACTTTCCGCGGCCGGCAACAGCGCTTGCAGCATGGTTTGTCCGCCAAACCCTTGCCACAAACCCTGATCGGGCTGGCGGTTGCAATGGCAGCCTTGGTGACCTTGCTGTATGTGCTGAATGATTACCGCGGTGTGCCAACACCGGTGTTGATCCTTGCGGGCTTAATGGTGTTACTGGCATTCGTTGCCAATAAAACAGCCTTTGGCCGCCGAGTTTATGCTGTTGGTGGCAATTTGGAAGCGAGTCGCTTGTCGGGACTTCGGGTTGAGCGCATCAAGCTCGCCGTGTTTGCATTAAATGGTCTGATGGTTGCGGTGGCAGCCTTGATTTTAAGTTCTCGTTTAGGGGCCGGATCGCCGTCGGCAGGTACCATTGCCGAGCTCGATGCAATCGCAGCTTGTGTTATTGGCGGCACTAGTTTGGCCGGCGGTGTCGGCACTGTGTTTGGCGCTGTGCTGGGCGCCCTTATTATGGCCAGTCTTGATAACGGCATGAGCATGCTCGATGTGCCGACTTACTGGCAATACATAGTCAAAGGTTCGATTTTACTGCTGGCGGTGTGGATGGATGTTGCCAGCAAAGCCAAGCGTTAGCGCTGTAGCTGAATCGGTTCTGTTACGGCAGATAACAGCGCCGGTTCGGCCAAGTAAAATCCTTGCAGGTAGTCTACGCCCAAATCTTCGACGATCTCACATACCGTCGCGCTATGGACAAACTCAGCGACCGTTTCGATCTTCATATCAGTAAACAGCTTAACCATATTCGACACAATCAAACGCTGGCGCTCATTGCGGTCAATATGGCGGATCAGGCTACCGTCGAACTTAATGACATCCGGTGACAACGCTAGGATCTCATCAATATTTGAGTAGCCTGAGCCAAAATCATCAATGATTAACCGAGCGCCATGGCGGCGAATAGCAGAACAAATGTTTTTCAGATGGAGGTAATCTTCGATTTCTTCGGTTTCAACAATTTCAATCCCGAGCAAGTGCGGCGTTTTTAATCGTGAGATGCGATTGAGCAGCAACTGCATGGTGTGATCGTTTTGCAGATCCTGTGGCGCTAAGTTAATCGAATAGCGCTTGTCGCCACCGTCCATCAGGGTCAGCGCCTGATCAATGATGTGGCGACTCAAACGGCTGTAAACATGGGTGTCTTGGATGGGCACCAGAAATTCGCTGGGCAGAATAAATTGCTCGTGCTGATGAATTCGCACCAGACATTCGGTCGATACCTGCTGCCGGTCGCCGGCAGAAAAAATGGGGTGACCAAACAAAAATACCCGTTGCTCAGCTAATGCGGTATTGACCTGATACAACGCATTGATGTGATTCTGCACCTGACTAGTGGTGCCAGACAATTCATTGGCCGAGCACACCAGACTGTTCTTCTGACGCGCGCGGCGGCGCGCTTCATGGGCTTTCAGCACCAGCTGATTGGCGCGGCAATTTTCATTTGCTAGATCCGAGTAATCAGCAATGCCAGCGGTCAGGACCACGTTTAAAAAAGCGCCGTTGAGGTGCCCTGTTAAGTCAATCGGCTGTGCCTCTAATTCTTCAATAAACTGTTCTAGGGTATGGCCCAAGTATGGCGTCATATCACCGCTGACGCGCTGTAGCGTCAATACCCATTCGCTAGGGCCGGTATAGTAGACCTGACAGTTGGCTTCGAGCTCGCAAGCCCAAATTTGAATTTTTTTAGCGACGTGGCGCAGCGCAACATCGCCAATGTGATGACCATAAAACTCATTAATTGCCGCCAGATTGTTAAGCCGAATGGCAACGGCATGAGTAATATGAACACTGGTATCGCAAGCTTCTTGCAATGCCATGTAATTCGGCAAACCGGTCAGCGAATCGACCTTGAGCGATTGCAACAGTTGCTGATTCTTGTTGGCCACTTCGGTTGCTAAATCTTCGGTCATCGTCTCTAAATCGGCCAGTGAGCGGCGGATAATATGAAATAAGTGAGACAACGAGTTGTGGGCATCGTGGCGGGGGACATCGGGCTGTTTCGACGCCGGATCCTCGGATAGCGCCAGATAAGTCAGCGTGTGGTGCAACGATTGGGGCTGCTGGACCCCAGAGAATTCGCCATAGCAATAAAAACCTGCGGTTTGGGCTAACTCGGCAAACGGCTCCAGTTCATTGTGGCCAGGCTGATGCGCTAAGTTGGCGCGCGACCAGCAGTTGTAGATATAGATCGACTGCGGCTGAAATTTTTCCAGTTGCTGCAGGCTATCTTGTTTGTGTTGTGCGGTCAGCGATGGGTGGCTGTAAACAAACCAGACTTCCTCGCCTTCGGTTAAGCCATGGTCAAACTCGATACTGCCATCATGATGAATTCGGATTGGCGTTAATATCGTGTATTCGCGCTGATCGCCAACCATCAACGGAAAATCGCTAATGGCTTCCAATGACACTTTCTGACCATTATTTAGATAGCGGCAGTATTGATCGTATGCGGTGCGACCGCCGATCTTATAGACTCGGTTACCAGCGGAAAAGCCAACGCGATGGGCGCGGCCAATTGGAAACCAGTCCGACAAACCATAATTCACCGCACTCAGCTCTGGTGAGCTCAAACTAATGGCGATTGCCGCTCGGTGATGGATGACGCCGTTCAGCAATAGCCAAGAACCGGATGGGATCGGCACGGCCTGACCGCCAGCAATCACAATGTCGTGTTCGAGCGTTTGCATGCCTTGCCAGAACAGTTCGCTGTTAAACGAAAAGTTATCCACCAGAATCAGCAGTACTTTGGTGTCCTGATTGACAATGTTGGAGGCGATTTGCTGTCCTGCTTCATACAAATCGTCCGTCATTGGCTGCCAACTGGCGGCAAGTTGGGTGGTTTCAAACCAGCTAACGATGACGGTGATGCTGTGAATTTCGGCATCGGCATTGACCAGGCCTTGTTGGCTGCTGGCGCCGGTGATCAGCGCATCGGGCAAGTGTTGCGCAATGGTGTTGGCATATTGCTCAACATTGCTGGTGTACTCATAAGCATATAGTTGCACCAGAATCGCAGATGGATTGACTGGTGCTTGAGCGGCAGTGGCCGTGAGCCACTGATTGAGATGATCAATGGATTCTATATGACAAGACTGGGTATACACGATGGCTCGATCCGTAACACATCAACAGATACTGGATTACAGAGGATAAGCCTTGGTTGCCAAATTGTGCAGTTGCCGGATCACTGTTTTGCCGCAATATGATAAGGAAAAACACCGAATCCTTATGATCATCACATTCTTGTCATTTTGTTATCCGCGTTCATCCTGCGGACTAGTCCCATTCTGGGTCTGGCTGTTGCTGGTAATCCAAGTAATCGAAGTCGGCATGAAGCTGCTGGCCGGTAATATCACAGGCAAATAAACCAACAAAGCTGCCAGTAAATCGGAAGATATCTGGGCCACCTTCGTCTGACATTGGCGTGCTGTTTAATGGCGGGCCGATCAACTGCCATTTCTCGCCGTCGAGGGAGTAACTGAACTGATACCACTGCTTGGCCAGCTCGACCTTCAGATACACCCGCCCAGAACTGGCTATTTCCACTGCTGGTAATTCGTCATACTGATCGTGCTGATACTGGACAATCTGCAGTATGTGATTGCCGGCATCGTTAAGTGTTTGCTTGAGGAAATAGTGACCTGTTCGCGAGTAATACACCACTAACCCGGCCATTTGCATGTAGCTTTGCGGGGCAAATTCCATGGCGGTTTCTGCACTGGCGTAAAAACTTTGCCATCGCCGAGCGACGAGGCTTTGCTGATAGCGGGAATAGAGGTAATGACGGCCCCGCAGCCGCAAAAATCCGGGGCGCTCAGTCAGGCTGGCCCAGCTTTCTGTCAGTGGCTCGCGCAGAGTCTGAAAGCAGTGAGCCAGTTGGCTATGGTCAAAGTCATCGCGGCTTGGCTCTGCAGGCCATGGATGAGGCGGCAGATTTGGCGCAGGCACTTCCACAAACGGGGTGTTGCCGCCACTTTCTAAATAAGGCCACCCCTGATGCCAGCAGACTTTTTGTAAACATGACTCACGGCCAAGAATGCTGCGACCATTCCCCCATTTGGGCGCAAACGGGTAGCCTTCGGGATCGCTGATCTGGCGTCCGGCCAAATGAGTCATGTACCACTCGCCATTTTGGGTGGCAAAGAAGAAGCCGTGACCGGCACGTTGCAGCTTCGCGTGCTCTTTGAATCGCGAGGTCAGCATCGGGTTGTGCGGGTGCAATTGGTAGGGGCCGTCAATATGCTTCGACCGACAGACGGTGACCGCATGATGATCACCGGTGCCACCTTCGGCAGTGACTAGATAGTAAAAGCCGTCTTTTTTCAGCAGTTGCGGCCCTTCAGTACATCCCAATTCGGTGCCTTTGAAGATGGTTTTCAACGGTCCGATCAACTTGCCTGCTTGCGGATCAAATTGCTGCAAGACGATGCCAGCAAAGTAGTTGGTGTTTTTACGGCCATCCCACAGCATGTTGACCATGTATTTTTTGCCATCGTCATCATGAAACATGGATGGATCAAAACCATAGCTACCAATTGCGACCGGCTCACTCCACGGCCCCTCAATGTTATTAGCCGTCACCACATAACACGGTGTGGCCATCCAACTGCCGCCGCGGCAGCTATGGGTATTGCTAAAACACAGCCAGAATTTGCCATCAGCATAGGACAGCGTTGGGGCATAGACGCCCTCGGAGTTATCCATACCAATCATATTGAGATGATTAAGGGTATTGAGCGGATGGCTGAGTAAGCGCCAGTTCACCAAGTCTTTTGAGTGGTGAATTTGAATACCGGGAAACCACTCAAAGGTTGAAGTCGCAATGTAATAGTCGTCACCCACACGGCAAACCGAAGGATCTGGGTTAAAGCCGCGAATAACAGGGTTTTTAATCAAACTCATGATAACTCCTTATCGTTATGGCTATAAGGCTATTGCTTTGGTGGTTTTGTGAATGTATGAAAGTGACATGTTTATATAAATAAATTGTCATTTGAGTATTTGAATGTGAGCAATGTCAGTTTTGAGAACATTCATTTGCCCGCTGTTGCTCACTTTGGTTTGCGGCATTATCAGCTGCGCCCAGACCAATGCTTCCGGGTTGCCGACCACTTTCATTTAATGCATGAATTGATGTGGTTTCGTGAGACCACTGCGACGGTCGCTATTCAAGGGCGGCAATTTCAATTGCGCGCCAATAGCCTGCTATTTGTGCCTTCGCTAATGGTTCACCGAATGGACACCCAAGCGGTCCGTCAGGATTTTTTTCTGTTGCAGTATCAAGCGGCTTTGTACGCCGATTTGAATCTCTTGCCGCAGCATCAACCGATGCAATTACCATTGGTAATGACCTTATCTAAGCCCGACGCCGAGCGGATGGATCAACTGACGAGCTGGCTGGCCGAGGTCGAGGATGGGCCGCAACAATTGCCGCTAAAACAAAGCTTGATGCGGACGCTACTGTTGTTTGTGGCGCAACTGCAGCATCAACACAATGAGGCCAATGCTACCTTGAGTGCCGATCCGCCAACGCTGTCTAAACACAATAAAGTGCTGCCATTATTACAGCGCCTCGAGTCGGATTTGAAATTGCAGGTGAGTCTCGATGACGCGGCCTCATACTGTGGCATGTCCCGCTCTCACTTCTCGAGAACATTCAAAGCCTTGCTGGGGCAGAACTTCAAAGACTACCTGTTAAAGCGCAAGATCAGCGCAGCGGTCGGGTTGTTGGTAAATTCGGAGCTGACCATTGCCGAAATCGCCTATCAATGCGAGTTCACCGATAGCGCTTATTTTTGTGCCAAGTTCAAACAGCAGATGGGCCAAACGCCACGGCAATTTCGCCATGGCGTGTGGCAAGCGAACGAGTTCTCGGTCGCTGATTGATGGTTTTATTTCGGCTCTGATAGCTGCTCTGGCTCATCAGCCGAGGTGTGGGTGTGGTAAATGTGCACATCCCGTTGTGGGAACGGAATATTGATGCCCTCCTCATCAAATTTGAGTTTGATTTGGCGGGTTAGATCCCAGTACACATCCCAGTAATTTTCTGTTCTTACCCAAGGACGAACCCAGAAATCAACGGATGACTCACCTAAGTTGGCAAGCTTAATCACCGGCTCTGGGTGCTTCAGCACATGCTCATGGGCTTTTACCACGCTGGTGATCACTTGTTCTGCTTTGGCGATGTCATCTTTGTAGCCAATACCGAATACTAAGTCGACGCGCCGCACACGCTCGGCGGTGACATTGGTGATGACGTCTTCCCAGATTTTGTTGTTCGGCACAATAATGCGTTGGTTATCAATAGTTTTAATGGTTGCGTTGACTAGGCTGAGCTTTTCAACCGTGCCGGTGACGCCGCCAGCTTTGACCATGTCGTTAACGTCGAATGGGCGATAAATGAGGATCATCAAGCCCGAGGCGAAGTTGGATAGGGTGCCTTGCAAGGCAAAGCCAATGACGATACCGGCCATACCAAAGCCGGCTAGTAGCGGCCCCACTTCAATGCCGGCTTGGCCCAGCGCAACCAGAATACCGAACAGCATAATGATTTTATGAACAATAGATGCGAAAAAGTCTTTCAGCAGCGCAGATAGATTGAGCTTGGAATTGCTGGTGGCTTTGAGTACCAGCTTGCGTGCTGTTTTTGCAGCAAAAGAGAAAGCCGCCAGAATGGCAACTATCAGTAGCAGCTTAAATAATAAGTCGGGGCCATATTCAAGCACCCCTGCCCAAAGCTTTGAAGACCAGCGAGACAGTAATCGCGACACCACATTTATGTTGAAAATGTCTTCCGTTACGGAGCCGGTGCTGGCTATTAGCACTTCTTTGTATTTACTGGTGTTGGCGCCAAGTTGATCGAGTAATTTAACGGTCAATTCCAGTGAACTGTTGTTGCTGTCGATCTTCTGTTTGTATGCGCGAATGGCGGTGTCGAGGCGTTCTTGCTCTGATTCCAGCGCTTCGGATTTTTCCGCAGTTAACTCGGCTAGTTGTTGCTCTGAGTAGACCAGCAGCAAACTGATATCATCGGCCCGCTCGATTAGTCCTTTGGTAAACAACGTGCGATCGCTGCTGGTGGGCAACCCAACTTGATCCTGCCAAGTAATGTTTTGCATGGAAAAACTGAGCATGGCATCTAAGCGTTGTTGGAGCTGAGCCATTTGTAGCTCCCAGTCTAACAACTTATTGCTGTCGTCAGTGGTGCGGCTGGCTCGCTCGTCACTGATGTGGCGGTCCAGCTCAATCAGCGCATCAACCGACGCGGTGGCTTGCTCTTCCAAAATATCTTTGATGGTGTCGAGCTGCTCTGGAGATAAGGCCGCCAGCGCGTCTTCGTCGTTGAGCAATTCGTTCATTTGTAACGCTTGCTCATCGACAATTTGTTTCACCCGAAGCCGATTTAATAAACGCTGTTCCCCAGAGACTTTAGCGGGGTGTTTGATGTAGCGGGTTAAGCGTTCATGGTTGCTTTCCAGTTGACTGATCTGGGCGGCGAGTTCGCTGTTTGCGTTTGCTGAGGGAATGAAAACTAGTGTAATGAAGATGAGGCAAAGCCATTGGTGGCAATAACGAAGCATAAGGCATCCTTGTGGCGAGTCGTTTTGTCTGGCTCAAGTATCGAAGAAAAATCACCAAAAGACGATATTTAACGCTCCATTTTATGTAGCGCATTTGTTAACTTCGACAACTCGCTCCGGCGGTTGTAGAGTAGACCATTGAACCCAGTGATTGCAAGTAAAGCAAACATGCGTGGATTTACCCTGATTGAATTAGTCGTTGTGATCGTTATTTTGGGGATTCTTGCAGTGGTTGCGGCGCCGCGCTTTGTTGATTTGAAATCAGATGCCATTGAAGCTGACTTGCAAGGAATGAAAGCAGCGCTTCAGGCAGGCAGTGATTTGGTGCACATGAAAGCGCAGATCGAGGGCAAAATCGAGGGTGCCGATACACTGGATATTGGCAACGGTGTGATCATCAATATTCACTCTGGTTATGCTACAGGCCACTGGAATAACTCCGTTAAGTACCTGATTAACCTTGATGCAACGACCTGGACGCCGAATAACACAGATTGTCCTGATGAATGGTGTGGGCGAGGCAATCAGCGAAATGTGCCGACCGATGATCCGATTACCGTCACAGGCCGAGCCGCCAAGGTTTGGTTGGGAGGCTATCAATGGGGCGACTTATGTGGTGTTCATTACGTCAATAATGAAGACGGCACAGCGCCCATCATCGGTATTTCTAGCTCTGAGTGTTAGGGTCTGTTGATCGTTACTGTATATTTTTGCAGCACTTTATGGGCGATTTAGGCAAGAAAGCGATTGCGAGGTTGACTGGCCGTCAATAAGCCATCGCTGACGCCGAATAAATTGACCATAAAGGCTGCCCGAAGGGTTCGTCAAAACACTTATTTCGCTGCGTCGCTCACTATTTGTATAGATCGCTATACGGCATAGCTCGCTCCTTGCTCAAAAGAGCATTTTGAACGAACAAAATTTATACAGTAACGATCAACAGACCCTAGCGTCGGGTTCGTCCTGCTTTAAGTTCAGCTTGTTTGCGAGTGGTTCAATGGCGCCGCCCTGGACGAAAATCGAGATCACGACAATGAAAAACACCATGTGAACCATGACATCAGCACCCTCTAGCCCCGCCGCCGCTGGGATTAAGGCAAACACGATTGGGGTTGCACCTTTCAATCCAATTGATGAAATAAACAGCCGCTTGCGCCAACTGGCTTGCCGAAATGGTAGATAACACAGCTGAACCGCCAGTGGTCTGGCGACTAAGATCAGCAAAATGGCCGGCAATAGCGATTGCAGTAACACCTGCAGTAATTCCTGCGGAAAGATTTGCAAACCCAGCACGATAAACAGCAGCGCTTGGGCAACCCAAGATAAACTGTTGAGAAAGTGGCGACTGACTTCCATTCCGCGTTCAACCCCGTTACCAATGACCACGCCAGCAACGTATGACGCCAACAAGATATTGCCGCCGAGTTGCTCACTGCCGTAGGTCGCCAAAATGGCGCAAGCCAGAATGAATACTGGGATCAAGCCGTATTCCTGCAACTTAATGCTATTGAGCAGCCAACTGCATAATTTTCCGACGATGAAAGCAACAACCAAGGCCACGCAAATCTGGGTGACCAAATCCATGCCAATAACAGAAGGCGACAGCATGGTGCCCGGAGCAAGTGCTAACTCGGTCAGCAACACCACCAGAATCAAAGCCACAGGGTCATTGGTTGCCGATTCAAATTCGAGAATGGTGTCAGTTTTTTCTTTGAGTTTGAGCTTTTTCGATTCGAGGATGGAGAACACCGCAGCGGCATCGGTTGATGACACGACGGCGCCAAACAGCAGGCACTGCACCGGCGGCCAGCCCAATAGCAGATAGATAATGATGGCAAATGCCACGGTTGAGAACACCACGCCAAACGAGGACAGAACGCCGCCTTCTCGGTAAGCCACCTTGATGTTGTCGGTTGAGGTATTGAGACCGCCAACAAATACAATAATGTTGAGCGCGATAGCGCCAACCATCGACGTCAGTTGCAAGTTATCGTAAACAAAACCAAATTCGCCGTTGCCGATGACCAAGCCCACCGCCATAAAAATCAGTAATGACGGCAGCCCCAAATTGCGAGATGGGTGGTGCAATAAAATGCCTATGGCAATGAGTAAAGCAAAGCCAAGAAGGGCTATTTCAAAGCTCATATTGTTCCCTCTTGTTATTCATGCTCTGTTTATGGCGCAAAAATCAGAATTAAGTACATTAAAAACAAAGCAATATGTACTGCCCCCTGCAAAATGCTGGTTTTGGTGCCACCAAAAGTCAACGCCGCAGAGAACAGGGTTAACATGATGAGGATGATCCCCGTTGGCCCTAGCCCCAATGTCACCGGTTGGCCGACAAATAGCGAGATGGTTAACACGGCAGGCACCGTTAAACCGATGGTGGCCAGCACTGAACCCAAGCAGATGTTAATGCTGCGCTGCAATTGATTATTGCGAGCGGCTTTGAGCGCAGCCAACCCTTCGGGGGTTAATACAATCGCTGCAATGAGAATACCGCTCAGCGCGACCGGTAGTTGCAATTCGACGATGCCAAAATCCATCACAGTGCCAAGCTTTTTCGACAGTAGCACGATCGGCGTGATTGTCACCAATAGCATCAGGGTGTGATAGAGGACGCCATGGTTATCCAAATGGCGACGAGATGTTTCGCCGGCTTGCTCATGTAGTTGAGCGGCAATGGGCTGAACAAAATAGTGCTTCTGTTGCATGGTTTGCATGGCCAGAAAGACACCAAATAGAGCAATTGTCATGGCCCCAAAGACGAGCTGTTGACCGCTGGTGTAGCTTGGGTCGGCGGTCGATGTAGTAAACGATGGCAGCACTAGGGCAATGACTACTAATGGTGTGATCACGGTGAGAAAGGCTCGGGTGCCTTCGAGCTGATATTCCTGCTCTGAGTGCTTTAATCCGCCGAGCAATAATGACGCGCCGACCAAGCCATTCATCACAATCATGACCACTGCCATCATGGTATCTCTTGCGAGTAGCGGATTGGCCTTGCCGGTGAGCATCACCGCCGAGATCAATGACACTTCAATCGCGGTCACCGTAAGGGTTAACACCAAGGTGCCATAAGGTTCCCCGAGCTTGACGGCAAGCGCATCGGCATGCCGTACCACTTTGAAAGCGCACCACAACATGGTGACCAGTAACCAAGTAAATAAGCCGATGGCAACGGCATGATCCGACAGCGGCACTAGCCAAGATTGGCCAAGGGTATAAAACAACACCATGGTGATGATGCCGAAGACCAGCGCTGCGTCTTGTTTCAACTGCTTTATCATCCTGACTTCTCAAGTATTTGGTTACCAAGGAAATGGTAGGCGATATCTCGGTGATGGCCGCTACCACCAATATAGTTCAATTAAGGAGTGATGTAGCCGTCAGTGATTGGCAGCATTTCGTTTGAGATTACTGGCATAGATGCGCTAAATTGTCGATCGCATGATAGATTTTGAAGATTTATGCGTGTTTATGGCTGGAAGGGCTAGGGCACTTTCCAAGCATGGCAACCGTTTAAATATGGCGTTAATTGGGATGTGGCTTTGTGTGCCACCAATGAAAGGAAAGAAGACTTATGAAATTGTTTAAACATTTGGTCGTTGCTCTGGCAGCTGGCGCAATGAGTTTCACGGTATCGGCAGCTGAATTGGTAAAGCAGGTGCCAGCGCTCACGCTCGATGGCGCCAAGTTTGCTGCTCAAGCCGCCGTTGCTAAAGCCAAATCAGAAAACTGGAATGTTGTGATTGTGGTGGCTGATGCTGCTGGCCGGCCAATGTACTTGGAGCATATGGACGGCGCCCAACCATCAAGCCTAGAAACGGCATTGAGCAAAGCCAAAACCTCGGTAATGTATAAGCGCCCGAGCCGTGTGTTTGCCGAGCGAGTTGGTGGCGGCGAAGTTGCCCTCATGTCGCTAACGGATATGTTGCCATTCGCCGGTGGAGTGCCGATTAAGCTAGATGGTCATGTGATTGGTGCCGTCGGTGTAAGTGGCGTGAAAGGCCTGCAAGATGAGGAAATCGCCCAAGCTGGCGTCGATGCGCTGCTGAAATCGGTGAAAAAATAGCATTTCACCCAGAACAATCGGGTAGCTTCGCGTCGAGGTTGCCCGAACTGTAATCGCCCACGCTGCACTCTGTGTTACTCATTGATAACCCCAAAAAAGCTCCCGTCAATTGGGCTTATCTCCGATCCCTGAAAGTATTCATTATCCCGATTTAGCTATCGTCCTATATTGTGCCGGTGATACTCCTTGGACTTTTTTAAAGATACGACTGAAATAGTAGGGGTCGCTATAGCCCAACTGCTCGGCTATCTCTCGAACGCTCAGGTTAGTTTGATAAAGCTGGTCGCATGCTTTGCGAACCTTCATTTGAATAAAATATGCTGAGGGGGATTGATTCGTGCGCTGGCGAAACAGTTTGCTGTAGTGGGCAACGCTTTGTCCTGCCTGTGCTGCTAAATCAGCCAGTGGTATCGACATATCTAGGTGCTTCTGCATAAAACGGATGCTTGAACTAATCCCATCCTCTTTGAGTTTATGCTTTAAGTTAATCGCACTGTGCTCAAGTTTTATGCGACTTAGCAGTCGCATAAACTCGGCACTCATCGCAAACAAACCTGACTCAGAATGGTTGTAGTTCAGACAGGCGTAGACATCTTCGAACGCTTGACGCATTGCTTGAGGGTTGGCGATGTAAAGCAATGGCTTCAATAAATCGATTTCTAAATTCTTTAGCAGGGCTGAGACTTGCTTGCCATCAAAATGAATCCAAAAAAGTGACCATGGATCGTCCTTATCTGCCCGGTAGATGTGGCTTACATTCGGCGGGATGATTACTGCACACCCTGGATTCACTTTAAAAGTAATATTATCCAGCTGTAGCCAGCCAATTCCTTTCATGCAGTAGATCAAAATGGCTTGTGTTGCGCCTTCTTGTCGCTCGACATAATGGTTTGGGGCAGATGGGTAGGCACCAATATGTGTGACATAGATCTGCTTAATAAGTTCTGATTTTTTACAGCGTTCAATGGCGTTGGGCGGGAGAATAACTAACCGTTGATGAGGAAATCCCTCTTCCACTCTGGGCTGCAAACTTGGGCGCTTTTTTGTCATGTTTGAAGAATAAATAAAATAATAAAATAGTCCATCTATTTGCAGTGGATTTGTCATTCTTTTTTGCGTTGATGCAGTGTTAAATGCCAGTTATCAAATCGAAGCATAACGAAATTAGTGATGCCCTCATGACCACAGTTGCCGAGCGTTCGCGAGCAGGAGAACGACCTGCTACCAACCCAAGCTATAACCTGAAGTTCGTCTGGCTGATTTGCTTAGTGGCAGCGATGGGTGGACTGTTATTTGGTTATGACTGGGTCGTGATTGGCGGTGCAAAGCCCTTTTATGAAGCGTACTTTGGTCTCAGTGGCGAAGGGCAGGAATGGCTAGCAGGCTGGGCAATCAGTTCCGCTTTAGTTGGATGTTTAGGTGGTGCTCTGCTATCTGGCATGATCACAGACAAATTAGGCCGTAAAAAGATCCTTATCGGAGCGGCTCTCATGTTCACCGCATCCGCTATATGGACGGCCCTGACCGAAGATTTTAATGCGTTTATCTTGGCCCGTGTTTTGGGCGGAGTAGGTATCGGTCTGGCGTCAAACGTGTCGCCAATGTATATCGCCGAGATATCCCCTGCACATTTGCGTGGTCGTTTTGTCTCAATCAACCAGTTAACTATCGTCGTAGGCGTGTTGGCGGCTCAGCTCGTTAATCTCGCTATTTATAGCTCTCATCCGATTGAAACCGAGATTGCCACTGAAGTGATTGCTGATTCTTGGAATGGACAGCTGGGATGGCGTTGGATGTTTGCTGCTGAAGCCATACCAGCCTTGCTATTTTTTGTTTTGGCGCTGGTGATCCCAGAATCTCCGCGTTGGTTGTTAAAACAGCACAAGGCTAAACAAGCGCATGCCGTATTAGAAAAAATTGGCGGTAAGCAATATGCCGACTTCGAAGTGCAAGATATCCAGCAAACTTTAGCGCTTCAAGCCCAGCGAGATGATAACAAACTGATCGACATTGAAACGCTACGTAATCCCAAGGTACTAAAAATACTTGGTCTCGGAATGTTTATTGCCGCGTTTCAGCAATGGTGTGGCATCAATGTCATTTTTAACTACGCACAGGAGATTTTCTCCGCTGCTGGTTACGATGTGAGCGGTATGATGTTTAACATCGTGATCACTGGCGTGGTCAATCTGGTTTTCACTTTTGTCGCGATTAAAACGGTTGATCGTTGGGGCCGCAGGCCTCTAATGCTGTTTGGCTCAGCCGGTTTAATGATCACCTATGCGATTTTAGGGGCTTGTTACTACTTCGAGGTCAAAGGACTTGTGGTGTTACTCGTGGTCTTGGTTGCGATTGCTTGTTATGCCATGACCTTAGCTCCCATTACTTGGGTACTGCTATCTGAAATTTTCCCGAACCGCATTCGCGGTGCAGCTATGAGCATTTGTGTCTCTGTCCTGTGGATTGCCTGTTTTGCTCTGACTGTCACTTTTAAACCTATCAATGCAGCGCTTGGTGCGGCCAGCACCTTTTGGTTATACGGCTTTATTTGTCTGGTTGGTTTTTGGGTGATTAAAGTCATGGTTCCCGAAACCAAAGGGAAATCACTCGAAGATATTGAACGCGAGCTGGTTGATTAACCAGCCTTAAATCCTTTGCTGCGCTGAGGCATTTCAAACGAAAAACTATTTATTGCGCGTGCTTTAGAGGCCCTCGCTCAGCGGGACGGCTTAGCACCGATATTGGAAGGCGAGTTATGAATTTAGTTAAAGCCATTAGGCAGGCACTTACATTGCCAACTTACCAGCTAGGTGAGCCAGAAAAGAACCCACTGTTTTTTGAAAAACGTGTCTATCAAGGCTCAAGTGGCAAGGTTTACCCCGTTCCTTTTATTGACAAGGTGTTTGATCAGCCTGAGCCCCAAAATTACGACTCAGTAACACTCGAAAACGACTATGTCCGTTTGGTTTTGCTTCCTGAAATTGGCGGCCGAATCTTACTTGGCCAGGATAAGTCGAATAACGACTACGACTTTTTCTATCGACAAGATGAAATTAAACCAGCGCTAGTAGGGCTAGCTGGTCCTTGGATCTCAGGAGGCGTGGAGTTCAACTGGCCGCAGCACCACCGGCCCGGAACTTACATGCCGACTGATGTGCATGTGGAGCAAGAGCAAGGTGGCGCTCAAACTGTCTGGCTGTCCGAGCACGATCCACTCAATCGTTTAAAAGGAATGCATGGTATTCGTATGCAACCTGGCAGCGCATTAGTTGAACTGAAAGGGCGCCTGTATAACCGAACTCCATATACTCAAACGTTCTTGTGGTGGGCCAATGTTGCCGCTGAAGTCCATGATAACTATCAGAGCTTTTTTCCTGTCGATGTTCACTATGTTGCCGATCATGCCGTTCGAGCCCTAAGTAGTTTTCCCATTGCCAATAATGACTACTACGGTGTTGATTATGCTAATCGCGGCGCGGCCAATGATCTGAGCCTCTATCGAAACATCCCTGTGCCAACCAGTTATATGGTGTGTGATACCCAGTTTGATTTCTTTGGTGGCTATGACTTTGATGCCGAGGGAGGCTTTATTCATGTCGCTAACAAGCATGTTGCTCCGGGCAAAAAGCAGTGGACTTGGGGCAATGGAGAATTCGGCTGGGCTTGGGATCGTGAGCTAACGGACCGTGTCGGGCCCACTGGCCGTCCAGCCCCTTATGTCGAGTTAATGGCTGGGGTTTATACCGACAACCAACCCGACTTTAGCTATCTGCAGCCCTATGAAACCAAAACATTTTCTCAATATTGGTGGCCCTATAAAAAGATTGGTCCAGTACAAAACGCGAATAAGGATGCCGCCGTTCGTCTGGTTAAAAATGATGATGGCAGTATTGATTTAGGAGCTGTGGTTTCACGTGATTTTGCCGAAGCGCGCATTGTGTTAACCGAGGCAGGAAAAATCATCATTGATGAAACGGTCGAGCTAACCCCTGAAAAGCCTTGGCACAAACCCGCGACATTGGTTGTTTACGATGACTTTTACGCTCTAGAGTTAGCGGTGCAAGGCTTGATTTCATATCGTCCAGTTAATGTTGATGAGTTAGAACGCAACCGCGATGCGGCCACCGAGCCTCCGTTGCCGAAGGACATTGAAACATTGGATGAGTTGTTCTTAACGGCTGAGCATTTGGAGCAGTATCGCCACCCAACCCGTTATCCAGAATTGTATTGGGATGAAATGCTCAGGCGTGATCCATTGGATTCGCGTGCCAATATTGCTTACGGCCGTAAACAGTTGAATCGAGGCTTGTTAGCTCAGGCATCAGAGCATTTTACTAAGGCTATTGAGCGTTTGACACTTCGTCATCCCAACCCATGCACTGGAGAAGCTCACTATTATTTGGGGTTGGTGCGTCGCTTCCAAGGCAGACTGGCATGCGCGTACCAAGCATTTTATAAAGTAACCTGGAACTATGAGTGGCGCGCTGCAGCGTATCATGAGCTCGCCATGCTCGATTGTCGAAAAGGCGACTATCAGCAGGCTCTGGAACACCTTGAAGCATCACTGGATACCAATCGTCAGAATAATAAAGCTCTGGTATTAAAAGCATTAGTGCTTGGGGAGCTTGGCCAGGATAGTAGTCCGCTACTGACGGAGTTGCTGGCAACGGACCCTCTGGATCACTGGGCTCGTTACGTTGCGGGTGACGTTGTGGGGTTGTTAGAGAAGTCCCGCAATGATGCGCAAACTATTCTCGATTTGGTGTATGACTTTGTCGATGCAGGTTTTGTGAGCAAGGCTATCGCGCTGCTAGAGCTTCATCATCAACATGAAGTTGCTGATATTGCAGTACCGAACCCGTTGCAAAAATCTCAGCTCACCCACTATGCCTACGCATGGCTGACCAATGATTTAGCTTACTTGGAAGTAGCTCGGGGCTTAAGTCCTGATTATCTATTCCCGTCACGCCTGTATGACCAAATCATGCTGGAGTGGGCTCTGGCGCAAGAGGGCGACGATCCTAATGCCGCCTATGGCTTAGGCAACTATTACTACGACAAGAAGCGTCATCAGGAAGCTATTGCCGTTTGGCAGAAATGCCCCAATACAGCAACCGTTTGGCGCAATCTTGGGATTGCCTATTGGAACGTAAACAACGATGCAGCCGCTGCCCGTCAGGCATATGAAAAAGCACTGGCCCTTGAGCCAACCAATGCCCGAATTTTTTCTGAATATGATCAGTTGCGAGAAAAATTAGGTGATGCCCCTAGTGCGAGGTTGGCAACACTATTGGAGCATATTGAACTGGTTTCAGCTCGTGATGACTGCTCTGTGGCGCTGGCGACGCTATATAACGAAACAGAGCAGCCGCAAAAGGCGTTGGATTGGTTGTTGGGGCGGCGCTTCCACCCGTGGGAAGGCGGCGAAGGTAAGGTCTTAAAACAGTATACGAGGGCTCACCTGCTGCTAGGACAAGCTGCGTTGAAAGAGGGCGATGCCGCTAAGGCTTTAGCGCACTTCACCTCAGCCATGACGACTCAAGAAAATTTAGGCGAAGCGTACCACCTGCTGCAAGCCAAAGCGGATGTGAATTACTGGAAAGGTAAAGCGCTGCGTGCATTGGGTGAGGAAAATAAAGCTGTAGCGAGCTTCACTGAGAGCGCTAATGAAGCCGGGGATTTCTTGGCCATGGCGGTTTCGGAGCACTCGGAATTGTCTTATTTTCGTGGCTTATCCCTACTAGAATTGGGTGAAGTAGAAGCCGCAACTCAACTCTTCAATGAGCTTAAAAGCTACGCCGAGGAACAACTAAAAGAGCCTGCAAAAATTGATTATTTCGCCACTTCGTTACCGTTATTGTTGGTATTTGAAGATGATCTGGATAAAACCAAACAGCAGCAAATGGAAGTTCTCATTGCTCTGGCAGAGCAAGGCTTAAGTCATGTTAACTCACTGACTAATTATCAAAATATTAATGAGTTAAGTAATGCGCAGAAAGTGTTGTCGGAGTAAAACCGCCGGCTTTGCTGAAAGATAAATTTTGGGGGCAGCCCACCTATGCAAACAGGGGGCACTAAAAGAGCTGAAAATGACGAAAGCTGGGGCGATTGTTAACTTTGGCTTCGTGGAGATACTGAAATGATTAACAAAATCAGAATGTTGAAGGTTTCTGCCTTGCTGGTGATACCTTTTATGATGCAACTAGCTGGTTGTGTGGAAGAGGCGCAGCGCCTAGATCGCGTCGACAGCGTCAATCTAGCCGGAACTTGGCAGATACGATTAGATCCAGAAAATGTTGGTATTGAGCAAAATTGGCAAAATCAAGAGTTTCAGGACGAGCTGCAACTACCAGGAGCTTTGCAAGAGCATGGCTATGGCAATATCCCTGGCCCGAATACCAAATGGTACGGTAACGCTGAGTGGGCAGGTAAAGGTGGTTTGAATGGCTGGGGGCCTGAATGGCTTAAGAAGTATAAAGACCAAGGTGTGTTTAAAATGCACCATTTTTTACAGCCGGATCGCCACTATATTGGGCCCGCTTGGTACAGCCGTACCTTTGAGGTGCCTGATACTTGGCAAGGAAAGCCGGTTTCTGCTTCATTTGAACGCGTTCATTGGGTTTCTCAGCTTTGGCTGGACGGTAAAGAGATCGGCCAGCAGACCAGCCTAGCCGCGCCTCACCGATACGAACTTGGTGTGCTGACTCCGGGGAAGCATCGAATCACACTGCGTGTCGACAATGATGAGTATGTTCATATGGGTTACAACGCGCATTCCGTATCTGAACAGACTGCAGGTACATGGAATGGCATTGTTGGTGACATCAAGCTGCAGGCCCGCCCCGAGGTTTGGATTGAGCGATTCACGGTTTCCCCCAAGCCCGTTAATGGCATGGTCAAAGTAAGTGTAAAGCTTGGCAAAACCGAAGCGGCAAAAGGTCGCTACACACTGACTTTGGATGCGATAGGCTCTAGCGACGGCAATAATCATGATCCGGAACCAGTGACCCTGGACGGTATGGTCGCAGAGATTGACGGCGAGTTCTTGCGTATCGATTACCCCATGTCGGAAAAAGCCCTGTTGTGGGATGAGTATGAGCAGAACCTTTACAAAATGGATGCGAAGCTAGCAACGACCACGGTCACTGACGTTCGTCAGTTAACCTTTGGTTTGCGCGACATGACCGTTGATGGCAGGCATTTTCGTGTTAATGGCTTTAAAACTTACATCCGCAGCGTCGATGATTGTGCCGTGATGCCTGCCACAGGCTACGCCCCGATGGATGTTGAGTCCTGGCGTAAGGTTTGGAAAACCTACAAAGAATTTGGTCTGAACCTTGCTCGTTTCCACTCATGGGCGCCACCTGAAGCGGCCTTCGTTGCTGCAAACGAAGTGGGAATCTATCTGAAACCAGAAGTGGGTGAATGGGGGCCTGTCAAAACACAAGATCAGTTCGATTTTATGCGCGCCGAAGCGAAGAGAATTTTAGATACCTTTGGCCACCATCCGAGCTTTGTACAAATGGGCCTCGGCAATGAGTACGATGGCGATCATGAGTTTTTCACCGAGATCATCGAAGAGTGGAAAGCGTACGATGACTCTAAACTTTATACGGTGAAGGCCAACTCATGGAGCCCAGACAATGCTGACTTTCAGGTGCAGCGAGGGATCTGGCCTGAACGTTCAGTGAAACTTCGTCACCAATTCGGGTGGCCGCCAAAGCCTAATCGCACCGAGTTCAACTTAAGCCCGCCAAATACTGCAATCGACTGGCGTGAGGCGAGCTCTACTTTTAAGGTCCCGTTGATTTCCCATGAAATTGGCCAAATTTGTACCTATCCAAATATTGATGCTGAGATCGACAAGTACACAGGCTACCTGAAGCCCAACTACCTTGAGATCGCTCGTGATCAGCTCAAAGAACGAGGCATGTATGAGCTGCTGCCTGAAATCGTTGAGTCATCGGGCAAGTGGCAGATAGAGCTTATTCGAGAAACCTTTGAAGCCAACTACCGTACGCCGGATATGGCGGGATTTTCCTGGTTGTCATTGGCTGATTTTACTGGCCAAAGTAGCGCGCCAGTTGGGCTAGTGGATCCTTTCTACGATCGACATAGTTACGTTGATACGGAATATGTGCGACGTTGGAATGCGCCCACCGTGCTGCTGGCCCGTATGCCAAAGCGCGTACTCACTCAAAGTGAAACCTTTAAGGCCGGTCTTGAGATCACTCACTTTGGCAAGAACAAACTGCAACTGAATGATCTGGTTGCCACACTCCGCACCGAAAGTGGGGAAGTGCTTAAAACATGGACTTTGCCTCAAAAGAGCTTTGAGCAGGATAGTGCGCAAGCCATTGCATCGATCGATTTACCGCTGAGCACCATTGCTGCTCCGGCCAAGCTGAATTTGCAGGTTGTGTCAGCAGCCAATGAACTGAGCAACGATTGGAATATTTGGGTCTACCCGGATGCTCAAGCGTTGAGCTTCCCAAGCCATATCCATGTGGCTAAGGATTGGAATAGCGACACGCAACAACGCCTCGAAGCGGGAGAGACCGTACTCTTGTTGCCTAGAATTGGTGATATGAAAGGCAACTTACCGACACTGTTTACAAACCACTTCTGGACCGCGCTTGGGGAGAAAGGCGGTCAATCATCTGCATCGGGGATGCTGCTCGATCCCAAGCATCCGCTATTTGCAAAATTCCCCACTGATGCCCACGTGAATTGGAATTGGTGGGATATTTTAAACAACGCGCAACCAATGATCTTAGATTCATACGACTCGGTTCATGCTTGGCCTAAAGCCTACCGCGCGCTGCTCCAGCCTATCGACTCTTGGAAGATTAATCGCAAATTGGCCCTTATCGCAGAAGCAAAAGTCGGCAAGGGTAAGTTGTTGATTAGCAGTATCGATTTGGAGAGCGACTTGGCCAACCGGCCAGCAACACGACAACTTCGTAATAGCTTGATCGCTTATTTGAGTTCTGATGATTTCAACCCTGAGTGGCAGATTAATCCGGAGGTCATTAAAGAAGTATTCGAGAAAGAGACTGGACCAGAGAACAACATCGACTTTAGCGCCAATGCACTGCCGATCGATAACTAAAGTCAACCTTGTTGGGTTCATCGAGCTTACAAATAGAAATCATTGGAAAGGTCATCCATGCCAAACGTTGTCGCAATAAAATTTAAAAAACTGTGCCTCTGTCTAGTGACGGTTAGCACACTCGCTGGTTGCAGTAATTCTCAGGTGTTAGAAAAAACTGCTGCGACTGAACCATCGAAACATAAAAACGTCCTGTTTGTCCTAGTCGATGATTTAGGTGTAAAAGACTTATCGGTTGAAGGCTCCGACTTTTATGAAACGCCTAATATCGACGCTTTAGCCAATAGGGGAGTGCGATTTACACAAGGTTATGCTGCCTCCCAGGTTTGTAGTCCGTCTCGCGCCTCGATTCTGACGGGTAAATATGTAACGAACCACGGCATGACGACGTGGGTAGGCGACAAGTTTGGCCCAGACTGGAGGAGTCGAAAACGCTTTGATAGTCACGATCCTGCGCCCTATAAGCACATTATCGATCAGGATGAAGTCACTATTGCTGAGCAGTTTAAAGCCAACGGTTACGATACCTTTTTTGCCGGCAAGTGGCATCTTGGTGGCAAGGGCTCTAGCCCAGAAGACCATGGCTTTAATACCAATATCGGCGGCTGGGATACAGGAACGCCAGTAGGAGGATACTTTTCGCCTTACCAGAACCCCAAGCTCAAAGATGGGCCCAAAGGCGAGTCTTTAACCTTGCGCCTTGCGAACGAAACTGCTGCGTATATTGACAAACAGAAAGGCGGTAAACCTTTCTTTGCCTTGTTGTCCTTTCACGCAGTGCATGCGCCGATTCAGTCTTCAAAGCCGCTATGGCAAAAATACCGTGACAAAGCTGAGGCACAACAACTTGCAAGCTCAATACCGCGCTTCAAATTTGACCGTCGTGGCGTCACTCGGCAAATCCAAGATAATCCTATTTTTGGTGGCTTAGTTGAATCGATGGATAACGCTGTTGGAGTGGTACTCGATAAACTCAAAGAGACCGGCTTAGATAAAAATACCATCGTTGTTTTCACCTCCGACAATGGGGGCCTATCATCTGGAGATGGCTATGGCACCAGCAGCCTGCCTTACCGAGGTGGTAAAGGGACACAGTTTGAAGGTGGCATTCGAGTGCCTTATTACATCTATGCGCCAGGCATGAGTGCCAATGGCTCTGATGTTGCAACTCCCGTTTCTGGTGTCGATCTCTACCCAACTCTTATCGATTTAGCCGGGATCGCTCCGAGCGCTGAGCATAAGCTAGATGGCATTAGCTTGAAGCCACTGTTAGTCGGAGGGCAGACTGCTGAGCGCCCCTTGTTCTGGCACTTTCCACACTATGCGAATCATGGCGGCGAACCTTCCTCAATGATTCGGTTCGGTGATTGGAAGCTTATCTACTACCATGAGGATCATCGTGTTGAACTCTATAATGTCGTTCAAGATATTGGCGAGACAACAAACCTTGCCAAACAGCAAAAAGAGATTACTGAACAACTGAAAATTAAGCTCGAAGAGTGGTTGTTAGCAACGAATGCCAAATACCCAACTGCAAATCCAGATTATGATCCGGCTAAACGCAAAGCGAGACTCGATCGTGTCAAAGACAGCATACCGAGATTAGAAAAACGTCACGATGGCTATCTGGAAAAAGCGTACAGCCCAGACAATCAATGGTGGGGTAGCGAAGGGTAAGAGCTGCTGCTTTTTCCTCAAGACGGGCCGTTGGCTTGACAAGTCAAACTAGGATGCGCTGCCAACGAGCCCGTCTTTGCCTCAATGGAGCCACCACAACGACGTCATTTCTGCCCATTCGAACTGCCTAAACTGATTCAATTTTGTCAGTAAGCAATATGGTGCTCATATGAGGCCCAGAATCCATCTAAGAACGCTCGGATAAACCTAGTCACTCCAAGTCCGCTTGGGAGCGAATCGTGCCCTAGGCGCTTTTGTCGAACCACGCGCGGTGCTTCTCATCCAGCTACAAACCACACATACAAAAAAGCCCCGACCAAATGGTCAGGGCTTGTTTGTAATGGTGCCCAGAGGCGGAATCGAACCACCGACACGGGGATTTTCAATCCCCTGCTCTACCGACTGAGCTATCTGGGCGAATAAATGGTGCCGACTGCCGGAGTCGAACTGGCGACCTACTGATTACAAGTCAGTTGCTCTACCAACTGAGCTAAGTCGGCACACTAAAACTGGTTTGCTTTAGCAAGCTTTATTCGCTTGTCTTCACGGAAGCGCGTTTCATCTGAAATGCTGTTCCGCTGCAACGGGGCGCTATTAAACTGATTTTGCCGGACTAAGTCAACAGCTTTTTTTACAGTTTTTTTTAAAGGCTCAAAGTTTGCCCGTTTTTACCGTTTTTTGGCTGATTAATGGGCTTTTGAATCAAAAAATAAGCAACCTGAAGAGCTAAAAGTAGAAATTTTATTGACTCGCTGGAGTTGCAAAGGAGGGCGGTGCATTGTTGTTGGCGAAAAAAAATGCCCGGTTTGGGGCCGGGCAAAGAAACATACAAAGGTCGATGACATGTTCCAAGTACACATCATGTCTAGCTCGTCTCGTGAGCCAAACTCGGTTACTTGTGGCTATTGGCAAAGCACACAATTAATTGAAAACGTTTTCAGTTTTCGTTGGGCTATTACCCCAATTAAACCTGCTATCGCAGCTCGGTCCGTAGTAATGATGAAAACGTTATCCTTGTTGGTTATTTGAACGCAAGTCGATACCTGAATTGTGGTTTCGGAATCGCTAAAAAGTCAATTAACCAGAGTCAATATAAATGTGAGGTATGTATAATTTTTGTTTATTGATATTAAAATTTATTATTTTTCAATTGGATGTGTTTGATTGGATGTCTCGGGAATTGTTCTGCAGTTTTTATGCTTTATGCAGCTAGCTTAAACTCTTGCGGTACAAAAGCTGTTCATTACTCAAGTTTGCGTATTTGTCGAGTAAGTCAAAAAAACAGTCCAACAAAGGAAAAAATTAATTGAAAACGATTTCATGCTCAACTAATGTGTCGTCATGTCATCGAATCAACAGATCTGGTAATGGAAGCGTTAGCCGAGCTTAAGTCTGCCCTGCAAGAAGAAATGCGAGTTTGCATCCTGCCGTTCTGGATGTACAAAGCCAGCGATCAGCAAACTGGCGGTTATTGGGGATCGGTCAAAGCGAATGGCTACATCGACAAACAAGCAGACAAAGGTGGCATTCTGCATGCGCGTTTGCTTTGGGCATTTTCGCGGGCTCATCTGACTTTTGGCGATCAGAGTTATGCCGATCATGCTTCTCGAACCCATTGGTTTATGCAGCAACAACTGACCTCTGCCGATGGATTGTCATTACATTGGAGTGCTCAGCAACAAGCGCATTTTGCCTCGCAAGAAGATTGGGTAGTGACACAAGCCTATTACCTATATGCGCTATCGACTTACGCCCTGATTGACGATTCGGTATTGGCGCAGAGTCATCAGGTGTTTGCTCACTTGCAACCAGAACTCCATACGTTACTGCAGCGTCAAGGCAAGGCCGGTGATGTCTGGCGGGCGTTTTTACATGTTACCGAAGCGTTGGATGCCTATGGCTCATTACCACAAGCGGACAGCCGCGCCCAACCGCTATTAATGCAAGCGTTAGCCAGAGCGGTTGAGTTACTTGAATGTGCTGATGTTGCGGATTACGAGCAACTGAACTGGGGCCGGATCGCCGCCACCTCATGGCTGTTGCCGCAAGTGGCTCAGCGTCATGGTCACGATGAAATCGTGGCGGCAATCAACAAATTGGGCATCAAGCTACAGCATTCAGTTGCTGAGCTAGCGGCCAATTGCAGTGGTGAAGGGGTGCCATTGAATCAACAAGATCCGACTCGTTACGGTTGGGTTCAGGCCGAAGTGCTGGTGAGCCTATGGCAGAGTTGGCGCCAAGCACCTAGCCCCGATGCGCTGAAAACTTTAATCGCGCATTGGCAATTTATTTACCAATTTATTAGCGATCGCCAATTTGGCGAATGGAAACTGCAAGCCACCGGAGAAGCAACACCCGAGATGGAAAAAGCAGGCTTTTGGAAGTGTCCCTACCATAACTTTCGCGCCTGTCTCACGGTTTATAACGAAATATCTAAGTTAATTAGTTGAATTTAGAGCAATAACAATGCAAATAACCTTTATCGACATCAGCATCATTGTCGCTTATCTGGCCTCCACGATTGTGATTGGTCTGGTACTTAAGCGGCGAGCTTCGAAAAACCTCGATAGCTACTTTATGGGAGGCAAAAGCCTGCCATGGTACATGCTGGGGTTGTCCAATGCCTCGGGTATGTTTGATATCTCAGGCACCATGTGGCTGGTGACGCTGTGCGTCATTTACGGCATGAAGAGTATTTGGATCCCCTGGCTGTGGCCGGTGTTCAACCAAGTGTTCTTGATGGTTTATTTGAGCATCTGGCTGCGCCGCTCCAATGTATTGACTGGGGCTGAGTGGATACGAACGCGCTTTGGTGACGACACCGGCGGCAAGATGTCGCACATGGTCGTGGTGTTATTTGCGGTCATCAGTGTGCTCGGTTTCTTAGCTTACGGTTTTGTCGGCGTTGGCAAGTTCATGGAAATTTTCATTCCATGGGAAGTGGTGCAACCTTATGTACCATTCTCTGTACCGCAAGCCTATGTGCCTCATCTATACGGTATTTTCTTCACCGCTATTGCAACGTTTTACGTCATGCTTGGCGGCATGATGAGTATCGTGTTTGCTGACTTGTTGCAGTTCACCATTATGACGGTGGCGGCAATTAGTATTGGCGTGATTGCCATGGTGAATGTGTCGCCAGAAACCTTAGCCGCAATGACCCCAGAAGGCTGGAGTAATCCATTTTTCGGCTGGACGCTGGAGCTTGACTGGAGTGCCACGATTGCTGAAATCAATGACAAGATCCTCAGTGACGGCTACTCGCTGTTTGCCATCTTTGTCATGATGATGTTGTTCAAAGGCGTGCTGGTGAGTGCCGCAGGTCCGGCGCCAAACTTTGACATGCAGAAGATCCTGGCGACTCGCTCGCCAAAAGAAGCAGCAATGATGAGCGGCTTTGTTTCTGTGGTATTGATGCCAATCCGCTACTTCATGATTGGTGGCTTTGCGGTGCTGGCAATTGTGTTTTACGAGCGTCTGGATTTGTCGCGCAGCGGCGCTATCGATTTTGAAAATATTTTGCCAAGCGCGATGCTGGAATTCGCGCCGGTTGGCATCCTCGGGTTGTTACTCGCCGGCCTGCTGGCGGCCTTTATGTCAACCTTTGCCTCCACCGTCAATGCCGCGCCTGCCTATCTGGTGAACGATATTTACAAGCGTTACATCAATCCCGAGGCGTCCAATAAAACCTTAATCCGCGCTAGCTATTTAGTGTCAGTGTTGGTGGTGGTCATTAGTACTCTCATTGGCCTGTATGTGCAGAGCATTAATAGCGTGCTGCAATGGATTGTTTCTGGCCTGTGGGGCGGATACGTGGTCACTAATGTGCTCAAGTGGTACTGGTGGCGACTCAATGGTCAGGGTTATTTCTGGGGCATGATGTCGGGCATTATCGGCGCGCTATCATTCCCGATTATTTTTGACGGTGTATTCCCTGGGATCGCTTCGGATATCTTACCGCTCTACTTGTTCCCGCTCTTGCTGCTGTTCTCTGGTATTGCCTGTGTCGTGGCAAGCTTATACACAGAGCCGGAAGATTTTGAATTGCTTAAGAAGTTCTACAAAAACGTCAATCCATGGGGTTTTTGGGGGCCGGTTCGCAAAGCGGTTGAAGCGGACGATCCGAACTTTAATGCAAACCCTTATTTCAAGCGTGATATGGCAAACATCTGTGTGGGCATCATTCTTCAAACATGCCTCGTCGCGCTGCCAATCTATATCGTGATCCAGGAATGGCAATCAACGTCGGTCACCCTCGTACTGTTGGTTGTGTCTGCCTTGATCCTGAAGAAAAACTGGTACAACAAACTAGAAGATTAATTATGACCGCATCAACTTATGGCTACTTCGACGATGCCAATAAAGAATACGTCGTCACCACGCCGTTTACGCCACTGCCGTGGATTAATTACCTCGGCAATGACGGCTTCTTTGGCTTGATCTCTAATACGTCTGGAGGCTACAGCTTTTATCGCGACGCCAAATTTCGTCGCATTACCCGCTATCGCTATAACAATGTACCCATGGACAGTGGCGGCCGTTACTTCTACATCAACGACAACGGCACCGTCTGGAATCCGGGCGGACGCCCTGTTCGCACTGAGCTGGACCATTATGAGTGCCGTCATGGTATGGGCTACAGCAAGTTCATTGGTCGCAAGAATGACATTGAAGTTGAGCAAACCACTTTTATTCCACTGAAAGACTGGTGTGAAGTGCATCGCGTGACTGTCACCAACCAAGGCGCGGCCAGCAAGTCAGTGAAATTATTTTCATCACTGGAATGGTGTTTGTGGAATGCCGAGGACGATGGTGCCAACTTCCAGCGCAACTTCTCCACCGGTGAAGTTGAAGTGGAAGGCAGTGCCATTTACCACAAGACTGAGTACCGCGAGCGTCGCAATCATTACTCGTTCTTCTCGGTCAATGCGCCGTTGGCAGGCTATGACACCGATCGTCAGCATTTTGTAGGCGTTTACAACGACTACTCTTGCCCGCAAGCGGTCATGGCGGGTGCTTGTACGAACTCAGAAGCCCATGGCTGGTCGCCAGTTGCGGCGCATCAACTTGATGTTGAATTAGCTGCCGGCGAGAGTAAAACCTTTGTCTTCGTGATGGGTTACGTTGAAGTTGAGCCCGAAAACAAATGGCAGGCCCCAGGAGTGATCAACAAAGAGCCTGCCCAAGCGCTCATGGCTAAATACGACACAGCCGAAAAAGCTAGCGCTGCTCTGAAAACGTTAACAGACTATTGGGATGGCTTGTTATCGCGCTTCACTGTGAAGTCAGGCGATGAGCGCCTCGATCGCGCGTTGAACATCTGGAATCAGTATCAGAACATGGTGACGTTCAATATGTCGCGCAGTGCCTCGTACTTTGAGTCGGGCATTGGTCGGGGGATGGGTTTCCGCGATTCGAACCAAGACACCATTGGCTTTGCTCACATGATCCCGTCAGCGGTACGCGATCGGATCATCGATCTGGCTGCCACTCAACAATCGGATGGCTCGGCTTATCACCAATATCAGCCGCTTACCAAAAAGGGCAATGCCGATATTGGCGGTAACTTTAATGATGATCCGATGTGGCTGGTATTGGCTGTCGCCAACTATGTTAAAGAGTCTGGCGATGTCGATTTCCTCAGCTATGTTGTGCCGTTTGAAGATACCCCGGAAGTGCCGAGCACTATTTATGATCACCTCAAAGCGTCTTTCTATCATGTGGTGAACAACCTTGGTCCTCATCAGTTGCCACTGATTGGTCGTGCCGACTGGAACGATTGTCTAAACCTCAACTGTTTCTCCACGGAGCCGAATGAGTCTTATCAAACGACTCAGCGCGGCGATAGTGACGTGGCCGAATCCCTGATGATTGCCGGTCAGTTCGTGCTCTACGGCAATGAGTTTATTGCCATTGCTAAGTTGCTAGGATTAGATAGCGATGCCGATGCAGCGCAACCTCATGTTGATGCCATGGTTGCCGCTGTGAAAGAACATGGTTGGGACGGCGAATGGTTCCTGCGTGCTTATGATTCACAAAGCAACCCAATCGGCAGCAGCAATAACGCCGAAGGTAAGATTTTCATTGAATCTCAGGGCTTTTGTACCATGGCGGGCATCGGCTTTGATGACGGTAAAGCAAAACAAGCGCTGGACTCGGTAGAGAAACACTTAGCGTGTGAATACGGCGTCATGCTGCAACAACCGGCTTATTCAGAGTACAACCCGCTGTACGGTGAAATTACTTCGTATCCGCCGGGCTATAAAGAGAATGCCGGTATTTTCTGTCACAACAACCCTTGGATTGTAGTGGCCGAAGCCATGATGGGGCGCGCTGATAAAGCCTTGAGTTACTACACGCGGATCACGCCTGCCTTTATTGAACATTTGACCGAGCGCCACAAAACCGAGCCTTACGTCTACTCGCAAATGATCTCAGGCCGCGATGCCTACATTCAGGGCGAGGCAAAGAACTCTTGGCTGACGGGTACCGCCGCTTGGAACTACTATGCCGCGACCCAATATATCTTGGGCATTCGTCCTGACTACAATGGCCTGCAAATCGACCCTTGTGTGGATGCCAGCCTAGGCGATATCAAGATCACCCGCCAGTTCAGAGATGCGGTTTATCACATTGAAATCAAGCAAGGTGGCGGCACAGGTAAAGGCATCGCCAGCATGACCATTGACGGAGTTGCTGTTGACGGTGATGTCATTGACTACCAGACCTTCAACGGCGTCCATGACATCAAAGTGGTACTTAACTAAGTTGGCATAGTCGTGTAAGCGATTGATTGAAAAGCAAGAGGCCGTGATTTCACGGCCTCTTTTTTTGCTAGCGAAGATGAGCTTATTTCGGCGCTGGGCCGGTGCTGTCGCGAACCACTAACTTATGGGACACATAGGTGGTGGTGGGTTCATCGTGCGATCCGCGCAGTCGGGCGATCAGCTTTTCGGTACACAAGCGACCAATTTCCTGCACTGGCTGAGAGACAGTTGTCAGCGCCGGACGAACATAAGTGGAATAGAGAATGTCATCGAAGCCGATCACCGAGATGTCCTCTGGAATCCGGTAGTCGTTTGCTTGCAGCACGTTAATCGCGCCGATCGCCATGTCGTCATTGAAGCAAA
This sequence comes from Neiella litorisoli, assembly GCF_014773395.1. Classification (GTDB taxonomy): domain Bacteria; phylum Pseudomonadota; class Gammaproteobacteria; order Enterobacterales; family Neiellaceae; genus Neiella; species Neiella litorisoli. The sequence goes on along the minus strand of NZ_JACXAF010000017.1, from coordinate 84,992 downwards.
AGATTGCCGTAGGGCGTTGCTTTAAGCGCAGCAGTTTTTCGGTTGCTTCAACACCGGCATCAATATGATAGTCGCCTTCAATAATGAGCTTGTCATCAATTTCCACGCCAGCTTGCTGCAATGCTTGTCGATAGCCTTGCAAACGGCCGTTGGCACTTTTGGTATTCATTGGGCCGGTCACCGCCGCGATACGGGTGTGGCCCAAATCTAATAAATATTGCACCGCCTCACTGGCTGCTTTGGCGTTGTCGAGCAGCACTTTGTCGATGCCATCGAGATCCAACTCCTCGTTGGAGTTAACCATGGTTGGCAACTGCTCGAGTAACGGTTTGTCGGGGTTAATGTTAAATGGGTTGCGGCCGGAGAAGTACAGCATGCCGTCGGCCTGACCGGCTTCGACTAAATCGACGTATTGCTGCTCCCGCTCTGGACTACTTTGAGTATCGCCAAGCAATACCGCATAGCCATTGTTGCTGGCTGTCTCTTCAATTGAGCGAATTAAATCGGCGTTAAAAGGGTTGGTAATATCAGGAATAATAACCATGATATTGCCGGTACGCTGGGTTCTCAGGTTCATCCCCATGCGGTTGGGCTTGTAGCCTGATTCTGCAACAGCATCGAGTACCCGCTGGCGGGTGGCCTCTTGCACCAGATCTGGGGTGCGCAACGTACGAGACACAGTTGCCAGTGACACGTTGGCTATTCGCGCAATGTCTTTAATACCCACTTTGGCCATGAAAACCCTCTGAAAACTCACGTTTCTGATGAAAAACAATCAGGACAATAGAGAAAACCTGATTACTCCTCAATAGGCTATCACAAACTATTTAAGATGAAATCGTTTTCATTCAATTTTGCGATTTCATCACTCAAATATGAGAATTTTTCAGTGGGTTTACGACTTGATGCGAGCCGTTTTCATCAATCAAAGCGATGCATGGGCATGATTGCGGATGTCTGCCACCGAGTCACGGCTGACCAGCGTCGGCAAGTAGGTCATCACCGGCGCGCTGCTGGCGGATGCGATGTCATAGCAGCGGCTTAGTAAAAACTCGGTGGCGGCAACGGCCATGGTGTCGGCAGGAAAGTGCATCGTGGTTAATGCCGGAAAGGTGTAGCTGGCAAAATGGAGATCATCAAAGCCCATAATGGAGATTTGCTGCGGTACTGAAATGCCGTGCTCGCGACAGTAGGCAAGGGCGCCAAACGCCATTTCATCATTGCCACAAAACACCGCGGTTAACTGCTGGTCGATGAGTTTGGCCATGGCTTGGTAGCCGCTTTTTTCAGTGAACTCGCCTTCAATTAACCAAGCTGGATTCTGAATTAGTTGATGTTGCTGCAACGCTTGTTGAAAGCCTTCAAAGCGCTCGCGAGCATCTTGTTTGTTCTGCGGCCCCGTAATACAGCCGATGCGCTGGTGGCCAAGTTCGATCAAATGCTCGGTGGCGGTAAAGCTACCATTGACGTTATCTAAGGTGATGCAGTGGGAGTCAAGCCCGGTAACTTGGCGGTTAATCAGCACCACATTGGCCTCGCGCTCTGCCAACTCTTTCAGGTAACCATCATCAATCGCTTCCACCAGCAAGATTAGGGCATCGCAACGGCACTGCAGCAAAAACTCAATAGCTTCGCGCTCCTGCTCCGGATCGCAATGACCACTGGCGCCAATGAGCTGGATTTTATGTTGGCGAAAGAGCTTTTCGGCTTCACCAATGAATCGAGCGTGAATCGGCGAGCTCATTTCGGGCACCACCATGCCAACAATGCCGGAGCGGCCAGACGCCATGGCTCTGGCTAGCGTGTTCGGTCGGTAGCCGAGTGCCTCAACGGCAGCCATGACCTTGATGCGGGTCTTTTCCACCACCAATTCCGAGTTATTGAGTACTCGTGAAACGGTAGCCGGAGACACCCCAGCATGTTTTGACACGTCTTTAATGGTAGCCATAATCAGTCCAACCTTATTGCAGCCGCTAATTATCTACCAGTTTTTGCTGAAATGCATGTTTCTGCAGGGGTTTTGCCATGATTTTCATCAATCAACGGGGCCAATGTTCGCCAATGTGCTGAAGCAGCTCTGGCGCGCCAGCTCGATAAATGATCGCATGTAATCGGCTTCTGTGTTGACCCGCACGGCAGCATACAAGGTACTCCAAAGTGGCGGTTCAAAGGCAATGGCTCGGATCGGCGCTTTGTCGCGGTATTCATCGATAACCCACTCTGGCAAGGCGGCAACACCACGACCGCTGAGTACCAATTGCACCATCATCAATGTCAGTTCGGTTTGTCGAACTTGTGCCGGTGCCAGTCCTGCCGGTAGTAATAAGTCGCGATAGATCGCCAAGCGATTCGACTCGACTGGATAGGTGATCAAGGTGCTATTGGTCAGGTGTTCTGCACGAATTGCCGGTAAGCTGGCCAAGTCATCCGACTCGGCTGTGATTAACATATTTTGATAGCGAAACAGCGGCAGGTAGTGCAGTGCTTCATGCTCGATGGGATCGGCGGTGATCACCAAATCGAGTTCGCCATCTGCAAGCGCTTGTAAGGCATCGAAGTGAAAACCGCTGGCAAAATCGACTTCGACCTCGGGCCATAGTTGGCGGTACTGATCCAACGCCGGGAACAACCATTGAAAACAGCTATGGCATTCAATGGCCATGTGTAGTCGGCCGCCGTGGCCCATGCTCCATTGGCGCAGTTGTGTTTCGGTACGCTGTACCAAGGGCAACACTTGTTCTGCTAATCGCAGTAGTGCTTCGCCGGCTTGAGTTAGCTGTAATGGTTTGGTTTTGCGAACAAAAACAGCCTGATCGAGCTTATGCTCAAGTTCTTTCAATTGATGAGACAGCGCCGATTGCGTGGTGTGAAGCAGGTTTGCTGCCGCGGCGACTGAGTCGGTTTGCTTGAGTGCTTGAATGGTTTTCAGGTGCTTTAAGTCAATCATCGACGGCATCAACTCTTGAATAGTGAAGTAACTTGCGAAAAATTCATTTTAAACGTGAAAAACATGAGATTGCTTCATGATGAGCCATTAGTCAAACTTTAGCCATCTAAACGTCTAAATTGAATTGGGGTTCATCATGGCATTGGCACACAATCTTGGCTTTCCACGGATCGGCGCACAGCGCCAACTAAAACAGGCGCTCGAAGGGTTTTGGCGCGGCGATATTTCATCAACAGAGCTGCAGCAAACTGGTGCGGCATTGCGTACTCAGCATTGGCAGTGGCAGCAACAAGCGGGTTTGGATTTTGTACCCGTTGGCGATTTTGCTTGGTACGACCATGTCTTACAGCTGGCTCAGACCTTTGGCGCGGTACCTGCTCGACATGCATCTATTGATGAGCCGCTGACCCAGTTATTTGCCATGGCTCGCGGCGCGTCGGCCTGCTGTGGCGGAAATTCAGCGGCGTTGGAAATGACCAAGTGGTTTGATACCAACTATCACTATTTGGTGCCTGAGCTGGAGCGCGAGCAATCGTTCGAGTTGCAGTTATCGCCGCTGGTGGCGCAAGTCGATGAAGCGCGCTCACAAGGGTTTTCCGCCAAGCCGGTGATTGTTGGGCCGATTAGTTTTCTGTGGCTCAGCAAATGTGCAGGGCAGGAGTTTGATAGGCTCGAGCTGCTACCTCGGTTGTTACAGGCATACGGTCAGCTTGTGGAGCAGTTGAATGAGCGTCAATGTGATTGGATCCAGTTTGATGAGCCGGTGTTGTCGCTGGATTTACCGCCGTCTTGGTTAGCAGCGCTGGTCGAAAGCTATCAGTACCTGAGTGACCTCGTTGCTGGCAACATTTTGTTGGCCAACTATTTTGGAGGCTTGGCAGATAAGCTGACTTGGTTGCAGCAAACCGGAGTCGATGGTCTGCACATTGATGCCGTCCGCGCTGCCGATGAAGTACAGCAAGTGGCAATCCAATGGCCTGCGGATAAGGTGCTGTCGATTGGCGTCATCGATGGCCGCAACGTTTGGCGTGCCGACCTGTCGAGTTTGCTGACCACATTGAGTCCGTTGCATGAGCAACGTGGCGATAAGCTGTGGATTGCGCCATCTTGCTCGCTGCTACATGTGCCGGTTGATAGCGATGTTGAGCTGCAACTCGATGATGAATTACGCGGTTGGCTGGCGTTTGCTCGACAAAAACTAAGTGAAGTGGTCGCTCTGACTCGGGCCTTGAATGGTTGTCAGTCATTCACCGACCGAGCGCTATTTACTGACTCTGATCAGGTCCAGCGCCAGCGGGCTCATTCGAGTCGAGTGGTCAATCTGGCAGTCCGCCAGCGCTGTCATTCAGTGTTGCCCGAACATCATGAGCGGCAAAGCCAATTTGCCCAGCGTCAGCAAATTCAGGCCAGCGCTTTGCAGTTACCGCCATTGCCAACCACGACCATTGGTTCGTTCCCGCAAACTGCAGCGATCCGGCAGAATCGGGCGGCACTGAAAGCCGGAACATTATCGCAGGCCGAATACGACAGCTTTATCGAAGCGGAAATTGCCGATGTCATTAAGCGACAGCAGCAGTTGGATTTGGACGTGTTAGTGCATGGTGAGCCAGAGCGCAATGACATGGTCGAGTACTTCGGAGAGCATTTGCAGGGTGTGGCCGTGAGTCAATATGGTTGGGTTCAGAGTTATGGTTCGCGTTGTGTGAAACCGCCACTGGTTTACGGCGATGTCGCCAGAGCGCAAGCGATGACGGTTCGCTGGAGCCAATATGCCCAGTCGTTGACCGACAAGCCAGTGAAGGGAATGCTGACAGGGCCGGTAACCTTGCTCAATTGGAGCTTTATTCGCTCAGATTTACCGCGCAGCGATGTGGCACAACAGTTGGCGTTAGCAGTGCGGGATGAAGTGGCGGATCTGGAGCGTGCAGGTATTCAGATTATTCAAATTGACGAGCCTGCGTTGCGAGAAGGTTTGCCACTGCGACAGCAGGATCAGCAAGATTATTTGCAATGGGCGGTTGATGCGTTTCGCCTCAGTGCCAACGGCGTTGCCGATAGTACCCAGATCCACACGCACATGTGCTACTGCGAATTTGATGATGTGATTGAATCGATTGCTGCGCTCGATGCCGATGTGATTTCCATCGAAGCATCGCGCTCGGACATGACCCTGCTGAATAGTTTTATCGACTTTAACTATCCCAATGCAATTGGCTTGGGCTTGTACGATATCCATTCGCCGAATGTCCCAGAAGTGGCAGTGATGGCCGCCGATCTGCAACGGGCCAAGCAAATCTTCCCAACGGCGCAGATTTGGGTTAATCCGGATTGTGGCTTGAAAACTCGTGGCTGGCCAGAAACCGAAGCGGCGCTGGCCAATATGGTCGCGGCGGCGAAACAAAGCCGAGCTGAACTGGCTACGGCGTAACCGCCGGATCTAATACCGAGGCAGCGTCCTCGGTATTCGTTGGCAACATCAATTAGCAGTATCAATTGGCAACATGGTGCCGCGACCATGCTCGCGGCATTGTTCAATCGCAGGGCTTAACAACTCCAGCGCGGTTTTATCGCAGGGCGGTAGCGCCGCATCACTCTGTTGCAGCGGCGTGATCCGCTGCCCCCATTTGATGTAGCCCGCGCCCCAGGTTAGACCGGCACCGAATGCGGCGGTCATGATGTTGTCCTGTGGTTTGATGCGGCCAGCCTCCAGCGCTTCGCACAGGGCGATTGGAATGGTTGCCGCCGAGGTGTTGCCGTAATTTTGGATGTTAATCAGCACTTGTTCTTCACTGGCTCCCAAACGCTTCGCCAGCGATTCAATAATGCGTAAGTTGGCCTGATGAGGCAGCACGAAGTCGACATCTTCCTTAGCTAGTCCAGCTGAAGACATGACTTGGCTGACCGCAGCACCCATGCCGGTCACCGCCCGTTTAAAAATTTCCGGGCCAACAAAATTCAAATCGTAGATGCCAGCAGGTTGGGCAAAGCGATCGGCACTGGTGCCATAGTCGGAAATATATAAGATCTCTCGTGCTTCGGTGTCGCTGCCGAGCGTCGACGATAACAGCCCTGCCGGTTGTTCGCTGGCAGACACCACCACGGCGCCGGCGCCATCGCCAAAGAGCACGCAGCTGTCGCGTTTCGACCAGTCAAGGTAGTGGGTCAAGCGCTCGGCGCCAATCACCAGCACATTGTTGTTCATCCCCGCTTTGACCAAGCCAGTGGCGACATGAAGCGCATAGAGGAAGCCGGTACAAGCGGCGTTGATATCGAGTACCGCCGGCTGTTTCATCTTCAGGTTTTTGGCGACCTTAGCTGCGGCTGATGGGATCAAGGTATCAGGGCTCGCCGTGGCGAGGATCACCATATCAATATCGTTGGCTTCCAAGCCTGCCGCAGCCATGGCGTGCTGAGCGGCGACCGTTGCCAGATCGCTAGTATCGACATGAGCGATGCGACGCTGTTGGATTCCGGTACGACTGGTGATCCATTCATCTGAGGTGTCGAGAAAAGTGCTTAGATCGGCGTTACTCAAGACGGCTGGTGGCAGGCATTTGCCCCAACCTGTGATTTCAGCGTATGTCATTAGCTACTGCCTATGGAAACTGCGGGATGATATGTTGCTTTCTGGACTCATTATTCCTTACCGGCACTATTTATCCCAGTAGTTTGAGTCTCAGTTGTTTGGCAAATGGTGTGACCGGCTTTGAAACTTGAGCGAAAAAATGCGCTAACTGCCACTTAGCGGCGCTGTTGGAAGCGCTCACGGTTTTGTTGTTTCGCCGCCTCGCTTTTACGCAATAGGATGTAGACCGCGCCCAGTCCTCCATCCGCTTTTTGGCAGGAATGAAAAGCCATGACTTGTGGTAACTGCCGCAACCACTGATTGACACAGCTTTTAAGTTTGGCGGGTGGCTGACTCTTTAGACCAAGGCCGTGAATGATAATGGCGGAGCGCACTTGCTGCTGTTGGCATTTGTCGATAAAAGCAACAACCGCCTGACGTGCTTCGGCTACCGTATGTCGATGTAGATCCAGCTTCATATGGCTTTGGTAATGACCTAGGCGTAGCTTTTTTAATACCCCGTGTTGCATGCCTGGGCGCTGAAACTCCAGCATATCGAGCGGGTCGACCAGCTCAATCGCCTGTTCATCGCTCAGCGGATTTTGCTCATGCTCGGTGTTTGCCATAGCCGCCTGTTGCCGCGCCAATGCTTGTTGGCGGGCCATTTGGCGGTGATGTTCAGGAATGGTGTCGGCTGCCGCTAAGGGCTTTACACCATCCAAAAAGTCAGCAAAGTGTGGCTCTTCTTTCATCGCAAACTTGATCCTAGAACACGGGTTATAGAATTCATTACGTGCCTTAGCGCGCTGCGGTTCGCTCCATCGCTGGCACATGGTAAATCGGCTGGATCTTGAACTCCGATTGTTTGAGGAAATCCAGTACGCTGTCATCGGCATGAATGTGCATATCGCCAACCACCATCATATAGGTTTTACCCGGCGGCAATAGGATAAGTTGATCGCGCCAATTTTTGTTGCGATCACGATTTAAGCGGCTCATGAACTCTGCTTGCTGTTGGCGCTGATCATATTCGGTGTAGAGTGCATTTAACCGTTTGCCATCGCCGTTGCGCCAGGCTGCTTCGACCGCTTGCAGCCAGTTTTTGGCGTATTGCAGCTCGTTGGCAAAATCTTTGTAGAGCAATTCGGCGCCCAGCTCATCCATCGATGCAAGAAGTTCGAATTGCTGCTCCAAGGTTTCCAGACCTCGCATCGGTTTGCCCGATTTGAGCGCCAATGCCGAGAAGTGCTGATCCACGCCTTGATCGGCTGCTAGCCCCATTTGCTGAACGGTGGCTACCGTGAGCTGAATTAAGATGGCCCAATCGCGCATAAAAATAAGCTGATGCGCTGGCAAGCCGACATCAGCAATGACCGCTTTGATTTGTTCGTAGGTTGGCGCTGACATCCGCTCTTGCAGCGGCTTAGGGCTGCCGAGTACGCCATATTTCATCATCGCGGCTTGCAGATGTTGTGGCGTCATTTGGTCGGGGGTTAGTTCGAGCAGTAATTCGTCGGCGTCTTGAAATGCCTGCTGAATATGGGGCGCCAATGGATAAAAGTCTTCGCGTCCCGCATGAATACTGCCGAGCAGGTAAATTCTGGTGGCCCCTTTTTCTGCCAGATACAAAGCAGGCGATGCGCCATTGCTGGCAATTGCCACTTGGCTGATGGCCAAACAAAAGGCAATGGTGACGACGTTAAATAGTTTGCGAATAGCGGTGCTGACCAACATAGCGAAATACTCGATCCTTGTGTGGCCCTCTAGCATAGACGAGCGTAGCCGCCGGTTTCAATCCATTAGCGCGCAATGTCTGGGATCAACCAAGCTCAGATATGTGGATCATGTGATTCAGCGTAAGGATTGATTTAAACACCTTTCATGGTGGAGAGCAGAGGAGTATGCTTTTGGCCAATTTGTTAACAATCAAAGGATAAAGTAATGACACTGAATGTTGAACTCGCTGCGCAGGAGTTGCTTGCGCGTCGAGCAGCTGGAACCAAAGCTGGCCGTGTCGCCGCAGACCAACAACCGCAATCTATTGATGAGGCGCTGGCGATTCATCAAGCAATGCTCGCCGTGAAACCAGCAGCAGGCTGGAAGTGTTTGTTGCCACCAGCGGAAGGACAGATTGTTGCCGCTCCTATTTTTGCCGATACCGTACAGCGCGGCGATGTGGTTGAGCTGTTTGCTGACAATGGCAAGGCTCGGATTGAGCCAGAGATTGCCTTTGTGTTGCAGCAAGACTTACCGGCAACTGAGGAAGGCTACAGTGACGAGCAAATTGATGCGGCGATTGGCTCTTGTCATATGGCGCTGGAATTGATGCAAGCACGTTTTGCTGACGATTGTGATGCCAGCTTTATTGAACGCTTGGCGGATTGCTTGGTCAACCAAGGCCTATTTATTGGCCCAGAAGTTGACAAAGCTAAAGCTTATGCTGCCGGTGAGATTGATTTGACGGTTAAGCAACCAAATGAAGTGCAGTCGTTTGCTGGTAAGCACCCGAATCAACTGCCGCAGGCTCCATTGTCTTGGTTCATTAATTTCATGACCAAACGTGGCCAGTCATTTAAGGCAGGCGAAGCCATTATTACCGGCTCTTATGCTGGGATTGTCGAAGTCGACTTCGATCAGCCAACCACCATTACATATGATGGCTTAGGTGAATATCAAGTGACCTTTAACGCCAAAGCCTAAATGCTAGGATGAAGCGGCTTGGCGCGGGCAGTTCTGTTTCGCGCCATGGTTTAACTCGGTTGCTGGTGTGGTTGTTCTTTGAAGATAAGCGTAGAGGGTAAGCGTCATTGTTCGCCGTCGGCGCGTTTATCTTGGTACATCAGCCGATCGGCCTGCGACAAAATTTCATTAATTGCTGACGGGTCGGTTTTGCCAACATAACTGCAATAGCCAATGCTCAGTGAAATCGATATTTTATGACCCTTCCAATCGAGCACATGTTGTTTCGCTTTGGCGTGAATATTGTCGACGATCTGGGCCACATCATCAGGCGTTGTTGAACGCTGTAATACCACCACGAACTCATCCCCGCCCACTCTAGAAACAAAATCAGACGAGCGTAAACAACCGGTTAGTAAAGTCGCGACATGCTTCAGGACTTTGTCGCCGGCTTGGTGGCCCAGTGAATCGTTAATCACCTTAAACTTATTTAAATCGATGTTTAGCACCGTAAATTGAATCATGTCGCGCTTACCTGACATCATTCGGTTTAACTCATTGAATAAATATCGTCGATTGGGCAACTGCGTTAATTCATCATGCAACGACTGTTTGTGAACCCTTAAGTAATTGTTGATGAGAAATAAAATAAGGATATAAAACAGGCCGAATGTTACCCAGCCAAGGCCGCTGAACAGCATTTTAAAGCGGTTGACGCTGTCAATTTGGTTAACATCGGTATAGCGGGCAAACAGTGTCCAGTTGCCATTGGGCAAGTAGATCGGGTAGCTGACATCATAGTCAGTCAAGACGCCTTGAGTGCCTTCGATTAATTGATTGTTGTGATCGGTGGTTAAGGCAATTTTCGCCCCTTTCAGGCCAAGCAGGTTGGATTCTTTGATAAGTTGGTCGTAATTCATCACCACACTCAGGCCACCCCAATAATCGGTGTTGTGAGGAATATCAGTAAATATGGGGTATCTTGCGATCAGCCCCACGCCGCCTTGGACCAGCTGAATTGGTCCCGCGATATGGACTTTCTTGTTTTGCCTTGCTAGCTGCACGGTTTTGTATTGTTCGGGCACCGTACGAAAATCTAAGCCAATGGCTTTTTCATTGCCAGCTAAGGGATAAACGTGAGAGATGATGTCGTTTGGTGCCAGACCGATATTTCTGACTAAGCTGGCTTTGGATAAAAACTGCTCGGCAACAAGGCCCCAGTTGTCCATGGCAAACTGCGGGTTGAGTGCCACCACCGAAGCAAAACTATCGGCAAGATAGGTATCGCGATAGACATTCGCCTCAATGCTGTAGCGAACCAGCGCCAATTCCTGCTGTACCGCCTCTCTGACTTGTTGTACCTGTTTATCAACGAATCTGTCGCTAATAAAGTTAATTACCGAGTGAGAAAAAAACAGGTACGCCACCGTCAATAGCGCGAAGTACAGCGGGTGGAATTTGTACGTCCTCAACAACACGTTACTATCAGCCTAGTGCCTCATTAAAGGTCCATAAGCTTATAGTAGACTTATCTGGTCAAACAGCTGAAATTTAACTGCTAATTATCGGGGCAGAGCACAATTTCTAGCGCCACAAGCGCCAAGCTAATCTAAGCCAGTGACTGAGACCATATCGCGGCCATGCTGTTTGGAAAAGTACAGTGCTTGGTCGGCTCGATTGACGAACTCGGTAAAGGGTTCACCGGCATAATATTCACTGACACCAAAGCTAGCGGTGACTTTCAGATCTTCCGGCCAGTCAACGCTACGCATGCTGTTGCGAATTTTGTTGGCCATCATTTCGGCATATTGCAGCTCGGTTTGTGGGCAGAAAATCGCAAACTCTTCCCCGCCCCAGCGAACCAGCAGATCCTGATGCCGAATATGTTCGTCGCAGTAACGCGCCAATTGGATGAGCACCTGATCACCGACGTCGTGGCCATGTTTGTCATTGATCGCCTTAAAGTGGTCAATGTCGAATAACACCAGCGATAAGCGATCGCCATGATCAACCACTCGATTCACCCAGTTTTGCGCTCGGTCGCGCAGTGCGGAGCGGTTATACAGGCCGGTTAATGGGTCACGCTGGGACGCCTGTTGATAGGTTTTTGATTGCAACTGCAGGGCTTCATTAATTTGTTGTAACTGGGTGGTTTTCTCCAGCGATGCCGAGAGCTTTTTCTTGGTGATGTGGCTGTAGGCGATGATCAACAGCACTGAGGCCAATCCCCACATCAAAATAATGAGCAAGTATAAGTTAGAGCGTTGTAGCAATTTGCCTTCAAACACCAATTCATCGACCAATATCTGATAATCGCCAGCAGGTGCATCTGAGCCCGTACTCACTTGAATCGTCACGACATTGTTCAGTTCAATCTTAGAGTCGAACAGGTCTTTGCCGTAGGTGTCGAGCCACCAGGCCGACGTTTTAAACAGGTTGAGCGGGATCCGAGCTTCATTGCCAAATTCCGCCGGAGTGAATTCTACTTCATGATATTTTCGGTTCGCTTCGCCTGATTCGACCGCATCACTTTCTACAGCAGCAATTAGGTAGACCCGCAACTTGGAGTTAGGCCCGGCCACGGCAGCCTTAATCACAATATCATCGTAGCTGGTTAAATCGACACCAGAAATCGAAGTGCCAAACTGAAAACTCATTTGGCAGTACGGATATTGATAAACACTGTTATCCAAACTGCAATTGAGTTCTAAATGACGGCCATCGCGACTCAAGTGATGTCTTGATTTGCCATTGTAGGTGTCGCGATCAGAGCCGGCGTAAAGTTCATGACCGCTATCAGCACTGAGCACCAGTTGCTTATTCATCAGACTGTCGTAACTAAGTAATAAAGCGATGGTGACGATCAGTAGCGCGGCAATGGCCCAGTGAAGCGATTTCATATAGTAACTATCAGCTATAAATATCAGCGGTGGTTGTGGTAAATGAAGTGTAGCAAACGGCGCTCGCCAGAAATGCGGTCTAGCACGTGTTTACAATAAAACTAATGTGCGCACATTTTAATCAATTAAAAAACGTTTTCACACTTATCTTTTGTGGTGTTTTTGTTGTTTTGGTGATCAAAATGTATCGAATGCAACTAAATTAGATCTTTAATGTTTTTATTGGTGTTGGCGTGCTGCTGGGGCTGATGTGTAGCAATAGCTGTTCGCAGCCTTGAAACAATTTGTTGCAACTCGAGAGGGCTCTTTTCTGAAAGAAATCTGCCGAGCGTTCTGTCTTCTCAATTATCTGCAATCAAGCAGAGCCATTTATGGATATTTGAGAGGAGCTAGTCATGAGTAAATTATTCACTGGATTGGTGTTGCTGTTGGGGTTGGTGTCAACCATTGCAACTGCACAACCGTTTAACGAACAAACTTATCAGCAATTACAAGCCGATCAGCAAGTAGTGCTGATTGATGTTAAAGCCAAGTGGTGCCCTACTTGTGCCAAACAAGCAAAAATTCTCAAGCGCTATTTTGAGCAACACCCCGATTCAAGCATCACTTTGTTAGAAGTCGATTTTGACGATCAAAAGCAATGGGTGAGTCATTTCAAAGCCCCTCGCCAATCCACCTTGGTGTTGATGAAAGGTGAGCAGCGTCTTTGGTTTAGTGTGGCTGAAACCCGAGAAGATAAAATTTTCGCGGCGCTAAAAGCTGCTGAGAGCAAATAATGGAATTGACTGCGATACCACTTGCATTCGTGGCCGGCCTGTTGAGCTTATTATCGCCATGCGTGCTGCCGATGATCCCCGCTGTTACGGCATCCTCGATGCAAGCCTCTAAAACGGGGGTGATTGCGTTGGCATTGGGAATTAGTTTGGCGTTCGCTTTTGCCGGTACGGTGCTCACGTTCGCTTTGCTTAGCTTTGGCTTGTCGACCGAGCTGTTGCGCTATTTTTCCATTGGCTTGATGTTAGTGATGGGCGCGGTACTGCTGATCCCAGTACTCAATCAGCGATTATCTTACGCGCTATCGCTATTTGTGGGGCGCTTTGGTCAAACTCAAATCAATGGCTCGGGCAACGGCGCTCAGTTTTTGATTGGCGCGTCGTTGGGGCTGGTGTGGTTGCCTTGTGTCGGTCCGACGCTGGGAACGGCCATTGCACTGGCATCAACCGGTGAAAGCCTGTTAATGGCATTTATGGTGATGTTGACCTTTGGTATTGGTACGGCGGTTCCGCTGGTGTTGATTGGCTATTTTTCTGGCTTGAAGGTGAGCCGACTAAAAGGTGCGTCCAACTGGGGTAAAAACTTACTGGGCGTCACGCTGATTGGTTTAGCTCTGGCGATTTTATTTGGCCTCGATCGCCAACTCGAAATGTTAGCGCTCGAAATCTTGCCGGACTGGGTAACGTCGATTTAGCCTGTGGCAGTCCGCTGTTTCCGACACAATCAACCAAACAACCAGTGGTGTTCGGGCACTGCTGGTTTCATTGTTTTATCGTCTCCTTTTGGTGGCCTTTTCTGCTACAATGCCCGGCAATTTTTTCAAGCCCTGTGTCGAGTCTGATCCTCGACCGAGCACTTTAATCGTAACGTATTCATTTTATGTCTGATTTAGCATTTCTTGAGGAAGTGGCAAAACGACGCACGTTTGCCATTATCTCGCACCCCGACGCCGGTAAGACCACCATTACCGAAAAAGTGTTGTTGTACGGAAACCTGATCCAAAAAGCCGGTACGGTCAAAGGTCGTGGCTCCGGGCAACATGCTAAGTCCGACTGGATGGAGATGGAAAAAGAGCGGGGCATCTCGGTGACCACCTCTGTCATGCAGTTCCCGTATGGCGATGCCTTGGTCAACCTGCTCGATACCCCGGGCCACGAAGATTTCTCGGAAGATACCTACCGCACCCTAACTGCAGTGGACTCTTGCCTGATGGTAATTGACGCGGCCAAAGGTGTGGAGGATCGAACTCGCAAGTTGATGGAAGTGACGCGTTTGCGCGATACGCCGATTGTCACCTTCATGAACAAGCTTGACCGCGATATTCGCGATCCAATGGAATTGCTCGACGAAGTTGAAAATGAGCTCAACATCATGTGCGCGCCGATCACTTGGCCGATTGGTTGTGGTAAGGAATTTAAAGGCGTTTACCACTTGCTGCGTGATGAAGTGATTTTGTATTCCAGCGGTCAGGGACACACCATACAGGAGTTGGAAATCGTCAAAGGTCTTGATAACCCTGAGTTGGATGAAAAAATTGGCGATGGTTTAGCCGAACTCTTGCGTGAAGAGTTGGAGCTGGTGGTTGGTGCGTCCAATGAATTTGATCAAGAGCTGTTTGATTCAGGCGAACTTACACCGGTATTTTTTGGTACCGCCTTGGGTAACTTTGGCGTTGATCACATGCTCGATGGTTTGACCGAATGGGCGCCAACACCTCAGCCTCGTCAAACTGATGAGCGTGCGGTTGAGGCGAGCGAAGAGAAGTTTTCTGGCTTCGTGTTTAAGATTCAGGCCAACATGGATCCAAAGCACCGTGACCGAATTGCTTTTATGCGGATTTGCTCAGGCAAGTACACCAAAGGCATGAAGATGCGCCATGTTCGAATTGGCAAGGATGTGAGCATTTCTGATGCGGTGACCTTCTTAGCCGGCGATCGAAGCCATGCCGATGAAGCCTATCCTGGCGATATCATCGGTTTGCACAATCACGGTACGATTCAAATTGGCGATACCTTCTCGCAAGGTGAAACCTTTAAGTTCACTGGCATTCCAAACTTTGCGCCGGAAATGTTCCGTCGCATTCGTTTGAAAGATCCTCTGAAGCAAAAGCAATTGCTCAAGGGCTTGGTGCAGCTTTCAGAAGAGGGTGCAGTGCAAGTATTCCGCCCGATTGATAGTAATGATCTGATTGTGGGCGCTGTTGGTGTGCTGCAGTTTGATGTGGTTGTTGCTCGCTTGAAAACGGAATACAAAGTGGATGCGATTTATGAGTCGGTCAGCGTGGCAACGGCTCGTTGGGTGACTTGTGATGACGCCAAGAAGCTGGATGAATTCCAACGTAAAGTGTCGTCAAACTTGGCGCTGGACGGTGGTGACAACCTGACTTACATTGCGCCAACCATGGTGAACTTGAACCTTGCCATGGAACGTTATCCAGACATTCAATTCCACAAAACCCGAGAGCATTAAGCTCCTGCGACTTGTTTCTGCCTGCGCAGCAGCCAACAAGCAGCGCCATTCGGTGACGCTCAAGTCCATCCTTGGAGCGCTCTACAGCCAGCTTCCATGCTGGCTGAAGCACCTCACATCGCTACTTGTTTACCGCTCCAATTGAGTCTTAGGATTTCAATCGGCTCAAAAGTGGGCTGCCAATTTCTGTCGAAGACCTTCCGCAGCAGGGATGCGGCGGTAGAGCTTACAGGGAAGTATTTACAGCGTGTCTGAGGTAGAAGTTGGTAGCCTACTTTAAAAGCTAAGCCATCATGGATGATTTCACGGCGTCACACACAATGACTATTCAGTTCGAAGCTCCTGCGCTTTTTTCTTCCAACGCAGCAGCCAACAAGCAGCGCCATTCGGTGACGCTCAAGTCCATCCTTGGAGCGCTCTGCAGCCAGCTTCCCTGCTGGCTGAAGCACCTCACATCGCTGCTTATTGACTACCGCTCCGAAAGTCTTGTCGAAGAAGTGAATATTCATTGAAGTGCGTCTGCCGCAGGGAAGCGGCAGCCGAGCCATCATGGATGATTTCACGGCGTCACGCACAATGACTGTTCAGTTCGAAGCTCCCGCGACTTGTTTCTGCCAGCGCAGCAGCCAACAAGTAGCGCCATTCGGTGACGCTCAAGTCCATCCTTGGAGCGCTCTGCAGCCAGCTTCCATGCTGGCTGAAGCACCTCATATCGCTACTTATTGACTGCCGCTCCGAGAGCCTCATCGAAGAAGTGACTATTCACTTCGAAGCTCCTGCGACTTGTTTCACCAACGCAGCCGCTAATGTCGACGGTACACTTCTATCGATAGCGCTGGCTGGAGCAAGCTCGTTGCGCCATTGCTCGCTGCAGTAATCGAACCACTGAGCGCCGGATAAATCTCCTGCCATTCGCTGTTAGTTTCCAAATTCAGCGAAATAGTTCGGGAGCTGGCGCTATAGTTCAAGATCACCAGCAGCTCTTCATCGCCCTCGGTTCGAATAAAGCTCAGCACCGAGTTAGAGCCAGCTTCAAGCAAGGTGAGATCGCCGGTTTGCAACGTTGCTTCAGCATTACGTAATGCAATCATCTGCTTGTAAAAATTAAGCAGCGAGTCCGGATCCGCTTGTTGCGCTGCCACGTTATAGCTTGTCACGTTATTGGCTAAATCCCGGTACGGCGAACTTTCGGTGAATCCGCCGGTCCGGCTATCGCCTGTCCAACTCATCGGCGCCCGCAGATCCCAATCATTACCTTGGCCATTGTGGCTCATGCCAATTTCCTCGCCGTAGTAGATAAAAGGGATCCCCGGCAAGGTCAGCAGGCTGGCAACAGCCATTTTGTAGCGCGCTTCATTACCGTTGAATTGCTCCATTAAACGCGCGCCGGCAAAGCGATCATGATTAGCCAGCACCAAGGCTGTGTTGTGGATATTCGGATGAGTGAGATAGCCGTTAAGGGCAGGGTCTAGGGTGCCAGTTCTTGCTGTGTTTACCAGCGCATAGTTGAGGCCAAAACCAAAAGCCGAACCACACACCTCATCACTCGCCATCTCAAACGAATGGCTGGGAGACTCACAAACCATGTAGCGGTTCTGATACTGGCTGACGTTATCCTGAATTTGCTTGAGGATGGTGAAGGTTTCTGGATGACCTTCTAGTTGGCCATCTTCGCCCTCGACGAGGTGCGAGACGGCGTCAAAGCGAAAGCCATCAACGCCAAGGTTGAGCCAATATCGCTGCGAGTGGTAGTGGTAATCGAGCACATCTGGATTTTGCAGGTTAAAGTCCGGCATCTGATCCCAGAATATGCCGAAATAGTAAGCTCCATTGCGGCTGTGCCAAGTATCTCCCGAGCCCCAAGGTTGCGGCCAGTAAACATAGTCACTGCGCCACATGTACCAATCTCGCTTGTCTTCAATGCTATCGACTGAATCTAAAAATAATGGATTTTCAGCGGCGCTATGATTGATCACATAGTCGATGATGACGCCAATACCGCGCGCATGAGCCTCATCTAAAAAGCGTTTGAAGCTCTCGGCATCGCCATAATCCTGTTCATAGCCACGGTAATCGGTCACGGCATAACCGTGGTCTCGATCCTGGCTACTCATCGTCGGCATTAGCCAAATACCTTTGACGCCGAGTGATTCAATGTAATCGAGCTTTGCCGTTAAACCGTCAAAGTCGCCGTAGCCATCGCCATTGCTGTCGAAGTAGGAGCGAACGAAGATCTCTAAGAACACGCCTTTTCGATACCAATCGGCAGGTAAGCCAGTGTCATTGTCTTCCACTGCCACGGCGCTCATATCGAGGCTGGCACTGTTGGGGGTTGTTGGATTGCTGGGCGAAGGACTTGAGCTGGAGCCCCCGCCGCCGCATGCGGAAATTAAGGCAGCCGAAACCGCCAGAGCAACTGCGGGCAGTTGCCATGTGTTGTTGTTACCTAGCATTTTGTTACCACGTTATTTTTGTTTATACGATCAACAGTCGTTGTGCTGTTGTTTCTAGCCGTGGTTATGATTACTTAATTTAAGGAGGTTATCTATTGAGGGGGTCACAGACAGCAATTTGTAGTTACTTGCTAATACGGCCTTCATCGAGTCGCAAGGTGTAGTGATCGAACTGGCTGATACGGCTGAAGCCGCAGCTTTCATACAGGCTTTTGCCTGCATCATTGTCGGCGGCAATGGCAAGCTTTAGGGCAAGAGCGTTACTTTGACCGCCAAATTCAATGACTTTATCGAGTAGTGCTTTGGCGTAACCACTGGCGCGGTAGGCCGGATCGATAAACACATCGTTGAGGATCCACACGCGGCGCATCGATACAGAAGAGTAAGTTGGATACAACTGAGCAAAGCCCGCCGGTTGATTGGCGCTGCTCATGACCAAGAAAATGACAGATTCTTCATTCCACAGACGATCGCGAATAAACCGCTTAGCGGTTGAGAGATCGCCGTGTTGGCCATAAAATTGTCTATATTTGTCAAATAGTTCGCCAAGATCATCAATATGACTGAGATCGGCTCTGACTATTTTCATACAACAAACTCCTGTGACATCGCGCACATTTTGCGCGTATTGCTGCCATGAATCAAGTCTTTAAACAGAATGCACCGCTGGCCTTATTCGACAGTCACTGTCATTTCGATTTTCAGTCGTTTGACTCGGATCGGCAGCAAATATGGCAGCAATGTCGGCAAGTTGGCGTGAGTAATTTATTGGTCCCAGCGGTCCATACTGGCAACTGGCAGGCCGTGATTGAGCTGGCCCAAAATTATGGTGTGGTGTGTGCGCTGGGGTTGCACCCTTATTGGACTGAGCGACACCGGCAGGCTGATATTGCGCTGCTGGCAAGTCGAGTGGCGCAGCTACTGGCCGAATCCAATAGTCCACTCGTCGCAATCGGCGAATGTGGCTTGGATGCGGTTGCTGCGCCTGCGCAAATGAGCAAACAGATCGATCTGCTCAGCGAGCAGTTGGCATTGGCGCAACAGTTCGATTTACCCGTGGTGTTGCACGTACGTAAAGCCCACGCCGAGTTGCAGCAACTACTCAAGCAATTCCAAGGTATTAAGGGAGTTGTTCATGCCTTTTCGGGCAGTGTTGAACTCGGTGCAAGTTATATCCGGCTGGGGATGAAACTGGGGATTGGTGGCACCATTACTTATCCGCGGGCCAATAAAACTCGGCAAGCTGTTGCACAGTTGCCATTGGCGTCACTACTGCTGGAAACCGATGCGCCGGATATGCCGATAAATGGGCGACAAGGGCAGCGTAATTCGCCCTTGTATTTGCCTCAAGTGTTAGACCAATTGGCGGCGCTGAGAACTGAGTCAAAGAGCGATATTGCTGAGTGTCTGTGGCGCAACAGTAATGAGCTGTTTAGCCGCACCAGTTCGACTTAAACCAAGGTTGTCAGCCAATCGTTTTAAGCCAACATGCTGTGGCGATGAACACCGAACTCTGCGAGTAAGTCCCACAGTCGTTCAGGATCTGAATAGTCTTCGAGAATGTGGCAGACGCCGAGCGAGCGTAAGTTGTCTGTTTCAGCGCCGACGCCAATAAAGTGGTAGCCTAACTCACGAGAACAGCGCACATCCCAGCTGCCGTCGCCAATGTAAATCACGCTATCGAAGCGGTTAATGCCATAACATTGCGCCGCTCGCTTTTCCGCTAGTTGCATGATTTGCTGGCGCGTATGGGCATCGGATGCGGTCGCCATGGGGATGCCATCGACGGCAACGCCGCTATGCTCCAGTTTGATCAACGCGCTATCGCGCCAGCAGCCAGTTGCAATAGCCAGTGCCACACCCGCTTGTTTCAGTTGTTGGAGCATGACTGGCGCGCCTGCAAGCGGCGCAAACATTTCAGGATCGTTGGCTTGCATGGTCCGCAGGCGAATGGCGAAGTGGCATTCTGCTTCGGCGGCCAATGCCAGTGACAGCTTGTTGTTGACGAGTATTTCTTCGGTGACCGCTGAATCGGTAACATGACTGTAGTTGTGCCAGTTGGTATCAACCTCTAAGCCGGTAATGTGCTTCATGGTTGCGGCGTAGCATGCCTGATCATACTGACATGAGCGCGTCAGGGTTCCATCAACATCAAACATGACTAAATGCATGGTATAACTTCCTAGCAGTTGAAAATTCAACAAACCTTAGACTATCGATTTTGGCGTTGAAGACAAGCGCAGAAACCGAAACTTGCTAAGGTCATGAGGACAAATAGTGAAAATATGGGTAGATGCCGACGCTTGCCCCGGCGTGATTAAAGAAGTGCTGTTTCGGGCCGCGGAGCGGACGGCAACTGAGACCACCTTAGTTGCCAATCATGCCATGCGAGTGCCGGCCACTAAGTGGGTCAAGATGGTGCAGGTTGCTAGCGGCCATGATGTTGCCGATCATGAGATCGTCAGGCGCTCGGAAGCCGGTGATTTGGTGATCACCGCTGATATTCCGCTTGCGGCAGAGTTGATTGATAAGGGCGTTAAGGTGCTCAACCCTCGAGGTGAATGGTACAGTGAAGCCAATGTCAGAGCGCGCCTTAATATCCGCGATTTTATGGATACCATGCGCGCCTCTGGGGTTGCCACCGGCGGACCGCCACCCATCTCACAAACGGAACGGCGAGATTTTGCTAACCATTTGGATCGCTGGCTTGCTCAGAACAGAACCTAATCGCCATTGAGTTGGAACTTGTGCGGATGAAACCCATTTATTTGTTTGACTGGGGCAATACCCTAATGACTGATTTGCCCGGTATGACCGGCAAAATGTGTGATTGGCCGCGGATTGAAGTGATCGAAGGCGCGGAGCAGGCTTTGCGTTTTCTATCCCAGCGCGGTGATATCTACATTGCCAGTGGCGCTAAAGAATCGACGCCAGCAGATATCGAGCAGGTGTTTACCAAAGCTAATTTGGCGCACTACATTGCTGGTTACTTTTGCCCGAATGATGTCGGCTTGCAAAAAGGTTCGCCGGCTTTTTTACTGCGGATCATGATGCGTCTGAAATGCCCGCCGCACCAGATCACGGTGATCGGTGATAGTCTGCGGCGAGATGTTCAGCCAGCGAAGATTATTGGCATGAAGGCGGTCTGGTTTCGCCGCAATCAAATGGAGCAGGCGCCAGCTGATGTGTTGTCCATTGATCGGCTTGAACAGCTAACGCAGCTCCATTAATGGGCGGCAAGAGTGGGCGGCAACTAAATCCATCCCGTGGCCTAATTGCTATCGATTGATTGATGGTGGAAAATAGCGGCCCAGCCCTTGTTGCCCCTGTCATCGTCGGACGTCAACTTGAACAAAAACATTCGCCACCAGTTTCCCGCGCTTCAACAACGTATTAATGGCCAGCCGTTGGCCTATCTCGATAGTGCGGCGACCAGTCAAAAGCCAGCGCCTGTGCTGGCGGCGATTCAACATTTTTACCGCCGCGACAACGCTAACGTCCATCGGGCTGGCTATACCATTGCAGCTCGAGCAACCGAGCAATTTGAACAAGCGCGGGCCAAGGTGGCGGGCTATTTTGGCATGTCGGCCCGCAATTTGGTGTGGACCAGAGGGTGTACCGAAGCGATTAATTTTGTCGCTTATAGCTGGGCGCTTCAGCAACTAAATGCTGGCGATTTGCTGGTGGTCAGCGGCCTAGAGCACCATGCCAATTTAATTCCGTGGCAGCAGGTTTGTCGTGCTCGCAATGCTGAATTAGCCATTATTCCGGTGCTAGCCACTGGTGAATTAGATCAGCAAGCGTTCCAACAATTACTGCAGCGACGGCCGAAACTGGTGGCACTGACTCATGTGTCGAATGTGTTGGGGACTGTCAATCCGGTCGCGAACATGATCGCCTTGGCCCATCAATACGATGCCAAAGTACTGATCGATGGTGCTCAGGCAGCGGCTCATCTCACTGTTGATGTCGCTGAATTAGGCGCTGATTTTTATACCTTTTCGGGTCATAAGATGTATGGTCCAACCGGCATTGGTGGGGTTTTACTGAGCAATGACATGCTCAACCAGTGTCAGCCTTGGCAAACTGGCGGCGAGATGGTTGAAGCGGTCAGCTATGACACGGCCAGTTGGGCACAGCCTCCCCATTGTTTTGAAGCCGGCACGCCGAATATCGCAGGCGCCATTGGCTTGGCCAGTGCGGTCGCATTTCTCGAGCAATTGCCTGAGGACTGGCAGCAACAAGAAGCGGCGTTATTGGCCTATGCTCAACAGCGTTTGGCTGCCATTGATGGCATCCGCCTGATCGCAGCTCCTGCCGAGCAAGTGGCGGTGCAATCGTTCGTCAGCGACCGGATTCACCCGCAAGATCTGGCTCAGTATCTCGATCAGTTCGGCGTGGCCGTGCGTTTAGGCAAGCACTGCGCTCATCCGCTGTTGGCAGCCCTCGGGGAGCCGGTGACACTGAGGTTGTCATTGGGCTGTTACTCCAATCAACAGGATATTGATCAACTGATCGCCGCGATTGATGCGGCTCATCAAGGCGACACAGAAACCGCGGTGTCGGCAGAGAATAATCATTTGGATCTGGATGAGGCTGTTGCGGCGTTGAAAGTCGGGCAAAGCTGGCAGCAAACGCTAAGCCGTTTAATAATCGTTGGCAAGGCACTGCCAAGTGCATTGAAGGCCGAGCGAGCGCCGCAGTATTTGATCCATGATTGTGAGAGCGCGACATGGTTGCAGCTTGAGCACGGAGAATCAGGTTGGCAGTGCTTGGTCGACAGCGAGGCCAATGTGGTTCGCGGTATGCTGCATTTGCTGGCGCTCGACTTCAATCGGCTAGCTGTTGCCGAACAGCGGCAATTTGATGGCCGTGATTGGCTCGCTCAGCAGGCCTTTTTCCAACAACTGTCGATGACTCGTCAAAGTGGCATTAGTGCTGCTATCGAGCAGCTCCAGCAACAACTTAAAACCTAATCTGTTGACTTTTGCGCACTGTGTTGGCGCTGTCGTTTCGCCAGCAGTTTGTCAATACCGCGCGCTGCTGCCATCAGGCCAAAGGTAGCGGTGACCATCGTTGCTGCGCCGAAACCAGAGCTACAATCAAGCCGAATACTGCCATCTTCAGCGCTGCTGGTTTTGCTGGCGCAGACACTGCCATCAGCCTGTGGGTAGACCAACTGCTCGGTTGAATAAATGCACTCGACGCCAAATTTCCGTTTCGGATTCTTACTGAAGTTGTGCTCGCGACGCAATTGGTTGCGGATCTTAGCAAGGAGCGGATCGTGGGTGGTTTTGGCCAGATCGCCACTAGTGATTTGTCGAGGATCGGTTTGCCCGCCCGCACCACCGGAAACAATCAGCGGCAGTTTGTTGCGTTTGCAGTAGGCAATGAGTGCAGTTTTCGCGGCAATCGAATCAATCGCATCAATCACCACATCGAGGCCGTCGTGGAGTAAATCGCGTTGATTGTCGGTACTGATAAATTCAGCAATTGGATTGACCAAACAACTTGGGTTGATGGCCAGAATGCGCTCGGCCATGGCATCGACTTTGACCATGCCTTGGGTGTGGTCAAGTGCGTGAATTTGGCGGTTGGTGTTGCTGATACAAATATCATCCATATCAATCAGGGTGATTTGACCAACGCCAGAGCGAGCGAGTGCTTCAGCGGCCCAACTGCCAACACCGCCAATGCCGATCACGCAGGCATGGGCTTGAGTCAGCCATTCGAGTTGCTGTTGACCATATAAGCGGCCAATTCCGCCAAATCGCTGGGCATTGTCTGGGGTTATCATGTTGTCTCGCCTCGCCAAAAATCGCTGGCTATTATACGGAGTCGTGCGCAGTGACCCAAACAATCAGTTTTTATCTTTAATTTCGGCTAGTTGTATTATGATGATTACACATCATTGTTGAGGAGAATTGCCATGTCGGAGTTTGACGCGTTAGCACGCAAAGTTGTGAGTCTGATGGATCTGACCGCGTTAAATGACACCGACACCGATACCAGCGTGGTGGAATTGTGCCAACGAGCCAGTTCGCCGGTGGGCCAAACTGCCGCGGTGTGTGTCTGGCCGCAGTTTGTCCACATTGCCAAATACGCCTTGGCGCAAGCGGATGCGGCCGCCATTAAGGTGGCAACTGTGGTCAACTTTCCACATGGCAACAGCGACATTGCGCAAGCGGTGGCAGAAACGCAAGCGGCAATCGCGGCGGGGGCTGCCGAAGTGGACTTGGTCTATCCCTACCGACAAGCCATACAGGGCAATTTGGATATTGGCCGTGACATGGTGGGAGCCGTCAAAGCTGAATGCGGCACGAAAGTGCGACTAAAAGTGATCCTCGAAACCGGTGAATTACCGACTGACCTGATTGCTCAACTCAGCCAACAAGTGATTGCCGAAGGCGCTGATTTTATTAAAACCAGCACCGGCAAAGTGCCCGTGAATGCAACCCTCGAAGCGGCCCGTATTATGCTCGAAGCGATCCGCCGTAGCGGTGGCAGTTGCGGTTTTAAAGCTGCAGGCGGTATTCGTACCCTCGAGCAAGCCGATGCTTATTTAGAGTTGGCCGAGCAAATTTGTGGTCGCAGTTGGGTGGTCAGTAGTCACTTCCGGTTTGGCGCTTCTGGCTTGTTAGATGATGTCTTGCGCCATTGCGGCGACTCCAACATTCATAGTATTCCATCTGGCTATTAGTGCATTGTGATGCCTCGCGCGGTATTACTCGTCCTTGATTCCCGAGGTATTGCGACGGCATGTGCCAATGGTCAGGCCGACGATGCCGAGCGCCGCGGACCGTAGCAGCCATGGCAAAGCAGCCCTTGTGTTGTGCGAAATATCTCACAACACTGTGCGACTTATCAGTGTTGCTGTGCATTAAATTTCTCGTTAACGTTTATTAACTTGTTGAATTTATGTTGTTATATCGTTGTTACTGCTTACCAATTCAGCCTTAGTTAATTTTTTTTATTTTGCTGACATTGTCCTTTTGGGGCATCGGCGTAAATTAGCAACTGTTGGCAGGACGCTGACACAGGGAATCAAGACTAGGATGGTCTGCAGGAAGCACTAGGAAGTAGATGGCATCAGGAAGATGCTTTGAAAGGACTCTGGACACGTACAAGGAGTACGAGGAACGTTCAAGGAAGAGCGAAGCAAAGGAATGTGTAAGGGATTTCTCTAGCAAACGGAAACTTGCACAATGCTACTCGGCCCCGAACCTGTAAAAGGTTTGGGGCCTTTCTTTTTATGGCTTGCTATGAATAAGTCAATTCGGTTGTTTTCAGCCTCTCTCAGAATTACCAAAACGCACCATGCCTTTGTGCGAAATATCTCACAACAATGTGCGATTTATCAGGGTTATTACGCATAAATTTTCTCAACAACTTTTATTAACTTATTGAATTTAAATTGTTATATGTTTGTTGCTGTTTATAAATTCAGCCATCGTGAATATTTTTTATTTTGCTGACATTGTCCTTTTGGGGCATCGGCGTAAATTAGCAAGTGTTGGCAGGACGCTGACACAGGGATTCAAGACTAGGATGGTCTGCAGGAAGCACTAGGAAGTAGATGGCATCAGGAAGATGCTTTGAAAGGACTCTGGACACGTACAAGGAGTACGAGGAACGTTCAAGGAAGAGCGAAGCAAAGGAATGTGTAAGGGATTTCTCTAGCAAACGGAAACTTGCACAATGCTACTCGGCCCCGAACCTGTAAAAGGTTTGGGGCCTTTCTTTTGGGCGCTCGCAATGGGCGCCACTCCATTGTCGGCAACAACGCAAGCAGATATTTGCCATCTCTTTGTGAGATATCTCTTACAAAGCGTGTGAGTGATATCACCAATGACTTGCTTGTTATTTGTTCTTGTTTTAATAAATGTCTATTTATTACAGGGTGTTACTTGTTTTTATGATTTGTTTCAATTTGGTGTCTGAGAAATTAAGCGGAATGAAACAATTGTTCTAAATCAATAATGCTGTATCTTTATTCCTCGTTGGCAGGACGCTAACTAGGACGCAGGCTGAGGATAGCCAGCAGGAAGCACGGAACGAGATGGCTCTGGATAGAGCTTTGAATGGATGCTGGACGATCTGGGATTGATCAGGAACGATTCAGGGACGGACATCGCAACGGAATGTAAGAGGGAACGACTCGCAAACAGGAACTTGCAATCGATGTAAATAGCCCCGGCACGAATGTGTCGGGGCTTTCTTTTTTGTTGCGCTATTTCGCTTTGGTGTTGTGGATGCTTCGGCTATTACTGATCGCCCAGTATTTTAATATCGCGATGCAGCTTTATCGCAGTTAAACAATGACGATTTACTATTTAGAGATGACTCAACCGGCGTCGTTGCAGGCTAAACCTGCGCCTTCCATAGATGCTCAGGTGATCGAGTGTCAGCAGCGGCAATTTGAGCTGAACCGATTTTTCTATCAGTACGTCGGTGCTGCTTGGCAGTGGTTTGATAAAGCGAGTTGGAGCGATCAGCAGTGGCGCGATTACGCGCACCGTGATCAGCTACGACTCTTTATGTTGCTTTGGCAAGGAACGCCGGCTGGTTATTTTGAGCTAGAGAAGCAAGCCGATGGTAGCGTGCAAATTGCTTACTTTGGTGTTGCACCTGATTTTCTCGATCGAAAGCTTGGTGGCTACTTGTTGAGCCAAGCGATTGAACAAGCTTGGCAATGGCAGGCAACCAGAGTATGGGTTCATACTTGCGATCTAGATCATCCGCATGCACTGAAAAACTACCAAGCTCGGGGCATGGTGATTTATCGAACTGAGCCTGATTAGTCGCTAGAGCCTGTTTGGTCAGCGGAAGATGCTGGTTTGACTGGTTCTTTATAGACCCGCTCTTGACTGCGGATCCGAGTGGCCGCTCGGATGCCTCGGCGAATACTGCCCGAAAATAGGAATCCGGCCAGTGCAGCTAGGATCAACGCCAATCGCATTTGATCGTCCAATTGCCTCATTTGATCGCGAGTATCGTGCTGTAAAGCTGCATATGACAGCGTCAATTGCATGAAGCCAACGACTTCACCCTGATCGTAGATAGACGTTACTCGGCTACTGAGTTGTTCGGCGTGATCGGTGGTGGTCAGCTCAGGCAAACGCTCTCTGAGTGACACATAATTATCATTGGTGGCGAGCAGCAAACCTTGGTTGTCATAAACCGCAACGTCATAAATCGCCGGATTCTGGATCAAGACATTGGCCATATCTGCCAGCGCGCTATCGTCCTGATTGCGCATTGCGGGCAGGGCGGCTGCGGCGCTTTGCTCAACAATGGCGCGGGTCAGGCTGCGTGATTGGGACATTAACATGTCATGCCGCCCCAACTGGTAAACCCGCATGATCTGAAACACCACCAACAGCAAGACAATCGCCAATAGCAGCTGAATAAAGCGGCTACGGCGTCTTGGTGACAAGCGAATAGTAGATTGAGCCATAGTGTCCAAATCTTAAAGGTTTACGCACATTGTTAAGCCTACTACCATATCGCCACTGAATAAAACATCTTCTGTGGAGTTAGCTTTTGAACTTCTGTCATCAGATCATCATCGATCCGAGTAAACAAACTCAATCTGCATATTTAACGGCGCTTATCGAGCAGTATAAACCCTGCGCTGTGACCGCGTGCGACGCCAGCCAACTGACCATTGTTAGCCAAGCTGAGCACCAAGGCGCGACGCCGTTAGCTGCGCCATTAGCGCAAGAGCAATGTCGGTTGGTGATTCAGGGGCTGCTTAACGTTCAGGATTTGGCTGAAATTATCGCTTTGATCGCAGTGGATGTCGTGCGTAGCGATTGCCTCGCGAGCCTGTATCAGCCAGCGAGCATGGGCGCATTGGTACTTGGTTTGGCGGCGGTGCCAGATGATTTGCAAGCACTGGCCGATTTGGCCGCTGAACGCTTGTGGGAATTTAACCTCTTAACGGATGCGCCCTCAGTTGAGCAACCCGGGTTACTGCTGATGGATATGGACTCAACAGCCATTGAGATTGAGTGCATTGACGAAATTGCGAAATTAGCAGGTGTCGGAGAGCAAGTTGCTGAAGTGACCGAGCTGGCCATGCAAGGTAAGCTCGATTTTGCCGAAAGTCTGCGAGCTCGAGTAGCGACCTTAACCGATGCCGATGAAGCCATTCTGGCTGAGGTGCGTGAGCAGTTACCCATGTCGCCTGGGTTACCGGAGCTAGTGACTGCTCTGCGTCAGAAAAACTGGCGGGTGGCGATTGCTTCTGGTGGTTTTACCTATTTTGCCGATTACCTGAAAGATACGTTACCGCTGGATGCGGCGGTCTCCAATGTGTTGGAAATCATCGATGGCAAGCTCACCGGCAAGGTACTTGGCGACATTGTCGACGCCCAACGCAAAGCCGATACGCTGGTTGCGCTAGCACAGCAGTTTGATATCCCACCATCACAAACTGTTGCCGCTGGCGATGGTGCCAATGATTTGGTCATGATGGCGGCGGCGGCATTGGGTGTGGCTTATCATGCAAAACCCGTGGTTGCGGCTAAAGCCACAACCGCCCTGAAATACCACGGCCTTGAAGGCATTTATTACCTACTGGCAAGTAGCAACAGCTAACTCGCTTCTTTGGCATTCTGGACAGACTGATGCAGGCCTGTCCGAATCAACATCTCGTCGGTGATGTCGATGATCTCGCCAATTCCCATGATTGAGGCCAGCTCTTTTTCAAGGGCTTGCGCCTTGTGGGTGGCGTAGTCACTGATGTAGTGCAGCTCTTTATTAATCGACATCATGTCTGGGTTGCCGTAGCGCGACAGGGTCAGGCGCAGGGCAAATAAATCAGATTTTTTCTTCGCCGCTTCGATAAATGCGCGGATCTGCTCTGGCTCGGTGTTGTTCATCACGTATAAGCAGTCAATCTGGTTGATGTCGCCTTTGTAGTTTCGTACCGCCGCGACTAAACATTCGACGTAGCAAATATCGCCACCCTCTTGGAGCACTCGAAGCGGTCGCAGCATGGTCTGATTGAAACGCTCGCCACGCTGTAAAAACGTTAGATTGACACCTTCGGCAAATTTCGCTTCGGTTTGGCCAAATAGCTGCTGGAGAAAGCTGACGAGGCCGTTGTCATCATTGCTGCTGGCGATATGGCTGATGCCGATTTTTTTATCCACTCGGCTAACAAACATGGCTGGGTGCGGTAACGTTGGCACCAACATGTTGCGCAAGCTACTGACATACTCTGGCAGCGCGAGATTCTCGGCTGCACGTTTGAGTTTTTTGTCATTGGTTTTGAGCAACTGCTTGAGAAATGGCACCACGGTTGGATGCACCGTGTCCGAGTTGATCCGCATGCTGATCAAGGTTTGCGATTGGTTCATCGCCACCACTCGGTAGGGCACTTCCATCAGCTTCACTTTGCTGTTGAGCTTTTGCAGTTGCGGCAGCGAGATTGAGATTGGATCGCCAATTGCCAACGGCAGAGGTTTTTTCAGCTGCACTTGCAAGCCTTTCCCAGATAAATTCAAGGTAGTGCCGGTGGCGGCTCGCTCGGCTATTTTGGCATCGATTGGCGTGCGGTATAGGTAACGAACTTCGCTGCGTTGATGACGAAACTCAAAGGCTTCTTCATGCACCGCTGTTTTACCTGTAGCAATTTGGAAACGTTTCAGGTCATTGGGATTTTGGTCGGCAGCACTGTAGTTGCTTCGATAACAATTGGTGCCGGTCCGGCTGGTGACATCAAATAGGTAAATCACGCCTTTTAGCGGTTTTAGCCTTGAGCGGGTCGCTCGATCCATTGGCTCGTGCTTGTATTCTGGCAAGTCATCGGGGAGCGACAAAGGTCGCTCGGCATCGTCGACCGATAAGGTGTGAATTGAGGCAGAGAATACCCGCCAGCTATCGCGGTGGCTGGCGAAACCAAAAAATAAGTCAATCAGCCCTTCTTTGACTAATTGCTGGTGGCTGGCTACGTAATAATGCAGTTTGCCGCCGGATAAGTGGTTAAAGCAATAAAATAACGTGGATTGGCCGCTGCGTGCATTAGCAGCCATTTCTCTCAGGCGAGACGGCGTGAACACATCACCAAGCCAGACATTGCCATCAAGCCCGCGCCAGAAATCGAAAATAGCGCTATTGGCCTCGCTGCG
The DNA here is from genome assembly GCF_014773395.1 of Neiella litorisoli. Lineage (GTDB taxonomy): Bacteria > Pseudomonadota > Gammaproteobacteria > Enterobacterales > Neiellaceae > Neiella > Neiella litorisoli. The sequence continues at coordinate 55,068 of NZ_JACXAF010000017.1, read as the reverse complement.
CAGGGCTACTTGCGGTTCTAAGCCGTTATCACCTAAACCAATGAGTACCGGCACTGCCGACATTTGGCGAAAGTAAGCATCTTCGAAACCACGCGCTCTGACGGATTCGACCGATGCATCGGTATCTACGGTCAGGCGTTTGTGTTGGGCTTCAAAATAGCGCTGAATGCGCTCACTTAGTAAGGAGTCATTGTCGATCCGTTGCAGCCGCAACCACTTGTATAAGTTGTTCTGCTTATGAATCCCCAATAAACGATAAGTGGCTTGCCAATGGCCGCCTTGATGATCATCACGGGCGCGCATGAAGCTGAGATCGACGGTGATTTGCGCTTTCTCGATGAGGTAGATGTGAGCATCTACCCGCAGTTTCATTCCTTGGATAGAGAAGTCAGAGATTGACGCTTCGATTTCACGGTCCGCAGGCAGGGTGGCGGTCACTTTGGCAGATAATATCAACCGCTCTGACTGACGTTTGACCGACTTACCCAAATGCAGCAGCGGCAAGTTATACATGGCACTGGCGACGCTTTGCTGATCGTCAGCTTGCTCTTCTGCAACTGCCGATACCTGCATTTTGGAGGCTGCGCGGAGCGCTTTGTCTTTTTCAATGACCGCCTCATAAACTCCCATGGTATAGCGGCCAAATATCTTCATTTGGGCATCAAACACCGCTTGAGTAGGGCTATCTAAGTAATGGGTGATACTACCAGCTTTGACTTCTCGGAAAGATTCGCCCGCACGACTGCGCACGTCGATGACCCGAATGCAAGGTTCGGCCAGCCGCTTTAATTCCATTTTGATGAAAAACTGTTTCTTAGTCGGCTCTGAGCGCAGAAATCGAGCAAGCAAATCCTCAAAGTCAGGCTCTTTGACCAAGGGCTTCAGTTGCTCAATCAAGGGGCGGTAATCTTCAATATTCATCCAGCAAAGCCCTGCTTGGGGGCAGGTGTCAATTAATTGTTGTGCATTGATAAGTTAAGCACTTAGTATGCCAGCATCATAGCGGAGATGACACATGGCGAAAACCAAGACGGCTTACGTTTGTACCGAATGTGGTGCTGATTTTCCTCGTTGGCAAGGCCAATGTAGCGAATGTAACGAGTGGAATACGATTTCTGAAGTGCGGCTGGGCTCGACTAAAAGCCGAACCAGTACCAGTGGTCGCCAAGGCTATGCTGGTGCTACTGCCGCTAAGGTGCAAACCTTGGCCGAGATCGATTTGCAGCAGGTACCTCGCTTTAGCAGTGGTTTTAAGGAATTAGATCGGGTGCTTGGCGGCGGTGTGGTGCCGGGATCAGCGATTTTGATTGGCGGTAGCCCAGGGGCCGGTAAAAGTACGTTGCTGCTGCAAGTTATGTGTCACTTGGCGAGTGGTCGTAAAGCCCTCTATGTCACCGGTGAAGAGTCGTTGCAGCAAGTGGCGATGCGTGCTACCCGCTTGGGTTTACCAAGTGATAAATTGCGGATGTTGGCGGAAACCAATGTTGCTGATATTTGTGCTTTGGCCGATAGCGAAAAGCCCGAAATCATGGTGATTGATTCGATTCAAGTGATGCATTTGGATGACATTCAATCGGCCCCCGGTAGCGTGTCGCAAGTCCGCGAGTCGGCGGCTCATTTGACACGTTTCGCTAAGCAATCTGGCGTGGCCATTATTATGGTCGGGCATGTCACCAAAGATGGCTCTTTGGCCGGTCCTAAGGTGCTCGAACATTGTATTGATTGCGCCATCATGCTGGATGGCTCTGCCGATAGCCGTTTTCGCACCCTGCGCGGCACCAAAAACCGCTTTGGCGCGGTCAATGAACTCGGCGTGTTTGCCATGACCGGACAAGGGCTGAAAGAGGTGTCGAACCCGTCGGCGATATTCTTATCGCGTGCCGAAGAACAGTCGGCAGGTAGCGTTGTGATGGTGGTTTGGGAAGGCACTAGGCCGCTGCTGGTAGAAATTCAAGCGTTGGCAGATAGCTCACAGCTTGCCAACCCGCGGCGAGTCTCGGTGGGTTTGGAGCAAAATCGCTTGGCAATGTTGCTAGCTGTGATGCACCGGCATGGTGGTCTGCAAATGGCCGATCAGGATGTTTTCGTCAATGTCGTTGGCGGTGTTCGGGTCGCCGAAACTGGTGCCGATTTGGCCTTGTTATTGGCATTGGTGTCGAGCTTTCGCGATCGCGTGCTACCCCACGATTGGGTGGTGTTCGGTGAAGTCGGTTTGTCTGGGGAAATTCGCCCAGTAACCAATGGTATCGAGCGAATTCAAGAAGCGGCCAAACACGGCTTCAAAAAAGCCATCGTGCCGCTGGCCAATGCGCCCAAACAACCTATTTCAGGGATTGAAGTGGTCGCCGTGAAAAATTTGTCGGACGCGTTGGAGCAAATCTAACTTTGATTAATGCCCGTGATCATCAACGCTAGAGTTGTCGTCGGAAATGGGCGGCACCAGAAAATCATCATCATGGGTTTCTGGTAACGGTGGATTTTTGTAAACGACCCCTTCACCATCCACTGTCGTTAATGTGTAAGTGCCATCTTCGGTAGCAATTGAGCCGTAGGTGCCATTTGGCCCTTGGGTCACGATGACCGGATAACTGTGGTCTCCGCCGACAGTTTGGCCTTGCCAAGAGTAATCGCCATTGTCATTAAGTGTTTCTGAGGTGACTTCTACTGTGATCACTTCGCCCGCTTCGCTCAGTGGTAGCTCAATCACATCGCCAATACTGATTTCACTCTCCATTGACGACGATATGGTGACTAACTGAAAGCTTGGTGCCGCAGCAATTTCATCTGGAATCGCAATGTCATAATTATCATGGGCTTGCCAAGGCTGGGCGACAGAATCTAAGGCCTGCGCTGATGTCTCGAGTGCAGTTGCATCTTGTGGATCGATAAGTTGAATCGGCTTCACTGTTGTTGCTGGTTCGAGTGGAGCGAGCGGCTTAAAGCTGCCGTCAGGTGAATCTGTGGCTGATTGCGATTGGCTGCTCCTCGGTTGAGAGCTTGCCGCAGCTTGCTCGTCGCCGGTCATTAGGTAGCTAACCGCGAAACCTACCGCTAAAACGATTGGCAAAATAATCAGTACAGCGCGTTTCATAGGGCGTCCTCAAACAAAAAAGGCTGAGAGCGAACTCTCAGCCAATCGTTTTTATAACTCAATACACAATAGCAAAATTAGGCTTTTGCGTTGATATAGTTCTGTTTGGCTTCTTCAACGACAGCTTTTTGAGCAACTACGGCATCTTTGGCCGTATTAAAAGCTGTTACTGCCGCATTGTAAGCGTTAAGTGCCGCTTGATACGCAGGTGTCACAGCATTCAGTTGCTGGGCGGTATCGTTGACCAATTGAGTGGCAGCGTTGTACGAATCAGTGTGCTTTTGAACTTTCGCCAACAATTTTTGTTGATAGCTCAGGCTTTCACCTGATGAAGCGTTGTATTGGGCTGTCGCAACGTTGACCTTGTCGAGAAACTTTTGCTGTTGATTGAGCGCAGATTGATATGCTTTCAACGCAGTTTTATAGACCAAATGAGCTTCTTTATACGGCGTTTTGGCAGCCAGCAATTCCTGCTTTTTTTGATCTTTGACTAGTTTCAATGCCGCCAAGGTTTCTTTTTCTTGGATAAAAATTTGCTTCAACTGCTCTGGTGAACCAGCCGGTGGTGGTGGCGTGTCGCCTCCATTATCTGAGCCTCCGTCAGACGTTGATGCTGTATAAGCGGCAATTTGTGGTGCAGTGACTTCAATTGCGGCAACTGCATCTGCAGCGCCCGATTGGTTTTTCGGAATACCACATGGTGAGCCATAGCAGTCTAAATCTGGATTAGAGAAGTTGTAGGCTTTGCGTGTGCTATTTCCGAAAACCCAGGCATACCCCATGATGGTCGCGAAGTCGTTGGCCTTACCATGACCCCAAGCCCAAGTGTAAGTACCACCGCGAGCATCTTGCAGCGATGAATGAGTCAGGCCCATGTTGTGGCCTAATTCGTGAGATGTGACCCAATCAGCACAGGGGCCATCGAGTCCAACAACACTCATGGCCGTTTCACGCCAGACCTTGTTGCTGAAGTCACCATCGGTACCGTTGCCACCAATCCAAGCGATACCACAGACGCCGTCATGGGCTGCTAGGTACGGGCGCATCAAAATGACCATATCGGCGCCATGCTGGTCTCTTAGATTATCAACGGCATTGAAGGCACTGCCACGATTGCATTCATTATGGCTTTGAAAGCGAGTTAAATCGCAGGTTAACTCTTCGAGCGCGGTTTGCGGATGGTTGTTATCGGTGTAGTTAATGTGTTGGCTATGGACCAAGCGTAGTTGCAAGTTCAAGTCGCTATCGCTGTAGACTTGGTTGGTGACATTCACTACTTGATTGATACGGGATTCGACGCCGGCACCATAACGCGCGGTTACGCCATCGGTGTAAAGTACTAAGACATCAATGGTGGTAGCAAAAGCTGATGAAGAAAAAGCGATTGTTGCTGCGGCGGCACATGAACACAAGCGTGCCAGTTTGGTCATTGGTTTGCCCATCACGGGTGCTCCTAAACTTTACGTAGCAACCGTTCCGTGGTTATCCAATATTGGCGCGCGTCCATTAAAGTTAGGTTTTACTCAACGTCTCTATGAGTAAAAGTGATAGAGATGTTAAGGAACTGTTTCAGCAAATGCAAATTGGGTTTGGCACACGATGAGCGAGCTCCAATCATGATAAGAAAGCTAATTGATTGTTTTTTAATCGACCAATTGTGGTGACCTAACTATGGCAGGTTTTTATTAAATTTACGCTAATGTGACTTGTGTCACATTATTGTTGGGTTTCATATTCTTCTTGCGCTGCGTTCAATGGGTTTTAGCAGACTCAGAGTTAGATAGCGGTCACTAATCAGTCTCGCTTTGGATGCAACCTTATTGAGCTTTCGCGTACTATTTTAGTTCCTCAGCCAGAGTGGCTAAATCAACCATAGTTGCAGTATCTATGTATATCTATGTCGCCAGACAACCCATTGTGAACGCCGATCTTGATCTTGTTGGTTACGAGCTCCTGTTTCGAGATAGTTTGAACAATGTCTTTCCCGCTATTGATGCCCACGAGGCCACGTCGAAGCTGGTTGCTGGTAGTCATCTCCATCTCGGTTTTGAGGAAATTATTGGCGATGCGCCAGCGTTCATTAATTTTCCTGAATTATCGTTGCTGGTGAAAGTACCAGAGTTGTTGCCAAAAGAGCGGGTGGTGATTGAGCTGCTTGAGGATATCGAACCCGGTCCAGAGTTGTTGGCGATTTGTCAGAAGTTGAAAGCGCTTGGTTATCGCATTGCATTAGACGATTTTGCTTACAAAGAGGCGTGGCGCGCCCTGCTGCCTTACGTCGACATGATTAAAGTAGATATTCAGGCTAGCACCCCAAAACAAATATTGGCGATTAAAAAGTTAAAACTCGATTTTGAGTTAGAGCTGTTGGCTGAAAAGGTTGAAACGCCGGAAGAATATAAGAAAATGCAGCAGATGGGTTTTCAGTATTTTCAGGGCTATTTCTTTAGCCGACCGGAAATCATTCAACGCCGTGGTTTAAGCCCCTCGCAAACCAATATGGTTGAGTTACTGGCTAAATTGGCTCAGCCCGAGTGTGATTTTGCTGAGTTAAATACCATTATTCAACGCGATGTGTCACTGACCTACAAACTACTGCGATTCGTCAATTCTTCGTTCTTCGCCCACCCGTCTGATATTTCGTCGATCAAACAAGCCTTGGTGTATTTGGGGGAAACGGAGCTGCGCAAGTTTTTGGCTCTGATTGTGGCAGCTAATTTGGCTGACGATAAGCCCGACGAATTACTGCGGCTATCGATCACCCGTGCACGTTTTTGCGAGTTGCTGACGTCGAAGCAAGATCAAGCCCACGCGCCGGCTGCTTTTCTCGCTGGATTGTTTTCACTGCTCGATGCGATTTTGGATCAGCCGATTGATGTGATTATGGAAAAAGTGCCAGTGTCGGCGCACATTAAGGATGCCGTGGTTCATCGAGAGGGGATCATTGCGCCCTATCTCAATCTGGCGCTTGATTACGAAAGAGCTATTTGGGAGAGCATTCCGGCTATGTCGGATCGGCTGGGGTTGGCTGATGAATCGCTCCCTGAGTTTTATCAGGAAGCGATTGGTTGGAGCAATGCCTTGCTTGGCTCTACTTCGGCCTCTTAGTTTAGCGATTTAGCAATCGTCGGAAACTCAATCCTGCCAGCGCTAGTAACGCTAGCAAACCTGTGCTGCCTCCGCCGCCTGAGCCGCCATTATTACCGCCATTGTCGCCACCGTTTGTGGGCGGTTTTGTGGTCTTTGGTGGCATCAATTCCAAATTAGTGTCGGTATTGGGGTCGATGACAGTGATTGACTCAATAATCACGAAATGCTCGTCTGTGAGCGTTTCATCTTCGCCAGGCTCTGATTGCAAAGGCAGTGAGTTGAGTGGTGATCCTGCGTTGTAAACCGGCAAATCGGCGATTGCATCGATCACATCCATACCATCGCCCATGACCACGCCAAAAACGGTAAAACCATCGTTCTGGTTATCCAAGTTGGCGGCATTATTAGTCAAATTGAAAAACCACTGGGACGTTGCGCTATTCGGATCTGAACCTAATTTGGCCATTGCGATGGTGCCGCGAACATTAGACAGTTCTGGTTCATTGTCGACGGCAGGATCTTGTGCAACCACGTCTAACCGTTGTGACTCTGGGTTATAGGTATAACCGCCGCTTTGAACGACAAAGCCCGGTACGGAGCGATGAACAATGACATTGCTATAGTCTTCGCGTTCCACGTAGCTTAAGAAGTTGGCCACCGTTTTGGGCGTCGTACTGTCGAATAGATTGATGTCAAAATCCCCTTGCGAGGTTTTGACATGAACCACGGTGGCACTGGCGAGCGGTGCAATGAGGCCGCAGCATAATGCTGCTGGCGCGAGCAATTTCGAAAGAGTGTTAGGCAACATAAATACTTCTACTACTTGTTACGTTGTTTGGCGCTGAAGGACGGCCAGCGTGACCGACCTGATTGGGGGGCGATTATGGCATAGTTGTGTCGCTGCGCGGGGCTCACTTCAACGTTCGGTGAAGCGCCCCACAAAAATAACGCCAATTGTTAACAATTTGTTTTAACTATTTAACGCAGGATGAATAAATTCGGGGGCGGCAACTGGTTCACTGGCAACTGCTCGGTACCAACTGAGTTGCTTCGGTGGAATGTAGCCCGTCATCGATTCCAGTTCGGAAAGTTTGCAGCCTTGTTCGGCGATAAAGCAAAGATAGCTATGGCGCACCGCATCGACATTGACTTGTTGCGGTTGTTCCAGTTGCGCGTCTTCGGCTGCGATTAGCAACATGGCGTTGATATCGGCCAGCTCCATTGGTTGTTCTGCTTGTTGATCCCAGATACCCGCACCGCTAGCCAAATTCAGTGCCTGAACGGATTCAATCAGCCGCTGCGGGACTTTCAGTGAGCGTTGGAAACGGCCGGTTAAATGGAGCATCTGCTGTTCAAGATCGAACTGAGCTTCATTCATGGTCATCAGCTCTGTTGGGGCTACGCCACAGAGCAGCATGGCCATGGCGAGCTTGCCATCTTCCGGCGCTTGGCCCAACAACGCCATTAATTCTGCTGTCGTTAATTGTCTTGGCATGCCGATTGGGGCGATCGCAGGGGCCGATGCCGTGTGGTTTAGCGCTTGTGGCTGCGGTGCTTGTGCTAGCCGATGCTGATCTTGCTGGTGTTCCAACTGCTGATTCATTGGTGAGCCGAGCGCAGCGCCGGCCGGGGCATTTTGGACAATGGTGTAGTTGGCTGTAGTTGGTCCGCTTGGCCGCCGTACCGAGATCAAGGCGAGAATTTGCAAGCTAACTAAAGCACCTACAACAGCGGCGATCAGCACAAATAATGAATGAAGCCAGTAGTTGGGCCCGATGGGGAAGGTGGGGGCCGATGGGTATTCCAGCACGTCCACTCGAGGGATGTCTGACTGCACTACCTCCAAATCAATCAGCTTGGCCTTGTGGGCGCGGATCTGATTCTCCAGTAGCACCAACTCTTCATTCATAATTCGGTAATCGGCAAGGCGTTCTTTCGCGGCCATGGTCGCGGCCCTTAGTTCCTCTCGTTGTGCAGTTAACGCTGAGACTCGACCTTTGGCATCGACTAAGTTTTGCCGCGTCTCCGCTTCGTAAAGCGCCGCACTATTGCTGGTTAAGTCAGCCAGCTCTTGTTGCAACTCTTCGAGTTTGCGGGTCTTTTTGACGATATCCGGGTCTAGCGACATGTACTTATCAGTAAAGCGCTCGCTGAGCTCTGTCAAGTCTTGCTCAATTGCCAGAATAGCGGCTCGTAGCTTTTGTGCCTGCTGTTTCGCATCTGGGCTAGCAATCGGTGAACCTTGTCGCTTGGCTTGCTCAATCGCTTTGAGTTGCGCAGCGGCTTCGATTTGTTGTTGCTCGGCTTGATTTAACGCCTTGGTGACGTTTTTCATTTTATTCAGCGCACGATTTTCATCTTGTTCAATAGAACTGACATCATGAGCGGTGCTGAATTCCGCTAGCGTTTGCCTGCGCTCGGCCAAGCGAGCTTCTAGGTCAGCCAATTTTTCATTGGTCTGATCCTGATTTTTATCAGAGCTGTTGCCCTGCTGCTGTTGATATTCTTCAAGATATAGCGCCAGCCAGGCTTCAATGACCGGCAAGGTCAGTTCTGGGTTTTGATCGCGAACATAGAGCGTGAGCATACGCTGGGAAGGCTCGCCTTCGCTGCTTAGCATGGCGGCGAGTTGCTCGCCACTGATGTTATAACCCGAATCATGAAGCGTGTAGAGCAGTGAGTTTTGTAAGCCTTCGCTTTGAAGTTTACGCTCACTCACCGCAAATGCCCTTTCGGCCATGGCTTCGGGAGCGAGAGTGCCGATGTCGGGAAAAGTGAGTTGCACTAAAGCAGAGCTTTGATAAATCGGCGAGCGAACCCATACGGCGATTAAACCAATCAGCAAAATGGCAAAGAAACTACCGAATAGCACGCGTTTACGAGTGTTGGCATCCGCTTGTGCTTGTTGCTGCTGTTGAATGTTTGAAGATGCCGCGGTCACGTCAATTTCCGGTCCGAAAGCCATTCCATTCAGTCCTTTTCTTCACTGCCCAGGAGAGGGGATGAGTCCTAACTGACGAATGTAACAGCTCACTGAGTTGGAGGCTAGCGAATGGCTGGGTTGATCGTGATTTGACTGACGCCCCCGCGAAGCGCGGGGGCGGATAGGTGTTAGCCTGCGTTGACGAACGGCTGACGGGTATTGGCATCACCATCGAGGTTGCGCATCAGCAGACCGTGGCTGACATCGATTTCTTCGGGGACTGGCAGATAAACGGTGTAGCCATTGCCTGGCGCTACTTCCATTGATTCGCCTTTGCCATTTTCGATGTGATCTAAGGTGAAGCTGAGGTTGCCTTTAGGGGTCATCAGTTCGACGTGATGGCCTTTGTCAAAGCGGTTTTTCACTTCCACTTCGACTAACCCGTTGGCCATTCGACCTTTAATTTCACCGACAAATTGCTGGCTGGTGCTGACCGAATAGCCGTAATCATAGTTCTGGTAGGAATCATGAGTATGGCGGCGCAAAAAGCCCTCGGTATAACCGCGATGAGCCAAGTGCTCTAACGATGCCAACAGGTTTGGATCGAATGGTTTGCCGGCGACTGCGTCATCAATCGCTTTGCGATACACCTGTGCGGTGCGAGCGCAATAGTAAAACGACTTGGTACGGCCTTCGATTTTTAACGAGTGAACCCCCATCTTGGTGAGTCGCTCCACATGCTCGACCGCGCGCAGATCTTTCGAGTTCATGATGTAAGTGCCATGCTCATCTTCAAACGCTGGCATGTACTCGCCGGGGCGGTTGCCCTCTTGCAGCAAATACATTTTGTCCGTGGGTAACCCGTCGCCCAATGTTGCTGGCACTTTGGCTAACTCACTCTCAATGTGCTGTTGGGCATTCGGATCGATGGCGACGACATCGCCGACCTCGTTCTCGGTTGCTTCATGGGCGTCATATTTCCAGCGACAGGCGTTGGTGCAGGTGCCTTGATTTGGATCGCGTTTGTTGATGTATCCCGACAATAAGCAACGGCCAGAGTAAGCCATGCACAAAGCGCCATGAACGAACACTTCGAGTTCCATTTCAGGTACCCGCTGGCGGATCTCTTCGATTTCATCGAGTGATAGCTCGCGCGACAGAATGGTCCGAGTGATGCCCATTTGCTGCCAGAATTTGACCGTGGCCCAGTTCACTGCATTGGCCTGAACCGACAGGTGAATTGGCATATCTGGAAAATGTTCCCGAACCATAGAAATCAACCCAGGATCAGCCATAATCAAGGCATCGGGTTTCATATCAATGACAGGTTGGAGGTCTTTGATAAAGGTACGTAACTTGGTGTTATGTGGAGAAATATTGTTTACCACATACAACTTTTTGCCGAGAGAGTGCGCTTCATCAATACCTTTTTTAAGGTTTTCATGATTGAATTCGTTATTCCGAACCCGCAGACTGTAGCGAGGCTGGCCTGCGTAGACGGCGTCCGCGCCGTACGCAAAGGCATAGCGCATGTTTTTTAGGGTACCGGCAGGTGATAGCAATTCTGGGCTAAACATATGGCCTCACTGTTGGCGATGATGAACTATAGTAAACGGCGCGCGATTTTACGTCTGTAGCCGTCACCATGCAAATTTGCTGATAGTTTAACCAAGCCAAATGACTTGCTAGTTTGTGTTTTGACGATGGATTTAGCTCTCAGTCAACTTTTTGAATAAAACGAAAACAATAACTTAAGGGACTTATGTCTACTGAAAGTGCTTTACTCGGAATCTTAACCGAGAAAATCAGACAAGATGCCTTGGTGCTTCCTACCTTGCCGGAAGTGGCCGTCAAAATTCGCGATGTTGCGGATGACCCTGCCAGCACACTTCACGACATTGCACGAGTTGTTGCCACCGACACGGCGCTATCTGCGCGTATCATTCGAGTGGCAAGCACCGCCTACAATAGTCGCTCAGCAAATATTGATTCGGTGTCCACGGCGGTATTCCGCATTGGCTTGCGAGCCATTAAAAATGTCGCGATCGCGATGGCGCTTGAGCAATTGTTTATTTCCAATAACCAGACTGTGAAAAACTGCCTGCGGAAAATATGGCACCAAAGCATTTCGGTGTCGTGTGCGGCGGTGGCGTTATCGTCAGAGTATTTGAATACGCACAAACGCAGTACCCTGTCACGTGACCGTTTGGCTTTGGCCGGCTTGCTTCATGAGATTGGTGCTTTGCCCATTTTGACCGAAATAGAAGTGCAAGCGCCGGATATGATTTCGGCTGCGTTTCTTGATAACGCGATTGAGCAACTCAGTTGTACTGTCGGCGTCCATATTGTTCGCCACTGGAATCTCGGTGAAGATTTTGCGCGTGTGGTCTGGCAGTGGCGCAATCAGAGCTTCCAGAGCGATGAAGTGGAGTATTTAGACTTTATTCGCTTGGGCCATTTGTACATGAAGTACAGCGAGCAACAAGTGGATGTCAAAGACGAGTTGGAATATTACGTTGATAAGGGCGTGATTAGTTCGACCGATGTCTTCTTATGCCCAGAGTTTCTTAACAAGCTGGCGCAAGAGCGAACGCTGTACGAATAATTGCAGCAGCCCGCCGCATGACACGGCGGGCATCAACTTAACGCTGGTCTGGCAGCAATTCGCCGCCCATAGCGTTGAGCAAGGCTTTAATCAATACGCGGATCTCACCGCACATCAGGCTGAAATCAGCATCAAGGCGAGCCAGCGGATCTTCATCGCCCACCTCTTCATTTTCATCGGTCACCAACTCGGTAAACTTCAGACGCTTGATGGTTAAATCGTCTTGTACAATCAGCTCGGCACGCTCATCTAGCATTAAAGATAGCTTTACTACTTGCTTGCCAGCTTCTAAGTGAACTTTGATCTCATCGCCATCAAGGGCTTGGCGCTTGAAACGCACGACTGCGCCATCATCACCAATTTCAGACAGCTCAGCCTCATCGGTAATGGTAAATGGTGCTGGGCAGGTGCCGTTTTCCAACCATTGAGTCATAACATAAGCAGGTGCTTGCATCACTTCAACGGGCAGCACTGGCAAGGTGCCAAGGCTTTTGCGCAGTAGCGCCAGCAACTCTTCGGCTTTGTTGTGACTGGCTGCATCGACAACGAGTAAGCCCTCTTTCTTATCGATAAAGGCTGAGGTGCTGGCAAAGCGGCTAAAGGCGCGTGGCAACAAGGTGGTGATCACCTCATCTTTGAGTTGCTGCTTCTCTTTGTTGCTGACTTTGCGTTGCTCAGCTTCAGAGATTTGCGATGCTTTTTCTTCTACTTCTTCTTTCACCACTGCTGCTGGAATGATCTTTTCCTCTTTGCGAGCCGTGATCCAAAAACAATCGTTGGCGACGTGCAGCAGGGCATCTTGCTGCTGACCGAAAGGCGAGGTCCAGCCATACTGGCTGATGTCCTGAGAACCACATGGATGAAATGCAAACTCGCTGAGCGCTTGCTCGAATTTTTCATCAGAGAGATCGAAAGGCTTGGTAAAACGATAGAAAATCAGGTTCTTAAACCACATGAGGTGTCTTTGCCTATTGCCAAAAAAGGGGACGATATTGAGCCATAAAGTCGATGGCGGAACAAGCGTTGCCGCCACGATAATGCGGCAACCTTGGCTAAGGTATTAGCGAATATAAGGATTCTGTCGCTGCTCTTGGCCGACAGTGGTGGTTGGGCCATGACCCGGCAGCAAAGTGGTGTCGGCGGGCAATGACAGAATTTGTTGCTGAATCGATTCGATTAACGTGGCGTGATCGCCCTTTGGAAAATCAGTGCGACCAATGGAGTTTTTGAAAATGACATCGCCAACAATCGCCATCTGGCTGTCGTGATCGACAAAAATCACATGGCCGGGCGTGTGTCCTGGGCAATGACGCACTTCCAGAGTTCGTTGACCAATGGTGACTTGGTCACCTTGTTGCAACCAGCGAGTAGGGGTAAAACCGTCTACTTTGGGAAAGCGAAACATTTGGCTTTGCTGAGGTAACGCATCAATCCAGAATTTGTCTTCTTGGTGTGGGCCTTCGATCGCGCAGTTGAGGTGACTAGCCAACTTGGCGGTGGCTCCGGCATGGTCGATATGAGCATGGGTCAATAAAATTTTGCTGACCTTGAGTTGGCGCTGTTCAACGGCTTCAAGAATTTGTTCCATGTCGCCACCGGGATCAACAATCGCCGCCTCCTTGCTTTGCTCGCACCAAAGTAGGGTGCAATTTTGCATAAAGTCGGTTACGGGAATAATCTGATAGTTCATAGGGGTAGCAGCTAAATGGTAACAAGGTATGGCGGCAGCTTAACAAAAATAAAGCCGCTCTGTAGACTAATCAGGTCAATATTGAAGGAATCAAGGAATGATTAAAGTACATCGTTTGTCGAAGCGTTTTCGGGTCGACAAAAAAGCCAACGTGCCGGCCAATCGGCTCGATGGAAAATGGTTTCAGGCACTCTCCGAGATCAGTTTTGAAGCGCAGGCCGGTGAAGTGATTGGCTTGCTCGGCGCCAACGGGGCCGGTAAAACCACCACACTTCGCTTACTGAGCGGCATCTTAAAAGCAGATTCTGGCACCGTTGAAACGGATTTGGCGGCGATCGATTCTGACTCTCAGGGCTATCGCCGTCAGCTTGGTTTTTTGAGTGGCAGTAAAGGCTTGTACGAGCGGCTGACCGTGCGAGAAAATCTGACTTTCTTTGCCCGCAGCTACGGCCTTGCTGCCGAGCAGGTGCGGCAACAAATTGAGCTGCTGACTGAACAGTTAAAGCTGGAGCAATTTCTTGATCGCAAAGTTGCCGAGTTATCTACGGGGATGCGACAGCGAGCGGCGATTGCTCGGGCCTTGGTGCACGATCCGCAATTGGTCATTTTTGATGAACCGACGACCGGACTCGACATCGTCGCTACCGAACAGGTACTTAGTTGCATCGAGCAGCAAAAGGAGGCCGGCAAAACCGTACTGTTTGCCACTCATCACATGGATGAAGTGCAATTGCTGTGCGATCGGATCGTTGTGATTCATGAAGGACGACGTTGTTTCTTTGGTTCTTGCGCTGAGTTTCTGGAGCACTTTCAGGCCGATTCGTTGAATTTGGCATTGCGTCATTGCTTGCAACACGGAGGAGCAGCTTAATGTGGCACTTATATCAAAAGGAATTGCTTGAGCTGACGCGTGATCGGCGAGTGATGATGACCATGATCCTGACGCCGCTGTTGATCATGCCAATTATCATGGCGATCAGTATGGGCGTGACCGCCACAGTCGCCAGTGCCAAGCAACAAGAAACCATTCGCTATGACGTGCGTGGGGAATTTTCCGACTATTCGGTGGTGGCAGCGTTAAACAAGCAACAAGGTTTATCTCGGACGACGCTCGCAAGAGGCGTGACGCCACAGCAAGCCTTGGCCGACGGTCAGGTTGATTTGGTGTTGGAAGTGCAGGGCGTGATGCCAAGTGCAACTTGGGTATTGCATTACAACGGCGCGGAAGTGTTTTCTAGAGCGACCCGCCTGATTGAGAAAGTTAAAGCTGATCTCGCTCGCCAATGGCAGGTTAAGCAACTGCAACAGCAAGGCTTGGATGAATCGCAACAACAGCAATGGTTAACCCCCATTACCCTAGAAAAACAATCGGTTGCAGACGAGCGCGAAACTGTGGGTGAAGCCGTCGGTGGATTTTTGCCTTACATCATGCTGATCATCGCGCTATCAGGGGCCATTTACCCAGCGGTGGATATTGGCGCAGGTGAAAAAGAGCGCGGTACTTTGGAAACCTTATTGATGTTGCCATTGACCACCACCGAGATTGTCCTTGCTAAAATCGCTCTGGTCTCCACCACGGCCTTTGTGACCGCGTCATTGATGCTAATGAGTATGGCCGGTTGGGGGGCAGCTGCAGCATTTGGGCTGGATATTGATGTGGTCAAAGAGGCGATGCAAAGCTTCCATTTCCACGATCTGATTCTGATCCTATTGTCGGTGATCCCCGCTTGTATCATGTTTGGTTCTTTGATGATGGCGATTTCATTTTATGCCCGCAGCTTCAAAGAGGCTCAAACTTATATGGGCTTTGCTTTTACGCTGCCTTTTTTGCCGCTGTTACTTGCCTCGCTGCCGGGCATTGAGATGAACTTTTGGTGGGCCATGGTGCCGTTATCAAATGTCGCCCTGGCGATTAAGGAGTTAGCAAAAGGTACCTTGGAGTGGGGCTATCTGCTGCTAATTTGGGCTAATGCTGGTTTTATTGCTTGGCTACTGACGCGTCTGACCGTGCGCTGGTGTCAGCGTGAGCAGGTGTTGTTCCGCTAGTTTCTCTTCTCAGAGCACGCTGTTTGGCTTCGCTTGGCAGCGTGTTCTCATTAATTTCCAACGTGTTGGTCGTATCAATAAAGGCTGCGAAGTCTCTGCAAGTCTGTTTTTCTCAAAGCGACGCGATTAAACCCATTTATTGAAATAAAAATGTCACATTGTTCTGACACCATTTGCGCCAAGTTAGAGATTCGATTTGTATCTCTTCTTCTTTTTTGACGAAACACTATACGAGTAATGTGCGATGAATCTGATCAAATCCTCTGCGGCTCTGGCCGTTGCGGCTACTTTGGCTGCGCCTGCTGTTGCCCTTGAGCCAATCTCTGTTTACGGCAAAATCAATGCCTCTTTGCAGAGTTCTGATGACAAAGGAACCGATGGCAGCGAAGCTGAGCTGAAATCAAATGCGTCACGTTTTGGTATCAAAGGCGGCATGGCTGTCAACGATTCACTGGACGTGATCTACACCCTAGAATTCCAAGTCAATGTTGCTGATTCTGAAGGCGACAATATCGACGCCCGTAACCAGTGGGTTGGTTTGCAAGGTGACTTCGGCCAAGTCTTAGTTGGTCGTAACGACACTGTGCTGAAGCAATCACAGGGTAAAGTTGATCTATTTGGTGATTTGGAAGGAGATATCAAATCATTGTTTGAAGGTGAAAATCGCCTCGACCAAACGGTGACTTACAAGTCGCCAAAGTTCAACGATTTCCAGTTGGGCGTGACTTACGTTACCGAAAACTCGAACAAGCAAAAGGGTGATACTGGCTTCTCGACAGCTCTCATGTACGGTGATGCTAGCCTCAAGAAAACGCCGATTTACGCCTCAGTTGCTTATGACAGTGAAGTGGATGCTCACGATGTGATTCGTGCAACGGTGCAGGGTAAATTGGGCGATTTCGTATTGGGTGCGATGATCCAAAACGAAGAGCCAGTTGATGGTGATGACGATTACACCGGTTACATGGTCAGCGCAGCTTACAAGATGGATGCGTGGACATTCAAAGCGCAATATCAAACCATGGAAGATGGCAGTGCCGATCCAACTTCAATCAGCGTCGGCGCCGATTACAAGTTGGCAAAACCAACCAAATTGTATGCTTTTGCAACGCAGCGTGATCTCGATAAAGATGTCACCAACGACGGTGGCAAAACCATCGATGAAGAAACCTATGTTGGTTTAGGCATTGAGCACAAGTTCTAAATTCAACACTGTGTATTTGGGTTGCTGATACGACCACCCTACTAGCGGAGCCACGGCTCCGCTTTTTTGTTTTCGCTTGATACTCATCAATGGCAGTATGGTTTTAGTAGCTAAACTGTCGCTACTTTTAACAAAAGCGAAACATAATTATGAAAAAACTTTGCAGCGCTCTGATGCTTGTCAGCCCTCTTGCGATGGCTGCGCCGGCAGATCTTGCCCCAACGGTATATGGAAAAATTAACGTCACGGTACAAAACACGGATGAAGCGGGAGACTCGACGACAGAAGTTAAAAGTCATCACTCACGTTTCGGTCTAAAAGGTGCCGCGCCCATTAATGACGACTTGTCTGCTGTTTATTTGCTTGAATTCAAAGTAAATATTGATGAAGACGCAGACAACATTAAAGCTCGTAACCAGTATGTTGGATTACGCAGCAAAAAAATGGGTGAATTGCTGTTAGGCCGCAAAGACAGCGCCTTTAAAACATCCCAAGGTAAAGTCGACCGCTTTGGTGACATCAACGGTGATATCGCTGGTTTGTTTGCCAGTGAAGACCGTGTTGAAGAAAGTGTTCACTACACCTCTCCTAAGTTTGGTAAAGCGCGCTTTGCCGCTACTTATGTACTGGAAGGCAATTCCAAACAGTCTGATGCTTCCGATAACGGCGCTAGTTCTGATGCCTTCTCTTTGGCGGTAAGCTATGGTGACGCCGGCTGGAAAAACGGCAACTGGTACGCTTCTGCATCATACAACAGCGAAGTATTCGGTATCACCAGCTATCGTGTAACGGCTTATGGCCAGTGGAACAACATTCAATTGGGTGCCATGTTCCAAGATTCAGAATCTGACCGTGACGATAAAGTCGACAAAGACGGTGACGGCTACTTGGTTAACGCAGGTTACAAGTACAATGATTGGTTGTTCAAAGCGCAGTATCAAGACAGCGACATGGCGTTAAACAGCAAGTCTTCTGCCGGTGAAGCCATCAACCTTGGTGTTGATTACAAACTGGCAAAAAGCACCACCTTATATGCGTTTGGCACCTCATTCGATTTGGATGACAAAGAGCATGATGATGAGTATGTCGGTGTAGGTATCATCCACTTGTTCTAATTTCACGCTTGCTACCTCGCGTGGCATTGCCACGAAATAAAGCCTTGCTGAGTTCACCTCGCAAGGCTTTATTTTTTGAAATCATTGGTTCAATTGCTCTAGAGCCTGTTGAGCTTTGCTGCGTGTTTTTGCAGCAATTTATTGGTGATTAAGAAAATCTGTAACAATTGTCATAAAAGTGACATTGTTCAACCGAATAATACGCGTTGAATTATAGACTGCAGTCAATTTAGACTGCGCTCAATTGCTGAGGCTGAGTGACGTATTATGGCTAGACGAGTGCTAGTAGTTGAAGATGAAGCACCTATCAGGGAGATGCTGACATTTGTTCTTGATCAGCATGGCTATCAGGCAGTTGAAGCTGAAGATTTTGATGAAGCGCTTCAACAGTTAACTGAGCCGTATCCTGATTTAGTTTTGTTGGATTGGATGCTGCCCGGTGGCAGTGGTATTCAATTGGCGAAAAAACTGAAAAAAGATGAGTTTACTCGTCAGATCCCAATCATCATGCTAACCGCGCGTGGTGAAGAAGAAGATAAAATCCGCGGCTTAGAAGTCGGAGCTGACGATTATGTCACCAAGCCGTTTTCGCCACGGGAACTGATGGCACGGATCAAAGCCGTGATCCGTCGCGTCAACCCTACTGGCTTGGATGAACAAGTCGAAATCCAAGGATTGCGCCTTGATCCGGTGAGTCACCGTGTGACTTGTGGTGACGATGCTTTGGAAATGGGCCCCACTGAATTTAAGTTATTACACTTCTTCATGACTCACCCTGAGCGTGTTTACAGCCGCGAACAATTGCTCGACCAGGTGTGGGGAACCAATATTTATGTTGAAGATCGGACCGTTGACGTTCATATTCGTCGCTTACGCAAAGCGATTGAAACAAACGGCCACGATAAAATGATTCAAACTGTGCGTGGCGCAGGCTACCGCTTTTCAGCTCGCATCTAATTACCTTGGATAGCAAATGAGAGAACGCTCAATTGGCTGGGGCACCCTGACCACCGTCATTCTGATGTTGGCGGTGGCTGGATTGTTCGGCCAGCTGTTTGGTGCGCCAATACTCTTTGCCGGCCTCTGTGCCTTGGCTCTGCTACTTTGGCATTATCGTCATATGAAGCAGTTGTCCGTGTACTTGTGGCGCGATAAGCGCTTTGCGCCGCCGGCTGGCTCAGGCTCATGGGGTGTGATCTATGATGGCCTTTATCGACTGCAACAACGCAATCGCCGCCGCCGTAAAGATCTTGCTCGTTTACTGAAACGATTCCGCCGCGGCGCTGAAGCGCTGCCCGATGGAGCCGTGGTGATCGCCCAAGATCGCTCGATTGTCTGGTCGAATCAATTAGCGCAACGACTGCTTGGCTTGCGCTGGCCCGACGATGCCGGTCAACGTATTGACAATCTCATCCGAAATCCAGAGTTCATCGAATATATCAACGCCACTGATGGCCCCGATCTGATGGTGTTTCCATCGCCAGCTGAACCGATGCGAATGATTGAATTTCGCCGCATGCCCTATGACAAAAAGCAGGTGCTGCTGGTGGTTCGTGATGTCACTCAATGGTTGCGCCTGGAACAAATGCGGCGCGACTTTGTGGCTAATGTTAGCCATGAGTTAAGGACGCCGCTGACGGTGGTTCAAGGCTATATTGAGATGCTGCAAGATCCGCAATCGATGCCACCTGAAATGTGGCAAAAAGCGCAGGCGATGATGCTCGAACAAACCCACCGGATGGATTCGCTGGTGTCGCAGTTGCTGACCTTATCAAAAATTGAAGCCAATGAGCGGCCCGATACCAGTCATGATATTGATGTGCCAGGGCTACTGACGACGATTGCTGAAGAGGCCAAAGCCCTAGCCGATGAGCGTCAGCTTAATATTCAGCTCTTTATTGAGCCCGGTTTGATGATGAAAGGCGATTTGATGCAAATGCGCAGCGCTTTTTCGAATCTCATTTTTAATGCCGTTCATTACACCCCTGATGGTGGCAATATTGAAGTGCACTGGCAAAGTTGCGCGATTGGTGCCGAGTTTGCGGTAACCGATGATGGCGACGGTATTGGTGCGGAGCATTTGGCGCGTTTAACCGAACGCTTTTACCGAGTTGATCGCGCTCGCTCCCGCAAAACCGGTGGCTCTGGGTTGGGCTTGGCGATTGTGAAGCATGCCCTAAGTCATCATCAGTCCAGCTTAAATATTGAGTCCGAATTAACCGTTGGCTCAACCTTTAGTTTTGTTATTCCACAAACACTAATCTTTAAAAAATAATCACTTAGACTGAATTTTTCACTGAAATAAAAATGTCATAAAAGGTTAATCTAACTGTCATGGCAGAGCGCAATACTGAGCGCGTTTTTTATTGCAATGGATTATTTCCAGACGGAGTCCCTATGAAACTCAAACAAGTTGCTGCAACGATCGGCCTGACTGCAGCTGCAGTATTCTCTGCCAACGTTGTTGCTTTGGATAAAGACCTGCCTGACTACAAACAAGTCAGCGGTATTTCTGGCAAGATCTCATCAACTGGTTCTGACACATTGGCAAACATGATGTCTCTGTGGACTCAGGAATTCCGCGATGATTTCTACCCAAGCGTTACTGTTGAAGTGACCGCAGCAGGTTCTTCTACTGCGCCACCAGCGCTGGAAAAAGGCACCTCTAACTTCGGCCCAATGAGCCGCAAAATGAAAGCTGGTGAAATCGAAGCATTCGACAAGAAGTATGGTTACAAGCCAACTCCAGTTCGCGTTGCAATCGATGCCTTGGCGGTATTCATCAATAAAGACAACCCAATTGAAGGTTTAACTATCAAGCAGGTTGATGCTATTTTCTCAAGCACTGGTAAGTGTGGTGGCGCTGCAGTAAACAACTGGGGTGATTTGGGCTTGACCGGTGACTGGAGCACTCGTGACTTCCAGCTTTACGGTCGTAACTCGGTATCTGGTACTTACGGTTACTTCAAGAAGAAAGGCCTGTGTAAAGGTGACTTCAAATCTTCTGTGAATGAGCAGCCTGGTTCTGCATCGGTTGTGCAGTCAGTGTCTGCGTCATTGAACGCTATTGGTTACTCAGGTATCGGTTACCTGACCTCTGGTGTTAAAGCGGTACCGCTGTCGAAGAAAGGTGGTCCTTTCGTGCCAGCAACCATGGAAAAAGCCCTAACTGGTGAGTACCCACTGTCGCGTTACTTGTACGTTTACGTCAACAAGCATCCGAATCGCCCACTGGCTCCGCTAGAAGCTGAATTCGTGCGCTACATGTTGTCTAAGCAAGGTCAAACGGTTGTAGAAAAAGACGGCTACATCCCTGTACCAGCAAAAGTTGCTAACGCTGACCTGAAAAAATTGGGTCTGCTGTAACCCTCAATTGAGGTCAACAAGATTAATTTGAAAACCGGCTTCGGCCGGTTTTTTCGTTGCTGGTAGACGCTACCAGCACAGATCACAAGTCAGATCAGCACAGGACGTACCTGTATGACCAATTTAAGCTGGTTTGATTTCGATCAATTAGGTCGACTGGTGTAACAAAAGCCCCTTTTCTATGGTGAATGTAGAGCCTGTTGATCTTTGCTGCAAAAACACACAGCAAAGATCAACAGGCTATAGTCATATAAAAAAATAAAAGGACGCATCTAATGACCACTCCACCACAAGAACTTGTCACCCACTTGACTCGACTTGCCGAGATCTTTGCCGTATTGCGCCGTAATCGGCAGCAGTTTGTCTCTCCACAGCAAGCATTACCAAACCTTGAATTGGCCCATCAGTGTTGTCAGATCACGCGCATATTCACAGCGCTAGAGTCGACCGGTGAAGCACGTATTGATGGCGCCTTGAATCAACTTGAAGCAACCTATTTTAACTTGGGAAAACTAGGTTTAGCTGCTGGCTTGCGCGCAGCAAGACGGACCTTTCATCAACATTTGAGCACGCAGCACACTCATGCCGCATGACTAAGGTGTTGTGGCTTGGCGATACAGGATAGGAGGATTGCTGAAGCTGATGACGCCAGCTTCAGCGATAGGTGTTCCTCACATAAGCACGGAGTTGTTTACTGAAACGATAAGCTAAATCCAGCTAATTCGAGTAATTGCGCTTCGCGCTCTAGATCGGCATGCAGTAGTTGCTGGTTGTCGAGGGTCTCTGCGGCAAATTGCAGCGACATGGTTTTGCCATCAACGGCTACCGCCTGCGGTTGTTCGTACCCTTTGCGACCCAAATTCAACAACACCGCGATGCGCAAGATGCGTATTAAGCGAATTAAGGTTTTGTCCTTAAATAGCTCTTCGATCGGTAGTAGTTGGTTCAGTTGCAGTTTTTTACGGTGGAACCGTACTAAATTGGCCAACACCAACTGCTCATCGCGATTAAAGCCGGGCAAGTCGCTATTCTCAATGATATAGGCTGAGTGGCGTTGAATTGCTGATGAATTGATGTCCAAGCCGACTTCATGAAGGTAAGCCGCGTGGCGAATTAAACTGAGTGATGAAGCTGGAAGCGCCCACGGTTGTTGCAGTTGCCGCCACAGCCAAATGGCGACTTCCGCGACTCGCTGGGCCTGGGTGGCGTCAACATTGTACCTTGCCATCAAGCTCTCGCGGGTGCGACGCCTGACATCACTGTGCTCCATGCCGCCGTGCATTTCATATAACACCCCTTCGCGCAGGGCGGCAGCTGAATAGCGAATTTCAGCGATATCGAATGCGCCGACAATGGCGGCCATTACCGCCAGACCACCGGCCAAGACCTGCAAACGCTCTTCTGAGATGCCTTTGATGTCGATGTTGGTTTGTTTCTCAATCAGCAGTTTTTGCAGATCTTTCAGGCTGTCGCTGGTAATGGCGCTGTGGCCCATTTCCTGAGCGCAGGCGGCGAGGGCAGAAGCGGTACCGGATGTCGCCAGTACCTGCCCCCAGCCAACTCGGCTAAAGCTATCGATCACCGGCTCTAATCGCTGCTGTGCTGCTAGCGTTGCTTTTTTGAACGCTTGCTTGGTAATGCCGTTGGCGAAAAATTGCTTGGTAAAACTGACACATCCCATGGTGCGGCTGGTTAGGCGCAAGACTTGATGATTTTGCCCTAAAGCCAATTCAGTGCTGCCGCCGCCGATGTCGATGACTAAGGTTTTAGCATCGGTCATTTCGGCATTGCTGACGGCTTTGTAAATCAATCGGGCCTCTTCATGGCCAGAAATTACTTCGACCGGATGAGATAAGATCGCCTCGGCTTGGGCAAGGAAATCTCGGGCATTCTTAGCTTTACGTAAGGTATGTGTGGCGACAATGCGAACATTGGCGGTGTCGAAAGGCTGCAATCGCTCATTAAAGCGACTGAGAGATTCAAGGCCACGCTGAAAGGCTGCTTGATCGAGTTTTTTGTTGTCATCCAGCCCGGCGGCGAGCCGGACTTTTTCTTTGTGACGGCTAAGGATCTGCAAGTTGCCCTCGACAATTCGGGCAATCACCATATGAAAGCTATTGGAGCCGAGATCGAGTGCAACCAGCACATTGTCTGCGTTTGCGGTATCTATCGAGTTACTTTCCACGTCCTTTTGACTTCTCTTCATATGCTTTTAAGTAATCGTGAGTGGCAATCTGTGAGCGAATTTTCTTTTTGTTACCTCTAGGTTTATAAGGGTTTGTTTGCTCAATGTCGATAACTCGTGCTTTGGTTCGATCGCTCCATTGCAGTTCGAGAATGTCGAGAATCACTTTTTTCATTTTAGTGTCGTAGACAGGAACGCCGACTTCGACCCGATTCTCGATATTGCGCGTCATCCAATCAGCCGACGAAATAAAGGTCTCGTATTCGCCGTTTGCGCGGAAACTAAAGACCCGCGGGTGCTCAAGAAAACGGTCGACAATACTGATGGCTTGAATATTTTCACTGTAGCCAGCAAGGCCAGGTACTAAGCTGCACATGCCACGGACAATGATCCGGATCTTCACCCCGGCGTTGCTTGCGGAGTAAAGCCGATTGACGATGCCAACATCAACCAAGTTATTCACTTTAATAAATATTTCTGCTTTTTTGCCCTGTTGGGCGTAATCAATTTCTTGATCGATCAGGCGATAAAGGCGGCGCCGAGTGTCGTTGGGGCTGACGATCAAATGCTTGAAACGATAGCGTTTGTAAGCGTGCTGAATGAAATTAAAGACGTTGGCGACTTCGTCATTGATTTCGACATGTTTGGTGAACAAGCTGAAATCGGTATAAATGCGGGCTGTTTTCTCATGGAAGTTGCCGGTACCAATGTGGCAATAGTTGACATCTTCGCCATCTTCGGTGCGGGTAATTTGGCACAGTTTGGTATGGCATTTTAATGCCGGAACGCCGAATTCTACTTTGATCCCCGCTTCGGTGAGGGTTCGGGCCCAGTCGATGTTGGCTTCCTCATCAAAGCGCGCGCGCAGCTCTACGACTACAGTGACGCGTTTACCATTTTCAGCTGCATCGATCAATGATTTGATGACCTGGCTGTTTTTGGCGACCCGATAAATGCTGATTTTGATTGCTTTTACCGCCGGGTCGAATGCACCTTGGCGCATGAATTCGGTGAAGTAACGAAACTTGTGATACGGGTAATACAGCAAAATATCGCCTTCACTGATTGCTTCAAAGGCGGTGGTGTGGCGATCGAAGTGAGCGCTGTCTAATGCCCGCAGTTTGGGGTTTTCTAAATAAGCTCGGCCAACGTTAGGGAAGCCAATAAAATCGCGGAAGTTATGGTATCGGCCGCCAGGGATCACTGAGTCGTAGGACGAGATACCTAGCTTGTACTTGATGAGCTCAACCATTGCCGTTGGCATTTCACGATCGTGAACGAAGCGCACGGGTTTACCCGTTAAGCGTTGTTTTAAGCCGCCAGACATTTGCTCGAGGATCGATTGGTCGACATCTTCACTTAAATCGAAATCGGCATCGCGGGTCATTTTGATGGAAAATGCCTGAGCTGATTCGTATTCGAAAAAACCTTGGAAGATGTCATCAAGGCAATAGCGGATCATATTGTCGAGCAAAATCATGCTCTTTTTCTTGCGGCCTTTCTCATAGGGCAAATTCACAAACCGAGAAACGCGATCCGAAGGAACTTCAATCAGTGCGTAGCGAATGTTGTCTGCCGATTTCAGCTCGACTACGAGGTAGGTTAAGTCGTCTTGCAACACGCGAGTCAGGTCGACTTTCTCACTGACGATAATTGGCGCTACATGGGGCAACACATTGTCGCGAAAGTACTTGCGCAACCAGCGTCCATGCGCCTCAGATACCTGCTCTTCGTTAATCAAAAAGATGTTGTGGCGAGCGAGGCCAATGATGATATCCATGTAGGCTTCGTCAAAACCCTGATTCAACTTCAGCACTTTTTGCTGGATCTCGGTCATCAGCTTTTTGGTTTTGTCGCTTTTCGGGCCGGGTCCTTCAATCAAGATACGGCGGCGAACATTCGCCACCCGTACACGGAAAAACTCATCGAGGTTATTGGAGAAGATCCCCAAAAAGCGCACTCGCTCAATGATTGGAACTGTTTTGTCGGCCGCCTCCTGCAACACTCGCTCATTAAATGATAACCAGCTTAATTCCTTTTCGACGTGCAGTTTTGGGTGGCTCATGTTGTCCTCTGGAGATAAAAAAATAGCGGCCTATTCTAAGGCCATCGCTCAATCAGTTTGATGACGCTTTTATGTCACGCGAGGTTTACACTGCGTCTTGGTCAATCATTAGATCGTCAGACAGTGCTTCGAGTGCTGCCCAGACATCGTCTGCGCTCAGCTGGGCAGGCAGCGCCACACTGATCCGCGCTTGGAATAAATTGCCGCCGAAGTGGGCAGCGGGCTGGCATTCGGTTTCAAGTAACAACACATTGGTTTGCAGTTTTGCCAAGCAAGCAGAGACTTGTTGCACGATGCCGGGGCGGTCGTTGGCGGTGACCACGAACTCCAGTGTTGGCGTGGTCGTGGTTTCTTCCGAAACGCCATCGGCGACATGAATCGTTAAATTATTCAGCTGGTTAAGTTCAGCGGTGAGCGACGCTAATTGATCTTCCGGCAAACTCGCCTCGACGATGCCAGCAAATTGTCCGGCCATTAAACTCATGCTGGAACCGAGCCAATTACCTTGGTGGTTAATGAGGCATTTTGACACGTCATCAACAATGCCTGAACGGTCGGGGCCAATAATGGAAATAACGATGGTTTTCATCAAGATTGCTCCGCTACTTTGATTGTAATTATGGCTTTATTCGATGAATCGCAACGGTTGTGCTGGTTGTTAATTGACCAGTTAGTCAAGGTTTGCACTTGGGGCGATTACTAAACAAATTCAGTCTAATAGATTTATTAATAAAATCAGCATGATTTAACCCTGATTTTGATGTGTATAGGGCTCACCGGAATAAACTTTATTTACCTACCGATCTGTAACAAAACTGTCATATTGCAAAAATATAATCCCCCCAGCTTTATTCACTTTGAGGTTCAAAATGGCCGACTCCGCTCATAACTTATTAGCGGCCAGTCGTGTGCGCCTGATAAAAGATCGTATTGCCCGCTACGGTGTAACCGCTGGCGGTGTTATGGTTTTGGTGGCACTACTGCTGATCTTCTTTTATCTGCTCTATGTTGTGTTCCCTGTTTTTCGTCCGGTGACGATGGAACAGCACGAAACGTATGCCGTCCCAGGCACAGGTAAAACCCTAGCACTTGGTATCGAAGAGCAAAACGAGATTGGATTTCGTTTGACTGATGATGCGTCTGTGGTCTTTTTCGCTGCGCGTCAGGCAAACAAAGGGTTTAACCCCGGCGATATCGTTAGTGTTGAACAACTATCTGGCTTAACGGGTGAACTTATCGTCACCATGTCGACGCCAGCCAGCCAAACCTATGCCATTGCCGATGAGCAGGGCCAAGCTTTGGTGGTGCGACCTGATTTTCGGGTGACCTTCCCGAATGATGTGCGTCAGTTGACGCCATTTGTCAGTTATCCGCTCGGCGAAGAGCCACTACAAGTTGACCAACAAGGTCAGCCACTCAAGCACTTTGTCTTTGAGCGCGGTGAAACCGAGGCGACGTTCGCCGCGGTGACAGCCGACAACCGCTTGATTGTCACTCGCTTACTTGGCGAAGAAGATTTCATGACCGAGGAAATTGAGTGGCAAGCGGAGTATTACGCGATTCGCACGCAAACTCATGACATCGACCAACTACTTATCACGCCTGACCATCGGATGATGTTTGTTCGTCACGCCAACTTGGTTGATGTTTATGACATTAGCCAACCGGATGCCGGCATTAGCCGCCTGCAAACCCTTGATTTTGGCAACACCAAACTCACCTACATGGATTTGTTGTCTGGTGCGTCGTCGATCATGATTGCCGAGCAGGGCGGTACTGTTAGCCAATGGTTCCAGGTGCTGACCGAGCAAGGTCGCGAATTTACCCGGATCCGTGATTTTGATGCCGGTGGCAACGTGAGCATTATGACATCTGAGTTTTTCCGTCGTGGCTTCATGGCGGGAACCACCGATGGTCAGTTGTCGCTGTTCCACTCGACTGGCGACACTCGTTTGGTGAGCAAGCAGTTGGCAGAAGACAGCATCGATCAGATTGTATTCTCACCTCGTGCTGATTCTGCACTATTGCAAGAAGCTGGACAGATTAGTTATGTCGACATCTACAACCCGCATCCAGAAGTAACTTGGAGCGCGTTGTGGCAAGAGGTTTGGTACGAAGGTTACAAAGAGCCAGATTATATTTGGCAGTCAACCTCTGGTAGTGACGACTTCGAAGCCAAAATGTCATTGGTGCCAATTTCGTTCGGTACCATCAAAGCGGCTTTCTACGCCATGCTATTTGCGGTGCCTTTGGCTTTGGCGGGGGCAATCTATACCGCTTATTTCATGGCACCGGAGATGCGCACCTATGTCAAACCAACCGTCGAAATCATGGAGGCATTACCAACGGTTATTCTTGGTTTCCTCGCCGGTCTTTGGTTAGCACCACTGATTGAAGGGAATCTGCCGGGCGTGATGACCTTGCTGATTGTCTTGCCTGCCGGTTTCTTGGCCGCTGCTTGGGGCTTTCACAAGCTGCCAAAAAATATCAAGCAGCGCTTACCCGAAGGCTGGGATGCAGCGGTGTTGATTCCCGTGGTGATCTTCTTAGGTTGGTTCAGTTTTGCCATCAGCCCAACACTAGAAATGTGGTTGATGGGTGGTGATGCACGTGGCTACATCACCAATGAATTGGGCATTAGCTTTGACCAGCGCAACTCCTTGGTGGTTGGTATTGCCATGGGCTTTGCTGTCATTCCGACGATTTTCTCGATTGCAGAGGATGCCGTATTCAGCGTGCCGCGTCATTTGTCCAATGGTTCATTGGCATTGGGTGCAACACCATGGCAAACCTTGACCCGAGTTGTGCTGTTGACGGCAAGTCCGGGTATTTTCTCGGCGGTAATGATGGGCTTAGGCCGCGCCGTAGGCGAAACCATGATCGTATTGATGGCGACCGGTAATACACCACTGATGGACTGGAGCATCTTCCAGGGCATGCGGACCTTGTCGGCTAATATCGCGGTTGAAATGCCTGAGTCTGAGGTCGGTAGCTCGCATTATCGCGTGCTGTTCTTGTCAGCCTTTGTGCTGTTTATCGTGACCTTTGTATTCAACACTATTTCTGAATTTGTCCGCCAGCGTCTGCGTGACAAGTACAGCAATATGTAAGCTGAGCGAGACGGAGATTATTTAGATGAAAACTTGGTTTAAGTCTGGCTCACCCTGGGTTTGGAT
The DNA here is from genome assembly GCF_014773395.1 of Neiella litorisoli. Taxonomy (GTDB): domain Bacteria; phylum Pseudomonadota; class Gammaproteobacteria; order Enterobacterales; family Neiellaceae; genus Neiella; species Neiella litorisoli. Next base: position 26,512 of record NZ_JACXAF010000017.1, on the reverse strand, counting down.
GACGGCTGGTACCGTCAGTATTAGCCTGGTGGCCGTATTAGGCTTGTTATTGCTGATTGCTTGGCGTGGCTTGATCTACTTTTGGCCTGCGGCGATTTATCAATTCGAAGTGCGCGACCAGCTTGGCAACGTCACTACTGTGGTTGGCGAAATTCACGACCGTGAACAAGTCACCGTGTTGCAGTTGCGCGAATCTGGTCGCGAAATCGACGGCGCACCAACCGACCTGGTGACCCGTTATCTGGTGAAAACCGGTAACCGTGAGTTTGTTGACTTGGATTTCCGTTGGATCCTTGAAACCGACATTATCTCGCGTAGCCAGCCGACCAATATGGCGCGGGTTGAGCGTACCAAAAACGGCAATTTCTACGGTCAAATCGAAGCCGTTTTGGAGCAAGGCAAACCAGTGGCTGGCGATGTCGCTGAAGTTCTAGAGCAGCGCATTGCCCGCGTTGCTGAACTGACTGATGGCATGGCTGACATTCAGCACAGTGACATTGGCGGTATCAACTACAAGCTGGAAAAAATTCGTTTGCGCGAGCGTGGTGATGAATTGCGCGACCGCTTAACGCAAGATCGCATTGACGATTACAACGCCCAGCGCGAAGCCTTACGCACGGAATATCTTGGCTACGAAAAAGAGCTATTTGCACTGCGTGAAGAAACCGAGCGCGATAGTGTCGTTATCAAAGACATGCGCGGCGAGTCGGTTAGCATCTCCATGAAGTATGTGCTGGATGTGATTTACCCGAATGACATGAGTGTGCTGGCAAAAGCGGGCCACTGGTTCATTGAGGTTGGTAAATTCATCAGCAGCGAACCGCGCGAAGCCAATACCGAAGGTGGCGTGTTCCCGGCAATCTTTGGCACCGTGTTCATGGTGATGTTGATGGCTGTGGTGGTGACGCCATTTGGTGTTGTCGCGGCAATTTATCTGCACGAATATGCTGGCAAAAACGCCCTGACTAAAATCATTCGCACCGCAGTGATTAACTTAGCTGGTGTGCCATCGATTGTTTATGGCGTATTTGGTTTGGGCTTTTTCGTCTACGTCATGGGTGGCAGCATCGACCAATTGTTCTACCCAGAGGCGCTGCCGTCACCAACGTTTGGTACCCCTGGCATGATGTGGTCGGCATTGACCCTGGCAATCTTGACCTTGCCGGTGGTGATTGTCTCGACCGAAGAAGGTTTGTCGCGGATCCCGTCGACTGTTCGTCAGGGTAGTTTGGCCTTGGGTGCGACCAAAGCCGAAACACTGTGGCGCATTATCTTGCCAATGGCATCGCCTGCAATTATGACCGGTTTGATTCTGGCGGTTGCTCGTGCTGCCGGTGAAGTTGCACCACTGATGCTGGTGGGTGTGGTTAAAATGGCCCCAACCTTACCGGTGGATGGCAATTTCCCATTTATTCACTTAGACCGTAAGTTTATGCACTTGGGTTTCCACATCTATGATGTGGGCTTCCAAAGCCCGAACGTTGAAGCGGCTCGCCCTCTGGTTTATGCCACCTCCTTCTTGTTGGTGACTGTAATCGTAGGCTTGAACATTACCGCTATTGGCATTCGCAATCACTTGCGTGAAAAATACCGCTCGCTTGAGCACTAAGAACAGTATTTGATTAGAGGACATCTCCTGATGATCACAGTAACACCAACTGGCTCAACAGCGACCCGAGATTTATCGGCATTGACCGATGCTGAAACTGCGTTGGAAATTAAAAATCTAGATTTGTACTACGGCAACAAGCAGGCGCTGTATGACGTCAGCATGAAGATCCCAAAAAATCAGGTGACCGCCTTTATTGGCCCGTCTGGTTGCGGTAAATCAACCTTGCTGCGCTGTATTAATCGGATGAATGATCTGGTGGACATTTGCCGGATTGAAGGTGAAATTCTGCTGCACGGCCAGAATATTTACGATCGCAAAGTCGATGTGGCAGCGCTCCGCCGCGGCGTTGGTATGGTATTCCAGCGCCCAAATCCATTCCCGAAAAGCATCTACGAGAATGTGGTTTACGGCTTGCGTCTGCAGGGCATTAAAGACCGTCGAGTACTCGATGAAGCGGTTGAACGCTCGTTGCGTGGTGCCGCCCTTTGGGATGAAGTGAAAGATCGCTTAAATGACAATGCATTCGGCCTCTCCGGTGGTCAGCAGCAGCGCTTAGTCATTGCTCGCGCCATTGCCATTGAGCCAGAAGTCTTGTTGTTGGACGAACCCACATCAGCATTGGACCCGATTTCAACACTGACCATTGAAGAGCTGATTAATGATTTGAAGAAGCAGTTTACTGTTGTCATTGTCACGCACAACATGCAACAGGCGGCTCGGGTTTCCGATCAGACCGCGTTCATGTACATGGGTGAGATGGTCGAATATTCAGACACCAACACGCTGTTCACAACGCCAGCGAAGAAGAAAACTGAAGATTATATTACTGGCCGATACGGCTAAGCATTGCCATTGCTTTGCACAATAGAGGAATTACCGTGGATACAGGTCATTTAAACAAACACATTTCTGGCCAGTTTAATGAAGAGCTAGAAAACGTTCGAAGCCAAATTCTGGCAATGGGCGGTTTGGTTGAGCAGCAACTGATGGATGTGTTAACTGCTGCCCGTGATAAGAACAGTGATTTGGCCCATGAAGTCATTAACAATGACGTCAAGGTCAATAATTTTGAAATGGAAATCGATCAGGAATGCACCCGCATTATTGCCAAGCGTCAGCCTACAGCGAGCGACTTGCGCCTGATGATGACAATTGTCAAAACCATTACTGATTTAGAGCGTATTGGCGACTTAGCAGAGTCCATTGCTAAAGCCTCGCTTCGTTCTGATATTAGTGCGCCGGATGTGGTGAAGTTCAACCTCGAAGCGATGGGCGAACAAATCGTTAAAATGCTCCGCGAAGTGCTCGATGCGTTTGCTCGGATGGATGTTAAAGCGGCTTGGCAGGTTCACTTGCATGACAAGAAAATTGACTCCTTGCATGAAGGGATTGTGCGTCAGTCATTGACTTACATGATGGGCGATTCGCGTTCGATTCCGCAAATGCTCGACTTGATGTCAATTAGCCGAGCACTTGAGCGAGTCGGTGATCACTGCACCAACATCTCCGAATATGTTGTCTACAACGTCACTGGCAAGGATATTCGCCACACTTCAGCGGTAGAGATTGCATCGATTATTGACCAGCAATAACGATCTAGTGACGGTTACCAAAGCCCTGCATAGCAGGGCTTTGTTGTTTTTGTGGTGTGCTAAAAAACATCGGGGACGATGGTTTGATCGCCATGGGGCGCTCTGACATAGCCACTTTTATCGATCTTCGGCAAGATGATGTTGTCGTATTGAATTTTTTTATAGGGGATCTGCTGAATAAAGTGGCTGATGCAGTTTAGGCGCAACCGCCGCTTATCATCTGATTGAACCACGAACCAAGGTGATTGCTTGGTATCGGTGTACTTGAACATGTCGTCTTTAGCTGCCGAATATTCAGCCCATTTGGCCCGAGACTCAAGATCCATGGGGGAGAATTTCCAACGCTTGATGGGGTTTTTAATCCGCTCCTGAAAACGCTTTTCCTGCTCGTCGTCAGAGACCGAGAACCAATACTTAATCAGAATAATGCCACTGCGGATCAGCATGCGCTCAAATTCTGGGCAAGAGCGCATAAATTCGTCGTATTCGTCATCGCTACAGAAACCCATGACGCGCTCAACGCCAGCGCGGTTGTACCAAGAGCGGTCAAATAGCACAATTTCACCAGCGGCTGGCAAGTGTTTTACGTAGCGTTGAAAGTACCACTGGGTGCGTTCTCGCTCGGTTGGCACGCCAAGAGCGACAACCCGACAAACCCTAGGGTTGAGCTTTTCGGTGATCCGCTTAATGGTGCCGCCTTTGCCCGAGGCATCACGACCTTCAAAGACCACCGCGACTTTCAAGCCCTGCGTCTTAACCCATTCTTGCAAGTGAACGAGTTCAACTTGTAATCGCTGTAGCTCGGCTTCGTACTTTTTCTTGTCCAGTTTAGGCAATTGCTTTTGCTTTTTGTCGCCTTCCATTTGCTACCTCTTTGTCACCAAAAGACTGTGTATTCACTATAGCCCGATGGCAAAAGGAGTGAGAAGCGTTGTTATCAGGCTGTGTGCTGCGGCAAAAAAAAACACCTTTTGTAAAATTTTACATGTGTAAATGCGCAAATTATCGGGTGTGATGACTGTTTTAGAGTTAAGACTCTAAGTTGTTTTTGAAATAGGCTGTGGCTGTTTTAAGCCAACAAATCTAGGGAGTTAGCACTTTTAATTGTGGCTGAGGAAGCGCTTGGTGGGGAGTGCAGAGCGTTTGAATAGTCGCTCTAGTAAATTTTAATGTGTAGTAAATTTACGTAATTAAATTTAATTTTGATCAAATGCTTGTCAGGCTTGTTTGTTCCATTTATAACCAAAATGGCTCGTTAAGGAGATTGCTATCACCACTGGATTATATCTATGTGAGTGAAAATAAATAAAAAAAGAATCTTCAATTTTTGCTTTGGATAATTTTTGTTCGACTAATGGCTAATGGAAAGAATCCAAAACTTGAACGAGATTGTAGTTGTAAGATTACAAATGTTTTGACGCGACGCTAAATACAAACTACCAAAATGCCCAATTAAGAGGCGTAAATAAAACCGAGAAGAGGACGCACCATGTCTTTAACACGTGAACAACAAATAGCTGCGATTGAACAAGACTGGCTCACTAACCCACGCTGGAAGGGCGTGACGCGAACGTACAGCGCTGAAGATGTGGTTAACCTGCGCGGATCGTTTGTACCGAGAAATGATTTAGCTCAGCGTGGCGCTGATAAGTTATGGCAACTGATCAACGGCGATGCCAAAAAAGGTTACGTCAATTGCCTCGGAGCATTGACCGGCGGGCAGGCGGTACAGCAAGCCAAAGCAGGGATTGAGGCGATTTATTTGTCTGGCTGGCAGGTTGCTGCAGATGCCAATTTAGCATCAAGCATGTACCCAGATCAGTCGCTGTATCCGGCCAATTCCGTACCTGCGGTGGTCGAACGGATTAACAACTCGTTTGCCCGAGCAGACCAAATTCAATGGTCAAACGGCCAAAGTCCTGAAACCGGCATTGATTACTTCCTGCCAATTGTCGCTGATGCGGAAGCTGGTTTTGGCGGCGTCCTCAATGCCTATGAGTTGATGAAAAACATGATCAATGCTGGTGCTGCTGGTGTTCACTTTGAAGATCAACTGGCATCGGTGAAAAAGTGTGGTCACATGGGAGGCAAGGTACTGGTGCCAACCAAAGAGGCTGTGCAAAAACTGGTTTCTGCCCGACTTGCTGCCGATGTTGCAGGCACAACCACTTTGGTGATTGCTCGTACCGATGCCAACGCTGCCGATTTGCTGACTTCCGATGCCGATCCTTACGATCAGGAGTTTATTACCGGCGAGCGCACTAGCGAGGGCTTTTACCGAGTGACGCCAGGAATCGATCAAGCGATTTCTCGTGGTCTGGCCTACGCCCCATATGCCGACATGGTCTGGTGTGAAACGGCGACGCCGTGTTTGCAAGAAGCGAAGAAATTTGCTGAAGCAATCAAAGCAAAGTATCCCGACCAGATCCTCGCATATAACTGCTCTCCGTCGTTTAACTGGCGCAAGAATTTGGATGACACCACCATTGCCAAGTTCCAGCAAGAGTTGTCAGACATGGGCTACAAGTACCAGTTCATTACTTTAGCGGGCATCCATAACATGTGGTTCAACATGTTTGAATTGGCTCACGCCTATGCTCAAGGTGAAGGCATGCGTCATTACGTTGAAATGGTCCAAGAGCCTGAATTTGCTGCAGCCAACAAAGGCTACACCTTTGTTGCTCATCAGCAAGAAGTTGGCACAGGCTATTTTGATAAGGTCACTAACATTATTCAGGGCGGCCAGTCGTCGGTAACGGCACTAACGGGCAGTACTGAAGAAGCTCAGTTTAGCTGAGCCACCGCGTTCTGATGGCTGCAGCGATTGCTGCGGCCAACGGATCACCTCGTGCACTTTGGGTGACTTTAAGGTCACCCTTTTTTGGTGACATCTAATATCGGTACGATGATTTCTTTGGCAATGTGCTTGGAGCCAGATAGAGTCAGGTGACCGTAATCAAAAGCGAGTAATTCGTCACCATAGGTGACGTGACATGTTCTTTGATCTTCGCTTTCAGGACATATTCGATTAATCACATCAATGTAGGTGACTGAATCTAAATCCGATATCATCTGCGCCATTTTTTCGTTGGTTTTAACCACATTCTGATCTAACTTTTTGCCTGAAATATGGGTTTTGCCATATGAGTGCTTGGCATATACAGCTGGTAAAGACGGATACCACTGAGGCAGAGGTCCGACTAAAACAATCTCTCGGACGCCCAGCGACTTTAATGTGGTAACTGTGTTGGCCCAGTCCATCATCTCGTGTTTGTCTTTATTGGCAATGATCACCGTCTCGGGGCGAATCTTCTTAATTGCCTTCAATGCCAACTCATTAGAAAAGTCGCATGCTCGCCTTAATCTTGAAACACTGCCACGTTTGATCTGAAACGATGATGGACATCCTGAGGAAAATACGCGGTTTATCGTTATGCCCTTGGGAATGTATTGGCGTAATCCGAGTGATATCGAGCTCATATGGGAGTCGCCCCACATGAAAACGCCGCCAGAGCTATTCATGTCTAAACAGTCGCTGAATATACCCATAGATTGATGCTTACGTTGAAATTCTGACACTAAGCAGCCGCCACGAGGCGAATAGTTACCATAGCTGGCGATAAATTGGTTGGCTGGGTGGCTCGACATTTCTCGAAGGTCTTGCGGGACGCCCGCTTTGAGCAGCATATACGAGGAGCATGCGACCAACGCGAAAATGGCATACTTGGCCTTCATATATCGCTTTTGCTCGATGATGTAATAAGACAAGGCTCCGAGAACAAGTGAGGCGACAATGCCAGTTAATAGATAGTAGAACTGCTTTGAAGGGGAAAAATTCAGGTTGTTAATGTAAACCGCTACCGGCCAATGCCAAAGATAGATTGAATAGGACCACAGACCGATAACTTGTAGCGCTTTGTTATTGATAACGATGTTGTCTTTATAGTTGCATTGAAGGATAAAGAAAGCACTGAGGGTCGGCAGTATGGCGAAATATGATGGCCACGGAGTACTTTCATCGAAGACAAACATCGACAGGATGATGGTGAGCAGAGCTCCGTATGAAATCACTTTAGCGTAGCGTCCCAATGACATGGGATAAAAGAACGCGACAGCTCCCAATAACAGCTGCCATGCCCGAGTTGGCAGAAGAAAGTAAGCAGCATCCGCCGATATTCCCGTGGCCACAATGCTGAAAGCAAAGCCTACGGCTGCCCCTGTCAGTACAATAGCCTTAATAAACCGTCTGGATGAAATTTTTGCTAAACCTAGCAAAACTAAAGGGTAAGCGAGGTAAAATTGCCACTCAACGGATAGTGACCAAGTATGTAGCAGCCACTTTTCCATTGCATTGGCTTCAAAGTAACCTGATTCCATCCAGTAAACGTGATTGGAAAAGAATAATAAGCTGCTGTATACGTGCCTTAAAAGGCTATTGAAATCGCCGTTGAGTAACTGAAACCATCCGTAGAGCAGCACAGCTAAACAAACAAATGCCAATGCGGGGATGATGCGATTAGCTCTGGATTGATAGAAGCGTATTAGCGAGAAGCTACTGTTATCTATTGCCGTCATTATTATTTTTGTCATTAAAAATCCTGAAACGACAAAAAAAACATCGACGCCGGCGAAACCACTTGGCAACCATTCATTATTGAAGTGATAGAGAACAACGGCAATGACCGCGACTCCCCTCAGTCCATTGATATCTAGTCGGAATTGATTTGTCTTCATCCCTCTGTGTCCCTGACAAACCCGCGAGATATTTAGTCCTTCTAACTACTCCAAATTGTCACAAAGCGGGGTTATTGATACTGAAAAATCTCACTGCTGAATAAATGTGGTAGCCACCAGCTACCTCGGGTCTTACTTCAAAGCCATTGTTTGAAATAAGTGCAACTGTATTTACTGCTTTGGGTTTGGGACTAGGTCGTTCAATAAACAGCGTTGCTCAACCACTTAAAGCGGGCACTGAGCAATTTGATATTGTTGTTAGAATGATTTACCTGTTACGAGTGACTGCACTCTGATTTATCAGAGCGTCCTCTGTAACGCCATCTGCTAAAAGCCTCGAAATGCACAAAACAACATTTTAATTTGTGGCTATGGCGATCGAACTAGATGGCTGTCTAGACTGCGCCGAACGGCACCAGACACTTTGATTATAATCGAGAGTGTCAAAAAATTGACGTTTTTTTTGATTTTTTTGTGCCGCTAATAATATGCTAGAAATTTCAGTCGGTTAGCTTCTTTTTATTTTTGACAATTTCAAGTTCACCGAGGTTGGTTTTGTTCTCCACAATGCTTTAGCCAATCTTGAAGCCGCTGAATCATTGCTTGATAGTCAACCAAAATCGCCTGTTCTAACTCCGGTTGAAAATCTTGTAAGCACCGAGTTCCAATGGCTGCTAAATCAGCCGGCCGCTTTAACCGTTGGCTGATTCTGCTCAGTGCGTGCAATATTTGTTGCTCGGTTTGATAGCGGCTAAGCCAATCGCCTTGGCTCATCGCTAGCCTGACGTCGTCGTACCGCGGTGCTGTTTGCGGTAAAGGCACCAGTTGCGAGTAGACACTTGCGGCGAAGTCAGGTAAGGGCATGTGGTGAAACTCATGCCAATGCTGGCTGAGTTTATGATCGAGTAGCATGTCGGTTACGATCCCTAAGTAACGGCGCTGACCTTGGGGAAATTGTGGCCTTATCACTTTTAGATAAGGCATCTGCTCGCTGTAGGAATCAACTTTTCTGTGCAATGAAATACCTAATTGCACATCCATCGGAAATTGTTGAAATTGGCGGCCACGGACAAAATCGCCGAGCAAGGCACCGGTGAGGCTGGTATTGGTCAGCGACGCAATATGGAAGTGGGCGAGAAAATTCACGCGTTGTGCTTTTGGGTTAAAACCGACTTGTTATCATACTGCGGCCAAAGCTGGAAAAAATCCAAAAAAAAGCCCGCTACTCTATAGCGGGCAAACCAGAAAAGGCTTCAATAACGTGATTCAGCGAATCAATTGGGGGGAAAAGGCGCGTTGGCGAGGTGGTCACCAACGTCGCACATTTACTTGTTGTAAGCGAAGTTGTATCGCTTAGTTGCAGGTGCCAATTTTGTAGGCTCTTCAGCTGCAGAAATCTGGTCGCCGGAGAGCACTTTGCTGAAAATATCAATCAAAGGTTGCATAGGTTGTGTCCTCCAAAGAACTGTGTTCTCGTTTCGTTGACGTGAATAATAGTGTGACATGCATCACACGTCAAACTTTTTTTGTAATTAAATTACTGTATTTTTCATTTGGGCAGGCCAGAACGCAAAAAAGAGTGATTCTAGTCACTCTTTTTTGGTTGTTTTTGTTGGAATTTTACGGTTATAGCTCGTCTATTGGGTCTGGTACAACATCTTCGGCCATTGTCATTAACTGAATGGCAACTTCAACAAAATCAGAGCCTGTGACCATGCCGACCAGCTTACCGTTATCGACTACGGGTAGGCATCCGAAGCGCTGTCGCTTCAACAGACGAGCAGCCTGAACAACGCCGGTTTTTGGGCTAATGGTATAGGGATGATCTGTCATAATAGAGGAGACAGCTGCGGTGTCCTGCTCATTTGCATCCATTCCTCCGTGCTTCAGAACATCACGTTGACTGATGATACCAAGTAGTCGTTGGTCAGCGTCGATTATCGGGATGTGGCGAATCGGGTGCTCCGACATGAGTTGCTTTGCGTTAGATAGTTGTGCGTCGGGGCCTAGGGTAAATAACTCGGTGTTCATGATTTCATCAACTTGCATTGTCATGAGTCTTCTCCCAGTTGACCGGTACACTTCAAGACTATGACTCTGGCGTATGGCAAAGTTTGATTTACTGCAATAAAGCTACCGATACTCCGGTCAAACCAAAGGCAATCACAATATGTGTATAGGTGATCAAAAAATGAAATTCAGCGTGGCCTTAAAAGCTGTATTGATGTCACTGTGTTGTTTGACGGCCTCGGCTCAGCAGTTATCGACAGAGCCGACAAAAATTATCGGGGGCGAGCCTACAGAGATTACCCGCTACGGTTGGTTGGCATCGATCCAATACATTGGTAATGATGGCCAGTTTATCGATCAATCCCAACATTTTTGCGGCGGCGTGCAAGTGAATTCAGACTGGGTGCTGACCGCAGCGCATTGTTTGACTTCTTTCGGTTTAGGGCCTGACGAGTTAGCGGTGGCAGTCGGGATTGCGCGGCAAGCTCAAGTAAACCGCAGCAACTTAAAACGTGTTGAGCAATTTATTGTTCATCCTCAGTATGACGAACAAACCAACGACAATGACGTCGCGCTGATTAAACTGGCGCAAGCCAATCCGCTCAACGATTACCCCAAACTGGCGACTAGCGCCGCCACTGCTGCCTTGGCTAATGGCGATGATTTGTTAGTGCTGGGATGGGGCGATACTGAAGAACAACAGTCGCCGGTCAATCAGTTGATGCAAGCGACCGTTGCTTATGTTGAGCCACAACAGTGTCGCAGTGAGTTTAACCGCACCGGCGTTGATATTACCGACAACATGCTGTGTGCCGGCGGCAACAATAGTGCTGATACCTGTTTTGGCGACAGTGGCGGGCCCTTGCTCAACCCACTTAACCAGATATTTGGCATTACCAGCTGGGGCATCGAATGTGGCGGGCGATTCCCATCCGGCTATGCGCGGGTCGCCAGTTACCTGCAGTGGATCGATGAAACCACCGCTGGCGTCGTAGCCACTAGTCCTCAATATTTTGGCTTGCTGCCGATTGGCGAGTCAGTCATGCGAACTGTGCTGATCACGAATCAGGCGACGACCACTGCGATCGATCTTGGCCAAGCGGTGCTTGCCGGAAACTCCTACAGCGTTATTACCGATGATTGTTCCAATCAAACCTTATTGGCCCAGCAGCAGTGTGTTCTTGAAGTGCAATTTGATGCCCGCAGCCTGAACTCGACAGCGGGTGTTATTAACATGGAAACCTCAAAAGAGCCGATAGAAATTGATCTGGTCGCCGATGTTGCCGCTATGGTCAGTTTTGATAATGCCGCGGTTCCTGCCGAGCTAACGACATTTGCCTTTGGTCAAAGCCGCTTTGAGCAGCAAGGCGACGCGCTGTTGGCATCGCTGGCTGCGGTCGGCCAAGATGAAACCGATTTGCTCATTCAGTTTGCCGAAGCCGGTCAGGTGTCGCTCAATGTGTCGTTTAGTAACGATGACGGTCAGAGCCTTTGGATCAGCGAACTCAATGGCGATGTCTTGGCCATCTACTCGTCTGAAGATGGTGCATTTGATTATCGAGTTGCCTCCGGCGACATCTTGCAGCTCAACTACTCCGTTACCGAGGTTGGAACAGCGACCATCCGCGATATCGAATTTATTCCAGATCAGGCTCCAGCTGATGATTGCTGCAACAATAATGGCACTAACAATGACACCGGCTCTCAAAGCGGCGGTGGTGGCGGCAGTGTTGGCGCGCTCAGTGTGGTTTGGATTTCGGCTTTATTGTGGACTCGGCGCCAGCGATGGGCTGCTGCTCGGCCAGCAGCGATCGACATCGATTAGTATAATGGGCTGATCACTTGATCCGTTAGCGGTGGCGCTCTAGACTAGCCGCCGCCTAAATTCTGCCCATTGATCTAGATACCGCCGGAGAATCGGATGAAAGTTGCTGATTTCTCGTTTGAATTGCCTGACGAGTTGATTGCCCGCTACCCACAGCCAGACCGCAGTAGTAGCCGATTGCTGTGTCTTGATGGCAACTCCGGCGAACTCAAGCATCGCCAATTTACCGATATTCTCGAGCAGATTAACCCCGGTGACTTGCTGATCTTTAACGATACCCGCGTGATCCCCGCTCGAGCTTTTGGTCGCAAGATCACCGGCGCCAAATTAGAAGTACTGGTTGAGCGCATTATCTCACCGCAGCAAGCGCTTGCTCACGTTCGATGCAGCAAAGCCCCAAAGCCGGGTAGTCAGATTATTCTTGAAGATAAAGTCGAAGTCGCCGTGACCGGCCGTCAAGATGCGTTATTTGAGCTGGCCTTAAGTGATGATCAAAGCTGGCTCGACGTCTTGGAAGACATTGGCCACATGCCATTGCCTCCTTATATTGACCGCCCCGACGAAGACTCTGACCGCGAACGTTATCAAACGGTTTATAACGACAAACCGGGCGCAGTGGCGGCGCCAACCGCGGGTCTTCACTTTACCGATGAGTTGATGGCAGCGATTCAAGCCAAAGGCGCTGACATTGGCTTCGTGACCTTACATGTTGGCGCCGGTACCTTTCAGCCGGTTCGGGTCGATGATGTCAAAGACCACGTCATGCATGCCGAGTGGGCTGACGTCCCTCAGGCTACGGTGGATAAAATCAATCAAACCAGAGCCAATGGTGGCCGAGTGATTGCGGTGGGGACGACGTCGGTTCGTTCACTGGAATCGGCCGCTCAGGCCTGCTTCATCGAAGGGCAAGCGCCAGCTGAGCAACAGCTGCAGCCGTTTTGTCAGGACACCAGCATCTTTATCTACCCTGGCTATCAATTCCAGTTAGTTGATGCCATGGTGACCAACTTTCATTTACCACAATCGACTTTGATCATGTTGATTAGCGCCTTTGCCGGTTATGATCACGTGATGGCGGCTTACAAGGCCGCAGTCGAGCAGCAATACCGCTTTTTTAGTTACGGCGATGCCATGTTCATCAGCCGTAACCAACATTTGTGACAATGCACTGAACGTTGTTACTGACTTCTCTAGAAAGATTGAGTCAGCACCGGACTGTTTTTCCGGTTAGCGAGGATCTATGAAATACGAACTCATCAATACCGATGGCAAAGCCCGTCGTGGCCGTTTGCATTTTGAGCGCGGCACTGTTGAAACGCCGGCTTTCATGCCGGTAGGCACTTACGGCACCGTCAAGGGCATGACCCCAGAAGAGGTGGCTGGAACTGGCGCTGAAATTTTGCTGGGTAACACCTTCCACTTATGGCTGCGGCCGGGCATGGAAATCATGGAAATGCATGGTGACTTGCACGACTTCATGAACTGGCAAGGCCCGATCTTGACCGATTCCGGCGGATTCCAAGTGTTTAGTTTGGGTGCGCTACGCAAAATTACCGAAGAAGGGGTGAGTTTTAGCTCGCCAGTCAATGGCGATAAGATCTTCCTGACGCCGGAAGAATCGATGGAAGTACAAACTTCATTGGGCTCCGATATCGTCATGATCTTCGATGAGTGCACGCCATATCCAGCAACCTTCGATGAAGCGAAAACTTCGATGGAGCTGTCGCTGCGCTGGGCTGAGCGCTGTCGAACTCATTTCGATAAGATTGAAAACCCCAATGCGCTGTTTGGCATTATTCAGGGCGGCATGTATGAGCCACTTCGAGAGGTATCGCTCAAGGGGTTAACCGACATTGGTTTTGATGGCTACGCCATCGGCGGTTTGTCGGTTGGCGAGCCAAAAGAAGACATGATCCGCATTTTGGATCACACCACCCCCTTGATCCCTGAAGATAAGCCCCGATATCTGATGGGAGTCGGCAAGCCCGAAGATCTGGTTGAAGGGGTCCGTCGCGGCGTTGATATGTTCGATTGCGTGATGCCAACCCGAAATGCGCGTAATGGCCATTTGTTTGTCACTGACGGCGTGGTAAAGATCCGCAACGCCAAACACAAGAAAGATACCGGACCGCTTGATCCTGAGTGTGATTGCTATACCTGTAAGAATTACAGTCGCGCATATCTACATCATTTGGACAAATGTAATGAGATTCTGGGTGCTCGCTTGAACACCATCCACAACTTACGTTTTTACCAACGAGTGATGGAAGGTTTGCGGGCGGCGATTGAGCAAGGTAAATTATCCGACTTCGTAACTGATTTTTATGCTCGCCGGGGGCTTCCAGTGCCACCACTTGAGCAACAAAACGAAACTACAACTGACTAACTGTTAAGGAAGTATTCATGAGTCTGTTTATTGCAGATGCCTGGGCTGATTCAGGTGCACAAGCGCAAGGCGGTGGCTTTGAGTTGATTTTCATGCTGGTAATGTTCGCCGTGATTTTTTATTTCATGGTGTACCGCCCGCAAGCCAAGCGAGTGAAAGATCACAAAGCCTTGGTCAGCGCGCTGAAAAAAGGCGATGAAGTTCTGACCAATGGTGGTCTGGTTGGCAAAATTGCCAAAGTCAGCGACGAGAAAGATTTCGTTGTGATTAGCCTGGCTGAAGGCCTTGACGTTACTGCTCAAAAAGCAGCTATTTCAGCGGTGCTGCCGAAAGGCACGATGAAGTCACTGTAATAAACTCGGCAGGAGCCGATTGTGTTAAATACAAATCCTATTTGGAAAGTGGTAATGGTGATCCTCGTGGTCGCCATTTGCGCACTTTATGCGTCACCAAATTTATATGGTGAAGATCCAGCTGTGCAAATCTCGGCGGCCCGCGGTGCCACCGTTGAAGCGCAGACTCTGGACAAAGTCAAACAAGCCCTTGAGGCCGAAGGTGTTGAATACAAGCGCCTGACCCTTGAGAACAATCAAATCGAATTACGCCTTCTTAATTCTGATCAACAACTACCTGTTCGTGAATTGGTTGCCAATGCCCTTGGCGAGCGCTTTGTTGTGGCTCTAAATCTGGCGCCTGCAACGCCAGCATGGCTCGAAGGTCTAGGTGCCGGCCCAATGAAATTGGGCCTGGACTTGCGCGGTGGTGTTCACTTCCTGATGGAAGTGGATATGGGCGCGGCCATTGCCAAAACCGAAGAACAAATGGTGCAGGATTTCCGCTCTGATTTGCGCGAAGAGGGGGTCCGCTATAAGGGCATTCGTCAGCGCTCGCAAGGCGGTGTTGAGCTGCGCTTTCGCGATGAGGAAGGCCGTGACCAAGGTACGCGTGCGTTGGAGCGCAAGTATCCAGATTTGATCTTCACCGATAGCGACAATGATACCGACACCATTGTCACCATGAGTGAGCAAAAGCTGAAAGAAACGCGCGATTACGCAGTGCAGCAAAACATCACCATTATCCGTAACCGGGTTAATGAATTAGGTGTTGCCGAGCCGCTGGTACAGCGGCAGGGTGCAGATCGTATTGTGGTGGAATTGCCGGGTGTGCAGGACACCGCACGCGCGAAGGAAATCCTCGGAGCGACGGCCACGCTGGAATTCCGCATGCAAGACACCAAAGGTGATGTTGCAGCCGCTGTTGCTGGTCGTTCCATCCCTGGTAGTCGTTTGTTTACCGATCGCGATGGCCGTCCGGTACTTCTCAAGAATCGCGTGATCCTGACCGGTGACCACATTGTTGGTGCGCAGTCTGGCTTTGATGAGTATTCGCGCCCTCAGGTGAACATTTCATTGGATGGCAAGGGCGGCAATAAGATGGCTGCTGCCACCAAAGACGCCATTGGTCAGCCGATGGCGACAGTATTTATTGAATACAAACCGACTGGCAAACGTGATGCTGATGGCCGCCCAATCTTCGATAAGCAAGAAGAAGTGGTCAACGTTGCGACCATTCAGGCTCGCCTCGGACGTAGCTTCCGTATTACCGGTATCGATTCCCAAGCTGAAGCGCATAACTTGGCGCTGGTACTGCGTGCCGGTGCTTTGATTGCTCCGATTCAGATTGTTGAAGAACGCACGGTTGGCCCAAGCATGGGCGCTGAGAATATTGAGCGTGGCTTAACGTCGATCATTTATGGTTTGGCTGCCACCATCGCATTCATGCTGTTCTACTACCGTGGTTTCGGCTTGGTCGCCAACGTCGCATTGGTGATGAACTTGGTGTTAATCGTTGGGGTGATGTCGATGTTGCCGGGGGCGACGTTATCGCTGCCAGGTATCGCCGGTATCGTTTTAACCATTGGTACAGCGGTTGATGCCAACGTGCTGATCTTCGAGCGAATACGCGAAGAGTTGAGAGCCGGGCGTTCGGTTCAGCAATCGATCCATATGGGTTATTCCAATGCCTTATCATCGATTGCCGATGCCAATATCACCACCTTTATTACGGCGGTTATCTTGTTCTCTATCGGTAGTGGTCCGGTGAAAGGCTTCGCCTTAACGCTGGCCATTGGTCTTGCGACATCAATGTTTACCGCAATTGTTGGTACACGTTTGGTCGTTAACTCAGTGTGGGGCGGTCGCCGTCTCGACAAGCTGCCGATTTAAGGAGTCGACGATGTTTCAAATCTTAAAACTCGACAGTGATATCAACTTCATGCGTTGGCGCGGCCCAGCCGGTATTTTGTCGACCATTTTGGTGATCGTATCTCTGGCTCTGGTTGGTGTTCGCGGCTTGAATATGGGCCTTGATTTCACCGGCGGTACATTGGTGGAGCTGGAGTTCTCCAAGTCAGTGGTTGCTTCTGATATTCGCGGCGTGTTGGAAAACGAAGGCTTTGAATCGGCGACGGTTCAGGCGTACGGCTCTAGCCGCGATATGCTGGTGCGTTTACCGCCGGTTGAGCAAGCTTCAGCTGAAACTCTCAACAATAAGATCACGGATGTCCTTAAAGCCCAGCTTGACGACCAAGTGATTATTAAGCGTACTGAGTTCGTCGGCCCTGTTGTCGGTAAAGAGCTGATGGAATCGGCGTTGCTGGCAATGGTGGTGGCACTGATCAGCATCCTGATTTACGTTGCTTTTCGCTTTGAATGGCGCTTGGGTGCTGGCGCGGTGGCGGCGTTGTTCCACGACGTGTCGTTAATCTTTGGTTTTTACGCTCTGACTCAGTTGGAGTTTAACCTGACCACGGTTGCCGGTGTGCTGTCGGTGATTGGTTACTCACTGAACGACACCATCGTGGTGTTCGACCGAATTCGGGAGAACTTCCGCAAGGTGCGTAAGATGGGTGAAATCGCGATTACCAATGCCTCGTTGACGCAGACCCTGAGTCGAACCTTGATCACCTCATTGACGACTTTGGTGGTGTTGTTTGCCTTGTATTTCGCTGGTGGTGAACTGTTGGCAACCTTCTCTGCATCATTGATTGTTGGTGTGGTTGTCGGTAGCTACTCGTCGATTTATATTGCTACCACAACGGCGTTGGCTCTTGGTCTCACTCGTGAATCTCTGATTCCAGAGGAAATCGAGAAAGAAGGTGCCGATCAGCAAGCCATGCTTTAAAGCTTGCCTTGGTAGTTAATCAAAGAGCGGCCTTGATGGCCGCTTTTTTGTGCTCGGGTGAATATATCTTTCGCGATTGCGAGCAACAAAAAAGGCCCTTGCGTTTGCAAGGGCCTTTTCAATTTGGAGCCGTTGTAATCACTTAGCGCTTGAGCGCTTCACCTAAATGCGGCTGCATCGCTTTGACCATACGTTGAGTCACCCGAGGGTTAGCAGCGACGACATTACCGCTTTTGAGGTGGCCATGACCGCCAACAAAATCACAAACGATACCGCCAGCTTCACGAACGATTAGCTCGCCAGCGGCAATATCCCAAGGCTTAAGGCCAATTTCCCAGAAACCATCAATACGGCCAGCAGCAACATAAGCCAAATCTAGAGCGGCAGAGCCCGCTCGGCGCATATCGCCAACCTGTTCGAACAAGTCAGAAAAAATTGCTGTGTAAGCAGGTAAGTGATGTTTTGCTTTGAACGGAAAGCCTGTTGCAAGCAGAGCGCCATTCAAGTCTGGTTTGTCGGTCACGCGAATACGATAACCATTTAGCTGGGCGCCTGCGCCACGGCTAGCGGTAAAGAGTTCGTCGCGAATTGGATCGTAAACGACCGCCTGATCGAGGCGATCTTTGTGTTTTAATGCAATGGAAATTGCAAAGTGAGGTACACCACGCATGAAGTTGGTGGTGCCATCGAGTGGGTCAATGATCCATTGGTAGTCGCTTTTGACTGCGCCACTCATACCGCTTTCTTCAGCAACGATGCTGTGATCAGGGTAAGCGTTTAACAAGGTTTCGATAATGACTTGTTCGGCATCCTTGTCGATGTTGGTGACAAAATCATTGGCACTTTTCGTTTCGGTTTCGATACGGTCCAGTCGTTCGTAACCATGCAGGATCACTTTTCCTGCCGCTCGTGCAGCGCGCACGGCGATATTTAGCATTGGATGCATTCCACTACCACTCGATGTTTTGTTAAAGAACTAGGTCGGCGGCGGAGTATACACGGGGTTACAGGCTTATTCCAGCTTAATTTTTGACCAGCTTGTGGCGGTGTCGTCAGCGTTATCAAAAGATCTGCAAAAGGTCTAGGATCTACATCTATAAAACAATGATCCGGCGTGATAAACTTCGTGCCCCCGAAAATTCCAGGTGCATATCAAAGATGTTGGATCAAGTTCGCATTGTGCTGGTCGGCACGACTCACTCCGGTAATATTGGCTCTGCCGCTCGAGCGATGAAAACCATGGGTCTGCAGCATCTGTACTTGGTTGATCCGCAGGCGATGCCTGATGGTAAATCGGTTGCCTTAGCTGCTGGTGCGGTGGACGTGTTGGAAAACGTGACGGTGTGTGATTCACTGCAACAGGCAATCGCTGACTGCGGTCTAGTGGTAGGGACCAGCGCTCGAAATCGGACGTTTAGCTGGCCAATGCTTGACCCACGCGAATGTGGTGAAAAAGTCATTGCGGAAGCTCCCAACTATCCGGTGGCGATTGTCTTTGGCCGTGAAGCCCATGGACTCAGTAATGACGAGTTGCAGCAGTGCCATTTCCATGTCTGTATTCCAGCCAATCCAGACTACAGCTCGTTGAATTTAGCCGCTGCCGTCCAAACATTATGTTATGAAGTGCGAATGGCATGGTTGAACCGCGAGCAGCATCAAAGCGAGCAAGCCGAATACCCGCTGGCAGAGCAACTCGAAGGGTTTTACCAACACCTAGAGCAGACGCTTCGTCAAACGGGGTTTATTATTCCACAGCACCCTGGTGTCGTGATGACTAAGCTTCGCCGCCTATTTAACCGAGCGCGGCCTGAGGCGACAGAGTTAAATATATTACGAGGGATGCTTAGCTCGGTGCAGAACCCGGGTCGGAAAAAGCATGCCTCACATCAGGAAGAAACAGAGCAAGATAGCGGCGTAGAAGGCGCCAGTAAGGAATAAGGAGAGCAACTTAAATGTTTAGTCTCATGCGAGAAGACATTCGTTGTGTGTTTGGCCGCGATCCCGCTGCCCGCAATACATGGGAAGTACTCACTTGTTACCCTGGCCTCCACGCGCTCTGGCTACATCGCCTTGCCAACTGGTTTTGGCGTCATCAAATGAAGTGGTTGGGACGCTTTGTGTCATCGTTTTCGCGTTGGATGACCGGAATTGAAATTCACCCCGGAGCCACTATTGGTCGCCGTTTCTTTATTGACCACGGGATGGGCATTGTAATCGGTGAGACCGCAGAGATTGGTGACGATGTCACGCTGTATCACGGGGTTACCCTTGGCGGCACCAGTTGGGATGCAGGCAAACGTCACCCGACCCTCAAAGATGGAGTCGTCATTGGCGCCGGAGCCAAGGTGCTTGGTCCGTTTACCGTGCACGAAAATGCTCGCATTGGCTCTAATGCGGTGGTGGTCAAAGAGGTCCCCGCAGGGGCCACAGTTGTCGGCATTCCAGGCCGCATTGTTAAAGCGCAAACCAGTACTGACGAAAAGCGCGAGCATCGCGATGCGCTGGCGAAAAAATATGGTTTTAATTCCTATGCGGTCTCGCCAGACAACCCCGATCCAGTCGCCCAAGCCATTGGCCAGTTAGTTGATCACATTCATTTGATGGATGCCAAAGTGAACGACATGTGTGGTGCCATCAACAACCTTGGGGGCGATGTCTGCAAGGAAATCCCCGAGCTCGATGTGATTGATTTAGCCGAGGCTGAAAAAGAGGCTGCGCAAGCTCGTCAACGGGAGCGTGAAGCATTTGACCCGGGAATTTAAATAGCGAGTTGATCCGGCCTTATAAAACCTGAGTAAAATAGTATGATATTTACTTGACTGTTTTACTCGGGTATGTGACCATTCGCGTCACTGCTGAGAGAGACCGGATAAAAAAATGCGTTTAACATCAAAAGGCCGCTACGCGGTCACAGCCATGCTTGACGTGGCCTTGCACTCAGAAGATGGCCCTGTACCGTTGGCCGATATTTCAGAACGACAGGATATTTCACTGTCATATCTGGAGCAGCTGTTTTCCCGCCTGCGCAAGCAAGGGTTGGTGTCCAGCGTCCGTGGCCCGGGTGGTGGTTATCGCCTTGGTAAAGACGCAGCAGATATTTCAGTCAACATGGTTATCGCCGCTGTTGACGAATCCATTGACGCCACTCGTTGTCAGGGCAAGGGAGATTGCCAAAGCGGCAACCGTTGTCTGACCCATTCGCTTTGGCTGGGTTTGAGTGAGCGTATTGAGAATTTTTTGGCGAGCATTTCACTCGCCGACTTGATGCAAGAACACGATGTTCAAGGCGTGACCGAGCGTCAAGACAACCAATTAAGCAATAACAAAATTAATATCCCACTTCACATGGTGGGCTGATAGCCGGATACGGCTCAGACGAGATTTTTACGGAGTAATTCATGAAGCTTCCGATTTACTTGGATTATTCAGCAACCACCCCGGTCGATCCTCGGGTTGCTGAAAAAATGATGCAATTTATGACCACCGATGGCGTATTCGGTAACCCCGCTTCGCGCTCTCACAAATTTGGTTGGCAAGCCGAAGAAGCGGTTGATATTGCACGCAATCAAATCGCTGATTTGATCAACGCCGATCCGCGTGAAATCGTCTTTACTTCCGGTGCCACCGAATCAAATAACCTCGCCATTAAAGGTGCTGCTCATTTCTATCAGAAAAAAGGCAAGCACTTGATCACCTGTAAAACTGAACACAAAGCGGTGCTCGATACCTTTCGTCAGTTAGAACGCGAAGGCTTTGAGGTGACTTACCTTGAGCCGGAAAGCAATGGCCTCATTGACTTGGCCAAGCTCCAGCAAGCGCTTCGAGAAGACACCATTGTGGTCAGCATCATGCACGTCAACAACGAGATCGGCGTGATTCAAGATGTCACTGCAATAGGTGAGCTATGTCGCGAGAACAAAATTTTGTTCCACGTCGATGCCGCACAAAGCGCCGGTAAAGTGCCAATTGATATGGCTCAACAAAAAATCGACATGATGAGCTTCTCAGCTCACAAATGCTACGGTCCAAAAGGCATCGGTGCGCTTTACGTTCGTCGTAAGCCGCGAGTGCGATTAGAAGCGCAAATGCACGGTGGTGGCCATGAGCGTGGTATGCGTTCTGGTACTCTGCCAACCCACCAGATTGTTGGTATGGGTGAAGCATTCCGCTTGGCCAAAGAAGAAATGGCGCAAGAAAATGAGCGCGTCTTAGCGCTTCGTCAACGCCTCTGGAACGGCATTAAAGACATGGAAGAAGTCTATGTTAATGGTGATTTAGAGCAACGCGTAGCGGGCAATCTCAATGTTAGCTTTGCTTTCGTTGAAGGCGAATCATTGATTATGGCGCTAAAAGATTTGGCGGTTTCTTCGGGTTCTGCTTGTACTTCGGCCAGCCTAGAGCCGTCATATGTGTTGCGTGCCCTAGGGTTAAATGACGAATTGGCTCACAGCTCGATTCGTTTTAGCATCGGTCGCTTCACCACTGAAGAAGAAGTGGATTACACCGTTAATTTGCTTCAAAACGCAATTGGCAAATTGCGCGAGATGTCGCCGCTTTGGGAAATGTTTAAAGACGGCGTCGATTTAAATAAAGTCGAATGGACTCACCATTAATTGCGAACGGACAAAGTAGGAGTAAATAGATATGGCTTACAGTGAAAAAGTAATCGACCACTACGAGAATCCTCGCAACGTTGGTTCGTTTGAAAAAGATGATCCACAAGTCGCGACCGGCATGGTCGGCGCACCAGCTTGTGGTGACGTGATGAAATTACAGTTAAAAATCGACGATCAGGGTGTGATTGAAGATGCCAAGTTCAAAACTTATGGCTGTGGCAGCGCGATTGCCTCTTCGTCATTGGTTACCGAGTGGGTCAAAGGTAAGACTCTCGACGAGGCTGCTTCGATTAAGAACACCGCAATCGCCGAGGAGTTGGCGTTGCCGCCGGTAAAAATTCACTGCTCAATTTTGGCCGAAGATGCCATTAAAGCAGCGATTGAAGATTACAAAAGCAAGCAACCCGCTTAATCTCAGGAGACATAAGGCATGGCAGTAACAATGACTGACGCAGCAGCCGACCGAGTCAGTGCATTTTTATCAAATCGAGGCAAAGGCTTAGGCCTTCGCCTTGGGGTTCGGACCACAGGTTGTAGTGGCCTTGCCTATGTCTTGGAGTTTGTTGATGAACTGGAAGACGGCGATGAGGTGTTTGAAACCCATGGCCTGAAAATCATTATTGATGGCAAAAGCTTGGTGTACCTCAATGGTACCGAACTTGATTTTGTCAAAGAAGGATTGAATGAGGGCTTCCAGTTCAATAACCCCAACGTCAAAGACGAGTGTGGTTGCGGCGAGAGCTTTACCGTTTAATGTTAAATTCAGCACTGAGTTAACGCGCTACCATTATCATGGACAACTACTTTGAGCTGTTTGGTTTGCCTGAGCAATATAGTCTCGACCAAACAGCTTTAACCAATACCTTTCGTGACTTACAAAAGTCCGTCCACCCTGACCAGTTTGTTAGCCAGGGCGAGCAGGCACAACGCTTAGCGGTGCAACAGTCAGCTCAAATCAACGATGCGTTTCAGACCTTAAAAGTGCCGCTAAAGCGAGCTCAATACATGTTGCAATTGGCTGGCATTGATTTACAAGCCGAACAACATACGCTGCGAGATTCAGCATTTTTAATGCAGCAGATGGAATGGCGTGAGCATTTAGAAGCTCTGAAACAAGCGGAAGATCTCGACGGCCTTGAACAATTCTCTGATACGATTGCCGCGGCTCAAAAACAACTGAACGATAAAATTGCTCAGGCGTTGGATGCCGGTCAGCATCATCAAGATGCGCCGACTTGGGCCAATGAAGTGCGTAAGTTGTCTTTCATGAATAAGTTGATGGTTGAGATTGCTCAGGCCGAAGACGCACTCGATTACTAATTACTAGTTTCTACACAGTCAGGCTAAATACATGGCATTGCTGCAGATTGCTGAGCCCGGTCAAAGTACCGCTCCGCACCAAACCAAACGTGCTGTAGGCATCGATTTGGGTACCACTCATTCGTTAGTTGCTTCGGTCCGCAGTGGCCAGGCAGAAACCCTTGTTGACGCCAATGGTCAAGCTATTCTGCCTTCGGTAGTGAGCTATCAAACGGATGAAATACTTACAGGCTACCCAGCGGTCGCCCAAAGCGAAATTGATCCGGTCAACACCATTGTTTCTGTGAAGCGTTTTATGGGCCGCTCATTGGCTGATGTTCAGGCTCGCGGTCAAAAATTTCCTTATCAGTTTTGTGAGACTGAAAACGGCTTGGTGGCTTTCGATACGCCGCAGGGCAAAATCAACGCCATTGAAACCTCATCACACCTGTTGACCACGTTGCGCCAACGCGCTGAGCATTCGTTAGGCGGCGACATTGATGGCGCCGTGATCACGGTGCCGGCCTATTTTGATGATGCCCAGCGCCAAGCGACCAAAGATGCTGCGCAACTGGCCGGTTTAAAGGTACTTCGATTAATCAATGAGCCGACTGCTGCGGCTGTTGCATACGGTCTTGACAGCGGCGATGAAGGCGTCATCGTCGTGTACGATCTCGGCGGCGGAACCTTCGATGTGTCAGTGTTGCGGTTGCAAAAAGGTATTTTCGAAGTACTGGCGACAGGTGGTGATTCTGCTCTCGGTGGTGATGACTTTGATCAGCTGTTGGTTGACGATTTTATCACTCAAGCAGGCTTGAACAGCGGGCAACTCAGCCAAGCGGATTTACGGCATTTGGCCAACGCAGCGCGCCGAGTGAAAGAGCAGCTGAGCGACCTTGCTTCCGTAGCAGTAAGCCTAAAGTTGTCCACTGGCGAATACCAATTAGAGGTTTCACGGCAGCACTTTGAGCAACTGATCGAACCGCTGGTCCGCAAGACGTTGCGCGCAAGTAAGCGGGCACTGAAGGACGCATCGATTAGCCCAGACGAAATTCTTCAAGTTGTCATGGTCGGTGGCTCTACTCGGGTGCCCAAAGTCAGAGCAGATGTTGCTGCGCTGTTTGGCAAAGCGCCGTTGACAAGCATCGATCCGGACAAAGTGGTAGCGCTAGGTGCTGCACTGCAAGCCGATGTATTAGTTGGCAACAAGAATGCTGACGACATGCTCTTGCTCGACGTTATTCCGCTGTCGCTCGGTTTAGAGACGATGGGCGGTTTAGTCGAAAAGGTCATCCCGCGCAATAGTACGATTCCCATTGCCAAAGCCCAGGAGTTCACCACGTTCAAAGATGGCCAGACGGCGATGATGATTCATGTACTACAAGGTGAGCGCGAATTGGTGGATGATTGTCGCTCGCTGGCACGCTTTACCCTGCGGGATATTCCGCCGTTGGCAGCCGGTGCAGCCCACATTCGCGTCACTTTTCAAGTCGATGCAGATGGTTTGTTGAGTGTGTCGGCGATGGAAAAATCAACCGGCGTGTCGGCCGCCATTGACGTGAAACCATCGTATGGCTTGAGTGAAGATGAAATTACCCAGATGATCAAATCGTCGATCACCCATGCAAAAGAAGATATGACCGCGCGAATGCTCGCCGAGCAACGCGTAGAGGCTGAGCGAGTTCTTGAAGCGCTTGATGTCGCGATTGCCGCAGATGGCGATAAACTATTGAGTTGTGATGAGCGCGATGGGTTGCTTGCAGGGATGGCAGAGCTGAAACAAGTCGCACAAGGTCAGGATGATAAAGCCATTGAACTGGCGATTGAGCGAGTCAACAAATTATCAGAAGTATTTGCTGCGCGCCGAATGGACGTGTCGATTCGCTCGGCATTGGCGGGCCATAAAGTGGATGAGGTTTAACCATGCCAAAAATCGTATTTCTACCTAATGAAGAGCTATGCCCCGAAGGCATGGTGGTGGATGCCGCCGAAGGCGAAACTGTGCTTGATGTGGCGCTGCGTAACCATATCGATATTGAACATGCCTGTGAGAAGTCTTGTGCTTGTACCACTTGTCATGTGGTGATCCGTGAAGGCTTTGACTCACTGGAAGAAAGTGATGAATTGGAAGACGACATGTTGGACAAAGCTTGGGGCCTTGAGCCAGAGTCGCGGCTCGGCTGTCAGGCACAAGTTGCCGACGAAGATTTAGTTGTCGAAATTCCGAAATACACCTTAAATATGGTTTCTGAACAACACTAGGAGCATTAACCATGGCGTTGAAATGGACTGACTCATTGGATATTGCGCTGGCGCTGATTGATGTCCATCCAGATGTCGATCCGACTCAGGTACGATTCACCGATTTAATGCAGTGGGTTGTTGAGCTCGATGAGTTCGATGATGACCCTAGTCATTGTGGTGAACGCATCCTTGAAGCGATTCAACAACACTGGATCGATGAAGCAGATTAAGGAAACGGTCGAAAGGCCGTTTTTTTTCGCCTTCTGACTTATATTCGGCCTAGGGTTCGCTTTATGATGGCTGAGTCACATCTGGTATTTTTTTAACGCTGTTCATTCAGCCTGTTCGATGCGTATAATGCGCCGCGAAAATTAAACCTGTGACAACAACAGGAACCTTTGTATTCTTCCCTCAAGGAGAGCTGAAAGATGGCGATTCAACGCACCTTTTCAATCATCAAGCCCGATGCCGTCGCTAAAAATCTAATTGGCGCTATTTACAACCGTTTCGAGTCTGCTGGCTTGACTATTGTTGCATCAAAAATGATCCACATGAGCCAAGAGCAAGCTGAAGGCTTTTATGCTGAGCACAAAGAGCGTCCGTTCTTTGCAAGCTTGGTTGAGTTCATGACGTCTGGTCCCGTAATGGTTCAAGTGCTGGAAGGCGAAAATGCAGTTCTGGCTAACCGTGAGATCATGGGCGCAACGAACCCTGCGGAAGCAGCGCGCGGCACCATTCGTTCTTGCTTTGCGACTGAAGTTAGCGAAAACGCAGTACACGGCTCTGACGCTGTTGAATCTGCTGCTCGTGAAATTGCATATTTCTTCTCTGATGACGAAATTTGCCCTCGCACTCGTTAATTCGAATGCGACAACAAAAAGCCCCGCGATGCGCTGTCTCTTGATCACATCTCAAAGCTCAAGAGACTTGGCTAGCTCATAGCCTTCAAGGATGGTTTGTAGTTTGAACCATCCTTGCCACAATCGCTCCCAGCCCACGTGCCCATTGCGT
>NZ_JACXAF010000016.1 GCF_014773395.1 Neiella litorisoli | reverse complement strand
GAGTGCCCACACAGATTGTCTTGCTAATTGTTAAAGAGCGATGCGCTTTTCAGCGCTGCAGCCCTTGGCTGCGGGAGGCGTATATTACGCTTCCGATTCTCAGTGTCAACCGCTTTTTGAAATCTTTTTTCAAATCGCTGCTCATCCATATTTGAAGAGCCGGTTGATTGAGTGCGTCGAGAAAGTTTGAAACTTTAGAAGTTTGCCGTTGCCCCGAAGCAGTGGAGGCGCATTATAGGGACTCTTCGAATTCGGTCAAGGGCTTTTTTGAAGAAAATCACATTTATTTTAGCGAGAGTTGAAATCGGTCAAAATCCACTCAGTTGCAGCGACAAAATTAGCCGCAACGTAATCGGCTTTAGCCTGCCCTTCTGCCGTAATGGTTTTACCTGTTTCAATCAACACATTCGCTTTGAGGCCGGCATTCTCTCCAGCTTCCAGGTCCGATGGGCGGTCGCCAATGATATAACTTTGCGTTAAATCGATTGGATGTTCGCTGGCAGCTCGAAGTAGCATACCAGGCTGCGGTTTACGGCAATAACACTCCTGACGATAAGATGCTATTTCGCCTTCTTTATGGTGAGGACAGAAGTAAACGGCCAAAAAATGAACTTTTTGCAAGTTCAACTGGCGCAGCAGTTCAGTACTGAATTGTTGATAGTCATGCTCGTTGTATAGGCCACGAGCAATGCCAGACTGGTTGGTCACAATGATCAGCTCAAATCCAGCTGCTATCAGTTGCCGACAACCGGCAGCAACACCGGCTAGGATCTCTAATTCATCGAGCTTGTGGGTATAACCAGTATCGCGATTGATAACGCCGTCTCTATCAAGAAAGACGGCGGGCTTTAGTGATGGCATCAAGTGATGGTCTTTTTGTTGATGCCGTATTCGCGCAACTTATTGGCAATTGCAGTGTGAGAAACGCCTAGTTTACGAGCCAACTGGCGGGTACTTGGATAAGAGGGGTACAAGCGGCGCAATAAATTACTTTCAAAACGTTTAACTGATTCTTCAAGTGTTCCTTCAAACGGCTGATCATAATAACCGGAGCCGCTGGCATAAGAAGGTAACTGCAGATCTTCGGCAGTTAACTCATTGCCCTCAAGCAAACTAATGGCGCGATACAATGCATTTTCAAGTTGGCGAACATTACCTGGCCATGGGTATTGCATCATGTAATCTCGGCAAGACTTACTAATCATGGCCGATGGTCGACCGTTTTGAGCGCAAAAACGTTCAATGAAACGTTCTGCAAGCGGCAAAATATCAGATTTACGTTCCCGCAAAGGCGGCACAACTAAGCACAAGACATTCAGCCGATAATACAAATCTTCGCGGAAGTTACCGCCTTGCACCATTTCAGGTAGGTCTTTCTGAGTTGCACAGATGATACGAACATCGACTTTTACTTCATCTTCTTCACCTACCCGACGGAACGTTCCATCTTGTAAGAAACGTAAGAACTTGGCCTGCAGTGAGGGTGACATTTCGCCAATCTCATCGAGAAACACGGTACCACCGGCAGCTATTTCCAACACACCTCGCTGGGCATCGCCGGCCCCTTCAAAGGCATTTTCGCCGTGGCCGAACAATTCGCTCTCGGCAACACTGTCGGGCAATGAAGCGCAATTTAGCGCAACAAAAGGTTTGCCATCGCGGAAACTGAATTCATGACAAGCCCGAGCCAGCAGTTCTTTACCGGTGCCGGTTTCGCCCTGAATCAATAATGGCGCGTCAAGCTGCGCCATTTTGCGAGCCTGCATTAAAACTTGTTTCATTTGCTGGCTTTGGCCATAAATCCGCTCAAAGCCATCACCACTTTGCTTTTGGTAAGCATGAACCTGCTCACCCAAACGATCGGTCGACTTCATCAGCAACACAGCACCAGCCAATACCTGTCGGCCAGCGGTCGTTTCTTCATTTTCCACTCGGATCGGCAAAATATCAGCTAAATAGGTACGCTGATTCATAGTGACTTTGCTGTTACGGACATCGACATCGTCATCGTCAAACCAGCGCTGAAATGAGAAGCCATGGACAAATTGATTGATGCTTTGACCTTCCAGCTTATCCAACTGACTGCGCAGGGCGATGGCTCCAGCTTCATTTACCATGACAATACGACCGCGAGTGTCCAGAGAAAAAACTGGGTCTGGCAGGGTCTTAAGAATGGTATTCAGCTCGTGGGTATTACGTTCCGATGGGGTGAACGGCACGGTACGGACATCTTCGACCCCTTTGATACGGCGAATTTCTGGCAGCAACATTTGCAGCTCAGAGAACTCCAATTGACGAAAGTTCAGAAAAATATTGCGGTTCACATCGGTTTCGATGCCTTTTAGATTCATCCCATGTTTAACCATGATGGACAGAATTTCTTCGGCAATACCCAGACGATCTTCACAGATGACTTCAAGTCTCATAGCGCGTTTAATCAACCCGTTTTGAGTAGCATTTAGCCAACATGCCACTCGGATAAGCGTTTAAGGTAAGTAGGCGTGAAAAATAACGATTTAAACCGCCAATGTAAAGAATTCTGTCCAGCCGAACAAGCTTTTTAACGGCGTGAATTTTGGCAAATTGGCATGGACTGACACTGGCAAAGCAGCATACAGCCGAAAGAGTAATTGCTCTATATGATTTATTCGGCAACGCCGGTCAGGCAATTGCTATTTAGCAGTAAAGCTAACGCTACGAATAAGCAGAGCTTAAATCATGCGAGCGATGAAACCTTTGGCCACAGAAAAGCCACCCGGAGGTGGCTTGGATGCGGTCGGTTTATTCAACGAACTTTTCGTTAATCTTAACTGTCAATGGATGGTAGCCAGCTTTCGCCTGATCGAATACACGTTTGGCGAATGCTTTGCCCTGTTCGGTTTTGCTCAGCGCTTGGTACAAGGGAGCGACGAGTTTATTTCGGCCAATTGACATCAGGTAGTTCTCTAGGCGTTCGTAGCCTGGCTGATATTGATTTTTAACCACCAGCATTAACCAGCTATGGGCAATTTCATTATTGCTGCTTTGAGTCAGATTAAATGCTTGATCTAAATCGAATAGCTGAGCCTCAGACAGTTGCTCCGGCATATTGTTGAGGAAATACAACCACTGATGAACCACCCAGCCTTTGGTATTTAGCTCTGCTGCCGCGCGATCAGCTAGTAGCCAAGATTGACGTTCGGCATCAACCAAATCAAATGCCGGTGATGTCGGCACGGCGTGACCTTCTGGCAAGCCCAGCTGATGGATCCATTGCACAATTCGCGCTTTATCTAACTGATACGGTTTGATTAACTTATCATCAATGTAGGCTTCGAACATCGCAGCATCCAGACTCTTAAAAGCAAAGTCATTGAAGTACTCAAGCAAAAACGCATCAAACGCTTCTCGGCCGATTTCCTGTTCAATTTCGCGCAGGAACAACGCCCCTTTTTCGTAGGGAACATCGCTAAACACTTCATCGGGATCGCGACCAGCCAGATCAATCGATAATCGAGTGTCGGCAGCCTCCATCACGCTCATATCATATTGCAGATCCTGATAGCCCAACATGGCTTCCATGTCATAACGCTCGGTACCGTAGAGCAATTCCATAATGCGATAGGTTAAATAGGTGGTGAAGCCCTCATTGAGCCACAAGTCACTCCAACTAGCATTGGTGACTGTGTTACCCGACCAAGAGTGAGCCAGCTCATGAGCGATCAGCGAAACCAAGGATTTGTCACCGGCAATGACCGTTGGGGTGATAAATGACAGTCGTGGGTTTTCCATGCCACCAAATGGAAACGATGGCGGCAAAATCAACAGATCGTAGCGATCCCAGCTATACGCACCATAACGCTGCTCGGTCAGCTCTAGCATGGATTCAGTATCCTCAAACTCGGCAACTGCCGAGTCCAACACACTTGGCTCGGCATAAACGCCAGTCCGAGGCCCCATCGCTTTGAATTGCAAATCGCCAACAGCAATGGCGATTAAATACGACGGAATCGGCTGTGGCATAGAGAAGTGGTAATCGCCATCTCGCTCGGTTTGCGGATCGTTGCTGGCACTCATCACCGCGAGTAATTCTGGCGCCGTTTGAATGCGAGCGTTGTACGTCACTCGAACACTTGGTGAGTCTTGTAGTGGAATGAAACTGCGGGCATGAATTGCTTGCGCTTGGCTGAACAAAAACGGCTGCTGCTTGCCGGCTGTTTGCTGTGGAGTCAGCCATTGTAAACCACTCGCTTGCGGCGATGTTTGATAATGAATAACAGCAGAATCGGCCTGCTCTGGCAGCTCAATCACTAGCGCCTGCCCTAAGTTTGCATCAACTGACGACATTGCAAATGGCACCGGTACTCCGGCCACCGTGACCTTGTCGATAGATAAATCGCGCGTATCGAGGATCAATTGGCTAGCCGTAGCTGTTAGTCGTTCAAATTGAACTTCTACCGTGCCGCTAAGTATTGAGCGCTCAAAATCAACAACCAAGTCCAAATTTAAGTGGCTCAATCTCACTTCATTGAAGTTGCCATAGGAATGCGGATCGCGCTCGTTGACGGTTACAGCCATCACTTGCGGATGCTCCGCTGAATTATTGTTTGAAGCCGATGGCGACGGAGTAGAAACGTCATTAGTCGATGGTGGCGAACACGCCAGCAACAGCGATGCGGCCATTGCAGGAAACAAAGATTTAATCATGATGAAGGTTGATACAAGAAAACACCGGCTGATCCTGTCATAAAAACAGCCGAGGATAAAACCCCTGATGCGGCTTTAATCCTCGTCCCAGTATGGACTCTCACCGAAACAGTCGGCAAAGTAATCGACAAAAGCCCTGACCTTAGGGGCGACCAATCGAGAGCTTGGGTAGACCGCCCACAAGGCGGTTTCTGATAACAACGGATAATCGCTCAGCACCTGCACTAATTCGCCACGTTGCAAATGCTGATAGGCCGACCAGGTTGAGTTGACCGAGATCCCCAAGCCCGCGGCACAGGCATCTCGCACCGCCTCGCCGTTGTCAGTCCTAAAAACGCCATTGGTTTTAATCTGGATAGCGCCTTGGCTTGTGGTAAACGACCAAGTCTCCAGCCCTAACAGATGAATGCATTTATGGCGATGCAAATCTTGTGGTGTTCGAGGCTCACCATGAGCAGCGATATAAGCCGGTGATGCCGTCAATATTCGCTTGTCGGTTGCGAGCTTACGGGCAATCAAAGTGGAATCTTTTAACTCGGCGTTGCGAATAGCAACATCAAAGCCGCCTTCAATCAAATCGACAATGGTGTCTGACATTCGCAGCTCAACGGTTAAATCCGGATAGCGCGCCAAAAAACCTGCCAATGCCGGCACCAAGTGCATGCGGCCAAATGAAGCCGGAGCAGTGATCCGCAGATTCCCCTGCGGCGTCAGTTTACCGGTGCCCACTGCAGCTTTAGCCGCTTCCACGCCAGCAAGTACTTCTTGGGCATGTGGCAAAAAGGCTTTGCCCTCTTCGGTCAGCGAAACTCTGCGGGTCGTGCGGTGAATCAAGCGAACGCCCAAGCTTTGCTCAAGCTTGCCAATGTGAGCACTGGCAACCGCTGGCGACAAACCCAATTCAGCTCCTGCAGCAGTGATATTATGAGTCGATGCCACGCGAACAAATAGTTTTAAATGGTCAATATTCATGAGCGACGGCGGTATGCATGGCGTAAATCGAGCAACACCAATCAGGCCTCTTTGGTCATGACCAGTTTAAGCTTTTTAGAGAGTGAGGAATGAACCTGCTTCATCACTGTACTCAGAGTCGGTCGACTATCCGCGCAAGTGAACGGCAGGGGCCGACACAACTGCATGGCTTTCAAGCCAAGTCGAGCGCTAAGCAACCCGGCGCCAAGTCCTTGGGCGCCGCGAGCTGATACTTTGCCCATTAAATCAGCGCCAATTGATTGCAAACCTATATCGAGAGTCAATTCTGAGGCGCCGGCATAAATCAGGTTGTAAACCACCAGCCGCACCAGCTTTAAGCGACTGACAAAGCCAAGTTCAACCCCATAGCAAGCTGCAACATCGTTAATCATGCGAATATTACGCCAGCCGATCACAAACATATCCAGCGCGGCGAGCGGGCTTAGGGCAACCACAGCCGCCACTTGTGACGATGACTTGGAGATCACAGCCAGCGCCTTTTGGTCGCAGACACTGACAACGGAGCAATCGTATAGTGTCAGCACATCAGCATCGCTTTGACTGTCATTAATGAGGTTTTGCCATTGCTCTGTTGCTTCGCTTAACTCGGGTTGCAAACTGGCAGGCAATAGCGCCTTGCTAAAACGAACAATATCGTCGCACTGCTCACCATTAATGATTTTCTGCGCCTCTCCTTGCTGCTGTTCGGTTCGGCTCAATTGCACCAGCTTACGCCATTCAGCAAATGCCAATACCAACAAGCCGCCAAAAAATAGTACAAACAACAACGCGTATAAGCCACTCAGCCAACTCTGTTGTTGCCACACCGAATTAGCCAACACCACACCTTCAATGGTGACAATGGTTGCGGCGAGTAACGCAATTGTCTTTAACCACCAATGACTTTTAGCCGCCGGTCGGAGAATATCTTCAACCGCAGGTTGCTCATCGGGAGCTGTCGATTCCAGTTCGATCGCCTGTTCAGACCAAGGCGACTGCTCATCATCAATGATTTGCTGGGGCTCAAACGTTTCAGCATTTTCCGCTGATTCTGATTGCTTCGGTTCTGCGCGAGCGGCGCGCTGGGGCTCCAAGAATTCGGGCTCTTCTTCAAACAGGGCCTGTTGTTGGTGGCTATCCCCTTGCGACTTCATTTCAATACATCTCCAAGCAAGAACTCGATGGCTTTATCCATTCCAATATGGGGTAACGGTGCGAAATCGCTTTGTCGAGTTGGTGGCGCAAAATCAACAAAGTCGAAACTATGCTGCTTGAAAAAGGCCTGACTTGGCAAGCCCGCTGGAACTTGTCCAGGAAACAGCGTGATCGACTTACCATCAGACAACCGCTTGCCTTTTAATGCAGGCACCGTTTGAGCTCCTTTTTGCACATGGCCAAAACGAGTGCTTCGGATCGATGCTAGAGGCTGATGCTGGATCTGAATATCATGATCCAATGCCTGAGACTCTGCGGCATGACAAAGCTCGGCTAACAATTTGCCTAAGGCGTCAAATTGTTCATTGGTAACATGATCGGCCTTAGTCGCCGCCACCAGCAAGCGATCAATTTTCGGTTCAAATAATTGCCGCCACCAACGCTGCTTGCCGTACTGAAAACAACTCATTACTTGCTCAAGGGCTTGCTGCATTTCGCGAAAATGGGCGGCGCCTTCATTCAACGGCTGCAAACAATCAACCAGCACCACTTGCCGATCAAAATGACGGAAAAATCGCTTAAAAAAGCCTTTCACAACGTGGTTCACGTAATAGTCATAGCGGCCGCTTAGCAATTGCCAGAGCGCATGACTCGCCGGATCACTGAGCAATCGTTGTTGTGGCATGGGGAAAAAAGCCAATGCTGGCGTGCCTGCCAGTTCTCCGGGCATTAACATTCGGCCTGGCTGCAATAAGCTAAGGCCCAGCTCATCTTTAAATTGTTTGAGTAATACCGCATAACGATCAGCACATTGATGAATGGCATCATCATCAGGCTCTCTGCCTAGCAAGCTTTCAGCCTCGGCAATCCATGCCGTTGCCGCTTCGGCGCGGGGCGATTGCTCCAGCAACTGCCACTGTTGCTCACTCCACTGCTGAAAATCCATTTGCAGCATGGGTAAATCAAGCAGCCATTCGCCGGGATAATCGACAATATCTAGTAATAACTTGCTGGAATCGCCATTGCCAAGCCAACTCTTGTGTTTCGGTTTAAAGGTAATCTCAAGGCGCACCTCAGAGATGGTTTCCGTCGCTTTGGGCCACTGAGGCTCGGGCCCTGATAAGCTGCGCAAACCGGAAAGGTAGCGAAACGATGCAACGTCTAAATGAGGTTGAGTTACTTGTTTAGTCGTTAATAAGCGTCGCTGCCGCGCAACTTCAAGCAATGGCATGTGTTCGGCATTGCTACCTTGTTGCAATTGATTAATTAATGACGTGATAAAGGCGGTTTTGCCACTGCGACTTAAACCCGTAACAGCCAGCGTTACATGCTGGCTGCGGGCTCTTTCAATAAAGGTATTGGCGGATTGAACAACTTGTTTGGCTGCTTTTTTGAATTCCATATCAAACTTAAAGCTGGTCGATTTCTCGTTTCAGGTGGAAAGCGCTTGATGTGACATGACCTTCGAGTGAGCGCAATCGTACTTCCAAATCAGCAAACCGCCCTTTGATATCATGCAGCGCTTGCCCAGGTAGCTCACCGCTTTGCCAAACATTTGATTTGACGGCGATAGGTGGCTCATCAGCGAATTGCGGATGCTCTGGTGCCTTATCCAAAACAAACCAAGCAACAATGTAACAAAGCAACGGTAAGCCAAAGATGCCGGTCAAAATAATAGCGGAGGCCATCAATACCCGAACTAACCAAACCTCCAGTCCAAAGTAGTTGGCAACGCCGGCACAAACCCCGGCAAACTTGCCTCTTTTGCCATCGCGATAAAGTGTCCGTTTGCGCTCTGTCATGCTTTTTTCCTCCAATCCGGAGATTCAGAATCCAGAATCGCCTCAAGCGTCTGAATACGAGCAGCCATTTGCTCAGATTGTTCCGCCAGTTGCCGTAGCTGGCGGTACTCTTCTTCGGTTAGCCCCTGCGAAACTTGTCGCTTGGAGCGGTAATGCATCACCAGCCAAATCGGAGCAACAATCAATAGGAACAGACATAGTGGTCCAACAATCATTGCGGCAAGAAATTCATAATCCATTTGTTACTCCAAAATTTCGTTATTACGACTGTTCTGATTTAGCCTTCATTTTGGCTTTCAACTGCTCCAGCTCACTGGTAATTTTTTCTTCAGCTTCCAGCGCGGCAAATTCGTCGGCGAGATTTTTTGGCTGACCTAAGTCATGCGCTTCAACCTGAGCCTCTAAATCATCGATACGGCGCTCGTAAGAGTCAAATCGAGACAGCGTGTCCGTCACCTTACTACTATCGAGTTGCTGCTTCACTTGCAGTCTCGAGGTGGCCGTGTTGGAACGAATCACCATCGCTTGCTGACGCGCCTTAGCGTCTTTGAGCTTGTTTTGTAACTGCTCAAGCTCTTCTTTGAGTTTGTTCAGATTCTCATCAACCACCAGCATTTCGTCTTTCATGCTGTCGGCAGCATCATTGAGCTTCTTCCGCTCACCAAGCGCAGCGCGAGCCAAGTCTTCGCGTTCTTTAGCCAAAGCCAACTCCGCTTTTCCTTGCCACTCTTCTGCTTCTTGACGAAGGCGTTCAATGCGGCGCTCTAACTCTTTTTTGTCAGCCAGAGTGCGAGCCGCAGATGAACGAACTTCCACCAAGGTGTCTTCCATTTCCTGAATGATCAGGCGCAACATCTTTTCGGGATCTTCCGCTCGCTCCAGCAAAGCGTTGATGTTCGAATTCACGATGTCCGCAAAACGTGAAAAAATACCCATTTGATTCTCTCCTCAACAGATAACAGCTCAGTTGCGAGCTACTTACCGACAACTAATACAGGATCTGGGCCAACCTGAAAAAACAAGATTAACATGTTGTTTTAATAATGTTTTTAATTTTTACTCGGCAGACTACCAAAAGCCACCTTAGTGAAATAAACTAATAGTTAGCTAATTTAACTACCAAGGATGTGGAATGCAGCCACAACAAGATAACCTACTCGGTGAGTCGAACTCGTTTCTTGAAGTTTTAGAGCGCATTTCACAGATAGCACCGCTCAATAAACCCGTGCTTATCATTGGTGAGCGCGGCACCGGTAAAGAGCTCATCGCCGAGCGTTTGCACTTCCTGTCATCCCGGTGGGACCAACAATACATCAAGTTGAATTGTGCTGCACTCAACGAGAGCCTGTTAGAAAGCGAACTATTCGGCCACGAAGCAGGCTCTTTTACCGGCTCGGGTAACAAACGGCGAGCCGGCCGCTTTGAGCTAGCCGATAAAGGCACCTTATTTTTGGACGAGTTGGCTAATACCTCCGGGCTGATTCAAGAAAAGCTGCTCCGTGTGATCGAATACGGCGAATTCGAGCGTGTGGGTGGTAGCCAGTCGATCAAAGTTGATGTGCGCCTTGTTGCCGCTACCAATGAGGATTTGCCAACTCTCGCCGAGCGCAATGAATTTCGCTCTGAT
Organism: Neiella litorisoli; assembly: GCF_014773395.1. Lineage (GTDB taxonomy): Bacteria > Pseudomonadota > Gammaproteobacteria > Enterobacterales > Neiellaceae > Neiella > Neiella litorisoli. The sequence goes on along the minus strand of NZ_JACXAF010000016.1, from coordinate 114,911 downwards.
TTGCTCGACCGCCTCGCCTTTGATGTGATCACCCTACCGCCCCTTCGGGCCAGACGCAGCGACATCATGCTGCTAGCCGATGCGTTTGCCATCAAAATGGCGCGACAGTTAGACCATCCGGTGTTTTCCGGCTTTTCCCGTGAAGCACGAGAGCTGCTGCTCGATTATCACTGGCCCGGCAATGTCAGGGAATTGAAAAACGTGGTGGAGCGGAGCGTCTACCGACATAACGATCCGGAAATGCAAATCGACCAGATCATTCTTGATCCGTTCGAGTCAGAGTTCCGCCCCGGCCAGACCATACGCACCAAAGACCGCCGTGATAGCGAGCCACAGACTCAATCGCAGCAGCCTCCGCAAGCAGAGGATGACAACCTAACCATTCCTAGCTTTCCTTTTGACTTGAAAGCCCATTTACAAGATCACGAAACAGCAATTTTACAAAAAGCCCTTGAGCAACATCAGTTCAATCAAAAGAAAACTGCTGACGCTTTATCGCTGACCTATCATCAGTTGCGCGGTATACTCAAAAAATACAACCTGTTAGATGGCATAAACTCTGGTGAATAAGTTGTTGCTGCAACTCGCTCGGCCCCCTGTCACGGCACTGCTGCTTGGTACTTTGGCTCTCATGGGGTGTGAGCCAATGGACATGCCAAAACCAAAAGACGGATTGGTTTATTGTTCACTGGGAAACCCGTCGAGCTTTAATCCGCAGCTCAGCACCTCTGCCAATGTCGTCGAAGCGACCAGCATGCAACTGTACGACAGGTTGATGGATATGGCCCCCGATGGTCGCAGTTTTGTGCCAGCGCTCGCTACCAGTTGGCAAGTTGACCCATCGGGCACCCGTTATACCTTTCATCTGCGCCCTAATGTGCAATTTCACCAAACCAAGTATTTCACACCATCACGCCACTTTAACGCCGATGACGTGGTGTTTAGTTTCCGCCGCATCATTGATAAAACCCACCCTTATCATTATGTCGGGCGCAGCGATTATTCGTTTTTCGTTAGTGTCGGCTTTCCGTGGATGGTGAAGTCGGTTCAGGCACTGGAGGAACACACGGTAGAATTTGAGTTATTTGCCGCTGACAGCACCTTTTTGAGCAACATCGCGACCAATTTTTCTGTGATCTTGTCTGCTGAATATGCAGCCAAATTGTCGTCTGAAGGCCAACGCCACTTGATCGACAAATTACCAGTCGGTACCGGCCCATTTCATTATTACCGTTATAAAGAAGAGCATTACATCAAATATCGGGCCCACAAGAACCATTGGCGCGGTCGCCCGAAACTCAATGAAGTGGTGCTGGATATCACCCCAAATGGCACCATGCGCTTGGCCAAGCTGTTGACCGGCGAATGCGACGCCATGGCGTCGCCGCTTGCCAACGAGTTAGCGCTGTTACGTGACCAGTCGGACTTCAAGCTGCAATCTGAAACCAGCTTTAATGTCGGCTACTGGGCGTTTAACACCGACAATCCACCGCTGGATAATGCCAAAGTACGCCGAGCTCTCTCGCTTGCTATCAATCGCGATGTAATTATGGAAGCGGTGTTTTATGGCACAGCATCAGTGGCATCAACGCTGCTGCCACCGGCTTCATGGGGGCATGATGGTTCAGTCGCGGGGCAGTTGTATGCCCCTGAGCAAGCGCAACAATTATTGGCCGAAGCAGGCTACCCCGATGGCTTTGATATCGATATCTGGGTACTGCCGGTGCAGCGTTCGTATAACCCCAATAGCCGCAAGATGGCCTTGTTAATTCAGGATAACTTGCGGCAAATAGGTGTCCATGCTCATCTGGTCAATAAAGACTGGAACGCTTTCCGCTCAGGGTTGAGCAAAGGCGCCCACGATACGGTTCTGATTGGTTGGACCGCCGATAACGCCGATCCCGACAACTTTTTCCGACCACTACTCAGTTGCCAAGCCAAACTAGCCGGTACTAACCGAGCAATGTGGTGCGACAAGTATTATGATCGGTTAATCGACTTGGCGCGCCAATCAACGTCATTTGAACAGCGTCAACAACTATACAGCCAAGCGCAAAGCTACCTAGCAGAGCAAATGCCGGTAGTGCCCATTGCCCATGGCATGAGAACGCAAGCAACCGGCTTGCATGTCAATGGGCTCAATGTTTCGCCATTTGGTGGCATTGATTTTTCCTCTGCTTCAATAGAGTAAGACCATGTGGCGCTATTTCATTCGTAAGTTCAATCTGCTGATCATCACTATTTTTCTGCTCAGCTTGCTGTCATTCAGCTTATTGCATCTGATGCCGGGAGCGCCGATTGACGCGCTCGATCCCGACTCGTCTTTGTCTTTGGCGGAAAAATCTGCGCTGATCCAACATTACGCGTTAGATCAGGGGTATTGGTCACAATACATTCACTACATGGGCAATATTTTCAGCGGTGACTGGGGTACTTCGCGCATTGACCAAATTCCCATCTTTGCCCAAATGATCAATAGCTTCATGGCAACCCTGCAACTGGCTATTTCAGCCATGTTTGTAGCCATGCTGGTTGGCGTACCACTGGGCATTATTAGTGCTTACTACCATGGTTCATGGTTTGACCGCGGGGTCACTACCTTAACCCTTATCGGCCAATCGGTGCCGGTATTCTGGTGGGCACTGATGTTAATTCTGATCTTCGCTTTGGGTCTCCATTGGTTGCCAATCTCTGGGCGTATCGGTTTGTTGTATGACATTCCAGAAGTCACTCATATCCTACTCATTGATATTGCTTTAGCCGATGATGAATACCAACGGGCCGCATTGTGGAGCGCCATTCGTCACATTATGCTGCCGACACTGGCAATCAGCATTATTCCGACCACCGCGTTGGCACAAATCACTCGCGCTAGCCTCATCGATATCAGCGAGAAAAACTACATTCAGGCTGCCAGAGCCAAGGGCCTCAGTCGTTATCAGGTGTTATGGCGTCATGCCCTGCCAAATTACTTCAGTAGTTTTATTCGTCATGTTGGCGCGCTGACCAACCCGTTACTGACCACCACCATGGTGGTCGAATATATCTTCTCCTGGCCAGGTGCTGGCCGCTGGCTCATTCACAGCTTGGTGGCACAAGATGTGCCAGCTATTCAGGCCTGCATGCTAACCATATCGATCTTCGTTATCTGCGTCTCAGTGATCACTGATTTACTCGCCGCATGGAGTGACCCTCAACAGCGGAGTATGCCGCATGGATAGAAATACGATTTATCAGGACGACGCTGTTCCTTCGATTTTCCGTCAGGTAGCCAATGCCTTTAATGCCCGGGGCGCTTATATGGTTGCGTTCTGGACCCTAATGATCATGCTGGTGATCATGATTTTCAGTGCGGTGCTGGCGCCCTATCACCCTCACCATCAGCACACTGATTTACTGTTGCTGCCGCCAAGCTGGGCCGACAAAGGCACCGTTGAGTTCTTTTTTGGCACCGATGATTTAGGCCGCGACATTTTATCCCGCGTCATTAGTGGCACCCGTTATACCCTTGGCGGGGCGTTGCTAACCGTTGCCATTTCTGGCCTCATTGGTGTTGCCATTGGTGCCCTAGCGGCCATGTTACGTGGCTTGCGCTCTAGTATTTTGCATCACCTGCTCGATACCGTGTTGGCAATTCCGTCGTTGTTATTGGCAATTCTGGTGATTGCCATTCTTGGCCGCGGCTGGAGTACCGTATTACTTGCGGTGACCATTGGCCTTATTCCGCAATTCATCCGCGTCAGCCACCAAGCGGTACTGGAAGTACTGGCCACTGAATATGTCCGGATGGCGCGACTGGATGGCTACAGCAAATTCAGGCTGTTTTACCGTGTGGTACTGCCGAACATCGCTGAGCCGTTGATCATTCGTTTTACTGCGGCGATTTCCAGTGCCATCATGGATCTAGCCGCGCTCGGCTTTCTCAGTCTCGGCGCTCAAGCACCTGCTCCCGAGTGGGGTAGCATGATGGCCAGTGGCATCTCGTTGCTGACCACTGCGCCTTGGGTTATCACCTTACCTGGCATTGCAATCTTCATTACCGTATTGAGCATCAATCTGGTTGGTGCAGGACTGCAAAGTAGCTTCAAGAAATTGGAGTCATCATGAATCTGTTGGACATACGTAACCTCACCATTGAGCTTGAGACACCGCAGGGCATTATCACTGCGGTCGAGCGTTTCAGCTTAGTGGTTCAAGATGGCGAGTTTCGTGGCATTGTTGGCGAATCTGGCTCAGGTAAATCGCTTGTGGGTCGCGCCATTATGGGTTTGCTGTCGAATAAATGGCGAGTCCGAGCGGACCGTTTCTTCTTCGCTGGCGAAGATCTCCAGCAAATGGATGTCGATGAGCACCGCCGCTTTATGGGTCGAGAAGCAGCCATGATCTTCCAGCAGCCGTCGAGCTACCTTGATCCGATTGCCAAAATTGGCGAGCAGATCCTCGAAGCGCTGCCCCAAACGCCTCGGCTCAATCTGGCATTCTGGCGTCGCAACAGCGATCGCTTAGAGAAAGTCAGCGCATTGCTCCATAAAGTTGGCATCCGCGATCACAAACGAATTATGGCGTCGTATCCTCACGAATTGTCGGAGGGCTTATGCCAAAAGATCATGATTGCCATGGCCATTGCTAATGAGCCAAGGTTGCTAATTGCCGATGAACCAACGTCAACCATGGAAGCGACCACCAAAATCCAAATCTACAAGCTGATGGCAAAAATGAATCAGCTCCGAAAGCTGTCGGTGGTCCACATTTGCAATGAGCTCGAAACAGCTGCCAACTGGACGGACCGTGTCACCATCATGTATTGCGGCCAATCAGTTGAAGCAGGGCCAACCCAGCAAGTCGTCGAGCAGCCGCTTCACCCATACACCCATGCATTAGCCACCTTGATTAAACGCGATCCACAACGACAAATGCTCAATGTGATGCCCGGCACTATGCCGACCTTGCAGCATTTACCGACGGGGTGCCGATTGGGCCCTAGGTGTCCGCGAGCGCACAAGGATTGCATTGAAATGCCACGCTCACGGTATTTAAGAAATCGCAGCTACCGTTGCCATGCACCATTCAACCTGGAGGAAAAGCATGCAAACGCCGCTGCTTCAGGTCAAACACATTAGTAAAACCTATCACAACTCAAAAGGTTGGTTTCGACACGAAACCGTAGAAGCGATTAAGTCGGTATCGTTCGATCTAAAACGAGCTCACACCTTGGCGGTGATTGGTGAAGCAGGCTCAGGTAAATCGACACTTGCGCGCATTCTGGCTGGTGAAATGTCACCCTCTTCGGGCGATATTTTACTCCATGGCCAAAACCTCAATGACACCAATCAGCGGCAACGCTGCATGGATATCAGAATGATCCCGCAGCGGCCGTCATTGTCGTTGAATCCTCGGCTCCGAGTGGGTATGCAAATATTAGCGCCGCTGGTGCAGCACCGCTCGCTGACGCCATCACTGCGGCAGCAGAAGCTATACGCCACCATGCGCGACGTAGGCCTACTCGAAGAACATGCCGACTATTATCCCAATATGCTATCGGCCAGTCAGCGTTTGCGCGTGACCTTGGCCCGCGCCATGATTGTCGATCCTGAAGTGTTGGTGTTTGACCAAACCTTATCGGCGATGGACATCACCATGCGCGCTCAATTGATTAACCTTCTGACCATGCTGCAACAATCTCGCGGCATGGCATACATCATGATTGGTCACCAATTATCGATGATCCGCCACTTAGCCGATGATGTCATGGTGATGCAACAAGGCGAAGTCATTGAATTCAGGCCTACCGATGAGATCTTTGAGTCGCCTGCCAGTGAATATACTCAGCGACTGATTTACGCCTATAACGAGTTGGTTCAAGGGCCAAGTTCATAAGCCACAAAAAAAGCACACCGAAGTGTGCTTTTTGATGTGTCATTGAGACGAATGCCGCAGCAATTAGAACAAATCGCTATCCGCTTCATCCTGGCGAACATAAACAATGTCAGCCTGTTCTTTTAAGGCGTTGACCAGAGCCGTATAGGCTACTTGTGCTTGAGTTTGCTCCAGCGCTTGTGCCAGTCGCTCATCACTTTCTGGCTCGGCCACTTGTGACACGTTATCCAGCGCAATCACTGCAACGTAATCACGGCCTGAAACCTTGGCAAATTGGCTGCCCTGCTCTGGGCGTGGCATGGCAAATGCGCGATCCCGAACAGCACGGTCTAGCTCCATTGAGTCACGGCGAAAATCAGCTTGCGATAACAGTACAATTGGCTGGTCTGCTTCAATTAACGGTGTCTCGCCAGCCGCCAACTTAGCTAAGTAGTCGTCAGCGATGTCATTTGCAGAATCGGCGGCGTTTTGCAAAGCGACCGCTTGCGCAACTTCTGGCTTCACTTCATCCAAGGTTTTGCTACGAGCAGGCTGGTAATCTTTCACGCGAACCACCATCAACAAGCCTTCACCCAACTCAATTGGATCAGAGTTCAAGCGATCTCGCATCACTTGTTCAGAGAACAACGCGGTAATCACTTTTGGATCGGCAACCACTGCTGGCGGGTTGCTGCGCTCGAAGGTATCTGTGTGCTCAACCGTTAAACCTGTTTCGGAGGCAAGTTCATCAAGGCTATCGGGCAACTCAAAGGCCAGGTTAGTGACTTCTTCTTGGAGCTGATAGTACTGCTCTAGCGCTTGGTTTTGTTGCAACTCTTGCTGAATGGTAGTGGCTACTTCAGACAATGGTTTGGTCGCTTCTGGGCGAACACCAGTCAACTGAATGATGTGCAGGCCAAATGGCGTTTCAACGACATTACTGACATCACCTTCTTGGGTCAAAGCGAATACCGCTTCGTCGAATTCGTCGCCCATAATGCCACGAGCGAACCAATCTAGGTCGCCACCTTTTTCAGCAGAGAAGGTATCTGTTGAATAGGTTTTAGCCAGCTCAGCGAAGTCGCCACCAGCCGCCAATTCAGCTTCGACTTTGCGCGCCGCTTCGCGACCTTCATCGGAGTTTTCCAACAGAATGTGCGACGCACGGCGTTCTTCTGCGGTTTTATACAAATCAACATTGGCTTCGTAATACTCAGCAACTTGTTGTTCTGAAATAGAGATGTTCTGTGCTAGTTGCTGCGCGTCAATGCGAATGTATTCCGCGGACAACATTTCAGCTTGCTGGTAAAGGTACTGATGATCATCAAAGTACGCCTGAACCTGCTCTTCTGTTGGAATATAACTGGCAGCAATTTTCGCGGTATCAATTTTCCAATAGCGAACCGAGCGAGTTTGGTTCAGCAATGATTCAATGCGCTCCAATTCGTTAGGCAGTACAAAATCACTATCCAACACTCCAGTAACAAACTGACGACGAGACATATCGGCGCGCACCGTCTCACGGAAACTCGCTGGCGAGAACCCCTGGCGGCTGATCAGCGACAAATACAGATCGTTATCAAACACACCATCGCGCTGGAATGCCGGCATGCTGACAATGGCTTGACGAACTTGCTCATCACCAATAGCCAAGCCATGCTCAGCAACCGCTTGATCTAATAGAGCTTCAGTTATCAAACGCTCCAATACCGACGCTCGGATTTGCTGTTCGAATGCGGGGTTAGACGCCATCATTTCAAACTGCTCACCCAGTTGCTGCTGGAGCCGAGTTCGTTCGTCACGAACGGCATTTTCCAAAGCTTGAGTATAGATTTTTTGGTCGTTGACTTTAGCAGCAACAAGCTCCGCAGGATTACCTAAATAACTACCTACACCGGCTAGTGCGAAAGAAAGGATAACCGCACCGAGAACTACTTTAACAATAGTGCCCTGTGAGCCTTCACGAATTTTTTCGAGCATGCTTTTTCTCTTGCCTGAGTAATTTGAATCCGAATTGAGTAAATTAATCAGATTGAATGAATTGCGTTTACCAAACAGATGAAGGCGTCACTTGCAACCAAGCATCTCACCATCACCAACAATGCGGCGCATGTTAACACAGCCGAGTAATCAGACCAACGATGTCAACCGAGTTGTGCCAACATTAAAAAAGGCCGATAAAAATCGACCTTTTTGATTCAATGAATTCTGCAGGATTTTAGTTAACTGCGTCTTTCAGTGCTTTACCTGGCTTGAATGCAGGAACTTTAGCTGCTGCAATTTCAATAGTTTCACCAGTTTGTGGGTTGCGGCCAGAGCGAGCAGCACGTTCACGAACAGTGAAAGTACCGAAGCCAACAAGAGCCACTTGATCACCTGCTTTCAGCGTATCAGTTACCGCTTCTACCAGAGCATCCAATGCACGACCAGCAGAGGCTTTAGAAATATCCGCATTCTCTGCAATTTTGTCGATTAGTTGAGATTTATTCACGTTTACATCCCCTTTGATTTTATATCGGTCACCTTGGCAGTTGCGTCCCTAAGTGATGACCTGCGCAGGTTTTATATCAAGCTTGGTATTTAGATTCAAGCTCAAAAATTACAAATAAATTTCTTGCCAAGCCGCGCCAACACTGGGTTCAAGTGCGGTCGACAAGATTCAATCTAGGCTATCACAACAAATTTGAGTTGGAAGCTCTCAAAAAGAACTTTTTGCGAATAAATTTGAGAGCAAGTTCAAATTTGCACAAATCGGCCGGCTAAAAACCGGCCAACCTGCGCCAGCAAAGGCCTAAGGCCTAGTTTTTCGACAATTTACTGACACTTGACGGGTTCATCTTGCAGCGCCAATTTCAGCACATCATCGATCCAACGAACGGTGTGAATTTCTAGATCTTGCTTGACGTTATCCGGAATTTCTTCCAAATCACGGGCATTTTCATGTGGAATTAACACCCGCTTAATACCACCGCGATGCGCTGCCAACAGTTTTTCCTTTAATCCACCAATTGGTAACACTTCGCCACGCAAGGTAATTTCGCCAGTCATAGCGACATCGGCTCGCACTGGATTGCCCGTTAAGGTCGATACCAAAGCGGTACACATGGCAATACCAGCACTCGGGCCATCTTTTGGTGTGGCACCTTCTGGGACGTGCACATGCATATCACTTTTCTCATGAAAATCACTGGAAATACCCAATTGCTCGGCGCGCGAACGCACCACAGTCATTGCCGCTTGAATCGATTCTTGCATCACCTCACCCAAGGAGCCGGTGTAAGTAAGCTTACCTTTACCCGGTACACTAGTGGTCTCGATGGTGAGTAAGTCGCCACCAACTTCGGTCCAAGCTAAACCAGTAACCTGACCAATGCTGTTTTGATCGTCGGCCTTGCCAAAATCAAAGCGCTGCACACCAAGAAACTCTTTTAGGTTGTCGCCATTGACGATGACCTGCTTAAGATCTTTCTCAAGCAAAATACGTTTCACTGCTTTGCGGCAAATTCGAGACAATTCCCGCTCCAAGTTCCGCACACCAGCTTCTCGCGTGTAATAGCGAATGACACCGGTAATGGCCGAATCTTGGATTTCAATTTCACCCGCTTTTAAGCCATTGCGCTTAATCTGTTTTGGCAACAAATGCTGCTTGGCAATATTGAGCTTCTCATCTTCGGTGTAACCTGACAGACGAATCACTTCCATCCGGTCGAGTAATGGCGCTGGGATGTTCATCGAGTTGGACGTCGCCACAAACATGACATCCGAGAGGTCGTAATCAACTTCCATGTAGTGGTCGTTGAACGAGCTGTTTTGTTCTGGATCGAGCACTTCAAGTAACGCCGAAGATGGGTCTCCACGCATGTCTGCGCCCATTTTGTCGATCTCATCCAGTAAGAACAGCGGGTTCTTCACCCCAACCTTGCACATTTTCTGGATCAATTTGCCTGGCATAGAGCCGATGTAGGTACGGCGATGACCGCGGATCTCGGCTTCATCACGGACGCCACCCAGCGCCATGCGAACGTATTTACGGCCAGTGGCTTTGGCAATGGATTGTCCCAATGATGTTTTACCCACACCCGGTGGTCCGACTAAACAAAGAATTGGCCCTTTCAATTTGGCAATGCGATTTTGTACCGCCAAGTATTCAAGGATCCGCTCTTTGACTTTTTCCAAGCCGTAGTGGTCCTTGTTAAGAATTTCCTCTGCCAGCGCCAGATTCTTCTTCACTTTACTGCGCTTTTTCCATGGCACGCTGATCATCCAGTCAACATAGCTACGAACAACCGTTGCTTCTGCCGACATGGGAGACATCATTTTGAGCTTATTCAGTTCAGCCTCAGCTTTGCTGCGCGCTTCTTCGGGCATCCCTGCTTCTTTAATCTTATTGGCTAAAGCCTCAAATTCATCCGGCGCATCGTCAAGCTCACCAAGTTCTTTTTGAATGGCTTTCATTTGCTCATTCAAGTAGTACTCGCGCTGGCTTTTCTCCATCTGCTTCTTCACCCGCGAACGGATCCGTTTTTCAACCTGAAGCAAATCGATTTCTGATTCCATCATCGCCATTAAGTATTCAAGGCGATCTTTGGCGTCAGTCAGTTCCAATACCTTTTGCTTGTCTTCAAGCTTCAACGGCATATGCGCAGCCATGGTATCGGCCATGCGCGAGGCTTCTTCGATACCTTGAAGCGAAGTGAGTACTTCTGGTGGAATTTTCTTATTGAGCTTGACGTAACCTTCAAACTGGCTGATGGTCGAGCGGATCAACACTTCCAATTCTCGCTCTGGTGGCTCAAGTTCGGCTACCTCGGCGACAGTCGCGCTGAAAAATGGCTCTTCTTGCAAAAAGCTATCGAGTTGTGCTCGACGGCTGCCTTCAACCAGCACCTTAACCGTGCCGTCGGGCAGTTTTAACAATTGCAGAATGGAGGCAATGGTACCGACTTGGTACACGTCATCTTTTGATGGCTCTTCGGTAGAAGCATCTTTTTGCGCCACCAAAAAGATTTGTTTGTCCTGCTCCATCGCCGCTTCTAAACACTGAATGGATTTTTCCCGGCCAACAAACAGCGGAATCACCATGTGGGGATAAACGACGACATCGCGCAATGGTAATACGGGGAGTTCAATTAAATCAGAGTGCGATTGCACCATGGGCAGTCTCCACAGAAAAGGTATATGACAGCATATGGGGATCAGAGCTTATTTTTAAATGGCTTTCTGCCGTAAAAACAAAAAAAAGGAGCCTAAGCTCCTTTTTTGTTTACTAATTAGTCAATCGACCATTATTCCGAGACCGCTTGCTTGTCACTATTTTCATAAATCAAAATAGGGTCTGACTCACCGTTGACCACAGATTCGTCAACCACCACTTTGGTGACATTTTCGATTGACGGCAATTCGTACATGGTGTGCAACAAAATGTGCTCCACAATGGATCGCAAACCACGGGCTCCGGTCTTACGCTCCATCGCCTTATTAGCAATGGCGAACAACGCATCTTCACGGAACTCAAGCTCAACATCTTCGAGCGAGAACAAAGCACCGTATTGCTTGGTTAGGGCATTTTTCGGTTCATTGAGGATTTGCACCAAGGCATCGCCGTCCAATTCGGTCAGCGTTGCAACCACAGGCAATCGACCAATGAATTCTGGGATCAGGCCGTATTTAACCAAATCTTCAGGTTCCACTTGCTCGAAATTAGCGGTCAGCGAGGTTGTTTCAACCTTGCTCTTCACTTCTGCGCCAAAGCCGATACCGCTATTTTTGTCGGTGCGTTGCTCAATAACCTTGTCCAAGCCAGCAAAGGCACCACCACAAATGAACAAAATTTTAGACGTATCAACTTGCAAAAACTCTTGCTGCGGATGCTTGCGGCCACCTTGCGGCGGCACCGAGGCAATCGTTCCCTCGATCAGCTTCAACAGCGCCTGCTGAACACCCTCACCAGAGACATCTCGGGTGATCGATGGATTATCAGATTTACGAGAAATCTTGTCGATTTCATCGATATAAACAATGCCACGCTGTGCTTTCTCGACATCGTAATCGCATTTTTGTAGCAGCTTCTGGATGATGTTCTCTACATCCTCACCGACATAACCGGCTTCGGTTAAGGTGGTAGCATCTGCCATGGTGAATGGTACATCGAGAAAACGAGCAAGGGTTTCAGCCAGCAGCGTCTTACCGCTACCAGTTGGGCCAATTAGCAAAATGTTGCTCTTGCCAAGTTCAACGCCATCAACACTGTCACCATTGCGAAGACGCTTGTAGTGGTTATAAACCGCTACTGAAAGTACCTTCTTGGCGTGTTCCTGCCCGATCACGTAGTCGTCCAGGTGCTCACGAATCTCTCGTGGCGCTGGCAACGCGTTAGAATCTTTGCGCGGAGCAATCTCTTTGATTTCTTCGCGAATGATATCGTTGCAAAGCTCAACACACTCATCACAAATGAACACCGAAGGACCGGCAATCAATTTGCGTACTTCGTGCTGACTTTTACCGCAAAATGAGCAGAACAGCAGCTTGTTATCGCCTTCGGTTCCGCCTCTGCGAGAATCAGACATCTGATATCCTCAATCTCAAACTATCGTATTTATCACTGTCGACCTGAGTGTACTTCATTCCAGCCGACTTTGCAGGACTTAGTCCTTTTCTGCGCGCTTGCTCAAGACATCGTCAATTAAGCCGTACTCTTTGGCTTGCGCAGCACTCATGAAATTGTCACGGTCAGTATCGTTTGCAACCACATCATAATCCTGGCCCGTGTGCTCCGCCAACAAGCGATTCAACTTCTCTTTAATAGACAGGATTTCTTTGGCATGAATTTCAAAATCTGACGCCTGGCCTTGGAAACCACCGAGTGGTTGGTGAATCATCACCCGCGAATTTGGCAAACAGAAGCGCTTACCTTTGGCGCCACCGGCCAACAGGAATGCGCCCATGCTGGCTGCCTGACCAATACACACGGTACTAACATTCGGCTTAATAAATTGCATGGTGTCATAAATCGCCATACCTGCCGTGACTGAACCACCGGGTGAGTTGATGTACAGATAAATATCTTTATCTGGATTTTCTGACTCCAAAAACAGCATCTGGGCAACAATTAAGTTGGCCATGTGGTCTTCAACCGGCCCAACCATAAAAATCACGCGCTCTTTCAGTAAGCGGCTGTAGATATCGTACGAGCGTTCACCTTTACTGGTTTGCTCAACAACCATTGGGATCAGAGCGTTAAGCGGAGAATCGATCAAATCAGACATTGGTACTGCCTCCTTGTCTTGAAAATAAATAGCCTAAAAAAATGGCTCGTGTGATCTTCACACGAGCCATTATAGGCGTCAGGCCTGCGGTTTCGTCAATTATTGCTTGAACTTACTGCGCAGGTTGCATCACGTCTTTGAAAGATTTTTCAACTTCGGTGACCTTGGCTTCTGCCAACAAAGCGTCAATTGCTTGGTCTTCCAGAGCCAGATTGCGCATTTGCTCCATCAACTCATCGTTCGACTTGTAGTAAGCAATCACTTGGTCTGCATCTTCATATGCAGAGGCCATTGAAGCGATTTGCGCTTCAACGCGCTCGTCTTCAACTTTCAGTTCTTTGGCCTTGATGAACTCACCCAATACCAAACCAACTTTAACGCGCTTGCGAGCTTGTTCGTCGAACAATTCAGCAGGCAACTCTGGCGCATTTTGGGTGTTACCACCAAAGCGTTGCAGCGCTTGTTGACGCAGCGCATCAATTTCTTGAACAACCAGAGCCTGAGGAACGTCAACGTCGTTTTGCTCAACCAAACCATCTAAAACCTGTTGCTTAACAGTATTCTTCAGCGTTTGCTCAAGTTCGCGAGTCATGTTTTTCTTCACTTCTTCGCGCAGCTCTGCAATGTCGCCAGACTCAACACCGAATTTCTTAACAAACTCTTCGGTCACTTCTGGCAGCACTTGTGCTTCAACTTTGTTCACTTTAATCGCGAACTCAGCTTCTTTACCTTTCAGGTTTTCAGCGTGGTAGTTTTCTGGGAACGTTACGTTAGCAACAACATCTGCGCCCGCTTCGGCACCAACAATTGCGTCTTCGAAACCAGGAATCATTTGACCGCCACCAAGGGTCAGATCAAAGCCTTCTGATTTGCCGCCGTCGAACTCTTCACCGTCAATTTTGCCAACGAAGTCGATGTTCACTTTGTCGCCTTCGGCAGCTGCACGCTCTGCAACTTCCCAAGTGGCGTTTTGCTTACGCAATGTTTCGATCATGTCGTCCAAATCAGCATCTGCGATTTCAACAACAGGCTTTTCAACTTCTACTTTGTCAACGCCAGACACTTCAAACTCTGGGTAAACTTCAATCGTAGCCTTGAATTCCAGGTCGGCACCAGCTTCCGCTTTGGTCACTTCCAAGCGCGGGCTGCCTGCTGGGTTGATTTTCTCAGCAATGATGGCTTCAACGTAGCTGCGCTGAGCAACTTCACCGATCACGTCCTGACGAACGCTAGCGCCATACATTTTGTTAATTACACTTACTGGCACTTTACCTGGGCGGAAGCCAGGAACACGACGCTTCTTGTCGCTCGCCATGCGGCGAAGTTGGCCTTGAACCGCAGAATCTACTTTGTCAGCAGGTACGGTGATTGTCAGACAACGCTCTAAACCTTGAGTCGTCTCAACAGAAACTTGCATTGGATTTACCTCAGTCGTTCAGCCGCCAATAGCAGCCATGGCGAGAGCCCTGCCCCATGGCGATTTGGCTTCTCATTCGTGCTTACGCGCGAACACTTACGTAATAGCTAGTGCTCAGTTAAAATTTTGACGCGACATTATAGCGGCGGGTTATCGGGGAGTCGAGAGCAGAAACACGGAAATTCTGGCTTCTCGCTGAGAATCGCAAATAATGGCGACCCCAGCAGGATTCGAACCTGCGACCGTCTGCTTAGAAGGCAGATGCTCTATCCAGCTGAGCTATGGGGTCATGACTTGCGGCAAACCTTGGTCCACTTGCCGATCAGGCGGCGATAATAGCGATGCTGCCGAACAGCGTCAAACGGTTTTTGGTATTGTGCGGAGCATCACCAAAGCTTTGTGGTTAATTAACCATCAATCGCCGGTTGCAACCGCTTGACGCTTCCAATTTTCCCTAAAAGTCTGCGACAATATCGCTTCTTTTCCCTACATCAATAAACAGACAACAAGATGACTGCACAAATCATCGACGGTAAAGCCGTCGCTGCTCAACTCAAAGAGCAAGTTGCTGAAGCGGTAAACGCACGTCGTGAAGCCGGTAAACGAATTCCTGGGCTGGCCGTTGTGTTGGTCGGCGCCGATCCTGCTTCGCAAGTCTATGTCGGCAACAAGCGCCGTTCATGCGAGCAAGTTGGGTTTATCTCCCGCTCCTATGATTTACCAGCAACCACCGATGAAGCAGAACTGTTATCGTTAATTGATGAGCTTAATAATGACAGCGAAGTCGACGGCATTTTGGTGCAGCTACCACTGCCGGAGCATCTCAATTCAGAGCTGATCTTAGAGCGCATTCACCCGCACAAAGACGTTGATGGTTTCCACCCGTATAACATTGGCCGTTTAGCCCAACGTATTCCGGCACTGCGCCCATGTACGCCCAAAGGCATCATGACGCTGATTGAATCCACCGGAGTGAAAACTCACGGTTTGAATGCCGTGGTCGTGGGCGCATCAAACATTGTCGGCCGGCCAATGATGCTCGAGCTATTGCTAGCAGGCTGCACTGCCACCTGCTGTCACCGGTTTACTAAAGACTTAGAAGCCCACGTTCGTGAAGCCGATTTGGTCGTGGTCGCCGTGGGTAAGCCAAATTTCCTTCCCGGAGCTTGGATCAAGCCGGGCGCTATTGTGATTGATGTGGGCATCAATCGACTAGAAGATGGCAAGTTGGTTGGTGATGTCGAATATGCCGCAGCAGCGGAAAGAGCCGGCTTTATTACGCCTGTTCCTGGCGGCGTCGGTCCAATGACCGTTGCCAGCTTGATTGAGAATACCCTGCTGGCAGCCGAGCAATACCACGATTAATTGCGATTGAGTCGTAGCAAGCCTCCGCCATATGCGGAGGCTTTTTTGTTGTGGCCGTGATAGTTAACGTTAAAATTTATAGCGAATGGTTGCCCGCAGATCGTGCGCTTTGTCAACTGGTGGCGGCATTCCCATCATTTCAGCCATAGCCCATGCATCAGCAATTTTCATCGGTGTGCCAGTAGCATTGCCAAAGAACCCATTACTACCGGTGTAGTCGTAATCGATATAGGTAAAGCGCAACTGGAAAGTCAGCGCTTCATCAATCAGCGGCAAGTTGTAATACATTTCAAAAGCATCACCACGCGCCGCAATTTTTGAACCGATCATGGTGTCTTCACCATAGGTGAATGAGCGCCAGTATTTCGATCCGTGATTGAATTCAATACCGAAGGAGTCATCAGAGAGGAAGCCTGGGAAGTTCGCGCCGAGCCAATAAGAATAACCGGTCTCTTTTTTGGTAGAGCCAAGCATGGCCATACCCGACGCCGGATCCGTCTCAGACATCGACACCGAGGCAAATAGTCGCGTTTCATCAAGAAAATCATTGATGAACTCGCCGACTCCGTTCATCTCAAAAGAGACAGTGGCATTATTCAGATCGCCAAAATCTTTAAAGTTATACTCGCCGGTCATCATGATATCGGCCATGTCATAACCAATCAGGTTCGTGGCATGGTAGAGCTGTGCTTTGATGTCGTATTGACCATCATTGTATGGTGTATAGATCAGCCCGATCATGTCAATATCGTCAGTTTTACTGTCATCTTTGGCATAATCAGTACCCGCAGGCACAAAGCGAGAAGTGGCATTGCTCAGCCCTCGGCCAGCACAAAACTTCAGCGCATGTCCGGTCATATCAGTGAGCTGATCCAGCTTCATATTGAAGCTGGCACCATCAAATTCAACGTTGATGGAATGAGCCAGCGGCGAATTCGCTTTATCAAACCCTTCTCGATGATTGGCCAGAAAGCCCGTGGTCGACGGACGACGACCAACACTGACGCTCCATGGCAACTGCTCATTACCAAACAAGGCATCACCCATATAAAGGAAGTAAGCCTCTTTGACGCGCAAGTCATTGTCATAAAGGTTTTCATTAATGACCCAGTCGAAATCAGCAAAACCAGACTCGTTGCGCTGGTCATGATTGGCTGTATCACCAAACGCCTTGTTGTATGAAATGACGCCTTTGAACACTAAGTTATCGTTATAGCGATAGCCCATCTTCAAATGCAGCCTGTTAGCAAGCAGCGAATTGTTTTTCACCTTGCTGCCATCCGCCAGTTCATATTCCAGCGTGTCGTGAGTGACGCGATAATCAACGCCAAATTGCAGATGATTGCCGCCGGATTTGGCTTGTAGCTTGCGCAACTGCTTCTGCAATTGCTCTACTTTTTGCGCCAGCTCTTCTGTTTGGCGGGCCAATTCATCATTATTTTCCGTTGCCAACGCGCAGGCAGGTAACGCCAGCAGCAAGGCTGCCGCAATGGGAGTGAGTTTTTTCATAAATAACACCAATTATTATTTGTTGTATTGATTGATGGTTGAGCCTTCAACAACCGCGCGGTTAGGAATTGCAATCCGGCAATTCACCGCTGTCCGCCGCATATTTCATGACAAAATCTTGCAAATGCGGGGCAATTTTCTGGAAGGTTTCACTGTTGAGAAACTCAGCAGCTTCTGGGTGTTTTTGTGAATATTTCTTAATGAATTTCTTGGCGTCTTTGCGGAAGTAGCTTTTCCACTCCACTTGGAGGTGTTGCTGGGCCAGCACATCACCGTTATAGCCAAATAGTGGCTTCATGTATTTCAGGTAATAACTCTGGCCTTTTTCAGCATCTGCCAATGCATTGAAAGACAGCATCAGAGCGGCAACCGCAATCGTGATTTTTTTCATCATGTGTTCCTCAAGTGATTATTTGGAGTCAATCTGTTCTTTGCCGGTAACCATGGCTTTGAGATGGGCACCGAGCGTCGCGCCGAAGGTGATCATGTACAGGTGGATCACGAGAAAGCTGAGCAAGGCATAGGCATTTAGGGTGTGGATAATGGCGATCCAGTCGATCTGCTGAAGCCAACCTGCAGCGCGCAATTCAGGGAAGAAAAAGAACATCAGCCCAGTGAAGATTTGCACTGGCAGCATGACAAACAGAATGGCGATATAGCCCAAACGTTGCAGCGGGTTAAATTTATTGGCCACCGTCATGTGATGGGGGTGAGGCTGGCCTTTGAAGACGCCATAAGCGTAATACTTCAGTGTGGCGGGTACGCCATCGAACGAAGGCTTGTACTGGCGCCACTCACCAGTGGTGGCGATCCAACTGAATACCAGCACCAATAACGCCAGCCAGATAAATCCTGCCCAGTCATGCAATTGCACCGCAGTGTTAAAGCCAAACAGGCTAAAAAGACCGTGCAACTCCAAGCCCGTCGCTAATAAGAGCAATATCAGTAGTGCCTGCAACCAATGCCACAGGCGCTCAAATCGTTTGAATATGGTGATTGTTGTCGCCATGGTCTTAATCCTGCTGTTGGTCGTCATATTGATTGTCATGTTGCTTGCGGTTGCTCGCGTTGCGGCGGCGATAACTGACATAGCGATAGGCGCTATGGCCGCCGACTCCCGCTAAGCCACCGAACACCATCACGGCGCCCAACAGGTCGACCCAGGTACTGCCGTCGCGCCCGAGTAAATAAAAGCCGTCAAGCGACTCGAGGCGACCGCCGCGAGCATGGCATTGCTCACACGCAACGGCCTGTTCGGCAGGCGCCACCATGTGCTTGATGGGCCAGTAGCCATTGCTCTCGATAAAATCGAACTGGCCACTGAATTCCATCTCGTTTAGCGCTGCGCCAGCGGCTAACGCTTTGGCCCAGTCGAAGTCGCTCCATAAGGCACCGGAGCCTTTTTTGCCAACCAAGTAGATTGGCAGCATGGTGTTGTTTTCGGTGTCGTAAGGCTGCTTGCCGCGATGAATTTTGAAGGGCCAGATCTTTGCGTCTGGATCATCGTAATCGCCGGTTGGCGGGTTAATATCAATTGGCGCTTGGTTCGGGTCGATCACATCCGAAAGGCTTTTTTGGAGCAATTCGCCTTTGTACCAACGGTACTCTGGCACTACATTGCGGCCCCATGTGAAAGTGCCTTTTTTGCTCATGTATTGATGAACATGCACGCCGTCAATTTCAATGTCTTGAGAAAACGGCTTACCGTCTTTGAGTTCTCCAGCCGTTGACCAGTCCCAGCTCAGCTTGGTTGGGTAAGGTCCGCGTGCCATTTCACCAATATGGCAACTGGTGCAGGCAACCTTACTGGTATGGTTGTCGAGCTGGCGCTCGTCATGGGGCCGATTGCTATGACAGGATTCGCACGACACATTGTTGCCGAGTCGCTCATGGCGGCCCATGTCGAGCTGATCATCAAGAAACGCTTTTTTGCCGTTGTATCGACCGGAGATCTGGTGACCGCTGGTGCTATGGCAGGTTTGGCAGGAGAAATTGAGCTTGTCGGCGCTCATGTGAACGTCCAACTCATGCACCGGATCGACCAGTGACATGTCGGTATCGCCGTGTTTAACGCCGTTACCACCACCGCCATTGGCATGGCAAGCTAGGCAGTTTTGCCGGCTCGGCAGGCCTACGCTTTGAGCGACCTTACGTAAATCAACGCCTTTAATGAGTTGGTCGCCGACCTGAGTATCTTCATAGTAAGGGTGGCCGGACATTTTTGCCGATTTCTTATAGGTGCCCGTGGTGTCGTGACAAACCAAGCAATCGACGTTTTCTTCTGCTTCTAAATCAAAATCATCATTACGCCAACCATAGCCGGTATGACATTGACTACATGAGCTATTCCCGCGCGCCGCAACGCAATAATTGTTATAGCCATTTTGACTTTTGCCCACCATTTTGCCGTCAACCTTGGCCGCCCAACGCCAATGTGGCGTTTGATGGATTTGTTGAGCAGCTTCGGTATGGCACTCAAGGCAGGCTTCGGTCACATCCGGCGCAAAATCAAATTCATCATCAAGGATCTCAAACTTCGAATGGTCGGCAGTTGAGTTTTGAGGGGAAATGACTGGGGCTGGCTCGGCTTGTGATGTATTTGTCACTGCATCAACTGGGCTTATAGCAAGCGCAGCACATACGAAAGCAGCAAAGTAAATTTTCATCAGAACAACTCATTTCAGCAACAATTAATTTTCAGCTGAAACTAATTTAGATCTAACTAATTTATTTAATGCTAATTTAGATCAATCTTTCTTTCGAATGATTTCACGATCGCCTGCAGTGTGATCTGGTTCTCTGGCTGACTCTGATCGGTACCGATGTCGCACAAAAAAACCGGAGCAAGGCTCCGGTTTGTTCTGATGTGCTGACGTGAATGGTGATTATTTGCGACGCCAAGTGGTGCCGTTCGGCCCATCCTCCAACTCAACGTTGAGCGCATTGAGGGCATCACGTGCCTGATCGGCTGCCGCCCAATCTTTATTGGCACGAGCATTGGCTCGCTGCTCAATTAGAGCCTCAATCTTCGCCACTTCGTCATCATCTCCGCCGCCCTGCAAAAACGCCTCGGGCTGTTGTTGAAGAATGCCCAACACCGCAGCCAGCTGTTTCAAAGTGCCTGCCAAAACGGCAACATCATCACTTGCTTGCTCTTTTGCGCGATTCAGCTCGCGGACTAAATCAAACAACACCGCCATCGCTTCGGGGACATTTAAATCATCGTCCATTGCCTGACAGAAACGTGCTTTGTAGTCGTTTCCTTGCAGTGACACATCAGCGACTTCAACACCACGCAATGCGGTGTACATGCGCTCCAGTGATTGGCGAGCTTGATTGAGGTTATCTTCGCTGTAGTTCAACTGGGTGCGATATTGCGAACCAATCAAGAAAAAGCGGATCACCTCACCAGGGTATTCTTTGAGCACATCGCGAATGGTAAAGAAGTTATTCAGCGACTTCGACATCTTCTCAGAGTTAATCTGCACCATACCGCCATGCATCCAAGTGTTGGCATAGTTTTTACCAGTGGCGCAGCAGGATTGGGCAATTTCATTTTCGTGGTGAGGGAAGGTCAAATCTGAGCCGCCACCGTGAATATCAAACTCTTCACCCAAGTGAGCCATGGTCATGGCCGAGCACTCAATATGCCAGCCAGGGCGGCCTTTACCCCAAGGCGAATCCCAACTTGGCTCGCCGGGCTTGGCCGATTTCCACAAGACAAAATCTAACGGGTCGTCTTTGTGCTCATCGATATCAACGCGTGCGCCGGCTTTGAGCATGTCTAAATCTTGTTGGCTCAACGCGCCATATTTATCAAAGGTCGAGACATCAAACAGCACATCGCCATTGGCAACCGCATAGGCATGGCCACGTTCCACCAAACGTTCAATCAAGGCGATGATTTCAACCATTGATGTGCTGACTCGTGGCTCAACATCTGGTCGGCCAATGCCAAGGGCATCAAAATCTTCATGCATGGCGGCAATAAAGCGCTCGGTGACTTGCTCGAAGCTCTCACCATTTTCATTGGCGCGGCGGATAATCTTGTCATCGACATCCGTGATGTTGCGAACATAGTTGACCTCATAGCCGGAAAACTTGAGATAGCGATTGAGAATGTCGAACACCACATAAGTGCGGCCATGACCAATGTGACAGAAATCGTAAGTGGTGACTCCACAGACGTACAAGCCAACCTTGTTCGGCTCAATTGGCTCAAATACCGATTTTTTGCGCGTCAGCGTATTGTGAAGTTGAAGCACTTGGATTCCTTATTAATCTGTAAAAAGAGGCGGCATTGTATCACTGCTCAAGCACCAAACAAGCGCCCTGCCTTAATCCACGGACAAATTACGGGTTTAGGAATTACTTTTCCAATGGCCCGCATTTAGTTACTATTCGGCTCCCTGATTTTGACGAGAGTATGTTTCATGGTTGTTCTTCACACCACCTTTGGTGACATCAAACTCAACTTGTTTGAAGACAAAGCACCAAAGACCGTAGCCAATTTTCTGTCGTACGTAAAAGATGGATTTTACGACAACACTATTTTCCACCGCGTCATTGATAACTTCATGATTCAAGGTGGTGGCTTTGCCCCAGGCATGGAAGAAAAGGACAGCAACGAGCCGATTCAGAATGAAGCCAACAATGGCGTCAGCAACAAAGTAGGCACCATTGCGATGGCTCGTACCATGGAGCCTCACTCCGCCTCTGCCCAGTTCTTCATCAACGTTGCTGACAACGGCTTTTTGGATTTCAAAAACGAATCAGTGCAAGGTTGGGGCTACTGCGTATTCGGCGAAGTCGTCGAAGGAATGGATGTCGTGAACAAAATCAAAGCGGTGAAAACCGGCAGCTTTGGTTTCCATCAGGATGTGCCAAACGAAGAAGTGCTGATCACTAGTGCGACTATCGAGGACTAATCATCATGTCCGGCATCACCTACCTCTTGTCGGACATGCATGTCACCGAGCAACGGCCTGATATTACCCAGACCTTGCTCGATTTTCTCGCTGGCCCAGCGAAACAAGCCGACGCCGTTTATCTGCTTGGCGATGTGTTCGATTACTGGGTTGGCGATGACTATCGCACCGATACCATTGATCAAGTCAAAGCAGCGCTAGCTGCCCTTTCTGCTGCCGGAGTGGCACTGTATTTTATTGCTGGCAATCGCGACTTTCTGATTGGTCGTCGCTTTAGCAAAGAAACCGGCGTCACCATTCTGCCCGAACACAGCGTGGTGGACCTTTACGGCCAATCGGCGCTGTTGATGCATGGCGATACCCTGTGCACGCTCGATGTTGATTACCAGAAATTTCGCCGCAAAAGCCGCAGCTGGTGGTGGCCATTGCTGATGCTGCGACTGCCGTTAAAAGTTCGCACCCGTATTGCTGAAAACATGAAGAAGCAAAGCAAGTCGGCAAAATCTGAGAAATCCATGACCATTATGGATGTGACTCAAACCGAGGTGGAGCGGCAGATGACCCTTCACCAGAGCCGCTTGTTAATTCACGGCCACACTCACCGCCAAGCCATTCACTCGCTTGATATTGACGGCAAGCAAGGCCGACGCATTGTACTGGGCGATTGGTTCAAGCAAGGTAACGTGCTAGCTTGCACCGACGACGGTGAAATCCGCTTTATTGAACTCCCCCTCCGTAGTGCTTAAACGACAAATTTAGCCAACCAATCAGAACATCCACAGTCATTGTGAGGATGTGGCATACATGTTGAATTGATTCCTCCATAACACTTTGGCCAATGGAGGCAGTTATCAAACCCACACCGCAACAACAGTGTTTCCTTGATGAAAACGGCCTAGATATCAGTTATCTCCAGCATGCGCAAAAATGGTTCATGCCAATTTCAGCTGAAATCAACGAGCACCAAAATGGTGCAAAAAGGCCACTAATCGTTGCGATTAATGGTTGCCAAGGCTCCGGAAAGTCGACATTGGCGGCCTATCTCGAACTCACCCTTAACGAAACTTTTGGCCTGTCTGTCGTCGCCATGTCGATGGATGATTTCTATCTCACCAAAACAGAACGCCAGCAACTAGCCAAATCAGTGCATCCTCTGCTGGCGACTCGCGGCGTCCCAGGAACGCACGATTGCCATTTGATGATGGACGTGATTGGCGCATTACAACGCAACGAGACAACCGCAGTGCCACGTTTCAACAAAGCCGTTGATGATCGATTTGAAGCCAGCCAATGGACTAAGGTGTCATCTGCAGTGGACGTTATTATTGTCGAAGGTTGGTGTTGGGGTATTGGCCCTCAGCCTGCCGATTCACTCATAGACCCGTTGAACCCACTGGAGGCTGAGCAAGATAAGCAAGCCGTGTGGCGCACTTATGTCAACGAACAAATCATTGCCAACTATCAACCTTTGTATCAACTGACTGATGTCATGTTGATGCTAAAAGCACCATCGTTCGCCTGCGTCAAGCAATGGCGTCACCAGCAAGAACAAAAACTAGCCGCCCGATTATCAGCGGATGATGATCGTTCCGGACTGATGAGCGAACAACAAATCGAAACGTTTATCAGCTATTTTCAACGTCTGACAGAACACGGATTAGCCACCTTGCCAGCCCATAGCCATGTGGTTTGGCAGCTTCAGGCCGACCGTTCAATATCCCAAGTCAGCCGCAACAAGGAATTATTTTTATGATTGGTCAGCCGCTAATTTTCACCGACTTAGATGGCACCCTGTTGGACCACTTTAGCTACTCGTTTGAACCGGCCCAAGCACTACTGAGCTACTTTGACGAGCAGCAGATCCCTGTGATTGCAAACACCAGCAAAACTTGCGCGGAGCTGATCCACATTCGCAAGGAAATCAATAACTCGGCACCGTTTATTGTTGAAAATGGTGCCGCCGTATACCTACCGAAAAAACTGTTTCCGGATTGTCCGCCCGATTGCCATGATGATGGTGCTTTATGGCGCTATCAAATGAGCCGGC
Organism: Neiella litorisoli; assembly: GCF_014773395.1. Taxonomy (GTDB): domain Bacteria; phylum Pseudomonadota; class Gammaproteobacteria; order Enterobacterales; family Neiellaceae; genus Neiella; species Neiella litorisoli. Next base: position 90,524 of record NZ_JACXAF010000016.1, on the reverse strand, counting down.
CACGAGCCCATTGGTTAGATTTGCTGCACAGTTTGAAGCCCAGTTTTCAGTCTCTCTATACCAGCTTTTCTAATCTTTCGATTGAACAGTTAGTGCAGTTAACCGGCTTAACCACCGAGCAAGCGGAGCGGGCCGCACAACGGCAATTCGGTGAACCCGTGCTCTGGCACGGAAACCGTGAAGACAAGTTATTGTTTATTGAAGCCATCAACGAGCTCGGTGGCAATGTGTTGCAAGGCGGGCGGTTCCTGCATGTTGGCGATGCGGTCAACAAGGGCTCGGCCATGCAGTGGCTCAAACAACTCTATAGCAACCAACATCCAGATAAAGATTTTCAATCGATCGCGTTAGGCGACAGCCAAAACGACGTCGACATGTTGGAGCTTGCCGATCACGCCGTAGTGATCGCCTCTCCGACCCATTCGGCTCCTAGCCTACAACGCCAGCACAACCTTAATTATTCCAAAGCCTATGGCCCCGAAGGCTGGCGCGAGACCCTTATTCAATTGCTGGACATTCCAGCACAGGCCCTTTTAGAACGAGAGAAATAATATGGCAGACTTTTACCAAAATGGTGTGATCACCACACTGCATAACATTGCCGAACGCCCACTTGATGAAATTGAAGCGGAGCTGTACGAATTTAATAAAACCCGCCCGATGGCGCTTATTTTGCCGTCGCTCTACTCCGAGCTTGAAGGGCCCGCACTGAAAAACATCATCGATAAACTCAAGGGCGTCAATTACCTCACTGAGATCGTCATTGGCCTTGATCGCGCCGATCAAGCGCAATATCAACACGCTCTGAAATTCTTCGGCGAACTACCGCAACATCACCGCGTGCTGTGGAATGAAGGCCCGCGATTACAAGCGCTGGATAAAGAATTAGCCGAGCTTGGCTTGGCACCCAAAGAGCTAGGAAAAGGCCGCAACGTTTGGTATTGCATGGGCTACATTCTGGCTTCGAATAAATCAGAATCGGTCGCCCTGCACGATTGCGATATTCTGACCTACGAACGCGATTTGCTAGCACGCCTGATTTACCCAGTGGCCAATCCCCAATTCAACTATGAGTTTTGTAAAGGTTTCTACGCTCGAGTCGCCGATGGCAAAATCAATGGCCGAGTCTCGCGCTTGCTGGTTACGCCGCTATTACTGGCACTAAAACGCATCTGTGGCCACAGTGAGTACCTCGAGTACATGGACAGCTTCCGCTACCCGCTCGCCGGTGAGTTCTCGTTCCGCCGCGATGTATTAAATGACATCCGCATCCCAAGTGATTGGGGCTTAGAAATTGGTGTGCTCTCTGAAATGCACCGCAACTATTCCAATAACCGCTTGTGTCAGGTTGACATTGCGCGGGTGTACGATCACAAACACCAAGATCTGTCACTAGAAAACAAGAATGCCGGTTTAAGCAAGATGTCCATCGACATTACCAAAGCGCTATTCCGCAAACTGGCAACCCAAGGTGAGACCTTTAGCACCGAAGTGTTCCGCTCGCTCAAAGCCACCTATTACCGTATTGCGCTAGATTTTATTGAAGCCTATCGCAACGATGCCATCATTAATGGCTTGACCCTTGATATTCACAATGAAGAAAAGGCGGTTGAAATGTTTGCCCAAAACATCATGACTGCCGGCCAGCAATTCCTCGAGTATCCAATGGATACACCATTTATTCCGAGCTGGAACCGCGTCGTCAGTGCCATGCCTGATGTACTCGAGCGCCTGTACACCGCGGTGGAAGAAGATCGCAATGAATTCATGCGTTAAGGAGCGCCAATGACCGACGCAACCGAGTACCTGCAACAACGAGTGCTGCACCATCTCACCACCATCTATCAAGATATTGAGTTGGCGGAAGATCTCGAAATTATTATGGGCCGCGTGTTAGCAACAATGAGGCTCGATGAAGTTGACGCCACACCGGCGCCATTCGTCAATCATTGGGACCAGCAAGATGTCGTGCTGATCACCTACGGCGACAGTATCTGTGGCGAGCAACAACAGCCACTGAAATACCTCCATCAATTCCTTGATCAGCATTGTAAAGGCGTCATTAACTCGGTTCACATCTTGCCGTTTTTTCCATACAGCTCAGACGATGGCTTTGCCGTCATCGACTATTCCAGCGTGAATGATGCGTTGGGTGACTGGCAAGATATTGAAGCCATTGCTGGGGATTATCGATTGATGGCTGATTTGGTGATTAATCACTGCTCCAGCCGCAGCCCTTGGTTTCAAAACTTCATTCGTGGTGAAGGTGTCGGCAGCGATTACTTTATGACTGCCGAGCCTGATGATGACTTGTCGCAAGTGGTTCGTCCTCGCACCTCACCATTGCTCCGTGAAACCGAAACCGGCAACGGTATCAAGCACGTTTGGTGTACCTTTAGCCATGATCAGGTTGATTTGGATTTCCGCAATCCCGAGGTATTAATCGCCTTTATCTCGATTATTCGTCAATACCTCGATAGTGGCGTGAAATTATTCCGGCTCGATGCGGTAGCATTTTTATGGAAAATTGTTGGCAGTAGCAGTATCAACCTACCGCAAACTCACGAATGTATTCGCTTACTGCGCTGCTTGATTGAGCATGCGGTGGAAGATGCAGTAGTGATCACAGAGACCAATATTCCCAATCAGCAAAATCTCAGCTACTTCGGTAACGCCAACGAAGCCCATTGGATTTACAATTTCTCGCTGCCGCCGCTATTGGTCAACACCCTAGTCACCGGCAACTGCCGTTATCTAAAGCAATGGCTGATGAGTATGCCACCGGCGCAAAACGGTACCGCCTACTTTAACTTTATTGCTTCTCATGACGGCATTGGCCTGCGCCCCGCCGAAGGGCTGCTCAATGAAGAAGAAATCAATCAGCTGGTCAACACCATGGCGGCATTCGGTGGCTGCGTTAGCTGGCGTTCAGCAGAGCAAGGCCAGCGCAAGCCCTATGAGATCAACATTGCGCTTTATGATGCCCTGCAAGGCACCATCAACGGTCCGGATCGATGGGGCGAGCAGCGCTTCTTGTGCGCCCACACGATTATGTTCGCACTAGAGGGGGTACCGGGAATTTATATTCATAGCCTGCTGGCCACCGGCAATGACTATGAAAAACTCAAGCACACCCAGCATAACCGGTCGATCAACCGCCACCGCTGGGACGATCAGGCACTGGCCGAAGCGCTCGCCGATGACCGTACCCAACACAGCAAGGTGCTGGCGAAAATGCGTCAGCTCATTAGCATTCGCACCAAACAACCGGCGTTTCATCCCAATGCCACGCAATTTACCTTGCAGCTCGGCGGCCAGTTATTTGGCATTTGGCGTCAGAGTCTGGATCGCAAGCAAAGTATCTTTTCGGTCAGCAATGTTTCCGATGAGCCGCAAATGCTCAATCTCGGTGACATTAACCTGATTGATAATATTGACTGGTTTGATTTGGTCGCGCAGGAGCAAATTGACCTATCCGGCATGGAAATGGAGTTGGCACCATACCAAACAGTTTGGATCACCAACATTTTCTAACCGAATGATTTAGTTCGATGTGAGCCCGGCCCTGTGCCGGGCTTTTTATCATACCAGCGGCGATTTGCTCCATTTTGAGTCGAAAAGGCAGATTGAGAAATGTGACAAAACTCACCAAATATGTGCATTCGCCCAAAAACGCCCCCAAAGCAGAGCACTCATTTTAGTGCAAATCGAATACAACAATAGAAACGCGGCAGCAACGAGAACAACAAAAATAAACATAACCTATTGTTTTTATTTTATTTAAAAATTATTTTTCAGTTAAAATTAAGTTCTGGCACAAGCTTCGCTAATACCTATATAACAACAGCAGCAATGATTTATCGATGGATCCTTTGCTGCTAGACAAACTGGATTAGAGCAAAGGCGCTCTCGCTCACTGAATGTTATCAGTGCTGTGAGAGCGCCTTTTTTAGTTTTCAGAACAACATAATAAACGGATGGAGAATGCAGGTGTCATTAATCAAACGTACGTGGACTAGCCTCACGCAACTAAAAAAAGAGGCACTTAAAAAACGCGCAGCAATCGCTTCGGTTGCCACGCTGACGATCGCAACCATGTTTGTACCTCAAGCAACCGCTGAAGAGCTGGGCTGGCCAGAAAAAGAAGAGCTGAAATTTGGCTTTATTAAACTGACCGACATGGCACCAATTGCCATTGCTTATGAAAAAGGTTACTTCGAAGAAGAAGGCCTTTACGTCACCATTGAGGCGCAAGCAAACTGGAAAGTATTGCTTAACGGCGTCATCGACGGCAGCCTCGATGGTGCTCACATGCTCGCGGGTCAGCCACTGGCTGCAACCATGGGCTTTGGTACGAAAGCACACATCATCACGCCATTCTCAATGGATTTGAATGGTAACGGCATCACGGTTTCTAACGAAATTTGGAAACAGATGAAGCCAAATATTCCGAAAATGGCAGATGGTCGCCCGGTGCACCCAATCAAAGCCGACTACCTCAAGCCTGTTGTTGACAAATACACCGCTGAAGGTAAGCCATTTAACATGGGTATGGTATTCCCCGTATCGACCCACAACTATGAATTGCGCTACTGGTTAGCCGCTGGCGGCATTCACCCTGGTTACTATGCCCCGCACAAGGGCGATGTATCAGGTCAAATCGATGCCGAAGCATTGCTGTCGGTAACTCCGCCACCACAAATGCCAGCCACTCTGGAAGCAGGCACCATCTACGGTTATTGCGTGGGTGAACCTTGGAACCAGCAAGCGGTATTCAAAGGCATTGGTGTACCGGTTATCACCGACTACGAAATCTGGAAAAACAACCCAGAGAAAGTATTTGGTATCACTGCAGAGTTCGCCGAAAAGTATCCAAACACCACTATTCGTCTGACTCGAGCCCTGATCCGCGCAGCTATTTGGTTGGATGAAAACAACAACGCCAACCGTCCAGAAGCGGTCAAGATCTTGTCACAATCTAACTATGTTGGTGCTGACTACGACGTAATCGCCAACTCAATGACTGGCACTTTCGAATACGAAAAAGGCGACAAGCGTGATGTTCCTGACTTCAACGTGTTCTTCCGCTACAACGCGACCTACCCGTACTACTCAGATGCCATCTGGTATCTGACGCAAATGCGTCGCTGGGGTCAAATCTCAGAAGACAAGTCTGACGATTGGTACTTCGATATGGCGAAGAAAGTGTACCGTGCTGACATCTATGCAGCAGCAGCGAAGTCACTCATCAAAGAGAAAATCGTTGATGCCAAAGACTTCCCTGATTTCGCTACGGAAACTGGCTTCAAGCCTGCCCAAAAAGAGTTTATTGATGGCGTTACCTACGACGGTACCAAGCCAAACGCCTACATCGATAGCTTCAAAATTGGTTTGAAATCTGGCGACAAAATTTAAACACCAATCATGACCACGCGCCCGGAGAGCTTTTCTCCCAAGCAAACCGGGCGCAACATTCCAGGTGTTAGAGGTTATAGATATGACAACTACAACGACTAAGGTAGCGAAAATGAATGCACTTCAATTGAACAACCCTCAATTTAAGTCCATTTTGCAACAAGCTACCAATTTGATTGCCCTGCCCCTTGTCGGAATCGCAATGTTCTTGCTGATTTGGTCAATGGCAGCCGATCGCATTGATACTTCATTAGGTAAGTTCCCAGGCCCATCTCAAGTCGCAACCCAAGCGGTTGCCCTATATGACGAACATGTTGCTGAGCGCGAGAAAGCTGCGGCATTCTATGAGCGTCAGGAAAAGCGCAATGCCGCTCGCATTGCCAAAGATCCAACCTATGAACCGAAGATCCGTAAATACACGGGTAAAGAGACCTTCTTCGACCAAATTGTCACCAGCTTGATTACCGTCATGTCAGGCTTCATTCTGGCCGCTGCGGTTGCCATTCCACTGGGCATTGCCATTGGTCTGAACAAAAAACTGAACATTGCGGTCAACCCAATTGTCCAGTTATTCAAACCGGTATCACCGCTAGCATGGCTACCACTTGTCACTATGGTTGTTAGTGCCCTGTATGTTAGCCCAGATCCAGTGGTTCCTAAGTCATTCCTCAACTCCATGATCACCGTCACTCTGTGTTGCCTGTGGCCGATGGTGATTAACACCTCAGTCGGTGTTGCTTCTATCGATAAAGACTTAGTGAACGTCAGCCGCGTGTTGCGCTTACCCGCGCTCAAACATGTTCAAAAAATTGTGTTACCTGCCTCCATTCCAGCCATTTTCACCGGTATGCGCTTGTCGCTGGGTGTTGCCTGGATGGTATTGATTGCCGCCGAAATGCTGGCTCAAAACCCTGGTTTAGGTAAGTTCGTTTGGGATGAATTCCAAAACGGTAGCTCTGATTCCCTATCTCGCATCATGACTGCAGTGATTGTCATTGGTTTCATCGGTTTCTTGCTCGACCGCGTCATGCTGCAAGTGCAACGCGTGGTGTCTTGGGATAAAGCAGGCGCCCATTAAGGCTTTGGATTAAGAGGATAAAATCATGAGTGTTATTTTAGATATCAGTAAAATCGACATGGTGTTCCCGACTCCAAAGGGCCCATTCACCGCACTGAAAGAAGTTGACCTGCAAATCTCTAAAGGCGAATTCGTCTCGCTGATTGGTCACTCTGGCTGCGGTAAATCAACAGTATTGAACGTTGTTGCTGGTTTGTACCAAGCCAGCAAAGGCGGCGTCATTCTCAACGGCCGCGAAGTCTCTGAACCCGGCCCAGAGCGCGCCGTAGTTTTCCAGAACCACTCCTTGCTGCCTTGGTTAACGGCTTATCAGAACGTCGAACTAGCGGTAAAACAAGTGTTTGGTCGCAGCAAGTCAAAAGCAGAAATCAAAGATTGGGTTGAACACAACCTCAAGCTGGTTCACATGGACCACGCCATGAACAAGCGTCCGGATGAAATCTCCGGTGGTATGAAGCAGCGTGTTGGTATTGCCCGTGCGCTGGCCATGCAGCCCGAAGTTCTGCTGATGGACGAACCGTTTGGCGCCCTCGATGCGCTGACCCGCGCTCACATGCAAGATTCATTGATGGAAATTCAAGCCGAGCTTAACAACACCGTCATCATGATCACCCATGATGTCGATGAAGCCGTTCTGCTATCTGATCGTATTGTCATGATGACCAACGGCCCTGCGGCAACCATTGGTGAAATTCTCGATATTAACCTGGAACGCCCGCGTGAACGCTTAGCGCTGGCTGAAGACCCTGAATACAATCACCTCCGCTCAGAAGTTCTGAAGTTCCTCTACGAGAAGCAACGCAAAGTAGAGCCAATTTCGGCAACTAAAAGCACCAAAGAATCCACTAAAAAGACCACAGAAGTGGCGTAACAACAATTTGCAACGATAAATTCTAAAAGGAACTATCAGATGAACAAAATTGCACTTTCGGTATCACTAGCACTTGCTGCAGCTGCTCAACCTGCGTTAGCCGACGACTTCACCAGTGCTTTAAGTGCCGGCAAAGTGTCAACCGATATGAACTTGCGCTATGAAAACGTATCGGATGACTCAGACAAAAAAGATGCAGACGCGCTGACACTTCGTACTCGTCTGACCTACTCCACTGGCGCCTTCAAAGGCTTCTCTGCCACCATTGGTATGGAAGATGTGCGGGTAGTTGCAGGTGTTGAAGACTACAACGCCGCCGGTTTGAACGGTAAGCCAGAGTACTCGGTTATTGCCGACCCAGAAACCACTGAGCTAGACCAAGGTTTTGTTGCCTATGGCAGTGACAAATTCAGCGCCAAGTTAGGTCGTCAGGTCATTGCTTGGGATGGTCAGCGTTTTGTTGGTCACGTTGGCTGGCGTCAAGATCGTCAAACCTTTGATGCGTTGAGCTTCGACTACACGCCGATGAAAGATTTGGCACTGAAGTATGCCTACATCGATCAGCGTAACCGTATCTTCGCTGAAGAGCGCGACATCAATTCTAAAGACCACCTGTTCAATGCTTCTTACAAAACATCGATCGGTACCGTGACCGGTTACGGTTACTTGCTGGAAGAAGATAACGACAGCGAAAACCAATACGATACTTACGGTATCAGCTTCAAAGGTGCACAGCAGTTAGACTCAGTAAAGCTCTTGTACGCGGCTGAATTTGCCAAGCAAAACTATGAAAATGCTGCCGGCGCTGACTTCGATACTGACTACTACTTGGTTGAAGGTGGCGTTGTCTTTAACGGTATTACGTTCAAACTGGGTTACGAAGTACTGGGCTCAGATGATGGCATGAAAGGCTTCCAAACGCCGTTGGCAACCTTGCACAAATTCCAAGGTTGGGCTGACCAGTTCCTCAGCACGCCAAACGAAGGTGTCGAAGACATCTATGTTTCTGCAACAGGTAAGCTGTTTGGCGGTAAGTGGGTCGTTGCTTATCACGACTTCAGCGCCGACGAATCTTCTGACGCACTGGATGATTTAGGTTCAGAACTTGACTTGCTCTACGCTTACAAGTGGAACAAGGTATTCTCTAGCGGCATCAAATTCGCCGCTTACTCGGCTGACGACTACAAAGTTGATACCGACAAGCTGTGGATTTGGACTAGCGCTAAATTCTAAGCAATTGATTTAATTTCTGTATCACCAATCAATACCATCAAAGGGAGCTACGGCTCCCTTTATTCGTTGGTCACAGGCACGCCACTGTGAAACTTAAAGTCGCTATCTTCTGACGAAATCAATTGTGCTTCTATCTCACCAAACTGCTGCACCCGCGGACTAATATCCTGGCCTGCAATCTGCTCAGCCAACGTCAGATAATCCTGATAGTGACGCGCCTCAGAGCGCAACAGTGAGATATAGAAATCACTTAGCCTTTTATCAACATGTGGCGCAAGCTTGGCAAAGCGCTCGCACGATCGAGCTTCGATATATGCGCCGCATATTAATTTATCAATCAGGGTGTAGGGCTCATGGTTGGTGACATGAGTAAGCAGCCCCTTGGCGTAACGGCTAGAGCTGATATTTTCATAAGCAATGCCGTATTCATCCATGATTTCCAGCACCTGATAATAATGATGTAGCTCTTCTTTGATCAGCAGTACCATTTTATCAATCAGATCCTGGCCATAAGGTGTGCCCGATTTCGGCAACATCGACTTACTGAGTTTGTTTTGCTCGACCAACGTGCGCCAATCGCCTTCCTGACGATAGGCGTAATCTTCAAACGGTTTTAACCACGCGAGCAACGCATCGCCACTGGCTTTATCGACCGCATATTTGCGAATCAAAAACATTGCGCTTTGAGCCGCTTTCAACTCACAAATCATGTGATCAATCAAAATGATATTGAGGTTTTCTGGACGTTTCGCTTGAGCAATCCACGCATCTGGCGTTGAACATTGCAAAAAGCCGTTAATCGGCTCGAGTAGAGATTGATAATTGCTGATGGTCATTGCCTGTTCCGGAGTAACGCAGTCAAACATGGGGAGGCGATTATAATACCAACAACGCAACGGCACCAAGTCAGGAGGCGTGACCGAAATATGTTAATTTTTTGTGATTGACATCACCATCAATGTTAATAAATTTAAGCTCATTGCCACACAAGTTGATCGGTGCCCTGTTTTTTTTCGAGGTTTGTATTTAAAGTGTTTGCCAAGCTCGGCACCAAGCCGTTCGCCCTCATGGAAGAGTCGTTTGTTGTAATTCCCTTTAGAGTAGTTGTATGGGTGGCTCCACAATACGATCAGTTGCTGTATTTACTCAGGTTGCCCATGGATACTACCATGGCGACTTGTGTCGCGAACTGCTAACCATTGCCCGTGAGCTGAATATCCGCATTCAGCTGATTGTGACTGGCGCTTACACCGATTACGACGCCGAACTCAGCCTGAATCACATTGATGCAGCCATTGTCATCCATGACGCTATCTCCAGTCGCCTTTTGCAAACCATTCAAACACGCAAACTACCCGTGGTATGCATTGGCAATAACTATGCTCATCATCAAGTTGATACGGTAGTCATCGATAACGAGGACGGTATCACTCAAGCATTTACCAACCTGCATGAACAAGGCCACCGCCAGTTCACGTTTGTTGGCAACCTATCGAATCTCGACATCAAGCAGCGTTGTGATGCCTTTCGTCATTGCCAATATGCCTACGGTATTGAGCCACTAAAAACGGACGTGATTGACGTTGGCAGCTTATCGTTTTTTGGCGGCGAGCAGGCCGCCAACCGATTGACGCAGTTTAGTGCCATGCCAACGGCCGTGCTTTGCGCCAACGACTTAGTCGCCATTGGCCTCATTGGCCAACTGCAACAACTGGGCTGGCGGATCCCTCAAGATGTTGCCGTGGTTGGCTTTGATGGTTCCCATATTGCCGCAACGCACAGGCCAACCATTAGCACCATCGATCACGACTATTTTGCCACCGCAGATGCCGCATTTGAGCTGCTGTTAGCGCGTCATCAGCAGCCGCAGCAGACACCTCAACAACGCTTAATCGAAGCGAAGTTTCTCGCCGCACAAAGCTCCGATCTGACGGAACGGCCAGTATTTGATGACAGCCGCGAAGCGCAAGGCGAGTTGGCCATTCGCTCTCATCAAGCCTATTTCAGTGTCCATGAGAGCCTGCGATCGAGCTTGGCTGAATTTATCAGCTTAAATCACCAGTTCGGTGAATTTATGCGCTTTGCTTGTTTGGCCGAGTGGACCGGCGACGAAGAACATCACCATTATCTGAAAATTGTTGAGATGTACGGTGACTTCAATGCTCTGGATGTCGCCCAAGATGCTGGCACTTGCCATTGTCTAGCGGAACATTATCCGCCACATGCATTAACCGAAAAATACTGTCAGCCTGCCAGTCAGGTGCTCACTGTGCCGATTCGTTTGCGCGGCGAGCTGTGGGGTGCGCTGACCTTTGCCGCCCGCTTTACTCCAGCCAACAAGCTTGATCTTTACCACCAATTTGTCGAATTAGTCGCCCAGTTAAGCCAGCGCATCGAAAGAGATTTGCTGGAGCAGCTGGCCAATCGCCACAGCAAGCTGACTGACCGGCTGCAACGCCGACTGCAGTCGGTTACCCAGACCGCTTCCGGCGGTTTGTGGGAATGGGATTTGGGCAATGATACGGTGCAATGGAATGAGCGAGCACTGGAGTTGTTTGGTTTCAATCAAACTGAGCAACCCATCTGCCAGCAACAGAGTTTCTATCACTATATGAGCGAAGCAGATGTTGCCATTGTTAAACGTCGGGTTGAGGCTCATATCAATCATGGCATGCCATTTTCGGTGAACTTCCGAATGCAATGTCAGGACGGCTCTATTCGCTGGTTCGCCGCCACGGGAGAGGCGATCGTGGATGGCAACGGTATCGCTAAACGTATGCTTGGCAACATCAAAGATGTCACGGATAAACGTAAGAATAATCAGCGCTTTCAAATGGCAGCAAGCTACGATGCGACCACTGGACTACCTAATCGCTCGATGATTAGTGAGCAAATAGCGCAACAGCTGAGCGCTGCGCCAGAGCAGCCGGTCGCGGTGTTGCAAGTGGGCCTCGATCGCTTTAAACATTTGAATGATCGCTTCGGCCATGAAATCGGCGACAAATTGTTGCAACACATCGCCAGCGTGCTGAAAAAGGGCCTACGAGACAGTGATTTCTTCGCCCGATTCAGCGGTGATGAATTTATCTGCCTGTGCTTAGTGGATAACCAGCGGCAAGCGGTGATGATGGCCAACCGCCTAATTAAATTAATTGAGCAGCCGTTAACAATGACCTTCGGCGTTGATTTTTATGTCACCGCCAGCGCTGGTATCGCGCTCTATCCGGATCATGCTGATACCCCTGCAAACTTGCTTCGCAATGCCGACATGGCAATGCAACAAGCAAAGAAATCGGGCCGCAATCAATCAGTGCTGTTTAAGCAATCGCTGCGACTTGAACACAATGTCCGAGCCCGTATCGATCACGAACTGCGCAAAGCAATCGTGAAGAATGAGCTATCGCTAGTATTTCAACCGCAGATCTCCACCGTCTATGGCGAATTAGTGGGTGTCGAAGCGCTGTTACGCTGGCAATCTAGCGAGCTTGGCGCCGTATCGCCTGCGGAGTTTATTCCCATGGCCGAGGAGAATGGCCAGATTGTCGAACTTGGCCTGTGGGTGTTAAAAAACGCCTGCATGGTGCTTCGACAATGGCAGCAGAGCCAGCGGCGGCCGATTAACATGTCGGTCAATGTCAGTGCCGGTCAGCTTACCGATCCCAATTTCTTAAAAAATATCACCGATATTATTAATGCCACCGGTGTTGACCCAACAGGCTTAACCGTCGAGATCACCGAATCAACCGCGATTTCTGAAATGGATAACGTCAGAAATTTGCTGGAGCAAATGAGCAGTTTGGGGATCCGCATTGCATTGGATGATTTTGGCACCGGCTTTTCGTCGATTTCACTATTGCGCCAGTTGCCATTTGACAGCATTAAGATTGATCGCAGCTTTTTGAGCAATTTGACTCGCGAATCTCAAGATTGGTTTATCGTCAAAGCAATTCAGGATTTGGCCTCGGCGCTGGGTCATGAAGTCGTTGCTGAGGGCGTTGAAACCAATCAACAATTAAGCCTCACCCGCGAACTTCAATGTGATGTTGTTCAAGGTTACGTGTTTAGCCCACCACTAGCTCTAAATGAGCTGGAAGCCCGATATTTCCTGCCTGAGAACCGAAAAATCCGCCGTATTAGCTGAAAATCTAAGCTTGACGAAACTCAGCCCCTCGTCAACAGTGGTTTTAGCAGTTTAAAAATTGAACTGTTGCTGGTGAGAACGCCGTATAAACGGTGACACAGAATAAAGAAGGAAATAGCTATGATCCTGAACCATCTTTGGGGCCTGTATGCGCACCCACGAGAAGAATGGCAAACCATTGATCGCGAGCACGAGAGCGCGTCCTATAGCATTGCTCATATCATGCTGGTCGCCCTGATCCCGTCAGTATGTGCTTACATGTCGGCAGTGCACATCGGCTGGCGAATCGGCGCTGGCGACCCAATATTTCTATCATCGAACTCGGCCTTGATGATGGCAGTAGCCATGTACGTTGCGTTGCTCGCTGGCGTTGGTGCCCTCGCCTATCTGGCAAAATGGATGGCCAACACCTTTGGCTCATCACCCACCTATACCCAATGTCTTGAATTGGCATCGTACACCGCGACACCGCTGTTTATGGTGGGCTTTGCTGCCCTCTATCCGGCGGTCTGGTTCGTCATGTTGGTGGGACTGGCGGGACTGGCCTACTCGGTCTATTTGCTCTACTCCGGCATTCCAATTTTGATGCACATTCCAGAAGAGCGCGGCTTTATCTACGCCAGTTCGGTGGTCACCTGCGGTCTGGTGCTGCTGGTGTCAACACTAGCTGGTACCGTGATCTTGTGGAACCTCGGGCTAGGCCCAGTATTCGTTCAATAGCACCTTCAGCAAAAACAACAAAGGCAGCCGAGGCTGCCTTTTTCATTTGTTCCGTCACGACGAAGCGACCTATGGGTGGCCTTCGTTATGCATCTCTAAGTTCGAAGCCAGCTCTGCCGCTCGATCCGCTTTGGCATCGTCATTGCGCATGTCGTTCAACATTTGCAAGTAACCGCTGTCGATGTCATTGGTGATATAGCAACCATCAAACACCGATGTTTCGAAACCAGTTAGATCCGTGTTGCCTTCTCTTACAGCTTCAATCAAATCACTGAGATCTTGGAAAATCAGACCGTCCGCTTCGATTGCCTCGCAAATGCCATTAACCGTCCGATCATGAGCAATCAGCTCTTCGGCTGATGGCATATCAATACCGTAGACGTTGGGATAACGAATTTCCGGCGCCGCAGAAGCGAAGTAAACTTTATTAGCGCCGCTATCACGAGCCATTTCGATAATCTGTTGCGAGGTAGTGCCACGCACAATCGAATCATCCACTAACAGTACGTTTTTGCCTTTGAATTCTTCACCAATGGCGTTGAGCTTCTGGCGTACTGATTTTTTCCGCGTTTTTTGCCCTGGCATGATAAAGGTGCGGCCAATGTAGCGATTTTTTACGAAACCTTGGCGATACGGAATTTTCAGCTCAGCAGCAATCTCCAAAGCAATATCACAGGACGTTTCAGGGATCGGGATGATCACATCGATGTCTTTGTCTTCCCACTCGCGACGGATCTTTTGTCCGAGCTTGCGGCCCATGCGGACGCGAGCTTGATAGACAGAGACTTTATCAATGAAGGAGTCAGGGCGAGCAAAGTAAACGAACTCGAAGATACAAGGGCTGTGAGAGAATTTCTCCACGCACTGTTGGCTAAACAATTGACCATCGTCAGTGATGTAAATCGCTTCGCCTGGCTCAATATCGCGCTCTAGCGTAAAACCACAAACATCAAGCGCAACACTTTCCGACGCAACCATATAGTCGGTATTGCCTTGCTCATCAACCCGAGAGCCCAATACCAACGGACGAATACCGTGGGGGTCGCGGAAGGCAATCAAACCATGACCAATAATCAGAGCCACCGCCGCATAGCCGCCGCGGACCTGTTTAACGGTTGCCTTAACCGCACTGAAAATATCATCAGGAGTCAGGCTCCACTGCCGCGAGACACACATTTCGTGGGCCAAGACATTGAGCAACACTTCTGAGTCAGAGGTGGTGTTAATGTGGCGACGAGCCGTCTGATAAAGCATTTCTTTGAGTTCGTCGGCATTGGTGAGGTTGCCATTGTGAGCCAGCGACACGCCAAATGGCGAGTTGGCATAAAATGGCTGCGCTTCTGCCGAGCTTGAGCTACCAGCCGTTGGGTAACGAACATGGCCAAGACCAATGTGGCCCTGCAAGCGGTGCATATGCAAAGTGCCGAACACATCGCGCACTAAACCGTTGGCTTTGCGTAGACGAAAACGCTGCTGATCATCAATGGTCATGATACCGGCTGCGTCTTGACCGCGATGCTGCAATACAGTCAACGCGTCATAAATAGTTTGGTTCACTGGCGAATTCGCCACAATGCCCACAATACCGCACATAAGAAGGGTCACCTCAGCTTGAGGTCGTCGCTACCTTTAATAAGTCGGACGACTGCTCGATATAATCAAAAAACCAACGAACTACAATTTTAAATTCAGGGATAAGCAACGATTGCTGCCACCACTGAGTTTGTGCTGCGCCGGTAAAGGCATCCATGAAAAATAGCAAAGCGCAGACAATTAACACACCACGCAAACCACCAAAGACCAAGCCTAGTACTCGATCTGTTCCTGACAAGCCGGTTTTATCAACCAAATTGCCGATCACTGTGTTCACTAGCGCCCCTAAAATCAGAGTGCAAATAAACAAGGCGGCGATCGCTGCAGCATCCCTCAACAGCGCATCTTCAATACCGGTCAGAAAGACGGACAAATCTTGATAAAACTGACTAGCAATGAAAAAAGCAATGACCCAGGTAAGTAGCGAAATCGCTTCACGGCTGAAACCGCGAATTAAACTAACCAGCGCCGATATTAAGACAATCGCAAGAATCGAATAGTCAACCCAAACCATGCTAATACTCACTTGCCGAAATCGGCGCGAATTCTAACAAAATAATTACAGGCTTGACCATGACGATTTATTGGCTTTGTGGATTATAGGGAAAGACGCGTCCGTTCAAGCCAGTCAAGCGCTTGACTTCGGGCTGCATCGCAGACAGTTTCTGCTTGTCGAGATTGGGGCCAACATAAACCCATGTTGGCTTGCCCTGAACGGCGGTTTTAGGCTTGCTAAAGGCAGGAAAGCCCGCCTCTCTAAGTTTTTCGATCAGCGCATTGACGTTGTTGGCATTACGAAATACGCCAAGTTGCAATACCCAGCCACTAT
Source organism: Neiella litorisoli (assembly GCF_014773395.1). Taxonomy (GTDB): domain Bacteria; phylum Pseudomonadota; class Gammaproteobacteria; order Enterobacterales; family Neiellaceae; genus Neiella; species Neiella litorisoli. Next base: position 74,644 of record NZ_JACXAF010000016.1, on the reverse strand, counting down.
CATTGAATTGGGCCAATTGTCGGTCTGACGGATTAACCGCCGGCTCGGCAGCTACAGGCTGCGCTAATAAAGTATTATCGTCATCCACTATCGAGCTGTCATCAGCGTCAGTTGGTGGCTGCTCAGTGGCTTGGTTGGGCGCTGTCAGTTGTTCAATCGGTTGCTCAAGCTGAAATTCCGGAGCCGATAGTTGCGGCTGCAACGGGATCATGGCGAAGTCTTGCTTACGGCTGACTTTTTGAGCATCGAGCACATCCGGCAGAATAATCGCAGCCAGTGCCACTAGCACGGTTGCGCCGACTAATCGATGCTTGAGTTGAGAGTTCACGCTCAGGTATTTCCTTGCAGCACGGATTGCGCCTCTGCAACCGTATAGAATGAGCCGAAGACGACAACCATATCATCTTGACCTGCCGTTTCAAGAGCTTGTGCCAGCGCATCTGAGACATTTATGTGCTGACTAACTGCGCAGTCAAACACTTGTGATAGTTGCGCGGCACTGGCGCCCCGTGGCACCGCCAAACCAGCCAAGTGCCAATGGTCGATCACGGGCAGCAGCGGTTTCACTGAATTAAGGCTGTCTTTATCGGCCAACATGGCAACAACAGCATGCACTTTGGCGTGTTGCCGCTTCGCCCGAGCGATTTGCTGCGCCAACAATCGAGTCGATTGCGGATTATGGGCAACATCGGCAATGACCCTAGGCGCCGAGCGTAATTGCTGCCAGCGGCCTGGCAATGCTGCGGCGGCGAGCCCGTCGCGAATAGCCTGGTCAGACACGGGTAATTGCAATGCCTGAATCGCCGCTATGGCCGTTGCCAAATTAGCAATCGGCAACTGCGGCTGCGCAATATCATCAATGTGCAATTCGCCGGAGTGGTAATGCCAACTGTCATTAGCGCTCGGCTGAAGCTCAAAATCAACACCTGCTGCGATGATGTTGGCGCCAATCGCCGAGGCGTGTTGGGCAACACTCTTAGGCAAATTCTCATCGCCGAGAACCGCAGGCTTGGAAGCGCGAAAAATGCCGGCCTTTTCAAAACCAATTTGCTCAATATCGTCGCCCAAAAAGGCTTGATGATCGAAGTCTACAGTGGTGACAACGGCGACATCTGGCTCAACGATATTGGTTGCATCTAAACGCCCACCCAAGCCGACTTCCAACAAAATGACATCGGGAGCCGCTTGTTGCAGCAACCACAACGCCGCCAACGTGCCGAATTCAAAATAACTTAAACTGACGTCATCGCGGGCCGCTTCAACCGCCGCAAAGGCTTGGCAATGCTGCGGTGCGGTGAGCATCTGATGGTTGAGCCGAACTCGCTCGCGATAGTCCACTAAATGTGGCGAACTATAAACACCGACACTGTAACCGGCATTAGTTAAACAATGTTCAATGTAGGCACAGGTAGAGCCTTTACCATTGGTGCCCGCCACGGTAATCACTTTGCTGTGAGGCATATGGGTCAACGACAGTTGCTTGGCCACTTGGCCAACACGTTCGAGACCGAGTTCAATGGTCGTTGGATGAATCGATTCGAGATATGCCAGCCACTCATCTAATGAGCGGCTGGGAATTGAGTGAGTCGACATTACTCAGAAAGTGGAAGTAGTTCGCTTTCGGTGGTTGGCTGATTGGTCAGCTTAGCCAGCAAGCGAGCCAAAGTGTCACGCATTTCACGACGATCGACGATCATATCCACTGCGCCATGCTCCACCAGGAACTCACTGCGCTGGAAACCCTCTGGCAGTTTTTCCCGTACGGTTTGTTCAATAACTCGAGGGCCAGCAAAACCAATCAAGGCTTTGGGTTCAGCAACATTAATATCGCCCAGCATAGCCAGACTTGCTGATACGCCACCCATGGTTGGATCGGTCAGCACGGAAATGAATGGCAACCCTTGCTCAGACATCCGCGCCAGCGCCGCTGAGGTTTTTGCCATTTGCATCAAGCTAAATAATGCTTCTTGCATGCGCGCGCCACCACTGGCGGAAAAACACACCAACGGCAGGTTGTGCTCCATGCAGTATTCCGCTGCTTGCACAAAACGAGCACCAACAACCGATGCCATCGAGCCGCCCATGAAAGAAAATTCAAACGCCGCAGCTACCACTTTGACGTCTTTGATTGCGCCACTCATCACCACCAACGCATCTTTTTCACCAGTGGATTTTTGCGCCGAAGCGATACGTTCTTTGTAACGCTTTGAATCTTTAAACTTGAGCACGTCTTTGGGCTCTAAATCGGCACCAATCTCAACCCGATTGCCCTCGTCTAACAAGCGCTCTAAGCGCGCCCGTGCGCCAATACGCATGTGATGACCACACTTAGGGCAAACTTCGAGGTTGCGTTCCAGTTCGGCACGGTAAATGACTTGCTCACAGCCATTACACTTACTCCAAACGCCTTCTGGAATATTGCGACGCAGCGAAGCGTCTACTTTGTTTTTGGGGAGAATCTTTTCAATCCAGCTCATGTTTTTATTCTCGGTCGCTGTCCGCGGATGAAATTCATTAATAAAACCGGCACATTAAACCACAACTAATGTGATTGTTCATCGTTTACTGGTCTTACCCGATGTGTCAGTTGGACCACCAGCGCCATTGTTTGTTCAATTCAAATCAAAGTCATCGGGCAGGAACAATGGCCCCATGGTTGGTTTGGGAATGGCGTACTCTTCAGGATAGATGACATTGACCAAATACAAACCATGTGGTTTGGCAGTCGCCGCTGCAACCGTCCGGTCTTTTGCCTCTAGCACTTGCTGCAACCAGTCGCCGTCGCGCTCGCCTTCACCCACTTTGATCAGCGATCCGACAATATTGCGGACCATGTGATGCACAAATGCGTTGGCCTGAATATCAACCACCAAATAGTCACCGAAACGTTTGACCGCAACATGATGAACATTGCGAAATGGTGAGTTGGACTGACAATGAACCGCGCGGAAGCTGCTGAAATCCAGCTCACCGAGTAAACATTGCGCAGCTTGATGCATGGCATCGGCATCAAGTGGATGATAATGATGAGTCACACCAAAGCGCATGATCCCTGGTCTAAGCCGTTGATTGAGAATGATATAACGATAGCGCCTTGCCGTTGCGCTAAAGCGCGCATGAAAATCATCAGCGACCGGTTGGGCCCAACGAATAGCAATATCATCAGGCAATTGGGAATTGGCCCCCAAACTCCACGCCGCCATGTCGCGGGGTTTGGCACATTCAAAGTGAACCACTTGGCCGGTGGCATGAACGCCAGCATCGGTGCGTCCGGCACAGAGCACTTCAATGTTTTCGCTGGCAATGTGTGACAAGGCTTGTTCAACTTGAGCCTGAACGCTATCCACCTCGCGCTGGCGTTGCCAACCAAAATAACGGGTGCCCTGATACTCCACACCAAGTGCAATGCGCATGCCGGTCTACTCTCTTCAAAAACAACAAAGCTCGCCATTATAGCGAGCTTTGCTTTGATTGGTATGCCGCAGCGCTTAAGTTAATCGCTGCAGTAGTTCTGCGGCTTCGGTTTTCTGGCTGTCATTACCATTATTGGTAATTTCCTCCAGTAATTGCTTAGCCACCTCTTTGTCGCCAATTTCAATATAGGCTCTGGCCAGATCAAGCTTAGCGGCAATGCCATCTTCTTCTTCCAACTCGATGTCATCGTCCAGATCGCCAACCAGCATGATATCGTCATCAGGGCCGGCAGCACCGTCAGCCTCGGCCAACAACTGATCGATGTCGAGATATTCATCTTCACCGTCTTTGTTTGGCGCAGCTGGCTCTGGCTCGGCTGGCATCTGTTGCTCAATAGCAGCGAGTTCGGAATCAAAGTCGACACTGTCATCGTCGGCCAGCTGGCTTAATTCCTCAGCTTCAGAAATGGCCTCCTGATCGTCGCTTGATTCATCCAGCAGCTCATCGGCAACGTTGGATAAATCAAACTCCTGCTCAAGCTCATCAAACGACACTTCATCTTGCTGTGCATCGTCATCGGGCTCGGCAACTAAATCCGATTCGAATTCGGCCAACAGGTCATCGGCGGCGTCGTTATCAAGCGCCTGCGACGTTTCGGGCTCTGGTTCTGACGCTGCTGCGACAATATCATCAACATCCAGCTCGGTGAGCGTTTCATCGCTGGACTGTTGCTCTGCTGAAACATCAACAGCTTCTTGGGTTTCAGCAATAAGGCTTTCAATATCAATGTCCGTCTCGACCTCAGGCGCCTCAGCAAGGGGCTGCTCAGGCCCCGATTCCGCCAGCAAACTGTCGATATCAACCAGCTCTTCAGTTTCCGGCTCATCCAATTCATCCTGAACCTGCTGCGAAATATCATTACTCTCTTCTGACTCAGCAACCGATGCCAATAGCTCGTCAACATCCGCCGCCGTTTCCGGCTCTGGCTCTTCGACCTGTTCTTCTGCTAATTCCTGAGGTTGTTCTGCTGGTGCAATTTCGGCGTCAAACTCGTTGACCAAATCATCGATGTCGGCAATCTCGTTAACCGATTCGCCAGCTTCTTCGGCCGCGGTTTGCGCAGCCACTGCAGCGGCAAATTCATCCATGATGTCATCTGGATCGGCGCTTGATTCAGCCGTTTCGGACGCTGTGGCAGGCTCGCTGCTGTCACTGGCACCAATGGCATCAAAGGCCTCTTCTAATGAATCATCGTCATCGCTCGACGATGGTCCATCGGATGCAGCAAGCTCATCCATTGCCGCCAGCGCGTCGAGCGCATCTTGGGTAAGCTCGCCACCATCATCACTCAGGTCTAAATCCAGCTCCTGAATATCGGCCATTTCCGGCAGCGTTTCTGTCGTCTTTGAGGTATCGTCAGCAGGCTCATTGAGATCATCGTCCATGGCCAGCAGATCGGCGCTATCATCGTCTAGGTCAATCGCAGCCTCATCATCGTCATCCAGACTAATAGCTTCAATCGGCGCATCATCCAGTGCCAAATCAACCAGCGCATCATCCTCTGGCGCCTCTTTGTCATCATCCAGACCAAGATCCAGCAAAACATCTTCTTCAGCGCTGTCTTGTTGCTCCGTGGCATCGGCCTCGGCTGGCGCTTCAGCGACCGCTTCTTGGGCCAGCAGGGTTTCTGGCATCGGCTCGCTTGGCGTTTGCTGCTGGGCTGTTTCGGCATGCTTACGGTGGCGGAAAATCAGCCAGCCAATCAGGCCAAATACCACAGCCAAACCAGCTGATAGCGACCATAACCAAATACTCGACGCGCCAATGGGTTGCTCCAGCAAACTATCGACCTTGGTGCTGGTCACTTCGGTCTGCTTGGTCAGTTGCGCCCTAGCTTGCTCGGCAGCTTCGCGCTCCTGAGTTAACTCGGCTTCAAGATTGACGATGGTGGAGGACAAATCTTCCACTCGACTGGCCAGCTGTTGGTTCTGGTCAATCAGGGTTTCAATGCTACCAATCGAATTGGCCAAATCTTCTTTTAGCTGACGCATTTGAGCGTCGTATAGACGACGTTCGCGATCAGAAATGGTGGTTTGCGGCTGAGGCTCTGCGGGCTGCTCAGCAACCACTTGCTCAGTTGGCTCAGGTTGAGCTTCGGCAACCGGTTGCGCTTTAGGCGATTCAACAGCGGCAGGTTCAGGTTTGTTCGCTGGCGCGGCGGCAACTTGCTCGGTGGCTGCTGGCTCTGCGGCAGGCTTAGTAGCTTGGCTGGCGGCAAGACGTTGCTCATCGTCACGCAATTGGGCAACTGCTTGCCGGTTGGTATATTGCCGCGTTTCTGCCAATGTCGGGATCAGCAAGGTGCTACCGCGACTCAGCAGGTGAATGTTGTTTTGCTCAAATGCATGCGGGTTTTTCAGGTACAGCGCATACATCATCTGGTAGACAGAGATCGAACCATCGGGGCGAGTAACACTGGCGATGCGCCACAGGGTATCGGCATTGGCGACAGGACCATACCGCGTTGGAGCAGCCTGTTCCTGCACTTTGGGTTTGCCATCAGGGCCAACAATATCGACCTTCCCGCGCTCAAAAGCACCTGCGGTGATGGGGGCACTGGCAACGATGGCCAGTAATGTAGCAGTCAAGACACGGCGAACCGCGGAAAACCCTGAGCTAGGGGTTTGAGACATATTCCTTTCCTTTACTGTGCTGCGCCGGAATATGGGCACAATTGCTTAATTGTCGCTTTATCCCAACATAATAAGCAATTCGCATTCCAACGCCACTACCCATATCGCAACTTGTAGCAATACCCATAGCAATCAATGGTAAAACGCTGACCATAAAAAAAGCCAGTACGCGACTGGCTTTTTGTCGTCAAGATATTGACATCCGAATATAAAAATCGCCCTACAGATAGTCGCGGATCAGTACTTCGGCGATTTGCACGCTATTTAATGCCGCACCTTTACGCACATTATCAGCCACCACCCAGAGATTAATGCCGTGCGGGTGACTAATGTCATTGCGTACGCGCCCCACGTAGACCTCATCATTACCACTGCCTTCTTCCAACTGGGTTGGGTAGTCGCTGTCATCTTCAAATAAGATCACGCCCTCGGCTTCACGCAGCAGCGCCTTAACGCCTTCGGCATCGATTTGGTCACGGGTTTCGATATGAACCGCTTCGGCGTGACCATACATAACCGGCACGCGCACTGCGGTCGGGTTCACTAACACGGTCTCATCGCCGAGGATCTTCTGAGTTTCCCAGACCATTTTCATTTCTTCTTTGGTGTAGCCGTTATCCTGAAATACATCAATGTGAGGCAACACATTAAAAGCAATCGTTTTTGGGTAAACTTTGTGGCTTGCTGGCCGACCATTGAGCATTTCCCCCACTTGTGAGGCCAACTCTTCAATGGCTTCTTTGCCTGTGCCGGAAACCGATTGATAAGTCGATACATTGATGCGGCTAATGCCCACCGTGCGATGAATCGGGCTTAGCGCAACGACCATCTGAATGGTCGAGCAGTTGGGGTTAGCAATAATATTCCGATTGCGGAAGTTGGCTAAATCATGAGCATTCACTTCGGGCACAACCAAAGGAATATCAGGCTCATAGCGAAACTCAGAGGTGTTGTCGATGACGACGCAACCTGCCTCGGCGGCGATTGGTGCATATTTGGCAGATACAGAGCCGCCAGCACTAAAAAAGCCCAGCTGAACCTGATCCCAGTCGAACTCCTCGGCATCCAGCACTTCGAGTTGCTTGTTGCCAAATTTCACTGTACCACCTGCACTTCTGGCACTGGCCAGCGCGAAGACCTGATCGACTGGAAACTCGCGTTCGGCGAGAATATCGAGCATGGTTTGGCCGACCACGCCGGTAGCGCCTAAAACGGCAACATTATATTTGGCTGACATGCTTGGATTCTCCGCTTTGTCATCTGTGATTTATGTTCGCACCTGAAAACCAAGCTGGGCGATGGTATCGCGCGCCACTGGCTCTGCAAGTTCTAAAAATTGAATGTGTGTGCTGAGCAACTCTCGGCGCAATGGATAGGTTTTCCGCAACCGGTCAAAATACTCAGCCTGATTGACGGCCTGACGCATTCGCTCATCATCATTACGGACATCGTACACTGCTTGCACCAGTTGCTTGAGTATCGATTGCTTCGGTGCTCCAGCCAAAATCATCGCGGCCAAATCGGGCGGCGGTAATAAAGCCTGTACATCGGCAGGCGCATGACCATGCAAGTTAGCCCAATGATCGTAGACAATACTGGTGCCAAACGCCTTACCTTCTTGAGAATAGCCGGCGATGTGCGGTGTCGCGATATCAACCGCTCGGAGTAAATCCTGATTCGGATTCGGCTCGTTTTCCCACACATCAAGTACCACTGATAGTTGGGGATGCGTGGCCATATGTTGCAACAGGGCGTGGTTGTCGATCACCTCTCCGCGGCAAGCATTAATGATGATGGCATTGGGTTTGAGCAACTCAAGTTGGCTCGGACCGATTAAATGAAACGTTGGATGCTCGCCATCGCGCTGCAAAGGCACGTGAAAGGTGACGATATCCGCTTGCTGCAGCAATTGATTCAGTGGTGTCGATTGAAAATCGGGCTCCGCAGCCGCTCGCGGAGGGTCATTGACCAGCACCTGAAGGCCAAGCGCTTGTAACCGAGGCAGCAAACGCTTGCCAATATTACCAATACCAACCACGCCCATGGTCAGGCCCGCTAACGTTAATTGGCGCCGCTCGGCAATCAGTAACAAGCAACTCAGCACATAGTCACAAACCGCATACGCATTACAGCCTGGCGCATTGGTAAAGGCAATGCCCTTATCGCTGAGGAATTGTTGATCAATATGATCGGTGCCGATGGTGGCGGTACCGACAAAGTGAAGCTTATTGGCTTTGCGCAATAACTCGGCATTCACTTTGGTGACGGAACGAACCAGCAGCACATCAACATCAACCAACATGTCAGCGCCAATATCACGCCCAGGCGCCCGAATGACCTCGCCAAAGGGCGAGAATAACTCCTCGACATAAGGCATGTTCTCATCGGCTAGAATGCGCATGATTGTTTATCCATCTAGAAGTCTAAAAATCAGGGCGAATGTATGCTTTTTTAGTTCGCCTGTCCAGAACGCCACAGCACCATTAAAACTAAAAAACCGGCCAGATGGCCGGTTTTGCAAGGCCAACGATAGCGTTAGCTGTACTTTTTGAAAACCAAAGTGGCGTTAGTACCGCCGAAGCCAAAACTGTTTGACATCACTTGAGTCAGCTCGGCGTCTGTTGGTTCGGTCACAATGTTCAGCCCTTGTGCGGCTTCATCGAGATTTTCAACATTGATTGATGGCGAAACGAAACCATTTTCAACCATTAACAACGAGTAAATGGCTTCGTGAACACCTGCTGCACCAAGGGCGTGGCCCGACAATGACTTAGTGGCGCTAATCATTGGCGAGTTGTCACCAAAGACATGTTGAATGGCTTCCAACTCTTTGACATCACCAACTGGTGTCGAGGTACCGTGAGTATTGAGGTAGTCGATTTTACCGTCAGTGGTGCTCATCGCTTGTTGCATACAGCGGATTGCGCCTTCGCCAGACGGAGCCACCATGTCGTAGCCATCGGATGTCGCACCGTAACCGACGATTTCAGCATAAATTTTGGCGCCACGAGCAAGTGCGTGTTCGAGTTCTTCGACCACAACCATGCCGCCGCCGCCGGAAATAACAAAGCCATCACGATCGGCGTCATAGGTACGTGACGCTTTCTCTGGTGTGTCGTTGTACTTGGTCGACAACGCGCCCATGGCATCAAACTGCATTGCCAACGACCAGTGACATTCTTCACCACCACCGGCAAAGACCACGTCTTGTTTGCCCAGCTGAATCAATTCCCAAGCATGACCAATACAATGGGCAGAGGTCGCGCAAGCTGAACTCATGGAGTAGTTGACGCCTTTAATTTTGAATGGCGTTGCCAGACAAGCAGAAGTGGTACTGCCCATGGTTCGAGGCACCATATAAGGGCCAATGCGCTTGACGCCTTTTTCACGCAGAATGTCGGCAGCCAACACTTGGTTTTCTGAGCTGGCGCCACCAGAGCCGGCCACTAAACCGGTGCGGACGTTAGATACTTGCGCTTCAGTTAAACCGGAATCTTCAATGGCTTGACCCATGGCGATATAAGCATAGGCAGCGGCATCACCCATAAAACGCAGTGCGCGACGGTCGACATGTTCCTTGGTATTGAGTTGCACATCGCCCCAAACCTGGCTGCGCATACCCATTTCTTTGAACTGTTCAGATGCGCGAATCCCTGATTTGCCCGCACGCAAAGAAGCCAAGACTTCCTCGGCATTGTTACCAAGACTCGAAACAACGCCTAAACCGGTGATAACGGCTCTTTTCATTGATAATTCCTGTTTAATTTAGAAACCTGCTGGTACAAAAACGCGTGAATTGTAATTGTATTCAGACTCTATACTGGTCTGCTTTGCTTACAATAAAGTTACACGTGTACGCTAATTTGTCGGTTATAGTAGCGCCACTTTAATCGCCATGCCACGCTAATATGAGTTCTGAACAGAAAATTCACTCTGCCAACCTACATTTCAACGCCCACGGCACGCCAGTTGCAGAAGATTTCGATGACGTTTATTTCTCTAATGATGACGGCCTTGCTGAAAGCCAATATGTATTTTTAGCGGCAAATAACCTACCCAGTCGCTGGCGAGCGCACAGCTGTAACTCATTTACTATTGCCGAAACGGGTTTTGGTACTGGCCTTAACTTTCTCGCCAGCTGGCAGGCATTCGATGATTATCTTAGTCAAGGTTCAGCAAACGGCGCACAACAACTGCATTTTATTTCGTTTGAAAAGTTCCCTCTGACCAGTGCTGATCTCGCAGCAGCTCATCACCACTTTCCCAACCTAGCGCAATACGCCAAGCAATTGCAGCAGCATTTTCCAACTGAGCTGCGCAGTGGTTGCCACCGATTAAGCTTTGACCAAGGTCGGATCATTTTAGATTTATGGTTGGGCGATGTGAATGAGGTCATGCCGAGCGTACCGGCTGACTCCAACGGCATTGTCGATGCTTGGTTTCTAGATGGTTTTGCGCCCAGTAAAAATCCGCAAATGTGGCAGCAGAGTCTATTTGATCAAATGTTTCGGCTGTCGCGTTCTGGAGCTTCGGTAGCAACGTTCACCGCCGCAGGATTAGTGCGCCGAGGCCTAGCGCAAGCGGGCTTTACCGTGAAGAAACAACCCGGCTATGGCAACAAGCGCGACATGACCATTGCCAGCAAAGCAAGCCTGCAAACTCCTGCAGCTGACACCACGCGTCAAACGGTTGCCATCATTGGTGGCGGCTTAGCGGCATGCTTAACCGCATGGAAACTGGCGCTTGCTGGCAAGCAGGTTGTCTTGTTGTGTGCCGATGAGCAGCTTGCCTCGGCCGCGAGTGGTAACCGCCAAGGCGCGCTCTACCCGCTATTGACGCCGCAACCCGGTGAATTGTCGCAATTCTATTGGCAGGCGTTTGATTTTGCCCGCCGAGACTACCAGTGGCTAACGGCTCAGACAGACACGATCCGCCACCAGTGGAGCGGTTTGTTGCACCTCAACAGCAATGAGGAACTGACTCGCAAACACGCCGCCATTATTAGCCAGCCTTATCCAGCAACGCTAGTGCAGGCCGTCGATGCCGAACGAGCCAGCGAACTGGCCGGCATCGATATCCCGCATGATGCCGTTTATTACCCAAACGCAGGTTGGTTCTGTCCTGGCGATATCTGTCGGTTTATCGGTGGTTGGCTGCTCGCAAAGGGGCATGATGTTCACTTGGGTTGGCGAGTCGACGACATTGTCAAAACGGGTGAACACTGGTTATTGCAAGGCGATCAGACGATTGAGGCTGACCAAGTGGTTATTGCTGCAGGCATCGACTCGAATGGCTTTCATGTCAGCCGTCATTTGCCCATCAGCGCAGTTCGCGGGCAAGTCAGCCATGTCCCTGCCACGGCTCAAAGCACACAGCTAAAAACAGTGATCTGCCACACCGGTTACTTAACTCCTGCTGGCGGTGGAGATTGGCGCAGTCATTGTATGGGCGCGACATTCTCACGCGACAACAGAAGTGATGAACTGCTCGATGACGACCATCAAATCAACCTTGAGCGACTGCAGCAAGCCCTGCCAGAGTCGCAATTGACTCAGCAGTGGCTGAGCTCCCCAGCCGAGGGCCGAGTCGGCTTTCGCGCAGTGCTGCGCGATCACTTTCCCATTGTTGGGCCAATTCCCGACTGGGAATCTGTTGGGGCCTTGCCACAAACGACGCCACTTTCCGAACTGGCTCAGCAGAGCGGCTTGTATGTGATCTCCGGCCTCGGTGCTAGAGGCATCTGCTCTGGTCCTCTCGCCGCTGACATCATCACTAGCTATATCTGTAATAGTAGTCAGCCAACTTCACAGGCTTTATTGGATGCAGTCCACCCAGGGCGATTCGTCTGGCGTCGCTTGAAGAAAAACCGCCCTTTGTTTGATTAGTCTTGATGATCCAATTCCTACCCCGCGTTCGACCCGATTATTTCAGGGTTCAATGTTCAATGTTCAACAACGGGTAACCAGCTGTATCAGCCTTGTGTTCTTGGTAGTCCGCGATGACATAAAGAGGCAGCAAATAATGCACAGAGGTGCTTCAGCCGACATGGATGTGCTTGAGCGTCAGCATGGGGTGAGATTTGCTATCGCCAAAGCTCGCTTTCGCTTGAAGCGAATTTTGGGTGTAAATTCCACCCGCACGCTGCCACAGCTCCAGACAAAACCTTCCGCCAGTGCAAAGCAAATCTGCCAGCATTCCACTAAAAATTTCCAGACGGCCAATAAGCAAAGCCCCGACAAACGGGGCTTTTGATGAGAGATCACTCGGGCTCTAGAAAACAAAAAACCTATTTACTCTGCCCCTTTGAGCTCTTTGGATTGTTCTCTATTATTTCGGATAGCTCAATGGTCAGCACCAAATCACACTCACCATAAGATATGTTTAGGGAGGACTTTGCCGCCAACTCATTAGAAAGCAGGAAGTAATACATATTAAGGTTCTTTTCGCTATCTACTGACTTCAACTCTGTATAAAAGTCAAAATCACTTTCAAAACTCGAACCTATAAGAATCGATACCGCCTCTAAGTCGGAGCCATGTAACTTCTGTTGTAGAAATAACGAATAAGCTGAAGCAGCTCCTTGAACTTGTCTTTCAATCCGAAAAATATTGGCATATTTTTCGGTGTTTTTGTTAGCAAAGCCTTCCGCATCAATACATGAATTAGCTTTTGCGAAGAAACCTGCCATTGCTAGAAACAAATAAAATTTTGCCACACTTTTTCTCGACATTAAGCTGATCTTCGTGGGCCGCCGAATCGGTTTGCATAAAGCGGCCAAGCTTTGGATTGTAAATCCTTGCTTTGTAATAGAATTATCGGAAACAGGCTCCCAACATTCTATTTCTTGAAGGAGTAACTAGGTGGGTCGCCTTGCTTCAATAGGTCAAACTATCCCAAAACCCCATTGATGGTCTCTATGCTCAAAAACATCTTAGCGATGTCGTCGCGGCTTCCGTCATCAAGCCGGGTAAAGCCTAGCGAAAGGTAAAAGTCGGTGGCACCGGGGTCTGCATCCAAATATAAGCCATATATACCGATCACTTTCGATGCGCGATGCACTCGGTGGAGAGCATCAGACATCATTTTCCGCCCTATACCTTGCCCTTGAAGACTATTGTCAACGCCAAGCATTACTAAGCGAACACAAGGGACGTCCCTTGGTAAGCTCCCGCCAGATAGCTTCTCCATATCTGAAGCAAGTAACTTGAAAGAAGTCAGCGTGTAAAAAGCACAAAAGCGTTCATTGTTGTCACAATCCAAAAGAACATAAGCTTTCGAAAATTGTTGGCTCACCTGCTTTTTTAACGAAGAGCGAACAAACTTGTTAATGACTCCATGTCCGCAATCAAATTTTTTCTGTTGATAGTACGTCTTAGTTGAATCGTACTGCTCTAAGACAAATCGACTATCGCTCACTGAACATCCCTTCAGATAACAAGCCATGCAATGCTTTTGTTGGCTTATTTGGCTTAGACAAAGCTGCAAATAGTGCCTGCTGCTCTGATTGCCTCAACTTCATTTGCTCTACAACTTCCCTTGCTTCTCTGAGCGCAGGCTCCATGATAAATGTCGTCATATCGACACCTCTCAGGATTGCCGCCTGAGACAACAGCTCTTTGTTCTGTTGTGTTGTTTTCAAATCAAGTCGAGCATCTTTTTTCAGTGATAATGCTGTCATGACAAACTCCTATACGGGTATTGTACGTATCAACCCTACGAGTCTAGCAAAGCAAATATATACGTTCAACATACGTACATAGAACTGTCAAGTTCACAACTCCAACCGGTTTTGAATCATCGCGAAAGGACATTGTTTGCTGCCGACTTAGGGCTGATTGCTTTGGCAGCGGGCCTAGCTGCATCAAGTATCCAATATCAAAGACGCCGAGAAATCATCCCTGATGGCTCCACTGCAGCTTCCCTGCTGCAGAGGCTTTGATATTGGACACTTGATTCCGCTTTGGACAGCTCCGCACCTTTTTCACTTAGGGCCCAACTCCAACCAGCGTTCGAACCGGATGTGCAGGCATTCCCTTGAGTGACAGCAAACCTCGCACCTTGCTGCTTCAGGCGGCATGGATGCCGCGTGCAGAGCGACACATGGATGTGCTTGAGCGTCAGCATGGGGTGAGATTTGCTATCGCCAAAGCTCACTTTCGCTTGAAGCGAGTTGTTAGCTGCCTACTTCAAGGTTCTATTATCTACAGCATGCAACCAGCTGCAGAGGCTTTGATATTGGATACTTGCTTCCGCTTTGGGCAGCTCCGCGCACTTTTACAATGCTCGCTGAGCGTAAAAGAGTCAGGTAGTAATGTCTGGCGAAGAGCTTCCGCAGCACTGATGCTGCGGCAGAGCTTACATGGAAGTATTCACAGCGTGTCTGAGTGAGACATTGCTGCCTGACTCTTGGCCCAAAGCCGCGAACAGCAGACTAAGCTGGGCTCGATAACGGGTACATGACATAATCCCGATAACCGGTAACGACGCGAATGTAGCCTGACAACTGCTGATCAAGTTCAACATCACCGGTATCAGCAATCAAAGGCCTGCCTTGTAACGACTGTAACTTGGATTTAGTAGCCACAACGATGATGTTATCGATGCCGATTAATCGAATCAGCTCTGGCGATAATTGCTGATTACCACGGCCAAATACATGACCCTGCCCGCCGATCACGGTGACAACCAACTTACAAACCTGTCCAGACGCTTGCGCTTGTGTCACATGAGCAATCAGCTCAGCAGCAGTTTGATCAGCAGCGATTAATTCCTGCTGCGCAACGATATCAACGCCCAGCAAAGTATTGTCTAACTGCAACAGCTCCATCACCGCCGCCACAGTCGAGCCTGAGCCCATAATCGCCAAGCTGTCGTCAATCAAGTCAACCACCTCAGCAGCAATGTCAGCAAGCACTAACTCATCCGATTCCTTGCCACCCGACTTGACACTCTGCACATACCGTAAATCATCCGGAATCGTCATCTCGCCATAACGCTTGGCACGCACGACACCATCGCGAAATGCCGCCTCGTCAATATCCATCACGTTCGCTTCAACCAAGCTGAGCAGTTCACCATTAACCATCTGCTCAACCATTCGGCCTGCCGCAATCGGCGTCACCGCATAAACCCCACTGTGAATTTTGCAGCCAGCCGGAATCCCTAAAACTGGCGTGTTTTCATTAACGTGAGCACAAATGTCTCGGGCGGTGCCATCGCCACCAGCGAATAGCAATAATGCCAATGGTTGCTGCTGACCATAGTCGTTGAGGGCGTCAATAAAGCCGTGGGTATCGCTAGCTAGACTCGGCTGCTTTGGCTGAAAAATAACGTTTGTTTCAAACCCCATTGCCATTAAACAGTCTTGGCCCATTGCGCCCGCGGGGCAAATAAACTCAATCCGTTCGGCATAGGGTTGCAGCAACTTGAGGGCCTGCTCGACACGTTGCTGGGCCAGCGGCACGGCACCTTTCGCTAGTGCTAGCTTGACCGTATCTGCGCCATCACTGCCCTTTAGAGCGACGCTACCGCCAATGCCGGCAAACGGATTGAGCATAAAACCAATGGGCAGCTTAGCGCTCATACATCCCTCGATAATCAAAGTCGGCGAGCGACAACTCTGCAGTTTGATAGGCGCTTTGCAGCGCTTCGATCCATTGTTGCGCGCGCGGCGGAAAACCAAGGTTGAGGTAGTCTCGCACTTGATCATAAACCCGATGCTGGAACCCCAGCCGATCAGGCTCAACGCCATTAAGGTTATCAGTGCTCACTCGAAATGGTCGTCCCGATGCCACCATAAACGCCCATTCAATGGCTTGTGGCTTTACTTCAACCTGTTCAAATTCAGCTTGTTGCCGCGCATCTCTGCCATCAGGGCAGTACCAGTAGCCATAGTCTTCGAGCTGACGGCGCTGCTCTCCTGCCAAACACCAATGTGCCAGCTCGTGCATGGCACTAGCAAAATAACCATTGGCAAAAATGACTTGGGCAGGTTGCTCGGCCGTTGCGGGTAAGTACAGCGGCTCGTCATCGCCTTTGACTAAAATCGTGTTCAAGGCGCGAAAAGTCTGGTTGAATAACGCAACCAAAGGTGCGGTTTGTTCAGTATCGGTTAATGGCAACAATCTATCCTCTGGGGCGAACACACAAACTGCCCCATAAGCGCGTATTCTATGTTGCCTGCTGCTAGCGCCTCAACTAGCAACTTCAATTTGCTCTAAGTTTGATACAAGGACTTTGTTATGACGACTACCGTCGCATTTCTCGGCCTCGGCGTCATGGGATTTCCCATGGCAGGCCATCTATCCAAGCACTTCAACGTCAATGTTTACAACCGAACCACCAGCAAGGCGCAAAACTGGGCCGAACGCTATTCTGGTAAAGCATTTGAAAACCCACGCGATGCGGTTGTCGACGCTGATTTTGTTTGTGTTTGCATTGGTCGCGATCAGGACGTGATCGAAATGATGGAAGCGCAAAGTATTGCCTCGGTAATGAAACCGGGCACCATTGTCATCGATCACACCACCACCTCAGCGCTATTGGCTGAGCGCATGTCTGCGCTGGCCGAACAATACGGTATTCATTATCTCGACGCGCCGGTATCTGGCGGCCAAGCAGGTGCTGAAAATGGCTGTTTAACGACAATGGTCGGCGGCAACCTTTCCGCTTATGAAAAAGCACTACCGGTGATGCAAGCTTATTCGCAAAAAGTGGCACACATGGGCGCATCGGGTGCTGGTCAACGAACCAAAATGGTCAATCAGATTTGTATTGCTGGCCTATTGCAAGGACTCTCAGAAGCCATGCAATTTGCCCAACAAGCCGAACTTGATGGCGATAAAGTGCTCGATGTCATCAGCAAAGGCGCGGCGCAAAGCTGGCAAATGGAAAACCGCGGCCACACCATGCTCAAAGGCGAGTACGATTTTGGCTTTGCCGTTGATTGGATGCGCAAAGATTTGGGATATGCCATCGAAGAAGGCAACCGTAACAATAGCTTGTTACCTGTCACCGCGTTAGTTGACCAGTTTTATGCTGAAGTTCAGGCAATGGGCGGCGGCCGCTGGGACACTTCGTCACTGATGGCCCGTTTGGCAAAAACTCAATCTTAATAGCGTAACCCGCAAACGCCCTCCTCAACTATTCATTCAATGGCGCAGAACCTTGCTCTTGCGCCATCGATGGCTCCCCAAACGAAATTGAGAAAAATTCTCATTCAATTGACCAAGAACAAAAAACAAGATCTTCATCACAATAAAATAACAAGCAAATAACACGCATTCCCATTTGCATTTGATTGCCATTGTGCATTCCCACTGAAGCTCTTGAGCAAGGATCCCATTCGTATGCCGTTTAAGTTGTCGCTGCTACCCAAGGCTATTATCACCAGCCTGTCTATCACTACTCTCGTGCCCGTTGCTGTCGGCGCACAAGCCAACCAATCTGCTGGGGCGGATCAATCTGTCGAGGTTATTGAAGTGCGCTCCATCCGCCATAAGCTGGAACAAGCTGGGCGACTCAAAGATGTCATTCAAAAAACCGAAGTGCTCGATCAGGTGATGATCGAAAACAAGAATGCGCTGTCGCTGTCCGATGCAATCAACAACGAGCCGGGCGTCAATGTCTCTAATGAATGCTCGATGTGCGGTGTTAAGCGGGTCATGCTCAATGGTATGAAAGGCGAACACACTACGATTCTGGTCGATGATCTGCCAACCCATACCTTGATTTCTGGTTTCTACGCTGTCGATGCCATTGCCACTACAGGCATCGATCGTATCGAGGTGGCGCGTGGCGCAGGTGCCTCTTTGATTGCGCCGGAAGCAATTGGCGGCACGGTCAATATCGTCACCAAGCAAGCCTATGACAACGCAGCGCAATTTGACGTATCCAAGGGCTCCCACGGCTACACCGCGTATAAAGCCAGCGCCACCGGGGTTTCGGCCAGCGGTACCACGGGCCTCACACTAATTGCCCAATATGACACTCAGGATCAGGAAGATCATGACGACAACTATGTGTCAGAGGCGCCATTCCACGAAAATATGTCGCTCACCGCACTGGTTAGCCACGACATCAACAACAGCAACAACGTCCAGATCCGAGTATCGCAGGTCGAGTCAGAAATATTTGGCGGACCGGTGCTGGGCAAGAACGCCGATTCCATTGGCCAGGTTATCGCCGGTTACGATGGCATCGAATCGGAGCAGTTATTTGCTGACGATGATGTTCGTCAATTGTGGGTTGCGAAACCATGGGAAACAGCTGAATGGATCGATACCTCTCGCGAGGAGGCTTACCTAAAATGGCTGACTGACATTAACGGCGAGTTAGCATCTGAATTTGCGGTCAGTTACGCCAAACACGATCAAGACTCGTTCTACGAAGGTATCGACTATATCGCCGAAGATACCATGTGGTATGGCCGAGCTAAATTTGACTGGCAGTTGAATGATCAGCATTTCTTGACCTTTGGTATCGACAGCCGCATGGAAGAAATGCGCTCGAAAACGGATGCCCTGGAAAGCGTCGAGGCTTATGTATCGGACTCGTTCGATTACGACACCTATGGTGTTTTTGTGCAAGATACTTGGACGCCGTTGGACGATCTTGAAGTTGCCCTCGCCCTCCGTATCGATAAGGTTGAGGCCGACTTTATTGACGATAAAAAGCCAGGTACTGAGATTGATGAAACCTTTGTCGCGCCTCGTCTCGACATGCGCTATGACCACAACGAAAACTGGACATCTCGATTTTCCATGGGCCGAGGCTATCGAGCACCACTGTCATTCTTCGAAACCGACCACGGCATCCTTGATACCGCCCTGGGCTATTTGATTGATGTCGATAAGCTCGAAGAATCACTATCGGCCAACTACGCCCTGAGCTTTGATAACCAGCGACTGGCAACCACAATCTCTGTGGCCTACTCCAATGTGGAAAATTTGGCGGCTCTGGATGAAACCGACGATGGCATTCCAATTCTGACTCAGCTCGATGATGACGCGTCGGTCACCACTTTTGATTTGGTCGTTGGCTATAACATCACCGAAAACCTTCTCATCAATGCATCGTTTGAGCACTTTGATCACAACGACGAATTCAAATCCTCGTATGCCATTGCGCCTGTTGAAGATCGCGCGTCGTTGGATATTGAATGGACCACCGATTATATCCATGTGTTCTGGTCAACCGTTTGGTTCGGCAGCCGTGATTTAACTGAGTATGGTTATGAGGGTTACAACATTCTTGGTGATAGCAGTTCAATCAAGCCAACTGATGCACCGGCCTACTCGGTGACTGATGTTCGCTTAAAAATGCCACTAAAGCAGTGGCTGGGGAACGACGCAAGCCTCTACACGGGCGTTTCTAACCTGTTTGAATACACCCAAATAGATGAAGGCGAAACGCCATTATTCTGGGATGCCGATGGCGGTTACGACGTTGGCTACATCTATGGCCCGCTCCACGGACGAGAGTTCTATGCCGGTTTTGAAATCAAGCTTTAAGTTTCTTGCCTTTTACTGGTCAGTGATTGCGGTGTGGGCGCCAGCTCATGCGGCAATCACTCAGCCGCTCGATGATCTTCGCCGAGCCGCTTCGGCGTCATTGACTCCGAATGAGTCGGTGGCTTCCATCGCGATGGTGTTTCAACCCGATTGCGCTTGGTGTAAGAAGCAAGGTCAAACCATGGCAGAGCTACAACACCGCTGCAATAACCAGCTCAACATCGCCATTGTCGGCTACAAAGCGAAGTACCGAGAATTACGCCGAGAGCTCAAGCACTTTGACCAAGCTCTTCCCGCATTGGCTGCCGACCGTCGATTTCTTGCTGCGGTTGAGGGCGTTGCTGCGACTCCCACTACACTGTTCTTCGACCAGAACGGAGAGCTGCTGCTAAAACAGCGCGGCTACATGAAGCCCGAACAGCTGCGCGCCGCCGCCAATGCGTTGGCGAAGACAGATTGTGCAGCAGAGCTTTTATAAATGTACGCGGAGTTGTCCAAAGCGGAATCAAGTATCCACTATCAACCAACGAACACCCAAACGGCACCAAACATTGCCCCTCGGTGACGCTCGAGTCCATCCATGGAGCGCTCTACACCCGACATCCATGTCGGCTGAAGCACCTCTGTGCATTATTTGCTGCCTTTTTAGCTCGTTATGGACTCTGGCGATAACAAACCTCACCCATGCTGACGCTCAAGCACATCGCTGTGTCGCTCTGCATGCGGCAAGTTGCGAGATTTGCTATCGCTCTAGGTGAGGACAGCACAGACGATTCAAAAGCAGCTTGGGAGTTGGATTGTCGAGCTTCTGCCGCAAGGATGCGGCAGCAGAGCCTATAGGGACATATTCACGGCGTCTCGACTGGGTAACTCGCAAGCTGTGAAAACACTCGTTTCAGTGGAGCCATCAGGGAGGATTTCTCGGCGCATTTGATAGTGGATGCTTGATGCAGCTATCGCCTGCTTTGGGCAGAGAGTCAGGCACCAATGTCTAACTCAGACACGCTGTAAATACTTCCATGTAAGCTCTGCCGCAGCATCCTTGCTGCGGAAGGTCTTCGCCAGACATCATTACCTGACTCTTTGAGGCTCAGCTGGCATTGTAAATTTGCGCGGAATTAACCAAAGCGGAATCAAGTATCCACTATCAAAGCCTCTGCAGGAGGGAGGCTGTAATGGCCCCTTCAGGGAAGATTTCTCGGCGTCTTTGATTGGATGTTTGATGCAGCTAAGGCTCGCTTCCAACAACAGAATATCCAAATGGATACCAAACAATGTCCCTCGCCGGCGTTCAAGAAAAACCAAAGCGTGATCAACAACTATTTTTATTAACATTTTTGCTACATATAACCATCCCTCTTCTATGGTTAATATTCGAACAATGTGTCGTTGTAACTTCAGCTAGAAAGGAACGGCTTATGGAAGCTCAATCCCGCTCGTCTTGGTACTCAAGATTGTTATTAATCATGCTATTAACCTTTGGCGGCCTGGTGGCCTGTGGAGATGATGGTAGCGACGGTGCCACCGGGGCTCAGGGCCCTCAAGGTGAGCAAGGGCCGCAAGGCGAACAAGGTGAACAGGGAGAGCCTGGCGAGCCTGGGCCGGCGGCACCTTCACCGATCCCAGAAGAGTCATTTACCGGTGAGTTAACGATGGCCTCTGTTGCTGAAGATGGCACGGTGACAGTCGAGTTTGCTCTAGGTGATGAACAAGGACGTCCGTTTGTTGGTTTACCTTTATCGCAAACACGCTTCACCATCGCTAAACTAAACCCCGAAAATTTAGTCTCTCAAGGGGATGCCAGCTTCTGGCAAAGCTATATCAATGATGTCGAAATGGCGCCGTCCGATCCATCGCTGGGGCCGGGAACCGAAGACACGATTCAAGCCGACTCAGAGCGCGATGGTACCTTAGTTGATCATGGCGATGGCACCTACAGTTATACCTTTGCGACCAACCTCATGTCGGTGACTGACCCAATTACCGTCACATATGAACCAGAGTTAACCCACCGAGTGGCGATTCAAATTAGCGGTGGTGGCTATCCGGTTTTTAACGACACCCATGATTGGCAACCATCAACCGGCTCGACTGTTGGCATTCATTCGCGCACCATTGTTGAAGAGGGAACCTGTAACGCTTGTCACGGAGAGCTGGCGATCCACGGTGGAGGCCGCATAGACACCGACTACTGCGTAACCTGCCACAATCCAGGATCGACGGATGCCAACAGCGGTAATACCGTTGATCTGAAAGTGATGGCTCACAAAATCCACCGTGGTGCCCACTTGGCCGAAGTGATGGATGGCGGAGAATATGCGATTTGGGGCTTTAGAGACTCAAAACACGATTATTCAGATGTCCAATACCCACACGACATTCGGGCCTGTACCAATTGTCACACCGAAGAAAATCCAGCAACGCCTGATGCTGCCAACTGGTACTTACAACCAACAATGGAGGCGTGTGGTTCGTGCCACGATGACATCGACTTTAGCGTTGCCGGTACCGATCCAAATGGACACGCAGGTGGCCCACAAGCCGACAACTCGTTGTGCTCAAGCTGTCACGGTCCCAACGGCGGTTTCCCAGTGGCGGAAACTCATACGGCGATATTGGATAATCAACAACTCGCTGTCAGCCGCTTAGATATCAGCATCGATTCGGCATCGGTTGACGACAGCAATAACCTGACGGTCGGCCTGACCATGATGATGAATGACGAGCCGCTAACCGATTACGCCGACTTCCAAAAGTACATCAAGACAGGCGATGGAGCACTTAACGTCAACTTTGATGGTGGTGCTGGCTTCGAGTTTTCCTACTCATCGCCAGAAGGCGGATTTAAACCAGACACCAACCTCGTCAAACTAAGCACCTGCTCGCACACTGGCAGTGGTAAGTATCAATGTGTCCGAGCTGATAATCCTTCGGCCAGCATTGGCGACAGCGGCGTGATTGCGCTGAGCATTACCGAAATGCCATTGTGCGTTAATGAAAAGTCGAGTAATGGTTTCTTGGTCGACTGTGATACCGCAGACTCATCGATTAGTGTGGCTTTGGTCGCTTGGAACTCACCAATTGAATACTTTAACGTCGATGGTTCAATGGCATCTGACTACGAAGAAAAAGTCGGAGCCGATCTGGCCAGCTGTAATGGTTGCCACGATGACTTGTCGATTCACAACACTAGTCATGCGGCCAAGCAATTCAATCAATGCTTGAGCTGTCATAACGCCACTAAAGTGGCTTGGTATAACGGTCGCCCCGGCGATCTGAAATCTCACGTTCACAGCTTCCATGCCAACAATGATGGAGTCAATGAATCCAGCAATTTGCTAACCCCATATCCGGATGACATTAGCAATTGCCTAGCCTGCCACACTGAGTCACAAGTTGACTTGCCGGTCGTGATGAATGAGCGCGCCTCTAAAGCCCGAGTCGCGCACACTGGCGGCGGAGAAACCATCAACTACACCAGTGCCACAGTGGTGGTCTGCAGTAGCTGTCATATTTCGGTTCCGGTTGGCTTTATCGACCCGAATACTAGTAACTACTTGCACCCAGAAACACCTGCGGGAACAGAGCTGAGCTCGGCAGAGAAAAGCTTAATCACTCATATGGTGACC
This sequence comes from Neiella litorisoli, assembly GCF_014773395.1. Classification (GTDB taxonomy): domain Bacteria; phylum Pseudomonadota; class Gammaproteobacteria; order Enterobacterales; family Neiellaceae; genus Neiella; species Neiella litorisoli. The sequence continues at coordinate 51,397 of NZ_JACXAF010000016.1, read as the reverse complement.
AATGGTGGTGTGTTTGCCGCAACCAGTTTTGATGAGGCAAACCGGGTTGAGGCCTGCGCCGTCTGTCACTCGCAAGGCAGTAACGCCGCCATCGATGAAGTGCATAACCTGAGGTAGAAGTTGGTAAAACATCAAGCCCCGGCAAGTCCGGGGCTTTTTATTGGCTGCTGGTTAATTGAGGGTGAGCACAGCTTTATTTCTTCGAAGATATACTTTGACTCTAGTGACCCGTAACTCATAGCAAGCGAGTGAATGACTCGGTCATTCTGCTGAGACTTAGGCAATACCGCTAGATGCCAAATAGAGGCTCTATGAGGGCGCTGAATGAGGCAGAATAAGAGACTTTGAGCCCCGCCGATACGAGAGAGTTTACACGCCGGTTAGCCAACAAAACCAGAGAAGCTCAAACAGGTAACCGATCAAAAAAGCTATCCAACGACAACTGTCACGGGATAGCTTAGGATAACTTGAATTGTCAGTTGGCTCAGTTAACGGCGATGCACCACTTCAACATCATAAACTCGACCGCTACCGTGACAAACAGAGCATTGCTCTAACACCACACCAGCATCAATCTCAGCTTGGCTGGTGGCAAAACTGGCACCATTTTGCTCCATATGCAGTTTTGCCGAGCTACTATCATGGCAAGAGCTGCACACGGCGGCATTGGAGCTGGTCACAATATCATCCGTTGGATCAGCAATACTGACACCAGTCGAGACGGTTGTCGCCAATACTTGGGTCGATGGCAAGCCGTAAGTCCCCTCAATGTGACAGCCCTGACAATCGGCCAGATCTCGCGGATAGTGAACATGGTCGCTATCAAAGACATAAGTGTTAAAGCCACCAAAACCAACAAGTTGCAGTGGCTGCTCACGCATATCTGCGGCATGAATACCATGGATCATGGTTTTGAAATCGAGCGACTCCTCGTCCTTGCCATCGCTTGGCGGATTCAGCGCAACCTCGCGAACTCGCTTATCGGTATTACGAGGGTTATGACAAATCGCGCAAGTTTCGAGGTTATCGGTCCGGTTGGCACCATGAAATGACAGTTGACCGTGACATGTCAAACAACTATCCAAGTCTGCTACCTGTCGACGCGCCAGAGCAGAAGCATCATCAATGGTGAAGTACGCCACCTCATTGGTCATGGCAACTCGTTCAACAACACCATTGCCAACGTCCGAAGCGGGGTGGCCTTCAATATTAACCGCGCCACTGCCTTTGGCGGCAATATTTGGTTCTAACGTGCCATCAGGAATAGCCACTGATGAGGTCACTTCAAAGCTGCCATCACCAACCGCGACGGCTTGAGTTAGCGCATTGATTTCAACAGCATTGGCATTGTTTCCTTGATTACCTGTATTGCTGTAATCCTGTGTATCCCAACCAATATCGACATACAGTCGACTGGCGCCATTGGGCTGGGTCCATACCGAATCATTCAAAATGTCATAGGCATGATTGTTATTAGTCGGGTCAACAATGGAAAATCGAACCACGGGGAACTGACCCGGCGCCGTATCCCGAATCTCATGGATCACGGCGGCAAATTGGGCTGATGCTTCGCGGTTCAAATTGCGATGCACTTGTTCTATCGAGCCAGCCACTCCGGTTGTTTGGTGGCAGCTGCGACAATTATCATCGTTGCTTTGACCACCATAGTGATCGGCAAAATCGACATCATCGTGACATGAACCACAGGCTTGGACCGAAGCATATTCGCGCCAATTGTCGCCACTGAAGGTGATCACATCATCAGTTTGTGCAGTTGCGTTGCCGGCATGGCACTGGGTGCATTCAAGTACATCCCCCGGAAAACCCAAGGTACTGTAGTCATGCAGCGAATCTCTGAAACCATAGATTTGATAAACGCCACCGGCTTGAACACTGGGTAGATCGCGGCCCATGTGGATTTTGTGGACCATTGTTTTAAAGTTCACCGTATTGCCGCTATTGGCATCGGTTGACCCAGGGTTATGACAGGTAACGCAGTACTTAACTTCAACCCGCCCGCCACCATGGAGCGCCAATTGCTGATGGCAACTATTGCAGCTTTCAGTCGCTGAAATATGTTGGCCAAAGACACCTTCATATTCGGTTAGCCCTGACGCGGGGTTCCAATCAAAGGTGACATTCAGAGGCGTTGGCGTGTTGGCAAATTGCATGCCCACGCGATGTGTCACGCTCGGCAAATAACTCAAATCCAGCCCTTCGGTCTTTGCCTGCGCCAATATCTCCTGATCACTGATCTCTACAGACTGAGCAAACCGATAGTGATAAGTGCCATCGAGATTGTTAGTGAGTTCACCAGCGGTAGCATTTTCGCTGGTTGCCTGTAACTTCGGCTCAGTACCGGGGCCGACGCCAGGTTGCTCGATTTGGTTAATGTACGATTGCCAATGGCCGGTTAAATTACCCTGAGCAGAAGGGCCAAGTTTGGCAAGCGTGAGACGAAGATCGCTGGCTGCGAGGTCGGCAATACCAACGCCGTTTTCATCGACAAGTTGAAACTCAATTTCAACAAAGCCACTATTTACCGCTGCACTCAACACCGCACTTTGAATTTCTCCAGCATCTGAAAAAGATGTTGTAGGCACTGGCGTGGGGTTACTCGGTGTTGGCGTTTGTACCGCAGAGCCGGATGAACCTCCGCCGCCACAACCAGCCAACATGGTTAGCCCAACCATAATCAAGATGTTCCGCAACAGCGCCATAGTTGGTACTCCTTTAACGACTGTGGACCAAATCGACATCGGCTGACTTACCTGTGCCATGGCAAACATCGCAGCTTTCAGAGGCCATCGACGCTTCTTCGAAACTAACATCAAATAATGCGCCTCCGGCACTAACCATATGACTTTTCGCCAATTCGGTATCGTGGCACGATGCGCATGAACCCGCAGTGGCGGTGACATAGGTACTCGAAGTGGACTTAATCGGCTCGCGAACCAATGCCAGTGGCAAGGTGTAGCTGCCATTTACATGGCAGCTGCTACAGTCGCTCAACTCGCCAGGATATTGCAGCTTGCTGGTATCCCAATCTTTATGCGGCATTTCACGCATGGCCGATGCATGGATACCATGCACCAACAAACCAAGCTCACGAGTTCGATCCGATGTCGCAAACTCCGAGTTGTGGCAGGCGCTGCAGGTTTCCGGACTATTCACCCCTCGGGTACCGCCATGATATTGACTAGTCAGCAAAAAGCGGCCGTGACAATCATTACATTGCGCCACGTCGATGACCTCCCGTCGCGGTGTCGCTGAATCAGCAGTTGATGCTGCATAGGCAACAGCAGCATCAAGTCTCACTTTCGGCGATGAGCTATCGCCACATTCAAACGGGTAATTGAAATCGAGGGTGACCGCTAAAGTATCGACTTCTGAGGGCATTGGACTTGCGATAACAGCCGCAAATACATGATCGCCAACAGCCGTCAAATCTGCCGGTGAGCCACCTGCACTAATGCGGGCTCGATAATCAGCAGCAGCATCATAAGGTGCGCGAATGTCGAAACGTGCTTCGCTGCACATCGATTCAGGATCATGTAAATCAACACGCTGGCCCATCACGTCAACCACTTCAAATAGCACGGTTGGCATTTCACCTGCCGCAGTATTCTGAATATCGACAATGTTAAGCGTCAGCGCCAGTCCTGCCTCGTTGACAAAATCACGGTGGGCCTGATTAGCCTGCAATCCACCCGGCTCCTCAGCGCCTCTGTCGCGGTGACAGCCAGCACAATCACGCTCATCGGTGTAGCTGGTGTGATTGGTTGATGGCTGGTTGCCATTGAGCTTGAGATTATCGGTAAACAGCTTTTCATGACAGGATTCACAGGCCTGTTTAGTCGGGTCGGTCACCCAGCTGTGGCCATCATTAGTCAATACCGCTTCTGGTATCAGAGAACCTTGGACATTGGCAAACTCGACATCTTCATCACCGGCATGACAGCGGCCACACGTCATCATGTCCTGCGGATAGCTGGTATTGGAATAGTCATGTTCACCATTGCGGAATCCCCAAATTTTATAAGGTTCGCCATCGCTCAAATTGGGCAATTCACGGCCATAGTGAATTTTATGGATCATCTGTTTGAAGTCGATTGAGTTGCCACTATTGGCATCCCAGCTGCCGGGGTTGTGGCAGGTCACACAATAATCGGTTTGTGTGCGCCCGCCACCATGGAGGGCAAGCTCGGCATGACAACTATTACAGCTTTGTTCGGTGACAATCTGGCGACCGTGATGCAGTTGATAAAAGTCGTCTTCAATGGAAGTGCCACTGGAGCCATTCGCTGCAGCCACCACTTCTGCAGGAACGAAATCGACACAAGAGTTGGCAATGGAGGTGTTGATCGAAAACTGAATACAAGCTCGGTGGACCCGCTCTTCAGACTCGGCGTCGGCAACTTGCTGATTGAACTGATAGCTCCAAGAGCCGTCATCATTAGCACTCAAAATGCCAGAGTTTTCAGTTGTCGCTTGCGGCAACGCCACTTTACCGACAGCTTGGGGATCCTGAACTTTGCGGGCTTCGTCTGGGATCAGTGCCGGATCAGTTTCAGTGCTGAATTGGCTGCACTGGGTATTGCTGTCATCGATGTCAGATTGGCTGCGACAAATGGGGTCTTCGCTGGTTTCAATCAAGCTTTGCCAGCTCATGCCTTTTGAGCTGCCGGGATTTGGATTTAAGCTGGCCAGAGAAAAACGAGCATTCGCTGAGGTTAAGCCAGTCACGGTCAAATTATCGTTAACAATCAAGCTAAACGTCAGTGTTAAAGGGCTATTGAGCTCGACCGCCAGCATTTCAGATACTGCCGAATCATCTGCGGTGATGGCAGCCACATCAATCGTCCCCTCCGGTGTTTCTGGCGGCTCAGGCGTTTCAGGTGGGTTGCCGCCCGAAGGTGGTGGACCTGGCTCAACGCCTTCGGCACGGTCGCCGCCACTATCTGCGCCACAACCAACGAGTAGTGTCATGAGCAACACCGCGATTAAATTTTTCGTCATGCGATACATGTTCACTGTTCTCCTGTCTGTGCTCATGGCAACCGATAAATAACGCTCAAGCCCACCAAGTGGACCTGTTCATTGGTGTTGTGCTGACCACTACCCAACACTTTGTCAATGCTGCCAACACCAACATTGGCGTATGCCCAATCATCCGTGGAATACCTGAAATATTGGTAGTTGAGCTTGAGACTGAGATCGTCTCTGAAGTGATACAAAGCACTGACATCAACATGATGCTGGTCTTGATTAATGTCTGGCAAAGCAATAGCTGACAGATCGGCAGCTCCGCCATTGGCTAAGTTTGAATGTTCGCTATCCGATAACGTCAGCTGATATTGCCAATCCAATTCCAATAGTTTTGATTCAGAAATCCACTCGCCAGAAGTGCCCAAGGTCACGCTGGTATCCTCGGGCTCAATGGTCCAATCGCGCCTCGCATCACTCGCTTGAGGTAACGGCGGATAGATTTCGAAGGCATTCTTTTCAGCGCCGCCGGTAAATGCTCGCCCCCACAATTCGTATTCGTAACGATCAAAAGCGACATAAAAAGTCTGGGTTAAACGCTCATGGGTGTACCAGTTTGCAGCAAGATTGGCGTGCCAAAGCTTCTCATTGGCCAGCCCCAACTCTGTAGCATCGTAATCGGAATCCTGATAATGGCCATCGAAGGTCATGTGCCAGCGGGCATTGAAGACATAACCAAGGTGTAGCTGGCTATGCCACTGCTCGCGATTGCTGAGGTAATGCTGACTTAAGCGGGGGTGATTGCTGTAGCGCTGGGAATCTGGAATTTCATTAATCAGCGCTGTGTCATAAAGGCTGTAAAACGATTGATCCCACTGGTAGGTCGAAGCCCCGCGATCTTTGTACTGCAATTGCGCGCGAACATTTAACCCAACCATCGGCCTTGAATTCACTCGAAGTTCGAAAATGTCTTCTTCGGTAGTTTCAACGGCATGATTGTAGCGATCAATTTCCTCGTAAGCATAGGATGCTGATAACCGAGTTGATTTCGGCAAACGATAACTCCCCTCCAACTGAAGATGTTGGAGACTACGACTGTGGGGGGCGTTATAAACTTGATACTTTTCATCTTGTGGCGCCCAAGAATCACCGGTCACCGACTGCCACGCCCATCGAGGGCTGTCGTTATCCCGATCTTCGTAGCGATATCCGGCTTGAAACTTGAGCTTATTGGTCGCCCGATAAATCACCTGCGCTTTGGCTGTTGTGGTGCTCACTTCACCGTCGAATGAGCGATCCGGCAGAGCCGTGGTAGGGAGTGCCAAGTTACTGGTGTAAGGCAACAGCGCTGTGTCCTGATTGGCAACAGCATAAGAGGCATCCGCATTAATCCGCCACTGATCGTTCAGCTGATAAAATCCAGTTAAGCGAAACTGGTGCATGTCGTTATCAGGTTCGGTGGCGATTTGGCCGATACCAGTATCGTAAGCAACGCCCGGCCCTAAATTTGCACTGTAGGGGTTCTGCCAGCGCAGCGCATAATCATCGTTTTCAAACTCGGAATAGAGGTAACTGACATCCGCGGCATAGTTTGGCTGGTAGTAACCGACTCCGGCTTCAAATGTTTTGGTGGTGGAATCGAGTTTGGCTGGCAAAATTGCTGAATGACCATTTTGCGCGTTGGCAAAAAACGCTGCTCCGGTGGCTCTGGTGCCATCGCGTTTTTCATGTTTCACCGAACTGCGAAGGCGCCAAGCTTCATCAATGTCATGATGAAAGTCGATGGTTAGCTGATCACGCTGAACGACTTGTGAAAAGCGCCGATCAATCTCTTGTTGATTCAACGACGCCAGTTCACTGGCATTGTTCGCCGCCTGCCAATTTTCGGGCAATGTCAACGCACCTTGTTCGTAACGAAATGGCGTTTTGCCGGAGCTTGGACCACGAGAGCGAAGTTGTTGCCAATTCACCGCTAATTTGAAATTTTGAACGGCGCCAATGGTGAAATTCAGCGATAACGTATCAAGCCCGAGATCGTTCGCTTTGACGCTGTAGTAATCGAACCAGTAGTCCTCCACTTGCCAGTTACGCCAAACGCCCGAGCCGATGGCAAATACGCCATCTTCATCGAGACCGTTATATTGGCCAAACTGTTCATTCGACTCAGAGATATAACCGGCGCCCAACTCAAAGTAACCTGAATAATCAACCAATTGACGGGTCTGTACCGAGCGATAATCGGTCAAGTTATAGAAAGCGAATGGGTCGTCAGGTTGCTCGCTGGCATTCAAGCTACCCGCCACAGCACAACACAAGAATGATAATTTGAACTTCATAAATTGTGCTCCTATCGGGTCATCTTGCTACCAGATGGGTGACTAGAGCCATGAATTTGCGAATGGCAGCTTAAACAATTTTTACTCAGCAAATAGGCTGAGGAATTCCCTGCAGGTAAACCAGAACCCTCTAACGGCTGACTAGGGTGAAAGGCAGCAGAATGACATTGCTGACACAAAAATGGAGTTTTTGATACCAGCATGTTGTCGTGCATGGACCCGTGGGGGTTGTGGCAAGTGCTGCAATCTTCCGTCACTGGCGCATGTTCAAATACAAATGGCCCACGTTTTTCAGCATGGCATTGGAAACAGGTGTCATTCAGGGTGGGTTGAGTCAATGAGCTTTCTGATAGCGAACCATGAGGATTATGACAGTCACTGCAAGCCACCATGCCTTCTGCAATCGGATGGCGTGAAGCCAGCATATTGGCGCTGCGTACATCGCTATGGCAACTCATGCAGGTATCGGCCTGAGTCGTTGCTGACACCATGGGATCTTCGACAACGTGAGCAGAGTGACAACCAACACAGGCCACCTCTTCTTGCTGGTGCATGCTACCTTGCCACAAACTACCGGTATGCTTTTGGTGGCAATCAAGGCAAGTTTCACTCTGCTGCTCGGCAGAATTAAACCACTTGGGGCCGAAGCTGACCAACGGTGCTTGCGCCGTTGGCTGGGTTCGATGGTCCAAGCTTTCGCCGTGACAGCCAATACAGGCTTGGCTCCCCCCCCCATTCAAATTGCCGTGGGCATTTTGAAAAATAGCGTGGATGGGCTGTTCCGCACTTTGTTGATGGCAATCGAGGCACTGTTTAACCGCTTCGCTCTGTTGAGCAAGTGCGTGACCACTGACAACCAAGGTTAAAGTCAGGACAATCTGTAAATAAAGTTGCGTCCAACGCCTCATGCAATCAACTTCCCTATGCAGATTATCTGACCACGAAATCGGTATCGTCACCGCTCAAACTCACGGTCACCGGCAATGACACTTTATGTTGGGCGCCATGTTCGCCATCACCATGTACAGCGACTCCCAAGGTGATAATTTTGCCGGCAAGCAATGACTGCTGCAGGTGTTTATTCGGCACCTTAAAGCTGACCGTCCATTTGCCTTTGGCAAACTGACCAGTCGCAGTTATTGCTGTGCTATCTACCGCTTCACGCTTCGCTAAAATCTGGAATGATTCGACAGACTGCACAGCACCGTCTGCCAAGTTGGCGCGCCATAGTTCAACAAATTGACCATCGTCCTTCATTTGCCCCAAGGTGGCCGCATCATGGAACAGGGTCTGGCTGCCAACAACGGGTTGTTGTTTCTGGGCTACTCGCAGGTATTTGCTCAACTGCTGACCTCGATCGCGAGTCATTCCCGGCATATCGCTGTGACAAGCAGCCCAACACCCCTCGCGGCTAAATGCCTCGACTGAGCCTTGGTTCAACATCAACGCAACACTGTTATCAGCTGCGTTGCCCACCCATTGCACTTTAATCAGCACTGAGTCAGCCTGTTTAGCGAAGCTAAGATTGGCATCAATGAACGGGGTGACTCCAGCCGGAGCGAGCGAACGCCCCATCGAATCGCCTTCACCGATATGACATTGTCGGCAATTGCGGCCTTGACGCAGGGCTTGTGCACCTTGGTGTTCGGCCAGTAGCCAGTCACCATCAGACTGGCCCGGATAGAACAGTTCCAACGGCGCCGATTGCAAGCCACCGGCTAGCAATGCGCCGAAGTTGTGCTGATCGACATGCGCGACACCGCGGTGACAATCAACACAGGTTCGGTCCTCATTGGCCATCACTCGGTGATAACTTTTGGCTTTGGCTGTTACAGCAGGATCGTCTTGCAGTTTTTGTAAGTCGTGACAACTACGGCAACCTTCTGAGCGATTTGCCAGCATCATCACGACTGGGTCTGGGTTTGCGTGTGGGTTGTGACAATGGGTACAGCCAGGGTTGTCGGCCAATTTATCGGTGAGGTTGTGAATGCCATCTTTCTGTGTTTTGTGGCAAACCGAGCACACTTCGATTTGCTGGCTGTGGTTAGCGACTAAGTCTTGTTCACTATGAACATCATGACAGGTCACGCACGTCACTTGTTGCTGAGCATGGACGCCTTGACGCCACTGGTTATGGGTTGCCGTTTCTTCGTGACAATTCAAGCAAGTATCGTTTTGCTGATCAACCGAACCGGTCCAGCGCGGGCCAAAACTAACGGTGGGCTGAATTCGAGTTGGCGTGTTGGCGTGATTGACGCTATCACCATGACAGGACACACAACCTTGCTGAGAAACCGGAGCATTCGACTTTGATTTGTCCCAATGAGCCGAGTTCATCATGTGTTTCATCGAATGGCTCAGCGACGGATCGTGACAGCTCAAACAGTTTTTTGATTCTGCTTCCGCTTGCACCGCCAACGGCAATGTCAACAACATCAGTGCGATGAGACGTCTGGCTATTCTCATGGGGTATTCCTTTTTGTTTTGCCCGCTTTTTATTATTGCTCTGCTGCGTTGACCACTTCAGCCACCATATCTGACATATGAACCATGCCTTGGTGACAATCGATGCAGGTTTTATTGTTGTTTTTCATAGACTGGTGGAACTGTTGCGCTTTCTCGGTCTGTAACGCCAAAATCCAGCGCTCTACTTCGTGGCAATTGCGGCACTCTTGTGAGTCATTTGCCTTCAACCGATTGATCTCTCGTTCACGCATGTGAACAACCCGTTGCAAGTATTTTTCGGTCGTTTCGAGGTTGCCCATCAGGTGCGACCAGACTTCTTTCGCGGCAATAATCTTGCGCCACATTTTCGGGCCAAATTCATGGGGAACATGGCAGTCGGAACAAATAGGACGAACGCCAGTGCGGTTGTTGTAGTGACTAGACAGGTGGTAGGTTTCTGCCGTGGCGCCAGGCTGGAGGTGGCAACCAGTGCAAAATTCTTCAGTGTTGGTGTATGCCATGCCTACTTCAAAAGTCACCACACCAACGACGCCGATGGAGACCCCAAGAGCAACCAAAGCAGCAATTGACCATTTAGCCGAGGGTCGAAAAAGCCCCTTCAGCCACCTTTTTAACGCATCCATGAATGATTCCTGTTGGCGCGATCATTAACAATCTTGTTACATTTCAAGAAGGCTAGTACACGGCTCAAGATGCGTCAATTTTACAACAACTAATCTGTTAACTGTAACGCCATGTTTAAAATGAAGTTTTTAAGTTGAACCATGTTTGTTCGGATTGAAGAGCTGGTTGCGAATTGCTCTTAGATGCCGAAGTGCGCAGAGTTGTCCAAAGCGGAATCAAGTATCCACTATCAACAACTGAAGACCCAAACGACACCAAACCAGTCACAGCGAATCTGGTTTAATCAAACGGTACCGATTGAAATATAGGTTAAAAATGCGCGGAATTTTCCAGAGCGGAGTCAAGTATCCACTATCAAAGCCTCTGCTGCAGGGAAGCAGCAGTGGAGCCATCAGGGAAGATTTCTCGGCGTCTTTGGTAGTGGATGCTTGATGCAGCTTTAGTCTGCTGCCAACAATTGAGTACCCAAACGGCACCAAACAATGCCCCTCGGTGACGCTCGAGTCCATCCATGGAGCGCTCTACACCCGACATCCATGTCGGCTGAAGCACCTCGGAGCATTATTTGCTGCCTTTTGAGCTCGTTATAGACTCTGGCAATAACAAACCTCACCCATGCTGACGCTCAAGCACATCCCCGTGTCGCTCTGCATGCGGCATCCATGTCGCCTGAAGCAGCAAGTTGCGAGATTTGCTATCACTCAAGTCAGTCACAGCGCATCCGGTTTAAGCGCTCGTTAGCAATGGAAATATACGTTAAAAATTCGCGGATTTTTCCAGAGCGGAGTCAAGTATCCACTATCAAAGCCTCTGCTGCAGGGAAGCAGCAGTGGAGTCATCAGGGACGATTTCTCGGCTCCTTTGATAGTGGATGCTTGATGCAGCTTTAGTCCACTACCAACAATTGAGTACCCAAACGGCACCAAAAAATGCCCCTCGGTGACGCTCGAGTCCATCCATGGAGCGCTCTACTCCCGACATCCATGTCGGCTGAAGCACCTCGGAGCATTATTTGCTGCCTTTTAGCTCGTTATGGACTCTCGCGATAACAAACTTATCCCCATGCTGACGCTCAAGCACATCCATGCCGCCTGAAGCAGCAAGTTGCGAGATTTACTATCACTAAAGTCAGCCTCAGCGCATCCGGCTTAAGCGCTCGTTAGCAATGGAAATATACGTTAGAAAATGCTCGGAGCTGTCCAAAGCGGAATCAAGTATCCACTATCAAAGCCTCTGCAGCAGGGAAGCTGCAGTGGAGCCATCAGGGGCGATTTCTCGGCGTCTTTAATTGTTGATACTTGATGCACCTTTAGTCCACTGTCAACAATTGAGTACCCAAACGGCACCAAACCATGCCCCTCGGTGACGCTCGAGTCCATCCATGGAGCGCTCTACACCCGACATCCATGTCGGCTGAAGCACCTCTGCGCATTATTTGCTGCCTTTTTAGCTCGTTACGGACTCTCGCGATAACAAACTTCTCCCCATGCTGACGCTCAAGTCAGTCTCTGCCCATCCGGCTTAAGCACTCGTTAGCAATGGAAGCCTCCGTTAAAACTAGCGGAGTTGTCCAACGCGGAATCAAAGCCTGTTGAGGAAGCAGATATTTTGCTTAGTGTTCACTTTTACTCAGGAGGAGAGTCGTTCATTGCCGACGATTTTATCGTCAATTGGAACACCACGATTGCCAGCGCCGCAATGCCTGCACAGACCAAATAAGACTCCATTGCCCCTGCGCCTTGCTGCCAGAGCGGAGCCACTACCGCTGGTCCTGCGACACTGCCGGCGCCAAACCCTGTGCCACTGTATAGCGCCTGCGCTTTACTATGATGAGCGCTGGCGATGTGGTGATGAAGCCAGCGCATCGAACAAGCGTGAATGATGCCGAAACTGGCCGCATGCAACAACAGCGATAAGGTCAGCACTGGCCAAATATCCGCCCAACCGGACATCAGCAGCCAACGCAAACAGGTCAGTACCAGAGCAGCCTGAAATAACGTCATTAAACGAAACCGACTAAATAGCGAGCCAATTCGCCAGAACAACACGATTTCCGCTAACACGCCAAGGGCAACGAGCCAGCCAGCGGCAAATTCGCTGTAGCCCAAATCAACCATGTAGAGAATGAAAAAGCTGTAATAAGCACCATGGCTGGTTTGGATCAAAAAGCTGCAGGTGACTAAACCGATCAGAGCCAATGACCAAAATGGCGCATGGCTCTGCGCTTCTTGTTGTATTTGCTGTTGGGGGATCTTGGGTTGTGCCACCAAACATAAGTTGGCCAGCAACAGCACAGCGAGAATAACGCCAATCGCGACGAAAGCGTCAGCACCGTAATCGGCTATTGCGACACCAGCAAGCGTTGAGATAACAATAAACCCCAGACTGCCAGCGCTGCGAACTTTGCCGTACATGCCCGGAATGACCGCCAGTTTACGCAAGGTGATCACTTCGACTTGCGGTAACACAGCAGTCCAGAACAAGTTAAAAGCGGCGAGTGCGATCAGCCGCCCTAGCCGGCTTTCCAGCCAAAACAAGCTGACCAAGGATAACAACGCACAAAGGCCGCCAATGCGAGCAACCAGAATGTGGCGCCCTGTTTTGTCGGCGATCGCAGACCACAAGCTCGGGCCGATGATCCGCATGGTAGCGACCATTGCCAACAATTCGCCGATGCTTTGCGAGTCGTACCCAAGCCGATCAAGGTAAACGCTCAGGTAAGGCACCATCAGACCAACGATGGCAAAGAAAGTGAAGTAGGCGCCGCTTAGAATCGTAATATCAGAGCGACGCACATTGGCTTGGGCCGTTAACACTGCCCTGGGATCGGTGGGATTGGACCGCTGACACCGGCATTTTGGCCGCGGTGGCGTAATAATTGGTCCATTAGCGTGATGGCAACCATGGCTTCCGCAATAGGAACCGCGCGAATGCCGACACATGGATCATGGCGGCCTTTAGTGATCACCTCAGCCGATTCACCGCTGTTGGTAATCGTCTCGCCGGGCACCGTAATGCTTGACGTTGGCTTCAGGGCGATTCGCGCAACAATGTCCTGACCAGAGGAAATACCGCCGAGCACGCCGCCAGCATGATTGCTCGTGAAGCCTTTCGGAGTGAGGGTGTCACGATGCTCCGAGCCTTTTTGATCAACCACATCAAAACCATCACCAAACGCCACGCCTTTAACCGCGTTAATGCTCATCAAAGAGTGCGCCAATTCCGCGTCTAAGCGATCGAATACGGGTTCACCTAAGCCCACCGGTACTTGCGACGCCACCACAGTCACTTCGGCACCAACCGAGTCGCCCTGCTTTTTCAAATCGCGCATGTATGCATCTAAGGCTTCCAACTTGCTGGCATCAGGGCAGAAGAAGGCATTGTTGTGCACTTCATTCAAGTCGATGGTTTCTGCTCTGATCGGGCCAAGCTGTGACAAGTATCCGTGTATTTCAACGCCGTGAACTTGTTTTAAATACTTCTTGGCAACAGCACCAGCCGCCACGCGCATCGCGGTTTCACGGGCCGAAGAGCGGCCGCCACCGCGGTAATCGCGGAATCCGTATTTTTGATCATAGGTGTAATCAGCATGGCCTGGGCGGTACAAGTCTTTGATATTTGAGTAGTCTTTGGAGCGCTGATCACCGTTGTAAATGACCATACCAATGGCTGTACCAGTGGTTTTGCCTTCAAACACCCCTGATAGAATTTTTACTTCATCATCTTCTCGGCGCTGGGTGGTATAGCGCGATGTGCCCGGCTTGCGGCGATCCAAATCAACCTGCAAATCGGCTTCGGAAATCTCAAGTCCTGGAGGACATCCATCGACAATACAACCAAGTGCAGTACCGTGGCTTTCGCCAAAGGTGGTGACGGTAAAAAGCTTACCTATGGTGTTTCCTGACATAGTGCTGTTACATCCGTTTTCTAATTCAATGGAGCAGCGAAAACTGCTCACGGGTTGAGCGATTATGCAAACGCAGCGCTGTGGGTCAACAGTGCGTTGCGGTCAATGGCAAAAATACCGTGGCCGCCGTTTTGCAATTCGAGCCAGACAAATGGCACATCGGGGAATGCTCGGGCCATGTGAACCTGAGAATTACCGACCTCGCAAATCAACAACCCATTGTCGGTCAGTTGATTTGGAGCCTCGCACAGCATCCGCCGGACTAGGTCTAGACCATCGTCACCTGCCGCCAGCGCCAACTCGGGTTCATGTTGGAATTCCTCTGGCAGATCGCTCATGTCCTCAGCATCAACATACGGTGGGTTGCTCACAATTAGATCGTATTTGACGCCAGCAATGCCATCAAAGCAGTCCGATTGCAGCGGATAAACTCGATCGGTTAGGCCATGTTCTTCGATATTGATTTCAGCAACAGCCAAAGCATCCGCTGAGATATCCACCGCATCTACTTCCGCTTCAGGAAAAGCGTAAGCCAGCGCAATGGCGATACAACCGCTGCCGGTACACAAATCGAGAATTCGCTGCGGCCGCTCAAGCAACCAAGGAGCAAACTCTTGCTCAATCAACTCGGCAACAGGAGAACGAGGGATCAGCACTCGCTCGTCAACATAGAACGGCAGGCCGGCAAACCAAGCTTTGTGGGTCAAATATGGCAGCGGCGTACGTTGCTGAATACGAGTCATGATTAAATCGACGATCCGCTGACGCTCAGAGCGAGTTAACCGCGCCGTTAGCACTTCATTGCCAATATCGCCTGGCAAATGCAGGCTATGGGTAACCAATGCCACCGCCTCATCCCAAGCATTATCAGTGCCGTGACCAAGGAAGATCTTGGCATCATTAAAGCGGCTCATCGCCCAGCGCAACATATCCTGAATGGTGACGAGTTCGTTGACCGCCTCGTCGACAAATATCTTATCCATTTTTTATACCTTGGTGTCTGCCAAGCCCACGGGTAACATAGCGCCATTCGATAGACCCAACGACCGATATTGCCGCGCGGAGTAACTATGACCCAGTCCAATAATGACGATGAGCTCGAATTTCGCCAGTTGATGGCTGACGTCAAACAATTGCGGCAGGATACCATATCACCTCCGCCGCGGCGCACTAAAAAGCGTAGCGATCGCATCGTCCAACAGCAAAAACATGCTCAGCGCGAAGCAGACTTTTTCTTCTCCGATACCTTTGAAGCGCATTTTACCGATACCGACAAGATCAGCTGGCTCAGTGATACTGCTCCTGCTGACGCCGCGCGTCGCTTAAAGCGAGGGCAGATGCAGCCAGATTTAATGCTCGATTTGCATGGTATGACTCAGGCTGAAGCGAAGATAGAACTGGCGGCACTAATGACCGCAGCACGACGTCAGCGGGTCCAGTGCGTTAGCGTCATGACGGGGCTGGGAACTGGCGTGTTAAAAAATCGCGTGCCCCATTGGCTAGTGCAACATCCTGATGTGCAGGCATTTTGTCAGGCACCTAAAGGCTGGGGCGGTCGCTCCGCCCTGTTGGTGCTATTGACTATTGATGAAGAAATCTGATGACTGCCTAACGGCATTCGTGGGGCGCTTTAATCCATTTCAAGTGACCAAGCTGGGTATCAGTATTTAATTCAATACACGCCACCCCAGAGGTACAAAAGATGGGCGCATGGCGGCCACTATCTAACGCTTCCACTAAGAATGACACCAGCGGCATGTGGCTGACCACCAATACCGCGTTGACCGCTTTGGCATTGGCCAACTCCCACAAATAGCTTGCAGCCGCATCAGCAGAAGCGCTCGGGATCAGGTAATCGTGGGTCTCTTCAACCGCATGACCAAATTTCCAGCTGGTTTTTACTGCAGCTAATGATTGCTCCGCTCGGACATACGAACTTGTCAGGGCATAGTCGATGTTGCTCTGAATCGTTGACAGCCAGCGGCCAACCTGTGCGCACTCTGACGCACCAACGGGAGTCAATTGTCGCTCCCGGTCACGCCCCGCCAAGCTTTCCGCTTCGCCGTGGCGCATAATATATACCAGCATCTTTCCGCCTAACTTGCTGCATTTTCACTAACGACGCGAATTGTACTCGATGACTACCGGAACACAAACTTTGTCGTTGTGGTTCAGTGCCTAAATCAAAGATAGTCCAAACAACCGCGGCCAGCTCATCCCCCCAATACGGCAAATGATCAGCATCATACCCAGATCACATCTCGGCTCGGATTGGTGGTAACTTTTGGCAGGCTTGGAAAGTGAGTCTAGTATTAGGATAAATTTACACTTTGACGCTTGTTTTTGTTCCAATTTATTGGTTAGTTAAAAACACAAGAGCGCGCCTGATTGGCGACATCACCAAACGAGCTAGTGCTAACCCTCATCAACTTTTATTGAACACGCTGTTTGTGCTTTTCTTCTTCGTTGAGAGTCGCAAGCTCAAAGGCTCGGTGACAATGCCTGTGATAATTGGCAATCGTCCCAGCCACTATAAAAATAGAGATCACCAGTGCTGAAGAGTCCTCAGGACCATCGACAATATCAATCCCTGACTTTACCCAATGGTCTTCGGGTATTGCTCATTGAAGATTCAAAATCCGAGCAAGCCGCTGCCGCGATGGCTGTAAATGTCGGTCAATTTGACGATCCTGATGATCGCCCAGGAATGGCCCATTTCCTTGAGCATATGCTGTTTCTTGGCACCGAAGGCTATCCTGTTGCCGGCGAATATGGTGAATTCATTCAGCGTCATGGCGGCAACCACAATGCGTGGACCGGCACGGAGCAAACTTGCTTCTTTTTTGATTGTCGACCAGAAGCCTTCGAGCCGGCCCTCGATCGCTTTAGTCAGTTTTTCACATGCCCAACGTTTAACGCTGAGTGCGTCGACAAAGAACGCCAAGCCATTGAGTCTGAATATCAGATGAAGGTAAACGACGACACTCGCCGGATTTATCAGGTGCACAAAGAAACTGTCAATCCTGCGCACCCATTTAGCCGCTTCTCTGTCGGTAACTTAACCACTTTGCACAATGAGTCGGATTCTCTGCGCGATGAAGTAATGGCCTTCTATCGTCAACAATATGACGCCAAGCGCATGACTCTGGTCCTGCTGACGCCCCAATCACTGGCGCAACTCGAGCAATTGGCCAATCAGTTATTTGCCACAGTCCAAAGCGGCAATGCGGCCGAAAGACGCGCTCTGGCGCCACTCTATCTGCCGGAAAATCTGGCCATTCAGGTCGATGTCGTGCCAATCCGCAGTATGCGTCGAGTACTGTTAACCTTTCCCATGCCAGAATCGGCACGTTGTTATCTGACCAAGCCTATCGCCCTGCTCAGTCATCTCATCGGCTATGAAGGGCCTAATTCGCTGTACGCCGATTTAAAACATCAGGGATTGATTAACACCCTCAGTGCCGGCGGCGGTATTCGCGGTAGCAATTATCACGACTTCAACATCTCGCTCAATCTCACGGAGAAGGGCTGGCAGAATCAGGATCACATCGTTCGCGCCATCTTTGACTTGGTAGAGCTCATCAAGCTGCAAGGCATCGAGCAGTGGCGATACAAAGAAAAACAAAACTTGATGCAACAAGCATTTGAGTTTTCGGAGTTACCGGGGGCACTCGATACGGTTAGCCACCTAGCGCAAAACATGCACAAGTACCCGCCGGAGCATTACGTATTTGGCGACTACGCCATGACCAAGTTTGAGCCGGAGGTGATTCAGCAAGCGTTAAAAGCCATTTCACCGGCGAATATGCGGCTGACTCGAGTACACCCAGACAACGCCAGCGAGCAGATCGCCGAGTGGTATCACACGCCTTATCGGGTCAGACCATTTAGCGCTGAACAGCGCAACTTGTGGCTGCAACCGGCGATGGTTGATGTTGACTGGCAATTGCCGCCAAACAACCCGTTTATCCAACGGTCGCTAAAACCACGGCGCCAAGATCGCAAGCAGTCACAACCGAGGTTACTGGTCAAACTAGCTGGCTTAAAAATGTGGCACGGTCAGTCGCAACGTTTCCATCAGCCTAAAGGGCACTTGTATATCGCATCTGACAGTCCCATGGTGGATGCCAAACCGCAACATCGCGCTTGGACCAAGCTCTATGTCGACATGCTGTATGACGAACTGAGCGAAATTACTTATCAGGCTGAAATTGCCGGCATTGGTTATGAACTGTTTGCCCACTCCACGGGAGTATCGCTCCACCTTGGGGGCTTTACCGGCAGACAATCTTTTCTATTGGAATTGATTTTCGAGCGCTTCCGTAAGCCTGAATTATCCGAGCAACGGTTCGAGGAGATCCGCTATCAACTGTTGCGCAACATTAAAAATCAAGCAAATTCGGGCCCGCTCAACCGGCTATTTGCCGCCTTATCAAACCTGATTCAACCGGCGAGTCTTACCCCGGATGTCATGGCCGAATTAATTGCCGACACCGAATATCAGGATATTCTCGATTTCGCCAATCAGTGGCGTAAAAAAATTGCCCTAGAAATCCTTGCCTACGGTGATTACACCGAATGGGAAGCCCGTTCGTTAGCCGGCCAGATGGCCAGTCGAGTATTTCAGGAAGGCGAGCCCTACGATATTCCAGAAAAACAAATTGTGTCGCTCGAAGGCATGGGCCAAGTTGATTATCAGATCACTAACGAGCATCAGGATTCGGCGGTCGTCGTTTACTATCAAAGCGCTTTTGCGACACCTTACCGGATGGCGCTATTTGCCCTGACCAACCAATTGATGTCAGCTACTTTCTTCAATGAATTACGGACTCGCCAACAGCTCGGCTACAGCGTTGGCACCGGCTACATGCCGCTGTCATCGTTTCCCGGCCTATTGTTTTACGTCCAATCGAACGTCGCTTCGCCATCCACGATACTGGCAGTGATCGATGATTTTATTCAACAGTTTCCATTGGTCTTGCTGGAGTTATCAGAACAATCATGGCAACAAACCAAAGCCTCGTTGATGGCTCAAATCATGGACAAAGACGGCTCATTGCAAGAAAAAAGTAAGCGTTTTTGGGTCAGTATCAGTAACGGTGATGTCGAGTTTAACCAGCGTGAGCGGATCTTAGCTGAGCTGCAACAAATTCAGCGCACCGATGTATTGAAGTTTATTGTTGAACAATTAAAACCCAGCGCTAGCGACCGTTTAGTGCTCCACGCACTCGGCCAGTCTCACCGGCACTTAGAGCAACAAGAAGAGTCGATTCAGTTCGACTCCATCGAACACTTTCAGACCCACGCGAAAAAATTACGTGTTGCTCGGCCCAGTTAAACGATCAAAACCCTAATTTTAGTAGTGACTAATTCCTAGACACCAAGGCCACACAAACGTCAAAAAACGCTGCAACACCGCAACAAATCACACTTTGCTTTGACATCATCACGACCATTCCGTATAAAAATGGTTTCAACCATCTAGGATGAAGGTACTGCTGCTACTTTAGCAGGCAGTTTAGTGTGACGGCTGTGCAACGATTAACTCAGCGAACAACAAACAAGACTCGCTGGTATTACAATATGTTCCCATCGCTTGCTGCAGCATTCCTCATGCTCTGGGCTTTGTCGTTTCCGCTATTGGCACAGGAAGTCATCCATTATCAAAAGCTGTCGCTATCAGAGCAGCGAGAGCAGATTGACGTACTGAACATCACAGAAGACTCTCGGGGCAACCTTTGGCTTGGGACTTTTAACGGCTTAATTAGATATGACGGCCAGACTACACTTCAATATCAGCATGACAACCAACAAGCGAATAGCTTAACGAACAACCTCGTTCGATCAGTATATACAGACGCAGACGGGGAGCTTTGGATCGGCACCCAAAAAGGTTTAAACAGATATATTCCAGAAACTGACAAGTTTGACCATTATTTGGCCGGCATTAACTCACAGGTGGTGTGGGATATATTTGAATCACCAAATGGCCAGCTCTATGTTTCTACTGACAAAAATCTTTACTCATGGAATGAACGCTTAGACAATTTCACTGCTAAGTTACCGACCAACACTAAAGCAACTGAACTTAAATCGGTTTATTTCATAGACAACGAAACTATTTTGGCCGCTAGCTACGAAGCAGGGCTTTTTATAATCGATCTTTCAACGGGAAATGTTAAGCCACACCCTTTCAATGAGAGTTTCCTTTCAAACAGAACACAACTTTACCAGCTGACAGAATTAAACGGGGATGCGCTCTGGTTATCTACCTCTTCTGGAATATATAAAGTAAGCACTGAAACTTTAGAAATCGAGCTTAAAGCAATTTTCAGCGGCCAGTCAGTTAGACAAGTTATTCAGACAAATAACAACAAAATTTGGGTAGCTACCGAACAAGGTTTGTTCGTTTCCAGCGACGGTATTTCATTTTCGCCGGTGCAACAAATCATGCTTGGGGGCCAAGCAAACCAAGAAGAATTTATATACGAAATATTCGAAGATAGATTGGGAAACATGTGGTTTGCTGGTCGAAATTTATTCGGACTTCATCATGTCAACGCCGATTACTTTCATCAGTACCAACTAGCTAAGAATGAGACAAGCAATACTCCGGCAAACATTCAAGCAGTAGCAACATCGCAGCATAACGTTTGGATGATATCTGAGGATGCTCAGCTATTGCAATGGGACCCTTTGAGCAAAAGCGTTATACAGCAAATATCGCTGGCTGATGACGCTTCACTCAAAAGCATTTTTCGGCTTGAGTACGATACTGTCCGACAGCTTGTTTGGATAAGTGCACACAATGGCCTGTACAGTTATTCGCCCACTCAAGCAGAGTTAATTCATCACAAAGTCAGTGCATCTGGCTTACCTCTCACTAGAGGTTTTAGTTTTAAAATAGATGGGGATGGCGATATCTGGATAGCGAGCAGTCAACATGGCCTCTTGCGTTATAATCCCGAACGACAAAGCACAAATGTATATGAGGTTCCTGAACACTTAAATGCGAACTTAAACACCTTGGAGTTGCTGGATAACCAAATACTCCTAGGAACAGAAGATGGTTTATTGCGCTTCGAAACTGAGTCTGGAACGTTTTCTCCTATTGCGAAGGAACAGCTTGGCGGGCTTTGGATAACATCGATCAATAAGACACAACAAGGAATTTGGGTTGGAACTCTTCTGAGCGGAGCACTACTAACCGACCCTACATTCAGCAACATCAAAGCTTGGAACATTAAAAATGGTCTCGCTGATAATACTGTGTGCGATATCGTCGTAACCTCAGAGACAACAAGTTGGGTTGTGACTAACTACGGAATCAGTTATGTCAATGACCTCAACGGCCAAATTCACACTTACGATATAAATAGCGGACTGCATAGCAAAGAATTTAATCATGAAGCGACCGCCGTAAGCCCATCCGGCTTAATTTATGTGGGCGGCATCGATGGCATCACTACATTTGACAGCCGTCAGCTTATTGAGCCCCAATACAACGGCAAAGTTCAGCTCACTCAGCTAAAAGTGTTTAACCAAATCGTTAGCGCGAATGGCAAACACAAACGCCTCTCAGCGAACATACAAACCTTACCAGCAGTCAACCTTATCCATGGCGACTCACCATTTACTCTAGAGTTTTCGCTGCCCTACCCAGCGCATGCCAATAACTTCAAATACGCCTACCGCCTACTTGGTTTGGAAGACAATTGGCTTATTTCTGACGAGAGTAAGCCGCGGGCCACATACACCAACCTATCACCTGGTCAATTCGTGTTTGAGGTCAAAGCCCTCAGTAACGATGGTCTGTGGCAAAGTGAGCCAACCTTGCTCACCATTAACATGGCGCCGCCACTATGGCGCACGCCTCCTGCTTATCTTGGCTATACCATCATTCTAATCATCATCATGATGTTATTAGCCAAGCAGCGCCAAGCGCGCCAAGAGCAACAACAAAAAGTTATTAAGAGCGAAGAACGCCTAAAGCTGTCGCTGTGGGGCAGTGGTGATGAACTTTGGGACTGGCATATTCAAACCGGAAAAATATATCGCTCCAATATCTGGGGCTTGCTTGAATTTCCCCATGATGGTCGACGCAGTCCGCAAAAGGGCCAACAAAGCAATATTCATCCACGCGATTTAAAGCGGGTCCAACAGTCACTCAATAACCATTTTGATGGCAAAACAAGCTTCTACGAAGCCACTTACCGGGTTAGAAATAAAAGCGCTGAATGGATATGGATCCTCGACCGCGGCAAGATTGTCGAGCGAGACACTGACAATGCGCCATTGCGCATGACCGGCACCATCAAAGACATCAGCAAACTGAAACAAGCCGAAGAACGGCTCACGCTATTTGCCCGCTCCGTAGCCAACATCTCAGATGGTGTGTTCATTTTGAGCCGCCGGTTCCGAATCGTTGAAATCAATGAAGCGTTTAGCAGCATTACCGGCTTTAGTAAATCACAAGTACTGAATCGCTCGCTGCGTTTTCGCAGCTATCCCAATGCCTTTTCAGAACAAGTCAAAATGCGACTGGCGAAACAAGGCCGCTGGGTCGGAGAGCTAGAGGAGCTGCGTGCTGACGGTGAAAAGTTCTTCCTCGAGCTGACCATCGATCCGATTCACAGTGAAGAGGGGGATATTTCTCACTTCGTCGGGGTCTTCTCCGATATCACCCGCAGAAAGCAGACTGAACAAGAACTACATCGTCTGAGCGTCGAAGATACGCTCACCAAGCTGCCGAACCGCTCGTGGTTTCAGGCCGAACATCAAAAGCTGGTGGAAAAGAAAACTCGCCACGCGCTGATGGTGCTAGATCTAGACAACTTTAAGAAAATCAATGACTCGCTCGGGCACGTTGCCGGTGATGAACTGTTGCGTCAAGTTTCGATTCGACTCAACCAATGCACCCGTCAACAAGACACGCTGTTCCGCTTAGGTGGTGATGAATACGCCGTATTGATGGAAAACACCACGGACGTAAATACCATCACCCGAGCCGCCAAAAGCTTGCAAAAATCGCTTGAAGCGCCGTTTTCCATTGCCGCCAGAGAATTAGTGGTGACCTGCTCCGTCGGTATTGTTTTGTACCCCCTTGACGGTGAAACCTCTGAAGAGTTGCTAAGGAATGCTGATACCGCCATGTATCATGCCAAGAGCCAGGGCAGTAATCGATACGTCTTCTTCTCCTCGCAAATGAACCAAAGCGCCATGCACCAGCTGCATCTTGAGTCGCTACTGCGCCAAGCCATCCGCGACGATAGCTTCCAACTTCATTATCAGCCTAAATTCTCATCACAAAGCGGCGAGCTCGATGGCATGGAAGCATTGATTCGACTTCATCATCCCGAGCATGGTCCGATTTCGCCAGGTGAGTTTATTCCATTGGCGGAAGAAAATGGTTTGATTATCGAAATTGGCGATATTGTTCTAAGAAAGGCTTGTTTTGCCGCCGAAAGCTGGCGCCGTCAGGGCCTGATGCGTGGTCGCATTGCAGTCAATGTGTCTGCCCGCCAATTTAGCTCGCCGAGCCTGCCGGATCGAATCAGACGCGCGCTTGAGTTAACCGGCCTACCTGCCCACTTCTTAGAGTTAGAACTCACCGAAGGTGCATTGATTGCCGATCCCGAGGGGGCCATTGAGGTGATGAAAATCATTCAGGAAATTGGCGTCCATATTTCCCTAGATGATTTTGGTACCGGCTACTCATCGCTGGCGTACTTGCAGCGGTTCCCGATTGATACATTAAAGATTGACCAAACCTTTATTCGCGATCTCACCACGTCGCAGAGCGGCCGTAATATGGTTGCATCAATCGTTTCTTTGGCTCACAACCTCGATTTATCAGTGGTCGCTGAAGGGGTAGAAACCGAAGAAGAGCGCGACATTCTGACCGAGATGAACTGTGAGTTATTGCAGGGCTACCTGATGAGTCGGCCGCTCAACGAAACGGACTTCTCAGCCTTTCTTCATATCCAGCAACACCAACATGAGATTTCATCTCAGCAGCAACCGGCACAGCGCGACTTCCAAGCGGAATAATCTTGCCGTCAATAAATTGTCAGGCAGTTAAATTAAATCTATTTTTCACTCAAAAATGACCTAAAAAACAAACAAAAACAACAAGTTAGAAAAACTGGCACTTCTTTAGCTTTGTGTCCTGTGCTTTTAAGCATATTTCACAACATAAAATAAAAGGAAGTGCATCATGTTAACTAGTCTGTTTCTTGCAATGTCAATGACCTCAGCCGCGCCTATTGCTACTGACGCAACAGATAATGAACGAGTAATAATTCGATATGCTCAGCAAGACGAGCAACGTGTAATTATTCGTTATGCTCAGCAAGAAGAGCAGCGCGTTATCATTCGTTACGCTCAAAAAGATGAACAGCGTGTCATCATTCGCTACTAATCGGGAGTGGTCATGATGATTAACCAATTGATAAGCTGGATCACTGGCAAACCTAAGGTCATTAAAGTGCAATTGCCTGAAGGGTTTGATCAGTTGGAAGTTATTCAGGCCAGTCGCTGGTGGGCATAATGTCGCAACCAGCACGCAATTAAAAAGGCAGGTTTCTCAACCTGCCTTTTCTTTGTTTCAGCGACGATAAATCTGCTATCAGAAGCGAACCACGGTATTACCAATGCCAACGGCGCGCTGCCAGTTCATTCGTCGGTGAGTCTGGATCATCACCATGGCAACTGGCCCCAGCAGTAATCCCGCCAACGCCCACCGTTTTGCGCTCAAGGCACTTGAAGCGGCAACCACGTAGGCAACTGAAGCCAGTACCGTATGCAATAGAACGAGCAAAAACAACAACTGCTTATCTCCTGTAACATCGCGTCCTGTCATATCGAGTCGCGCATTATATGCGGCAGACTGGTTAAATTCCAACCGCATTAGTCGAGTTAATAAAAGCTTTCGCCAGCCTCAGCCATTTCTAGCAATTTGTCACAAGGCTCGAACCGACTACCATGGGCTGCCGCCAACGACTGCAACCGACTAACAACCTGTGCCACACCAAGCGAATCCAAGTAGCGGAATGGTCCCCCCAGAAACGGCGGGAAGCCAATGCCAAAGATGGCTCCGATATCACCGTCGCGAGCATTCTGGATAATTCCTTCTTCCAAGCACCGCACCGCCTCATTGAGCATTTGTAAAACGCAGCGCTCAATCACATCATCCTGACGTAACGATTGCTTGGCCGTTACCCCAAGTAGCCCGTAAACGCCGTCATCAACTTTCTTGGCGCCTTTGCCACCCTTGTATTGATAGAACCCACGCTTGTTTTTCTTACCCTTGCGATCATCTGCCAATAATTTGTCAAAGGCTGATGGTGCAGTGAATCGCTCTCCCAAATGCTGCTGTAAGATCGGTGCGATTTTTGAGCCGACATCAATACCGACTTCATCCAGCAATTGCATCGGGCCAACCGGAAAACCAAACTGGACCAAGCTGCGATCGATGTGATCGATTGGCTCACCAGCCAACAATAGCTGTGCCGCTTCATTGACATATAACGCTAAGATTCGATTGACGTAGAACCCCGCTCCGTCTTTTACAACAATCGGGGTTTTGCCTTGTTTGCGGGCAAAAGCGACCGTGGTGGCAATGGTTTGATCAGAGGTCTTCTCATGAGCAATCACTTCCACTAGTGGCATTTTGTCAACCGGCGAAAAATAATGCAGGCCGATGACATTCTCCGGCCGCTTGGCATGAGCGGCAATATCTGCAATGGGCAACGATGATGTATTACTGGCGAAGATGGTATGGGCGGAGCAATTTGCTTCAATATCGGCGACCATTTGATGCTTGAGCGATAAATCTTCAAACACGGCTTCAACAACAATGTCAGCATCTTTCACGCCAGAATAGCTGACAGTACCGCTCAACTTCGCCATTTTCGCAATGCTCTGAGACTTGCTCAGGAAACGACGCTTAACCTGCTGCTGCAGACGATCATAGCTATATTGCAATGCATGACTAATGCCTTGCTCAGAAATATCTTTGATGCGAGTTGGGATACCCGCTTTGATGGCCGTGACATTGGCAATACCGCCGCCCATCAAACCACCACCCAACACAACCGCCTTGTTTACAGCGGCAGGTTTAGCATCACCCCCACCAAAATCTTTTTTCATTTCAGTCGTAGCGAAAAACAACTGGCGCAAAGATTCCGATTCCGGCGTCATCACCAATTTGCCAAACTCTTTCGCTTCTTTTGCCAGACCGGCCTTCATACCACGTTCAATACCATGGCGCACGACGGCTAGAATTGCCTCTGGCGCAGGGTAATTGCCTTTGGTCTTTGCTAACAACTGCTTGTTGGCTTGAGAAAACAATAGCTGACGGCCTAAGCCATTGGTTTCAAGTACCTTCGCCATTAGATCGCGCTGAACCTGGCGCTTACCCGGCTTGCCGGTTTTAGCAAGCGCAATGGCGGTATCCAATAAAATTGATTCAGGTACCATGTCATCAGCTAGTTTCGCCTTCAGCGCTTGCTTCGCTCTTAACTGTTTACCGGTGAGCATCATATCGAGAGACTTGGCAATACCAACCAAGCGCGGCAGGCGCTGCGTGCCACCGCCTCCGGGCAGCAAGCCAAGCTGAACTTCAGGTAAGCCCAAACGGGTTTTCTCGTGATCCGTTATGACTCGCCAGTGACAAGCCATCGCTAACTCCAAGCCCCCGCCCAAGCAAGTGCCATGAATGGCAGCGACAACCGGTACCGGAAATTGCTCAAGCTCGGCAAACACTTGGTGCCCAGCCAGTGCCAGCGATTCAGCTTCAGCCGCGGTCGAGCAGGCATCGAGCATCGCGATATCTGCACCGGCCACAAAGCTATTGGTTTTGCCGCTAATGAGCACCACGCCACGAACACTCTGATCGGCCATTTGGCTGCGAACCTGTTGCAGCACCGCTCGGATTTGTTCTGCAAATTCTGCCTTGAGCGTGTTTACCGATTCCCCAGGGACATCCATGGTGATCACTGCAACTTCTTGCTCAAACGCTAACTGAAAGGCCTGTTGTGCCATTGCTGTTTGCTCGCTCATTATTCTGCCTCCAAAACCATTGCTGCACCCAAACCACCGGCTGCGCAAGCGGTGGTCAACGCCAAACCACCTCCCCGACGTTTCAATTCGTGGAGCGTTTGAGTGATCATGCGAGCGCCCGTTGCAGCAAACGGGTGACCATAGGCAATGGAGCCGCCATTGACATTGAACTTGTCCATATCAATGTCACCAATCGCGTTGTCACGGCCCAGTTTTTGTTGAGCGAATTGCTTTGAGCCAAACATTTTGACGTTGGCCAAGGTCTGCGCGGCAAACGCTTCATGCATATCAATAAGGGTTAAATCAGCTAGGGAAACGCCAGCACGATCGAGCGCAATCGGAGTGGCGTAACTTGGTCCCATCAGCATGTCTTGCCAGACATCAATGGCACTGAAACCATAAGAACGAATGTAACCGAGTGGCTCATAGCCAAGCGCCTTGGCTTTTGACTCCGACATCAATACCACAGCGGCAGCACCGTCGGTGAGCGGCGTACTATTCGCCGCAGTGACACTACCGTGGCGACGGTCAAATGCTGGACGAAGTTTGGCGTAAGATTCGAGATTGGATTCCGCTCGGAATACGTTATCTTGCTCAATAAAGCGCTTGTTTTGCGGGGTATGAACCGTCATCACCTGCTCTGTCATTACCCCTTCTTGCCACGCTTTCGCTGCTAAAGTGTGGGATCGGTGGGCAAGCGCATCTTGATCGGCACGGCTAATTTGATGACTCTTGGCCATTTGCTCGGCCGTATCGCCCATGCTTAACCCAGTTGAATATTCGGCCACAGCTGGCGGAACTGGCAGTAAATGCTTCAACCGTAGTTTTTTCAGAATGCGCCAGCGCTGCTGAAAGGTGCGCGCTTTGTTCAATTCAACCAAGGCGGTTGCCAGCGTTTTCGATACACCGATGGGCAACACTGATGATGAATCAGCCCCTCCGGCAACGCCAACCGAGGTATGGCCAGCAATGATGCTCTCTGCAACATTGGCTACGGCTTGGAAACTGGTGGCACAGGCGCGCGAGACGCTGTAGGCATCAGTGCTGACATCCATCCCTGTGGCCAACACAATTTCGCGCGCAATGTTTGGCGCTTCTGGCATTTGCACGACTTGCCCAAAGACTAACAGCTCAATTTCTTTGGGGCTCAACTCCAGCCGAGTCACTAATTCTTGAACCACGGTTTGGCCGAGTTCAACCGCCGGTATTTTATGGAAAGCGGTTGCTTGTTTGGCAAACGGCGTCCTAAGCCCCGCGACAACGGCAATTCGATCGCCGCTGCGGGTCGTCAGCACAGAGTTGGACATGTAATGCTCCTGTGTCGTTATTATTAATGTTCCCTTGCTTACGCAAGAGGTCAGACCTGTTAAAAATGGAGTGTATCAGGTTCTTTTTGATTTTAAACACTTGTTTTGATTTTGCTGAGAAAACGGTGATCCTGACCGAAAAACGAGCTCTTCGCTGAAGTATTAACTGTCAGTCTGTGCGCCTCCCGAGAACGAGTTCCATCATTCGCTGACGCTCAAGTCCATCCTTGGAGCGCTCTGCAGCCAGCCTCCTTGCAGGCTGAAGCACCTCATACTGGATCTTGCTCACTGGCTAAACGTTTCGCGTGTTTTTGATGCTAGACAAACTGTACGTTTGGACAATTCACAAGCTGTTTCACTTTCACTCGGGTCAAACACTGGACGAATAGTTTCAGACACGGTAAAAATACCGCCCAAAGTCATCACCCTGAATCACGATCTCGAATCCATGAAACAAGCATTTGACTCACTTGCGCGCTACATGAGCACGCAGATCATCGGACAGCCAGAGTTAGTAGAGAACATGTTGGTCGCCCTCTTGGCGGAAGGACATATTCTGGTTGAGGGGCCGCCGGGTCTGGCCAAGACTCGGGCAGTCAAGGCCTTGTCAGATGGCATTGAGGGCGACTTCCAACGCATTCAATTCACCCCCGATCTGCTGCCAGCTGATTTAACTGGTTCTGACATTTACCGGCCAGAAGATGGTAGTTTCCAATTTCAGCCTGGGCCGCTGTTTCATCCGCTCATTTTGGCCGATGAGATTAACCGAGCGCCGGCAAAAGTGCAGTCGGCACTGCTAGAAGCCATGGCCGAGCAACAAATCACCGTCGGCGGCAAAACATACCCATTGCCTGACTTATTTATGGTGATGGCCACGCAGAACCCAATTGAGCAAGAAGGCACCTACCCGCTGCCGGAAGCCCAACTTGACCGATTTCTAATGCACCTCAGCCTGGATTATCCAGATGCCGATGTTGAACAGCAAATCTTGCGTTTGAATCGTCGCGAGGCGCAGGCGCAGCAAGGCGAAACAGTCACGCCGATGTCGACTCAAGTGCTATTTGCTGCCCGCCAAGAAACGCTGGCGTTGCACATGGCTGAATCTGTCGAACGTTACTTGGTGGAGCTGATCATCGCCACTCGGCAGCCGCAACGATATAGCAACGAGTTGGCGCAATGGCTTTCTTACGGCGTATCGCCGCGTGCATCAATCGCCTTAGAGCGTTGCGCACGCGCCCATGCGTGGTTGCAAGGCAACGATTTTGTCTCGCCAGATAATGTCCAAGCGGTATTTCCAAACGTCATGCGTCACCGCTTGTTGCTGAGTTATCAAGCCGAAGCGAGTGGCGTCAGTGCCGACGCTATTGTCGAAAAACTATTGCAACTGGTGCCTGCTCCGTAATGAACTGGTGGCGCAAGTCAGAACCGGAACAACAGCAGCCCGCCATTGGTGATGGCATTCACGTCACCATGGACGATTTACTGGGCTGCCAAAGCCTTAGCCGCTTGTTGGCGCTTCGCCCTGATCCAAGAAATGTTGGCCGCCGCCATGGTCAATATTTGTCGCGCATGAAAGGTCGCGGCATGGAATTCAGCGAAGTGCGCGCCTATCAACAAGGCGATGATATTCGTGCCATTGACTGGCGGATCACGGCGCGGACGGGCAAAACGCATACTCGGCTGTACGACGAAGAGCGCGAGCGACCAATTTTTGTGCTGTTGGATTTATCCGCCAGCATGCACTTCGGCTCCACCTTGTATTTGAAATCCACTCAGGCCTGTTATCTAGCTGCGGCGCTGGCGTGGTCGGCATTTAACGGCGGCGATCGCATTGGTTTAGTTGCCATGACGCCCGCAGGATTGACTGAAGTCCCTGCCCGACCAAGACGCCAAGGCTTAACCGCGGTTCTTGAGCGAATTTGCGAATGCCAACAACAGCATTTAGCTCAGCCCCAACTCTCTGAGCAGCCGACCTTGGCGCAAGCGGCAGAGCACTTGCGGCGTCATGCTCACACCGGTGCATTAATTGCGGTGATCAGCGACTTTCAACAATTGAACGACGACTCCCGCCAAGCGTTATCACTGCTGAAAAGACACAATCAGGTGATGACATTTCAAATCGTCGATCCGCTGGAGCAGAATCTGGCTGATGTCTGCCAGCACGATCTGTGTATCACCGACGGCCATCAAACCGGCAACCTAACCTTGTCCAGCAGTCTCACCCAGCGCGCCTACCGCCAATACATTCAGCAGGGCCTGGCCCATCGCCAAAGCGTATTGGCCCAGCTGACTCGCCACCAGTATTTGATCAGTGCCGCCAGCAGCCTCGAGCAGCAACTGCAGCATCACGGCCAAGACCTTGATGAAGGAGCAAGCACATGATCCCGCTCAGCGTGTTTGTTACGACTCAAGCGGCCCCGGCGATGCAATTGCCGCTCAAAGACATCGTCCTTGCCGCTCCAGTATCATGGTGGCCGCTGGCGCCCGGTTGGTGGCTACTGATCGCGCTGTTGCTGTTACTGCTCGCTTGGTTTGGTCGTCAATTATGGTTACGCCAACGAGCCAAGCGGTTTGCCAAGCTAGCCTTAGAGCGAGTCAAACAATGGCAACAATCGGCACAAGATATATCGGTGAGTCAGGTTAACGAGCTACTTAAGGTCGTCGCTTGTCATTATGGCGAATCCGAGCAATTGGCTAAGCTCAGCGGCAGTCGTTGGTATCAATGGTTGCAGGCATCGAGCACCGATAAACAGCGCCCTCAGATCGAACAAATGTGTCAGTTGTTGCAACAGCACCTTTATAGCGGCACACCACTGTCTGCAGTGCAGCAAGAGCAGCTGCTCAATAGCTGCCAACTATGGCTAGCAAACAGCTGGAAAACGGCCGCTCATACGCCAATAGCCGGCCAACAACTCGCGCAGTCAGGAGGTGCAGCATGATCACCTTCATCTGGCCTTGGTTATTAGTGCTGTTGCCCCTTCCTTGGTTATATCGCCGCTTTCGTGCGGAGCAGCCGCGGCAAACCATGAAACTGCTGATGCCAAGTGCGATGCCAATGGTGGCCAGCGGCGCCACGCAGCGGCACCCTCAATTACCCCACATTGTGCTGGCCCTTATCTGGCTATTGCTTGTGGCAGCCCTTGCTCGGCCACAATGGCAGGGTGAGCCCATTGGTCGACCGTTAGAAGGCCGCGATCTAATGGTGGCTGTCGACCTTTCCGGTTCAATGGCCCAACAAGACATGCAACTGAACGGTCAAATGGTCGATCGCTTAACTATTGTCAAACATGTGCTAAAAGACTTCATCGAGCGCCGTCAGGGCGATCGGATTGGCTTAGTGTTGTTTGCCGATACCGCCTATCTGCAAGCGCCATTGACCTTCGACCGCTTTACCGTAGCCACCTTCCTTGATGAGGCGGTACTTGGCTTAGTTGGCCGCCAAACAGCCATTGGCGACGCTATCGGTGTGTCCATCAAGCAAATTCTCAATCAGCAGTCAGAGCACAGAGTACTGGTGCTATTGACCGATGGCGATAACACCTCTGGCTCTTTGGCGCCGGAAGAAGCAGTTAAACTGGCTCAAAAGCATAATGTGACTATTTATACCGTCGGTGTTGGCGCCGAGGTCATGACGCGGCGTTCACTGCTCGGTACTCGCAATATCAATCCGTCGGCAGATTTAAACGAAGAGGCGCTGCAATCGATTGCCCAAGCCACCGGCGGCCAGTATTTCCGCGCTACGGACGGTCAGAGCCTTGAGCAAATCTATCAAACGATTGATGCACTGGAGCCAACCGCCAGTGATGAAACCTTTTATCGGCCAGTGATCGATGTATTTTTCTACCCGTTAGCGGCAGCCATGGCTCTGGCGCTATTACTGATGGCTTGGCAACAAGTCGCCAATAGCCGATGGGGCAATAAAGCAACGGATTTGGCCAGTCGGAGGGGGCGCTGATGGACTTCGCTTGGATCCGCCCAGAGTGGCTCTGGTGCCTACTACCTTGGTTACTGCTATCGCTGCTGTCATTGCCCCGACGCCAGCAAGGCGGCAAGGTCCAACAGTTGGTCGCCAGTCACTTACGCCAGCATATGCTTGAGCAGCCCAAAGCCAGCAAGGGACCAACGCCTATCGTACTGACAGCGCTGTTGGTTGCGATTATCGCTGGCGCCGGACCAAGCTTCAGTCGCCAAAGCACACCTCTGGTCAGCTCGGAACAAGCCCGTGTACTGGTGTTAGACATGTCGCTGTCGGTGTGGGCAACAGATGTTAAGCCCAACCGCTTAGCTCGGTTGCGCTACAAAGCCATTGATTTTGTCAATGCCAGCCACAGTCGCGGCGGCGGAGAAACGGGCCTGATCGCCTACGCTGGCGATGCCTTTGTGATTAGCCCGATGACTGGCGATGCTCGAACCCTCACGACCCTGATCAACTCGCTCAGTCCGGATATCATGCCGTCTTATGGATCGCGCCCAGACCGTGCAATTGAACAAGCGGTGGCCTTGTTGAATCAAGCGGGCCACAGCAGTGGTAACATTATTCTGTTTACCGATGGCATCAACGAACAGCGTGTAGAGGCAATTCGCGATAGTCTTCAGGGGACTGATTTGCGGCTCAATATTTTGCAAATAGGCACCGCAGCGGGCGCCCCGATTCAATTGCCCAATGGCGAGCTGTTAAAAAACAGTCGTGGTGAAATTTCAGTGCCAACCGCCGATCCAGCCATCAGCAAATCGCTGGCTTCGGAGTTTGGCGGTGTCGCCATTGCTCTAACCGATTCGAATCGCGACATTGATTATTTGGTCAACACCACCAAAGCAGCCGCCAAATCATCAACCAATGAGCAACAGCAACTTACCGCAGAATTGCGCGCCGATGCCGGGCCATATCTAGCATTACTGTTGGCGCCATTAATGATCTTATTATTTCGCCGAGGTGCCATCGCAATATTAGCGCTATGTATTGTGTTGCCGTCTCATCAAAGTGTCGCGGTAACTTGGCAAGATATGTGGCAAACCAAGGCTCAACAGGGCCAGCAAGCTTTTGAGCAGGGCCAACATCAACAAGCAGCCGAGCTGTTTAACGACCCCATGCGCAAAGGCATGGCTCACTATCGAGCCGGTGACTATCAACAAGCCGCGGAGCAGTTTCAGCAAGTGGAATCAGCCGATGGTCGCTACAATCTGGGCAATGCGCTGGCCCAGCTTGGCCAATACGATGAGGCAATTGCTGCATATCAACAGGCACTTGATCGACGCCCCGATTTCAGTGACGCCAAAGCCAACAAAGAACTGCTAGAGCAATTGCAAGATCAGCAACAACAGCAAGATCAACAAAACCAGCAGTCCGATCAGTCTGATGATTCGCAGCAGGACTCGGATTCATCAAATGAGCAGAATCAGGATCAGTCACAACAGCAATCTCAAGAGCAGTCATCAGGGCAAAATGATCAGCAGTCCGACTCGCAATCTGATGACTCTTCACAGCAAAGCGATGACCAGCAAGAGTCTGCTAATGACCAGCCAGATGCCAATGACAGCAAGGATCAACAGTCAAATGATTCGGCTAATCGTGATGCTGAACAACAGCAGCAAGATGAGCAAGCCGATAGCGAATTGCAACCAGATCTTGCGCAACAGTCCGAATCCGAGTCACAGCAGCAACAGCCGGACAACGCAGAGTCACCGCCACAGTCGAATCAAGGCCAACCTGATCAGC
Source organism: Neiella litorisoli (assembly GCF_014773395.1). GTDB lineage: Bacteria > Pseudomonadota > Gammaproteobacteria > Enterobacterales > Neiellaceae > Neiella > Neiella litorisoli. The sequence continues at coordinate 16,993 of NZ_JACXAF010000016.1, read as the reverse complement.
AGGAGCAAACGCCGGAGCTTGACCAGCCACAAGCAGGGCAAGCGGTTGCGGGCTCCGAAGATGAACCAACGGATGAGCAACAACCGGTTCGAGAAGTTCAATTAGAGCGCCTGCCGGATGATCCTTCCGTCCTGCTGCGCAACAAAATGCAGCTGGAATATCAAAAACGTCAGGCCGACGGCACTTTAATCGCAGAAGACGAAGTTTGGTAACCCACATAGAGGTTTGAGAAATAATGAAGCAATTGATTGCATTGGTTATTGCGTTGATGAGCATAGTGGCCACATGGCCGGCGCTCGCGCTCACTCAAATTACTGCAGTGGTGGACAAGAACCCGGTGCTTACCAATGAATCCTTTGTTCTTGAAATTACCGCCGATGATGATCTCAAGCGCAACGCCATTGACACCACAGTGCTGTTGAAAGATTTTGTCGTCGGCCAAACCAATATCAGCCGCTCCACTCAAATTATTAACGGCACCACCCGCCGAACGACCACATGGACCACCTTGCTGATTTGTCGCATTCCCGGCAAATACACCATCCCAGCATTTACTGCCTCGGGCGTGTCGTCAGCACCAATTGAACTGGAAGTGGTCAAAGATGTCGGCAATGCTGCCCAGCCACGAGATATTTTCTTTCGCAATGAAGTCGTTGGCTCGCCGCTCTACCCCAATCAGTCGGGCGTTCTGGTCAGCAAATTGTATCTCGCTGCGCAACTTGAGCGTGGCAGCCTTACCGAGCCCGAAGGCGAAGCCATTAGCTTCAAGCAAATGGGCGACGATGAAGATAAAGTCGAGATTATCAACGGCCGCCGTTATCGGGTGATCACTCGTAAATATGCCATGACCCCGCAACAAGCAGGAACATTCACCATCCGCCCACCGATGTTCAGCGGTATGATTGTCACTGGCAAGCCGCGGAGCTTCTTTGACAATGCCACCACCAAACCAGTGCAGGTTGTCGCCGATGATCTAAAGCTCGAAGTCATGGCCATTCCAGATACAGCCAAGCAACCATTTATTCCAGCTCAATACATCACTCTCGAAGAGTCATTTGATGCTAACGACAATCAATTGACGATCGGCCAGCCGGTGACTCGCACCATCACAGTGACCGCCACCGGCATTGACCAGAGTGTTTTGCCACCATTGCAAGTAAGTTACCCGAGCTCAGTCAACGTTTATCCCGATAAGCCGGAAGTATCGACCATCTACCAAGGCAATAGCGTCATTAGTCAGCAAGTCGAAGCCGCTGCGCTGATCGCGACCGAGCCAGGCCAGTATGTGTTACCCGAAGTGCGCCTTGAATACTGGGATACCCGCTATCATCAAATGGCTGAAGCCGTCTTACCTGAACGAACCATCACCGTGGTCGCAGGCAATCAACAAGCGCCAGCTGACGATCTAGCTCCTGCCCCAGCGCAAGTGCCGCTAGCCGAGAACACGGGCAACCTCAGCTACTCCTCACCTTGGGTTTATGGCTTATTCGCTTTGTGGTTGCTCACCCTCGCGGCTTGGTTCAGCCATGTTCGGATCATTCGGCAACGTCAACCGGCGGTAGCCCCTAAAACTAAATCTGCGCCTCGTTCAAGCAAAGCCAATGATCAATGGTTGAAGTTACAGCAAGCCATCAACCAGCAGGACGCAGGGAAGCTCAACCACACCCTTCGGGCGTGGTTAATTGAGTATTTTGGCTGCCAGTCGCTATCCCAGCTAACGAGCAGTGATCAGCAACAAGCGGCCAATCACGCCTATCAGGCAATTCAAGCAAGCCAATATGGCGGCCAGACGTTCACCGAGCAGCAATTGCAGCAGCACTATGATGATTTAACCTCAGCGTTGAACGCACTCCGCTCAGCGTCGCAGCAACAGCAGCAAGCCGATCCCTTGAGCCTCTATTCCACCAAGTAACTAATACCGCTCGATGTAGACACTCGCACCACCAGCGGGAAGTCTGCATCGATTGCGGTGGCGTCAAATTTCAGGCAAAAAAAAGGCATACCCGAAGTATGCCCAAAAGTGCTGGAGAGGCTGTGAGAATCGTTATCGTTGCCCAAGCTGAAAAATCAGCAGCTCAGCTTGGCACGAAAAAGTGAGACTGGCAGTTAATTGAACACCTTGTTCAATGGAATCAATCTGATGTTTAACAATGACTGGCTCTGACGCGATATCATTCGCGGCACTTTGCCAACCCGCAAGCACATCATTCGCAGCGTTTTCATCAGCGCACTCAGCGGTTAACGTCGCTGTGGTATCACTGTTATCAAGAATCGATCCGACATCCACACAACAACATGCTGGTGTATCTTCAATTTTCTCTGCTACTGTCTTGCTCATATCAGTTACTGCTTTAGGTCAATGGCGCTCACTATACCGAGGTGATGGTCAAGGATCTTGAACTGGATCAAATTCTGATCACACAATGGTTTGTCCCTGTTTCGACAATGGAATTGAAAAAAGTGCGAAATAAAAAACAGCACTCGCCGGTCATATCGGATATGAACAGTAAACAACAACGCTATGAAGCCCTCGTTGGGGCCTTTCATAAAGACATATACCGATACGCCTATTGGCTCTGCAGCGACCAAGCCATTGCCCAGGACCTAGTGCAGGAAACCTTCCTGCGGGCCTGGAAAAGCCTTGATTCGTTGAAAGACGTTAATGCTGCGAAATCTTGGCTGATCACCATTCTGCGCCGCGAAAACGCCCGCCGCTTCGAGCGTAAGCAGTTTGACTTGGTCGACATGGATGATGTGCCGCTGGCAGACAATGACTCGTTGGATGCCGAGGCCACCATGGAGCAACAGCTCATTCGCCGGCACATCCAGATGCTTGCACCTGAGTATCGCGAACCCTTGCTACTGCAAGTGATTGGCGGGTACAGCGGCGAAGAAATCGCAGAAGCCTTAGGCCTCAACAAAAACACCGTGATGACGCGGCTATTCCGAGCGCGTAATCAGTTAAAAGAAGCACTTGAAAATAGTATGGATAACAGGAGGCAAGGCAATGGATGACTTAGAGTTTCGTCGTCGGCTGATTGCCGAACCTTACGACGATGATGAAGCAATCAAGCAAGCGTTGCTTGAGGGCGACAATCGCCAGCAGTTTGGCAAAGACATGCGCGCACTTGATGACAAGATTGCCGCGGCGCTCAATGTTGATGTGCCGGACGATTTGGCCAATCAACTGCTGTTAAAGCAACGCTTTACCGAGCACAAAGAGCAAAATGAACGACGTAAGTGGATCTTTGCCATGGCCGCCAGCGTGACCTTAGTGGTCACTGCTACCTTTGCCCTTTGGCCTCAGCCACATGCCAATTTAGCCGATTATGCACTGGCCCATGTCTATCATGAACCAGCCACCATGACGACTTTGGATGAGAATGCCAACCTTACTCAGGTCAATGCCAAACTGGCAAGCTACGGCGCCGAAATGAGCACAGTCGATGGCCGGATCTTCTACGCAAATCATTGCGACTTTAAAGGCAAACGCAGCTTACACATGGTGTTAGAGCATCAGGGCCAGCGGGTCACTGTCTTTGTGGTGCCGCATATTGAAGCCTTTAAAGACACGCCTGCACAATTTGAAGATGGCCGGTACCACGGGGTGATCAATCGCCACGGCGAACAAGGCTTAATCATTATTGGCGAGAGCCCAACGCTGGTTGAAGAGACCAGCGGCTCGCTGGAGCAAGCCATCAAGTGGCAGCGGATCTAGTAGCGACTGGCTTAAGCGGCGGTTTTGACCATATCAACGTGGTCGATGCCGCCGTCATCATACATCTCTCCAACACACTCAAAACCCAAACTTCGATAGAATTCGCGTAAGTGCGCCTGAGCAGAAATCGCCACATCAAGCTGCGGAAAAAGAGCATCGCACTCAGCCAATAAATCAACCATGATATCGCGGCCTAAGCCCTGACCACGATAGTCTTTGTGGATCACTAACCGCCCAAGGTGGACGACCTGATGATCACCATAAGGCGGGATCAAACGAGCGTAGGCGATAGGCTGACGCTCGTCTTCAAGGACGTAATGCCAGCACTGATTGTCCAAACCATCGAGATCGCGATACAAGCTATTTTGCTCGATCATGAAGACATCCTGTCTTAATTGCAGGCAAGCCATCAAACGTTGGCAATCCAATTGGCAGAACTTCATAAAGTGGCGGGCAAAGTTATTAATCACAAATCACCTAAATAATTATCAATTTCGTCAGTTAGCCCCGTAATTATCGTTGCATATTGTATGCAAATAAATAAACTTCGCACTCTTTATGCCCGCGACCGCCTGTTCATTGTTTATCGAGCAACGCTCTGTGGGCCCGAATTATTCTGTTCATCACAAACGATTACTTTTCTATGCCACATACAAATCGACTCTCTCGCAGTATTGTTATTATCTCCTCGCTGACCGCAAGCTCGGTTAGCGCCGCCGGTTTCCAATTGAATGAACACAGCGCCAACGGCCTTGGCCGTGCCTTTGCTGGCGAAGCGGCAACGGTTGAAAATGCCGCTGTATTATCACGGAACCCAGCAGCAATGAGTCGATTCAATGGCATCGCCATCAGCGGCCAACTTAGCTACGTCAATCCTGAAGTCAACCTGTCGGGCACCACCACCAATCACTTAGGCCAACTATACAATTCCAGTTTGGCGCCAGCAGCTGAAATGATTTCTGGTAGCCAATTGAATCGAGTCACCACTGAATACTCTGCTGATAGCAAAGACGTAGCGCCTGGTGCATTTATTCCAAGCTTCTATTTTATTGCGCCAATTACTGACCGAATCCATTTCGGCTTAGCGACATTTTCAAATTTTGGTCTGAGCACCGATTACGATGATGATTTCAATGCGTTGGAATATGGCGATAAAACTGAAGTCACCACCATTAATATCAACCCGAACATCTCCTACAAGGTCAATGAACAGTTTTCCATTGGCTTTGGTGTCAATGCACTCTATGGCGATGGTAGCTTGAGCACGGCCACGCCAGCGTATATGAATGACCATGCTGCAACTTATCAGCAATACAACCAAGTGGCTGCATTGACCGGTGGCCAATTACCGGAATTACCTTTAGTACCCGGAGGCGCGACCATCGCAGATGTTGAGGGCGATGGCTGGGATTACGGCTGGAATGTTGGCTTGCTCTGGTCACCATCAACTCAAACCGACATTGCTTTGACCTATCGTTCTGCCATTAGCGTCGATTTAGAAGGTCATTTCTCTTCTGATTTACTGCAAATGGATAAAGTCGCTGGCAAGCTCACCCTCGACTTACCTGCGATTGCCGAGCTGGCCATCAACCACCGAATTGATGACCAGTGGTCGGTACAAGCAAGCTACCACTACACCGGCTGGAGTTCATTCGAAGAGTTAGTCATTGATTTTGACGACACCACTGCCATCAGCGACAGCTTGCTGTTAAAAGAAGAGAATTTTGACAATTCATGGCGCGCCGCGCTAGGCGCTACCTATGTGTTAAGCCCAGAAATTACCCTGCGAGCCGGTTATGCTTATGATTCCAGCCCAGTGAAAGACGAATACCGTAGCATTTCTATTCCCGATACGGATCGTCGCTGGTATAGCGCGGGATTAACTTACCATTTAAATAAACAGTCAAATATTGATGTTGGCGCAGCGTTCTTACATGGCAATTCAACTCGTGTGCATGAGGAATTTGAGCTACAAGGGCAAACCATTACCACACTCGATGTCGAGCTAAGTAAAGCCAATGCCTATATATTTGCAGCACAATATAATCACCAGTTTTAAATAACTGCCAAAAGCCCGTTAATTGAACGGGCTTTTTTGTAATTTTTCCATCATTGATAAATTATATTCTTTTCGCCAATTGGAATTTTCTCTATTCAGATATAAGATTAAGCCGTTATAGCGACATAATACGTACGTATCCATTCGGCAATTAGGAAGTAACATGACCAATATCACCGATATACTAGGTAACTATCGCCGCCTGCGCGCTGCGCTCCGTGGTGAAACATCTGAAGCTTTGGTGGAATACAAAGAAAAGCTAGAAGCATTGATTGAAGAAGTAAAATCAGAAGAAGCCGCTCGTTTTGAAGAAGAAAAAGAGCGCTTAGCAAAAATTGAAGAAATTAAAGCGCTAATGGCCGAAAATAACATTAGCGAATCAGACTTAGGTGTAGCCGCGGTTGCCCCGAAAGCAAAACGTGCGCCTCGCCCAGCAAAATACAAGTTTATTGCTGAAAATGGCGCAGAAGCGACTTGGACCGGTCAAGGCCGAACTCCTAAAGCACTGAAAGCACAACTTGATGCGGGCCGTTCATTGGATGAATTTCTGATTTAATGACGTTCATATCGCAGAATAAAAAAGCCTCGCTTTAGCGGGGCTTTTTTATTCCTCTACGGGGTACTCGCTAAGGCCAAATACCAATTTGCCAACAGTGCTATTTCCTCAGCCTGTTCGGGGGTTGCTAATTGAATATCTAACCAAAGGCCCTGATCATTTCGATAAATCGCCAATTCCGCCAATAGCTCACTGTGCTGATGCAATTTCAAGGCATATTGCAATGCCCCCGGCGTTCCTTTGCCTTTTGCAATAGCATCAAGCGGATTGACTATTTGTAAGTGCTTTTGAAGGGACTCAATATTGGCATCTGCTGCAGCAGTTTCTAATGTCACCTCATCGGCGAGCGCAAATAATGACGCCAAATCGACCGGTTGCAACCAAGATTGCTGCTCACTACTTAATTCAATTAATTGTTCAATTTGATAGCTATAACTGTCTTTATCTACCCTTAACCATTGCTGGCCGTCAGCTATTTCTGATAACCAAATATGACGGAAGAAGTTGCCCTCGGCGAGAATAGTTAAATGATATTGGGCGGTTAACTCTGCGAAATCCGTTTTAGTATTCCAAGGCGCAGTCGCCACTGCTTTAGATTCGTCAGGATAATCTACAGAAGCAGTAATGGAAGCGCGCGATAGCTGGCCAATTAATTTCGCCAGACGCGTCATGTTCACCGGATAATTATCCGCTTCTTTGATTTGCCAGCCAGTTACCTCCGAATCGCTCGCTGGCTCCATGGTCAACCAAGGCTGATGTTGCTGATCATCGATACGAATTTGCGTCAACGCAGGACTGTGGACCATTAACATCGGCAAGAATATGCCTTGCCTTGGCCCAGTTGCTTGGTTGGTGTCGCTAAACGCGTAGATCACCAACGCAATTGCTAAAGACACAGTCACCGACCAAAAAATGAGTTGACGACGAGATCGATACATAAAAGCCAGCCTCCGGGTAATTCAGCAGCTTACTTGCGCTGCCATCTCAACCCGAGCAGAATACGCTGAGATTGCCGACATGGAAAATAATATTGTGAATAAGCTGCCTTTAATTCTGGCGTTGTTGTTGGGCGCATGTGCCAGCGACTATGATGTCAGCACCAATTTAGATCCGCAGAACTTCAAAGACTACTTCAAGCCCAGCGAAGTCCAACTGTTCCCTGCAAGTGAACTACCAGAGGGAGCCAAGCGCATTGCCGCGGTATCTGGCTTTAGCTGCCAAGAAAACAGCAATGCCGTGCCAGCTTCGATTGCTGACGCTCGCACCGATGCGCGTATCAAAGCGGCCAATCAAGGAGCCAATGCGCTGGTGATCGACGTTTGCGAAACAGAGCAAAACACCGAGTCGCCCGCTTGCGTGATCTTAGTGTCCTGCTACGGCAGAGCCTTTGCTATCGCAGCGACGGAACAACCATGATTGCCATTGGCACCATTCGCTCGCCCTATGGCGAGAAATTTGCCATTCCACGGCAACCTGGGTTGGCCCCCGAAGCATTAGGCTACTGCGATTTAACCGGTGAATTTGGCGTTGCAGAAACAGTCCGAGGATTGAACCAATTCAGCCATATCTGGCTTATTTTTCAATTTCATCAGACCGTCGCAAAAGGCTGGCAACCACTGGTGCGGCCGCCGCGACTTGGTGGCAACAAAAAGGTCGGTGTGTTTGCCTCTCGCAGCACCTTTCGCCCCAATGGTATTGGTATGTCGTTGGTGGAATTGGTCGACGTTGAGTCTCTCAACATCGATGGCCAACCGACCAACCGTTTGACGCTGCGAGGATTGGATTTGGTAGATGGCACGCCAGTGCTCGACATCAAGCCTTACTTACCTTATGCCGAGGCAATTACAGACGCTAAGGCCGGTTATGCCGATGAGAAGCCCTCAGGCCAGCTTGCAGTGATCTGGTCACAAGCGGCCCTACAAGGCTTGACCAATAAGCCATCAGCACAATTACCAACACTGGATATAAAAGTGTTGATTGAGCAAGTATTGAGTCAAGATCCCAGACCTGCCTATCAAGCAGGTAAAGACAGCGACCGAATCTATGGCGTCAAACTGGCTAGCATGGATGTTAAATTCCATTTTCCAGCTCCGACCGTAGTCGAAGTGCTGAGCCTAGTTGCGCTTTGTTAGAGCGGCTAGCTCAAGCGAGTTTTGCTTAACGAATCGGATTCAACTGGGTGTTGCTTGTAGTAGTGGTCTTTGGCTTCATACATTCGCTCGTCGGCACGATGGAACAAGTGATTAATGCCAACTTCTTCACTGGAGGCATAACCTACACTGAAGCTCATGGGAATTGACTTAGTCGAGCCGTCTTGCTGCGTAAGAACTAGGTGTTGGTCTTGCTGTTCGGCTAGGCGCGCCATTAAACGCTCGCAGCTGGCTACCGTTCCCTCTTGCACCAGTAAAACAAACTCATCACCGCCCATGCGGAACAATTGGTCAGTTTTGCGGCAACTATCAAGCAATATTTGAACAATGGCTTTAATAAACTGATCACCGGCATCATGACCAAACTGATCATTCACTCGTTTCAAGCCATTGGCGTCAATCACAAAGATTCCGACATGATTGGTTGGGTAACGCTCGAGAATGTGGCGGCAACGATCAAAGGATTCATTAAATGCTTTGCGATTCGGCAGGTCGGTCAGCTCATCGGTTCGGGCCGCCAACTCTAACTCCGATGTCAGCTGAATGGTTTCGGTGATGACACTAATTTGCTTGGCAAATACTCGGACAATATCACGCTCTTGCGGGCTCACTTCGTCCAACTGAAACGCCAGCACCCCTAAAAAATTGTGGGTGCGGGAAATCAAATCAAACAGATAGAACCGTTTGCCCTGATTAACCAGAGTTTCAGGCAGGCTTTGTTGCTTGTAGCTGGCGCGTTGCTGCAGTTCAGCCAGCAGCCATTGCTCATCCGCCGATGTTAGGCCTAACGATTTAAATTGATGTTGCGATGCTCGAGACACACCGATAAGCAGCGCAACAGGGACGTCATCAAACAGTTCATGGAGCTGATTGAGACATAAATCAATGATCTCACCGTGTTCTGTGCATTGCTGAAGCTCAATACTCAAACGCTGCAAGCTCTGCAAGATTTGGCGGCTTCGGCCCTCACGAGCGGCGGTTTCACTCAGCGCTTTAGTTTTCTCTGCTACCCGTGCTTCGAGCTGCTCATTAAGGGCGCGTACCTTGGTTAGGTATTCGCCTTTTAAATCATCAATTCGTTGGAGCTCTTCATTTTTCTGATGCAAACTATCAAGCTGCATGCGGATGGTGCTACCCATTTCAGAGAGAAGATGGCGCACATCTTCAAACTCACTGAACTTGAACTTCTCCCCTTTTGAGCTGTAATGGCCCTGACCGAAGCGCTTGAGAATTTCCGACAATTGTTTGAACGGCGTACCGAGCCAGTTGGCCACCAGAAATGCCACCAGCACCGATAAGCAAATAGCAATGGCAATACCCAAGGTCAGCGCATTCATCGACTCTTGCAGCTGCAACATGCGAGCCGAACGGCTGACATGCAATTGCATCATGTACTCGAGTTGATTGGAGCTGTAGTCACTGACCAGTGGCAGTACGTCACGCTCCACCATGTGGTCATCATGCTGCAGTTCAAGCAATTTCATTTTCGGCGATGCCACAATGACCTCATCGCCATGAAGAATTTCAATGATCTCGTCGGTACCAAGGTTGTCGGCAACCACTTTGTAGATCACATCAAACGGTAATATGGCCAAAATGTAGCCCGCCGGCTCTCGGGTCAGACCTTCTTGCAGCGAGTGCAGGTATAACGGCATCAACACAGCGGCGCCATAGGGTGATTCGGTACTCAGCTGCTGTTTATTGCGTGATGGCCGCACCAAGTTGTCATTATCAAACTCAATCAGGTGCTGTCGTTTTTCTCGCACTAAGCCTGATGCCACGGCTAATTTTGCATCGGCTAGTAGCTGACTGCTTTCATAGCTGGGGATATCGCCTAATACTTCGTCAACCACATGCAATTCTGCGTCAAGCAAATACAAGCTCGACACCAGCGGCGTTTGCTCGACAAACTGCAGCATTGAATTGTGGGCGTTGCTGACAAACAAAAAGCTATCAAGTGCTTGAATGAGATATCGTTCGGATGAGAACAGTTTGAAGTTGGTAGAAAAGATTGAAAATTTAAAGCGAATATCCTGCGACATGCTGAACAGAACTCGGTTCAACTCCTGCTCCATTGAGTCCTGGGTTGCTTGGTATTGGCGGTCAAGCAGCATCAGCGAAATAGTGACCGACGGCACGATCGCAGCAGCCAAAATAACGATACCCAGCAAATGTCGGATTTTCACAGCGACTCCTAACGGCTTGCCATAAACCGTGCTAACTCCTTCTCTGCCACCTGCTGCATATACTGCGCAGTTTGCTCTGGCGTGTAACCGTTATTGACAAAACGCTTATAGGCCATGGCCATGGCTTGCCAAACAATCGCCATGGCGGCTTCACTTGGCATCGGATTGGTCATGGCCAGTTGCTGTAACAACAAGCGCTGCTGACCCGAAACACTCTGTTTTAAGGCATTGAATACGATACTGTTGGTCGGCAATAGCTGATAGTGTTGATAGGTTTGACGTTGAATCGCCTCGGTTTGGACAAAACGCGCAAATTGCCGCAACACAGCCTGCCGCTTACTGTCGCCCATGACGCGAGGAAAAGCCAGCGTAAAGGTCGAACTAAATGGCTTGAGCGGCTTGTCATCAATAGCGGGCAGAATGGCCAGGCCCAAATCCTCTCCCAACTCGTCACTCAAATCGGCATAAGCCCAATCGCCATTAATTGAATAAGCCGTGGAGCGCTCAACAAAGTCTTTTTGGGCACAGTTGTAGTCGCAAGCTGGGTCAATTAAACCGCGGCTGCCTAGCGATTGATAAAAGCGCAAGGCGGCCACCATTTGCGGCGTATCAAGGGTGACTTCGCCGTTGGTGATAGGTGTACTGCCGTAAGCCCCCAAAAAAGCAACAAACCAGAACATCTCGCCATAATTCCAGCCAATGGTTCGAACACCTTTGCTCGATAATTTGTCCTTTTGCTCAAATAGCTGCTGCCAAGTCGCGGCGGGCTCATCAACTAATGACTTGTTGTAATAAAGCATTAAGTGATTGCCTTGGATCACAGGCACGCCAAAGAGTTTGCCATCAACAATCGCGGTGTCTTTAGCACCGGCAGAAATAGCTGGATCGAGCCAACTATCGTCCAATCGATTGAGTTTCAGCTCATGGTACAAGCCCAAGAAATCCGACGGCACAAAGATGATATCGGGCAACACATTATTTTTTGCGCCGAGTAATAGCTCGGCCTTAACCCGAGATGTTTTATAAGCAGAGATGCGGATCTTTTGCCCTGTTTCAGCCTCAAATTGCTCAGCTAGATGAACCACAAAGTCCTGTGCTTGATGGGCATGCCAAAGCTCGATATCGGCACTTTTTGCCGAAACAGACAGAGTCAATAGCAGCACGCTAAGGAACGCTTTAATAGACATTTAGTCTCCTGTTGTCGTTGCAAAAAGTTGCTTCAGGCTTGTGCCGCCTGCCGTTCTTGTTGGTCATTGTTCTGGTGAAACACCTTGGCAGGAACCACGGTTCTAGCGGTATCGTAGCCAACTTGAAACAAGCGTTCCTTGTCTTCATCACTTAAATGGAAATCGACCGGCGAGGTATTACCAGTATTGACCACCACAGTACGGTGCCAGAATTTGTCGTTGACGTACTCTCGACTAATGGTGGTCATGAATGTTCGGATCAGCAACAGCACATAGTTGACCACTGGGAACATGCCATCCGTTTCGAGCGGTTTTTCATCGGCATCACCGCGCAGCCGGAAACACACCACTGGCGTGCCGTCGTCAGCCCAATCTCTGTGTAGGGCATCTTCGGACAAAATACTGCCATCGACCATCAGGTGTTTATCATAAGGCTTAAAGGCGAAGATCAATGGAATCGACATCGAAAACCGGACCGCACGGGAGACTTTTTCATTTGGTGTCAGGGTCCGGTCAAACACCACGGGCACGCCATTTCGGACATCAGTCGCCACCACGTGCAAGTCCATCGGTAAGTCTTTAAAGCACGCCCCTTGAAGTTGTTTATCCAACCACGCCTCAAATTTGTCACCCGAGCAAAGCCCGCCATTGCGCACCAAACTGATCAAAGAAAAGCCCTTGAACTGCTCAAAATCAGTATCAAGGGCAATTTGTTTAATCTCGGCGAGGGATTTGCCGCTGGCATACAAGGCGCTGATGATGCTGCCTCCGGACACACCAACAATACGATCAAAGCTAATGTTCATGTCACCCAATGCCGCCAAGATGCCGATATGAGCAGGTAACCGAGTACCACCTCCAGCGAAGATAGGAACCATTTTGCTGACCGCAGTGTTGACGCTAGTGCTCATACTCACCCAGTTTGATTCGATGTAGATGGTATGAGTATGGCTCAATGGTGGAATTTAACGATTATTCAGCCGTTGGTGCCGCTGAAAGATTGCAAGCGGTCACAAAAAACAGAAGCCAACTCGGTCGAGTTGGCTTCTGTTAATGGTAATAATGAACTAGAGCCTGTTGCTCTTTGCTATGTGTTTTTTCAGTAATAAACGAATGAAATTCATACACCAAAGGTCAACAGGCTCTAGCGTTACTGGCCAACTTTTAGCTGTTGCCAATAGTTATTGTAAATTTCGATGGCTTCGCCAACGTCACTTTGAAATTCACCTTTTTCAATGACACTTTGCGGCGGAAAAATAACTGGATTGTCGCGCAGCTCTTTATCCAACATGGCAATGGCCGTTTTGTTCGGAGTGGCATAACCAACGTATTCAACACAGGATTTGGCGATTTCTGGCTGCATCATAAAATTGATAAATGCATGAGCCTCTTTGACATTGCTGGCACCTGCGGGAATCGCAAAGCTATCGACCCAAAACACCGCGCCTTCATCGGGGTAAACGTACTGAATGGCGTCATCTTCTTCTTGCGCCATCATCACTTCGCCGTTCCAAATCATGCCAAAATTGACATCGCCCGCCATATAAGGCTCTCGCGGCGCATCGGAATTAAACAGCAGCACATTAGGCATCAACTTTTTCAGTAACTCATAAGCCTGCTTAATTTCATCTGGATTAGTGGTGTTGGGCGAATGGCCATTGAGCACCAAGGCAACATGGAACACTTCGCGGACATCATCCATTAACAACAACTGCCCTTTGTATTGCGGCTCCCATAATTGTTTCCAACTATGGATGGTGCTGATATCCATCTCAGAAGTATTCACGCCTAATCCGGTCGAGCCCCAGAAATAAGGAATGCTGTAGTTGTTTTGCGGATCATATTCTTTATTCAGCAAAGCCGAATCTAAATGTTTCAGGTTAGGCAGCAATTCTTTTTGCAGCGGCTGAATCATTTTTTCTTTTGCCATTTTGGCAACGTAATAGGTGGAAGGCACAACCACGTCATAACCCGCATTCTTCTGCAATTGCAGTTTTGAATACATGGTTTCGTTACTTTCATAGGTGGCGTAAACCACTTCAATACCCGTCTCTGCGGTAAACCGCTCAATGGTGTCCTCTGGAATGTATTCACTCCAGTTGTAAACCACGACTTTGCCGCCCGCCATTGCCGCCAACGGGGCCATGATAACGGTGGTAGCCAACAAGCGAATCCAGTTCTTCACGTCACTTTTCTCCTGACTAAAAGACTAAAAATAATCAGCGATATCACCGAAATGGCGAGCAACAAGGTTGCCAGCACATTGACTTCCGGTGACACCCCAACTTTGACCATTGAAAACACTCGGATCGGCAGTACGTCATAATCCGGTCCAGTCACAAATGAGCTGATGATGACGTCATCCAAACTGAGTGTGAAACTCAATAACCAGCCTGCCAACACTGAAGGCAACAACAGCGGCAATAAGATGGTTCGAAAGGTATGCCATTCGCTGGCGCCAAGATCTTGGGCAGCCTCGATTAAATGGGTATCAAAACCTTTGAGCTGAGCATACACAGTGATCACCACAAACGGTAAGCAAAAAGTGATGTGAGCGAGCAATAAGGTCCAAAATCCCAGCTGCATGCCGAGCGCAACAAACAATACTAAGAACGTAATGGCCAGCACGATATCTGGCGACATCATCACCACAAATAAAGCCGAACTAGCCGCTCGTTTGAAACGAAAGCGATAACGATAGATGGCCAGCGCCATTAAGGTACCGATCAACGCCGCTGCGGTGGCAGCGAGCAGAGCAATGGTGGCTGAATGAGTAAAAGCCGTTAGCAAGGTGTCATTGGCCAGTAGCTTTTCGTACCACTTCCACGAAAAGCCACTCCATTTGTAGCCATATTTAGACTTGTTAAAGGAGTTGACCACCAACACCACAATCGGCGCGTACAGGTAGACAAACACCAACGCGACCAGCAGCACTTTAAAGATTCTCATCATCTAAACCTCCGCGCCGCTGGACGAATCGGTTGGCCAGCACATAGAGCCATAACATCGCTGCCATCATGACAATCAGAGTGATGCTAAAGGCGGAGCCAAATGGCCAATCACGGACCACCAGAAATTGGTTTTTGATGACGTTGCCGAGCAACAAGTTTTTCGCCCCGCCCAACAAGTCGGCGACGTAAAACATGCCCATCGCGGGTAAGAACACAATTAAACAGCCAGCAATAATGCCCGGTGCCGTCAATGGCAACACAATATGAATAAAGCGCTGGGCCGCATTGGCACCGAGATCTTTTGATGCTTCAGATAAGTCAGCCGACAGCTTCTCAAAGCTAGCAATCAACGGCAGCACCATGAAAGGTAATAACACGTAAACCAAGCCGACAATCACCGCAAACTCGGTATACAGCATGGTAATGGGTTGCTCGATGATGCCGGTGCTCACCAATAGCGAATTAATCAGCCCTTTTTTGCCAAGGATCAGCTTGATGGCGTAAGTTCGAATCAGGCTATTGGTCCAAAACGGCACCATCATCAACACCAGCAACACCGCTCTTAGCCATGGCGGTTGCTTCGCCAGAATGTAGGCAAAGGGGTAGCCTATCAGCAGGCAGACAAGAGTCGCCACGGCCGATAACCAAAGACTGTGAAAAAACACGTCAAAGTAAATCGGCTGCAGCACTTTGCTGTAGCTTTCCAACGACAGCGGCCAGACCGCCAGGTGCTCGGTATCTGGCGTCATAAAGCTGGTCATGATGACCAGCGCATGAGGCGCAATCACCATCAGTGTCAGCCACCCCAAGGTCAGGGTGATCACCAATTGCCGAAAACTCAGCACTTGGCCAAAATCAGGCCTGCTCATTCCAGCGGCCCTGCTTTGATGACATGCTCCCAGCCATCAATCCAACTCACCCACACCCGCTGATTAATGGAGTAATCAAAATCTGGGTCGTCTTCATTGAAAAATTCGCTGGCACGCAGGGTGTTGCCATTCTCAAGGGCAATCAGGGTATCGATGGTTTTGCCGGTGTAACTGCGCTCCAGTACTTTGCCAAGAAAGCCCTGCTCGTTCGTCGGTCGATCTTCGATGTACTCAATTCGCAGATCCTCAGGCCGCAGCAGCACATGAACTTGGTCGCCCACGTCTAAACGAAACTCAGCTCCGGCGATTTTCTTCACCCCGCCAATATTCACCAAATAACTGAGTTCATCATCCTTGGCTGCTTCCACGACCCCATCAAACACATTGATTTCACCGATAAAATCAGCCACAAACATATTTCTTGGCGCTTCATAAATCTCCCGCGGGGAGCCAATTTGTTGGGGCTGCCCATGGTTCATCACCAGTACCCGGTCAGACATCGACAACGCCTCTTCCTGATCGTGGGTAACATAAACAAAGGTGATCCCCAGTTTGCGCTGGATCTGCTTCAACTCCATTTGCATTTGCTGTCGGAGCTTGTGATCCAAGGCGCTCAGTGATTCATCTAACAACAGCACTTTTGGCTTCATGACAATGGCGCGAGCAATGGCAACCCGCTGCTTTTGTCCGCCGGATAACTGATGCGGTTTGCGCCCCTCAAAACCATTGAGTTTGACAATGGCCAATGCGTCGCTCACCCGCTGCTTAATCTCGGCTTTGGCAACGCCGGCCATGCGCAAACCAAAACCAATATTTTCAGCAACCGACATATGAGGAAACAGCGCATAGCTCTGAAACACCGTATTTACGGGCCGCTGCTCTGCGGCGACGGCTGCGATATCAGCACCATCGAGCATGATTTGACCACTATCAGCCTGCTCAAAACCGGCAATTAATCGCAGTACAGTGGTCTTGCCGCACCCTGACGGGCCCAGAATGGTAAAGAACTCGCCATCAAAAATATCCAGTGAAAATTCCGATAACACGTTTTGCGAGCCGAAACCCTTGACGATTTTCCGCAACGACAGCAACACCTTCGCGTCAGCCATGCTTACTTTGCCTCATTTCAATCTAGCACTCGGGGAAATTGTAATTCAGCCAATGAAAAACAACGAATAATCCGTGGCGAACACGCCATAAAAGAAAAGCCAGGCAACATGCCCTGTCTCTTATACACAAATCCCCGCTAAGCAATTGGCGGGGATTTTTTTGAACTTTTTCCGTGAACTTCGATCTGATCTCCACATTACTTTTTTG
>NZ_JACXAF010000015.1 GCF_014773395.1 Neiella litorisoli | reverse complement strand
AAGTCAGTGTTGTTTTGTTGATGTAAATGTTATGTGGTTGGTGAGTTTGTCGATACTCGCAAAACCACGGGTCATGGGCTGGGAAAAGCTCGTGCTGAAGGACTAGTAAAATTACGAGTAGGGCGTCTGAGCTGGACTAGCTACAATAGTTAGGAATGATTAATTAGCCATTAACAACAATATGTTAGGTGTTTGGTTGGTCAGCCTAATGGCTCATCAGGCGACGCCTAGGGTTTACTAGTCAAGTCATCGGGTGGGGATAGACATGAAGCTGATATTGAACAAGTGCCAAACCTTGTGCGTTGGTTTGCTGATCTTGTTTAGCTTTCATCTGTCGGCCGAGTCAGCATTGACGCCTGAACAACAACAGTGGCTTGCGAACAATAATCGCCTGACCTTTTCTGCCGCAGCCAAAGCCCGCCCTTTTAGCTATATCAATCGTAACAATGAATTCGCTGGGGTCAGTGCCGACATTATTGCTCGTCTTGAACAGCACTTAGGTATAGAAGCGTTTTATAAGCCGTCGGCATCTTGGGCAGAGGCCCTTGCCATGTTGCGCACCGGTCAAATTGATTTCATTCCATGGATTTACATCACCGAGCCTAGAACGCAGCACTTTTTGTTCTCAGAGCCTTATTTAATTGATGAGCTGGTGCTATTTACCCGCAGCGATTTTCATTATGTCAGCGGCCTTGATGACATGCAGAGCCATTCACTCGCGGTGCTGAGAGACTCGGCAGTTGCTGATGTGTTAGCGCGCGACTATCCGCAGATTGAGCTAATTACCTACAACAGTATTGAAAATGCCTTGGAAGGGCTGGCGACCGGCCAGACTGACGGCATAGTGCATTCCAATGCCATTATTGAACAGCTGTTGCGTTTGTCTGATATCGACAATATCGAGTTTGCAGCCACCACGCCCTATCGCTTTGGTCAGGCATTTGCGGTTCATCCGGCCAAGGCTGAATTGGTGCCACTGCTCAATCAAGTAATAGCTGTAATCACTGAGCAAGAGCGCGCTTTGTTGCTGGATAAGTGGACCAATGTTCGGGTGGTGGAAAAGCAAAACTGGCAAACCTTGTTGCTCTGGCTGGGTCTGATCACCCTCTTGGCCGCAGTAGCGGTTGGCGTGATCACCATTCGCAATCGCCGCGTGGCATTTTTAGCGGTACAAAAAAGTGAGGTCTTGCTAGCGAGTGCGCAGCGCATGGCGGGTATGGCCAGCTGGCAATGGCAGGCGGTTGATGATTCCATGATTTGGAGCGGCGAGGGGGGCCAAATGATTGGTTTACCCCACAATCGCCGAGTGACGCGGCGAGGGTATTTGCAACTGGTTCACCCCGAGGATCAATTGGCCGTCAAGCAACGTTGGGCACACGCCGTCGACAAAGGCGTCTACCAGTCTGAACACCGCTTATTGATTGATGGCAAAGTCAAATGGATCCGAGAAATTGCAGAGCTAGATACTGATTCTGAGGGTAATTTGGAGTTTGCCCTCGGCACCACACAGGATATTCATGATCAAAAATTGGCTGAGTTACAACAAGCCGAGAGTGCCGACAAACTGCAAAAATTAACGGCCAAATTAATCCATGTGCAAGAAGAAGAGCGTCGTCGGGTGGCAGCTGAATTACATGATGATTTTGGCCAGCGCTTGGCGGCACTTTCTATCGACGTTGGCGGGTTGGAATTGGATCCTGATATCGCGCCGGCGCGAGATCGGGTCGCCAAACTAAAAGCCAATTTAATTCAGGTGGCGGCTGATGCCCATGATTTATCCCGCCGCTTGCATCCAGCCATGATTGACGATCTAGGTTTGGCTGATGCCTTAACCACAGAGGTGGAAAGCTTTATCCGCCGAGAATCCATTGATGTGGCGTTTCATGTCAGTAAGCAGTTGCCTGAGTTGTCATCGGAGGCGCGCTTGAGCTTGTTTCGGATTGTCCAAGAAGCGCTTGATAATGTTGCTAAATATGCCTGTGCGTCGATGGTTCAAGTGTCCCTTGAAATTGAACAGCAGCGGCTGATCTTGCAGGTGATGGATGATGGCGTCGGTTTTGATGTTGAGCAGGCGATGAAGTCGCCGGGGATTGGCCTGCAAAGCATGATGGAGCGGGCCAAGCTGATTGGCGCAGAATTGGCCATTGCTGCCGAGCTCAATCAAGGTGCCACGGTTGAGCTGACCATGGCGCTTGCTGCGGCCAAAGCGCAATAGGCGCTAACGGTTAACAACAATTGCACAATTAATAATCGTTGCTTTTACAGCTGGTTATCATTTAAGCCGCTACTTTTCACCTGAACTTTACCAAACATTCCCTATAGTTTTGCCTGCAATGATTGCCGCGAGATGAGCTTGGCCTCGGCTATGCGGTACTAACAATTAGGCAACAAACATTGGAAAACGCTAAGTTATCCAGTGGCTCCTGAGTTAGTATCAATAGAAATTGAACTTTGGATCCGATACAACGTAGTTGAAGGTATCGCGTTGAAGGACAAATAGCCGGATATGAAAAAGACAGTAATCCTAGCAGATGACCACGTCCTCGTAGCTGAGGGTATTAAGAATCTATTGGCACAACAATACGATGTGGTTGCTACCGTCGAAAATGGTCGTGAGCTGATCACCGCCGCCAAACAGCACAAGCCCGATGTCATTGTTTCTGATGTGTCGATGCCACTGTTGAATGGCATTGATGCACTGCACAAGCTCAAAGAACAAAAAGTTGACGCCAAGGTGGTGTTTTTGACCATGCACCCAGACGTCAAATACGCCATCCGAGCTCTGGATGCCGGCGCCGCCGGATATGTACTGAAGCACTCGGCTGCCGATGAGCTGTTAACCGCAGTTGACGCAGCATTGGCTGGCAGAACCTTTATTACCTCGCTGCTGGCAGCTGATGTGATGGAGGCGTATCGCCAAGGTGGTGATACTAAAGCAACGGACCCTCTGGCGCAGTTATCGCCGCGTCAGCATGAAGTGCTGCAACTATTGGCGGAAGGTAAAACGGCAAAGGAAGTGGCCAACATTATGAATATTTCGAGTCGCACCGTTGAGTTTCATAAGTACAAAATGATTGAAGTACTGAAACTCGATAACGCGAGAGAGTTAATTAAATTTGCAATTGAAAATGGCTTAGCGGCAACCAATCCGAACTGAGTCAGTTCTGAAGTGGTACAGCAATGCGCGAGTTTTTTCGTAGTAGTGCGCAGGGTGATGATGATCTCCTTGGCGCATTGAAAAACAACCTGATTGATGATGTTTGGATTGCCCTGATTTTTCTTGCGCCGCTCGGCGCAATGATTGGCGTATATCGCGCGATTTATTCCGGTCTGACCTACACCCTGCTCATTCAAAGCTCGCTGATTGCCTTTGTTTCGATTTTCTTCTTTGCCCGCAATCGCTTCAGTCGGCCGGCTCAAGCCGCTGTCGCAGTCGGCTTTCTGTTCGCTTGTGGCATGCCGGCCATTATTCAATATGGTTTCCATAGCGCCGCCTTTGTCTGGTTCTTCTTCGCGACCTTGATTGTCGCTTACTGCTTCCCGAAAAAAGTGGTCTATCTGGTCATGGCCACTACCGCAGCCATCATGCTGGCAACGGTGTTGTTTGTCAGTGGCCAGCAAGCGTTGCCGATTGACGCCAATGAGTTTATTTACCAACTGGCCGGTTGGGGGCCCACGGTATTTGCCACTTTGTTTTTTGGCGTCCTGATGATCAAAGTGATCCATGCTCACAATCTGCGTTGCTATGAGTTGAATGCCAAGCTCAGTGAACAGAAACAAGTCATTGAGCAATTGGCCAATCACGATTCATTAACGGGGTTGCCGAATCGTCGGTTGGCGGTCGATCGGCTGGAAGTGGCGATTGAGATTGCCAAGCGCGAAAACGACAAACTCGCTTTGTTGTTTATCGATTTGGACGACTTTAAGCCGGTTAATGACAACTTTGGTCATGAGATTGGCGATCAAGTGTTAAAGACGGTCGCAAAACGGCTTAAAGCCAATGTCCGAAAAAGCGATTCAGTATGCCGTATTGGCGGCGATGAGTTTATTGCCATTATGCCTGGCATCAAATCGAAAGATGCCATGGAGCTGGTTTGTAAAAAGCTAATTGCAGCCATCAGTGAGCCGATTGTGATTAACGGCCAGTCGATCATCATTGGCGCCAGCATTGGGGTATCGGTTTACCCAACCGATGCCGACAATGAAGTCGATTTACAACATGCAGCAGATGAGGCCATGTATCGCGCCAAGCACAGTGGCAAAAACCAATTTGCTATTGCCGATGCAGGCCAGTAGAAAACCGTAATTTCTCGGCGCCGAACCGGTAATTTTTCTAGGTTCAAGATTGGTAACAAGTTCTTAAACTTTGTCTTAACAAATGACAAGAGCAGAGGTCACCAATGGCTAACCAACAACTCAATTCACTGTCCAATCAATCGCCCTTTGAAATGATCAATCGTTTGGGCCTTTCTCAGTTGGATGACGCTCAGTTGGATAAAGCGGCAGTGCCTGCGAGCAAAATGGTGCGAACCGAGAACCTCAGCTCATTTGCGATTAGTGACGATGAGCTCAAGCATCGCAGTTTGTCGATGGTTATTGCGGAAAACATCATCCTTAGCCTAGCCCACTGAAGCCAACGTCAAACCAGCGTATTACTGCGCTGATTCGACGCTGACGAAGTGCAGCTTGAGCGACTAGCGAAGAGTCACGAACTCCTCGGCTGATGTCGGGTGAATCGCCACGCAGGCGTCAAAGTCTGCTTTGGTAGCGCCCATTTTGATAGCCACGCCAAAGCCTTGGAGGATTTCATCCATCCCCAAGCCGATGCCGTGAAGACCCACCACTTTTTCCTCTGGGCCAGCGCAAATCAATTTCATCCGAGTGATTTGACGGTGGCTGGTGACCGCCGTGTACATGGCGCCAAAGCTGGAGTTGTAAACCTTAACGGCTTCTTCGCCGTATTCGGCAATAGCTTCTGGCTCGGTCATGCCGATGGTGCCAATGGTCGGGTGACTAAAGACCACCGTTGGTACCAAGCTGTAATCCATTTTCATCTGATCTTGGCCATTAAACAGGCGCTCTGACAGAATTCGACCGGCTTTTACCGCCACTGGCGTCAACTCGATGTAACCGATGTTGTCGCCAACCGCATAGACGCCTTCGGCGCTGGTGTGGTGGTGTTCGTCAACCTTGATGTAGCCGCGCTCGTCGGTTTCAACACCGGCTTTATCGAGGGCAATGGTGTCGGTCGCTGGCTCGCGGCCAATCGCCCAAATCAGGCAATCAACGGTAATGCCTTGGCCATTTTCAAATTCAATGGTGAGGCTGCCGTCGTCGTGCTTCACTACTGACTTTGGAATGCTGTGGGTGTGCAGGGTTGGGCCATCTTCGGCCATTAATTCGACCAAGGTGTCACTCAACATCGGGTCAAAGTTTCGCAGCGGTGCATGTTTACGCACCGCCAGATGAGTCACCGAACCGAGCGAGTGCAACACGCCAGCTAGCTCTACGGCAATATAACCTGCGCCGACCACACAGACCCGCTTTGGTTGCTCATTGAGGGCAAAGAAGCCGTCAGAGTCAATGCCATATTCGGCACCTGGAATGTTGGGGCGAGTCGGGCGGCCGCCAGTGGCAATTAAGATGTGCGGGGCACTGTAGAGCTCGCCATTGACTTCAACGGTGCGGTTATCAACAAACTTGGCAAAGCCGTTGATGACTTCGATACCATTATTGCCTAACACGCGATCATAAGAGCCATGAATTCGTTCGATATAGGCATCGCGGCTTTTTACCAACGTTTGCCAATTGAAGTTGTTGACGCTGACATCAAAGCCATAATCTGGCGCATACTTATGGATTGCTTCGGCAACTTGGGCACCAAACCACATGGCCTTTTTCGGCACACAACCAACGTTCACGCAGGTACCGCCGATGTGGCGGGCTTCGATCAGTGCCACTTTTTGGCCGTGCATCGCCGCCCGGTTTGCCGATGCAATGCCGCCTGAGCCAGCACCAATACAGATGTAATCGAATGTTTTCATGAGGGCATCTCTTTAGAATTTGTGTCCGCAGTTTGCCAGATGGTTGGTCAGGTTGAAAGTGACCATTGAATTACCGGACTCTGGCTCCATATGAAGGTTATAGCGCGCTGCAATCCTTGCCGCCAGTGAATTAAAGAGAATGCTAATGAATCAAACCAATCCTTTGCTAGCAAATGCGCCATTGCCGCCTTTCTCGAAATTGTCTGCTGAACACATTCAACCTGCGGTCGAGCAAGCCATTGACCATTGCAAAACCGTTGTTGATGAGGTGTTAGCTCAGTCAGAGGCGGTCAGTTGGGAGACCATTGTGGCTCCGCTGGAGCAAGCCGATGATCAGCTTAGCCAAGTGTGGTCGCCCGTTGGCCACATCAATAGCGTGTTGAATTCGCCTGAATGGCGCGAAGCGCATGATGCCTGCTTGCCTGCGTTGTCCCAATACAGCACCTATTTGGGCCAGCACAAAGGGTTGTTTGAAGCCTACCAAAAGCTAGCCGACAGCGAAGCATACGCTGATCTCAGTCAGGCTCAGCGTCAGTCAATCGACAATAGCCTGCGTGATTTTCGCTTATCGGGTATCGATTTGGATGCCGACAAGCAGCAACGTTACGGCGAGATTAAAACCCGCATGGCGGAGTTATCATCGCAGTTCAGCAACAACTTATTAGATGCCACTAACGCTTGGCAAAAACATGTCACCGATGTCGCGGTGTTGGCTGGGCTGCCACAAACCGCGCTTGATGCTGCTCAGCAAGCTGCCGCCGGTAAAGAGTTGGACGGTTATTTGCTGACCTTGGAGTTTCCGAGCTACATGGCGGTGATGACGTACGCCGATGACTCCGAGCTGCGGCGCGAGGTTTATACCGCGTTCTGCACCAGAGCATCCGATCAGGGGCCAGATGCGGGTAAATGGGACAATGCTGAGCTCATGCGCGAACTCGTGGCGTTGCGCGCCGAATTGGCGACGCTACTTGGTTTTGATAACTATGCCGAGTTGTCGCTCAGCACCAAAATGGCCGAATCGCCCGAGCAAGTGGTGAAGTTCCTCAACGATTTGGCGGCGCGGTCATTACCGCAAGCGAAAAAAGAGTTGGCCGAACTCACAGAGTTTGCCCGCGAAACCCATGGCGTTAGTGAGTTGAACGTGTGGGATTTGACCTACTACGCGGAAAAATTCAAGCAAGCGAAATACGCCATTAGTGATGAAATCTTGCGCCCATATTTCCCAGAAAACCGCGTGGTCAATGGCTTGTTCGAAGTGGTTAAGCGGTTGTTTGGTATGCGAGTTGAGGAGCAAAAGGATTTCGATAGCTACCACCATGACGTGCGCTTCTTCCACATCTATGACAGCAGCGATGTTCACCGCGGCAGTTTCTACCTTGATTTATACGCCCGCGAGCATAAGCGCGGCGGCGCTTGGATGGATGAATGCCGAGTGCGTAGGCAAACCGCAGAAGGCCAACTGCAGCTGCCAGTGGCCTATTTGACCTGCAACTTCAACAAGCCCGTTGGCGATAAGCCGGCACTGTTTACTCACGATGAAGTGGTCACCCTGTTCCACGAGTTTGGTCATGGCATTCACCATATGCTGACGAAAGTCGATATTGCCAGCGTCTCAGGCATCAATGGGGTGCCTTGGGATGCGGTTGAATTACCGAGCCAATTCCTTGAAAACTGGTGTTGGCAGCCGCAAGCGCTGAGCTTTATTTCGGGCCACTACGAAACCGGCGAACCGCTGCCGGCGGATTTGCTGCAACGCCTGCTCGATGGCCGTAATTTCCAATCGGCACTTGGCATGATGCGTCAGCTGGAATTTGCCCTGTTCGACTTTGAACTGCACTTATCGGCAGGTGATGTCGCGGAAGTGCTGGCCTCAGTCAGAGAGCGGGTGGCAGTGATCCAGCCGCCAGCGTTCAATCGCTTCCAGAATTCATTCGGCCATATTTTTGCTGGTGGTTATGCTGCCGGTTACTACAGCTATAAGTGGGCGGAAGTGTTGTCTGCTGATGCCTTCGATAAGTTTGAGCAGGACGGTATTTTCAATGCCGAAACTGGCGCTGAGTTCCTCCATAACGTGCTTGAGCAGGGCGGCTCGCGACCGCCAATGGAGCTGTTTAAAGCGTTCCGTGGACGAGAGCCTGACATTCAACCACTGCTGCGCCACAGTGGCATTGGTGGTTAGCCGACGCTATTGATCTCTGCCGCCTGCAACTGTCGCTGGGCGGTATTGATGTAATCGGCAAGTTGAGCCAGAGCGGTTGTGTCGAGCTGGCGTTGCTCAATGCCGCGAGCCAAAGTCGCCAGCAAATTATTCAGCTCGGTTTGCTTAAAGTCGCTGGCGGACTTGCTGGCGGCGTTAATTAATTCTCTGGCATCTTGCCAGGCGTCAATTTCAACCAGCGTTCGCAGGTGAACGTCGATTTTGCCATAGCGCTGATAGAAGGTTTGCTGCAAATATTGCAGATCGGCCGCCTCGGTTGCCAATTCATGTGGCCCTGAGTGACTATCGTCGCCGTCGACTGAAAAACTCAAATGACGCGCCAGCACGCGGGTCAACTCGGTCATCACGACCGGCTTACCAATGTGGTCTTGCATGCCGGCGGCAAGGCAGCGCTTTTTATCGGCAACCGATACGTGAGCAGTCAGCGCCACCACCGGTATGTTGTCCCAGTCGCGGCATTGACGGATGTTACCAACCGCTTCAATGCCATCCATTTCTGGCATTTGTAAATCCATTAACACCAAATCAAATGCCTGCTGTTGCAGTTTCTCCAAAGCAATCGCCGCTGATATTGCGCCATCGGCCTTTAACCCAAGGCGAGTCAGCATCAGCTGGGTGATTTGCAGGTTCACGCTATTATCTTCCACCACCAAAATCCGCTGGCCATTGAATGCCACATTAGGCGATTCAGCAATGGCCGATGGTGTTTGCAGCAACTCGGCAGATGGGGCGGCGACCGGCAACTGAATATCAAACCAGAATTTGCTGCCGCGCTCGGGAATGCTGCTGACTTGCAGTTGGCCGCCCATCAGGCCAACCAAGCGCTGACAGATCGCTAGGCCAAGGCCCGTGCCACCATATTGGCGGGTGGTGGCATTGTCGGCTTGGGTAAATGGCCGGAACAAATTACCTAATTTTTCTGGGGCAATGCCAATGCCGCTGTCGGTTACTGCCATGCGCAGATGAGCTTTGTCGCTGTCACGTTCCGGCAGCACAGTGACGGTAACGGTGACATGGCCATGTTTAGTAAATTTGATGGCATTAGAGACCAGATTCATCAGTACCTGACTAAGCCGCAACGAGTCGCCAACAAGGCCAATGGGGACATCCGTAGCCAATTCCAGATTCAGCTGCAATTGCTTTTGCTCAGCCTTGGGCAGCATTAACAATTTAAGGTTGTCGAGCAGCGCTTCGAGATCAAACGCCTGCACATTCAGCTCTAAGTGGCCGGCTTCAATCTTGGAAAAGTCGAGAATGTCGTTAACGATGGCTTGCAACAGTTCGGCGCCGTGGGCCATGCGCTTCAAATATTGCTTTTGCTCCAGTGATAAATTGTCACGGCCGAATAATTGAATGAGGCCACCAATGGCGTTGAGCGGGGTGCGGATCTCATGGCTGACGTTGGCGACAAAATCGGATTTAGCTTGCGCCGCCAGCTCGGCACTGCGCCGGGCATGTTCAACGTTACGCTGAATTTCTTTGCGCGAAGTAGCATTGCGCAGCATCACTACGGCACCGACATTGCCATCTTCAACAGCCGTTGGAGCGGCGTTGAATTCCAGTTCAATCAGCACTCCGTCACGTCGCAGTTGGCCCTCACCTTCGGCCATGGTGCCAGTAAAGCGAGCTTCATGAACACACTGCTCTAGGGTCATGGAGCCACTAACGGGTAGCAATAATCCTTCGATTGATTGGCCAACTAATTGTTCTGGTGGTTGTTCTAACCAGCCTGCCAACATTTGGTTGGCGAAGTTGATGCGACCTTTGCCATTGACTTCCAAAATGCCATCGGACGAGGCTTGTAGCACGCGACTGAGGCGATCATTGAGCATTTGCAGTTCTTGGGTGCGGGTGCTGACCTGATGTTCCAGCGAGTTGTGGTAGCTGGCCAGCGCTTTGGTTTTCCGCACGATGTTGGCGAATAACTGGTGTTGCTCGCGATAATGGAAGTTATGGCTTTGTGATTTGTCTTTCGGGATGGGGAAGTTGTCCTGACTGGAAAATCGCAGCAGGGCATCCAGAGGCTGGGTAAACAAACCCGCCAGCAGCTGTCCGAGGACCACGGAGGCCAGTGAGGCAATGACAATAAACAGCGCCCATTTGAGATAATGCTGTTGCAGCTTCACCAAAACTTTCGTCGCCGGCGTTAATACCATCACTTCAGTTTGCTGATCGAGAGGGCGGCGGTGATAGAAATAGTCGGCTTTGCGATTGCCCAGTTCGGTGGTTAACGCGGGTAAGGGTAGCGGCAGCGCCGACATACTCTGAGTGTCAAACACAAAGTGACTATTGAGTGGCAAGCCGAGATTGCTGCTGCTCAGATTGACCTGTTGATTGCTATCTAAAATGACAAATTCAAACGGCGTTCCGGCAAGAAAGCTGTCCAAATTTTTCTGATGCTGCTTAAGTGGCAGAATGCCTTGTACATAGCCTTTGATGGTGAAGTTGTCTGTGCCGTAAATCGGCCGGGTGGCAATGACTGTTGGCTGAAAACCAAAGTCTGAATTGGCTACTGAATGCGATAAGCGGGTCAGCCGGCTCTTGCCTGCGCGTTGTAGCTCATCTTGCTTGATTTGAGGCGCTGGAGAGCGGCTGCGCAAGCTCTGCTGGAAGTCGCTTTGCTGGCTGTAGCGCAACAGTTGGCCATCTGGTGACACCAACATCAATGCCAGGTATCTGGGGTTGGCTTCGAACATGGCATCTAACTGCACCTGCGAAGGCATTACGCCAGGGCCTAAGTTGGTCCGCCAAATCGCGACCAAGGCATCCATTTGATTGCGCTCAATGGCTTTTTGCTGCAAACCGTAAGTGCGGATTTGGCCACTGTAATTGGATAAATCCAATTCCAGTTGTTGTTTGACATCATCAGTGTAATGGCGCTCGCTGACCAAGCCATAAGCCAACAGGCTCAGCGTTGCCAGCATACCGAATGCTTGGGTTAGATAAATTTTTAAGGGCGGTAGCGACAGCGGTCGATCAGACAGGAAGGTGCGGCACCACGGCAGCATGGCAATGAATGCTGCAAGTAAGGTATACAAATAGCCGTTGAGGGCTTGCTTGACCAGAATGGTCGCGAGCATCGGCGGTGACAGTTGCTCGACGCTGATCAGCACCAAATACACCAGTGGCATCCCCACCAGCAGCCAATAGAGTAAATCGGCAATCAGTGCGTGAATACGCTGCCGCACCATCCAGTTGACGAAGAGCACTTCGAGCGGAAACCAGATGTAGCCCCAGCCATGCTGCCAGTTAATCAGCAAACCGGTGGTGGCAATCACCGACGCCAGCAAGGCGTGATGGGGGCGCATAAGAATAGCGGCTAGCATGCTGAACACGCCGCCGAGGACCAAGCTGGTATTGGCGAACATGGGAATGGTAAATAGGTTGGTGACAGCACCGAGCACGCCTAAGCCAATCGCGACAAAGAGCGATTTGTTTTGCCATGTTTCGGGAGAAAACCATTCTCGGGCCAAAGTAAAACCATCCTGGTGACCAACCAATCTGCGCTAGATTAACAAGTTGTTGTCTGAAAGCGAATCGGATTGGTGTAAAATAGCGACCATGATTTTGCTGGTATTAACGCTTTGAATGACTGCCATCTCTGTTATTGCCGAATGTGCCGAACTTGTCGATGGCGCCAAACAGCTTGCTCGTCGCTTTGCCCTTCCTTTTGGTCCAACTAAACAGCCTGGATTACAACTGATCTTAACTGCTCGCGGTTTAGTTCTGCGCGATCGCCAGCAAACCAAGTTGGGAGATGTGTGGGTTGACTGGGCGTCGGGGGCTGTTGCTCATCGGCGCAACTTTGGTGGCGGTCGTGGTCAGGCCGTTGCCAAAGCGGTAGGGCTGAAAAAGGGGCAAACCCCGACAGTGTTGGACGCCACCGCAGGCTTAGGTCGCGATGGCATGGTCTTGGCGAGTTTGGGGTGTTCGGTGACATTGGTGGAGCGCCACCCAGCAGTGGCAGCGCTATTGTACGACGGTTATCAGCGTGCTTGTCTTGATGCCGATATTGGCCCTTGGGTGGCCGAGCGGGTGCAATGTCATCATGGTCAGTCGCGACAAATGATTGAAACCTTGCCACAGCACGATGTCATTTATCTCGATCCGATGTTTCCCCATCGGGCCAAATCGGCGCAGGTGAAAAAGGAAATGCGCTTGTTTCAACAGCTGGTTGGTGCTGATGAAGATGCCGATGAGTTGTTGGCCGTCGCGCGACAACATGCCGCTAAGCGAGTCGTGGTGAAACGTCCCGACTATGCCGATTTTATGGCCGGCCAGCAGCCCCACCATCAGATTGTGACGAAGAAAAATCGTTTTGATGTCTATATGGCAACGTCTTGATTACCATTTAATAATTTCATGAATCTGTCATATTTCTTGGCTACTGTGCCAGCCAACCATTCACTACCGGCTGACACTGCGATGCGCGTATCCCACTATTCCAGGTTCTCTACCATCACCCTGTTTTCTGTCAGCCTTGCCTTTATGGCCATGTTGTATTGGGCCAAAGGTCAACTCAATGGCGCCAGTGAACAACGAACCACCTATCAAACCATTAAAGAAGCGGCGTCGCTTGGCGTGGTGGCATCGCTGCAGAATTATTTGCTGACCGGTGATGCCGTGTTGCTGGTCGAGGTTGAGCAACGCCTCCGCAAGCTTGAGCAAGATTTGGCAACGCTGCCGCCGTCGATATCTGCACCGATTAGTGAACAGGTCAATTTGCTATTGCAGAAAACACAATCGGACTATCGCGCCATTGGCAAACTCAGTGGCGATCCGATGGCATTGTTGAAAAATGCCGAGCGAGAAATGCTGTCCAGTAGCAAATCCTTGATTCGCTACGCCGCCGATGGTTATGACAACAACCCCAATGCGGCGCGCCAATTTACCGATATCAGTGCCGATGTCGCCAGTTTACTGCACGAGTTGAGTGACGCCCGTCAGGATCTGTTTAATAGTCAGCCTCAGGCGCGCCAACACATTGCCACGCTGGTTAATAATCTGGCCGAACTGAGCCGGCGGATTCAAGCGCTGCCGTTGCTCGGCGTTTACCTTGAAGTAGAGCAAGATGAATTTGCTCTCGGTGACGATGACGAAGCGGCCGAAGAAGTTGGCGAACTGGCCGTTGCCGAGCTGGCTAGCCTGATCAAACGTTACCCTGGTGAACTGCAACAAACACAACAACTGGCGGATCAGCGTGAACAAAGTTTGCAGGCGCTGGCGCAAGACATGCAGCGCTTTGGTGACGAGGTTGCCAAAGGCGAAGCGGTGGTCGCAGCGGAGCGCGAAGCCATGCTCGACCGACTGCAACTGGTGGTGGGGGCCTTAGTGGCTATTTTGCTGCTGATTGCCATTGTGAACTACTTGCTGCAATTCCACTACGTACTGAAGCCGCTGCGGCAGCTGCGCGAAGGTTTTAAGCAACTGCTTGAAAGCGATGAGCTGACCACCATTGATATTCGCAACAAGCGTTCTGAAATGGGCGAGATTGCCGCTTACTTCAATCAGCTGATTGAGCAGGAAATGGCGGACATGAAACGCCGTCAGGATCAGCTGCAGGTGGTATCAAACGCATTAGAAAGTATCAGCGGTCAGGTTAATCACATTTGCCGCTCCAATAATGATACCGAGCAGCAACTGCTTGGCTCGCGCGAAGTGACCTCGGCGTTGGCAGAAATTACTACCGAGTTAAGCCGTATTTCAGCTGAAGTCGAAACTAATGCGCGGGAAACCGAAGCGGCAATGACTCACAGTCAGACCGATGTCGCCCAAGTGATTGCCGCCAGTGAACAAACGGCGGTGGCGACCGAGCAAGGGCTGACCTCGTTGCGTGACCTTACCGCTTCGGTCAGCGATGTTAGCGCCATTCTCGATGTCATTCGCACCATTGCCGAGCAAACCAATCTGCTGGCGTTAAATGCGGCCATTGAGTCAGCGCGGGCAGGAGAGCATGGCCGAGGTTTTGCGGTGGTGGCCGATGAAGTTCGTGGTCTGGCCATGAAAACGCAAAACTCATTGGGCGAAATTACCCAGATCCTTGAAACACTGGGCCAGGCCTCGACAAGCCTTGAAGGCAATATTAATGAGGTTCGAACGGCTTCCAGTAATCAAAAGCAGATTGCCCAGCAACTACTCGATACTTCGGAAAGCGTTCGTGAAAAGTCGCAGCAGGCGGTAAGTGTTGCTCATCAGGCGAATAATTTTGTCCAGCAGCAAGAGCAACAAGTGAGCTTGTTTAATCACGCTATGGACACGGTGCAACAACAGGTTGAGGGCGCGCGTGGCCTCGCCGAAGAGATTCAAACGGATGTCCGAACTCAGGCCAGTCACATTACCCGTACGCTGATTGAGACCGAAGCAGACAACGACGATTATCATCAAACCCGCAGAGCGTCTTAAGTCTGGCGGCTACAGCCTGTATACTTGCCCTCCATTTTTGCTGATATGAGAGGGTAGTCGTGGCAGCCATGATTACTTTGTTGGCCATGATTGTGGCCATGACGCCTCTGGCTATCGATATGTACCTGCCGGCGATGCCAACCATTGCCACCGATTTCAACACCCCACTAGCTGATGTGCAGCGCTCGCTCACCACGTTTTTGATTGGCTTTGCCGCAGGTCAGTTAGTCCACGGTCCGTTGTCGGATGGCTTGGGCCGACGCCCAGTGATGTTGGGTGGCCTCGCTCTATTTGTTGTGGCTAGTGCCGCTGCGGCAATTGCCACCACCGTCGAGTCATTTATGATTTGGCGGGTTGTTCAGGCATTTGGTGGCGCTGCTGGATCGGTCGTCATTAATGCCATTATTACCGACAAATTTGATGGTCCTGCCGCCATTAAGGTTCGTTCGGCGATTTTATCGGTGATGCTGGTGGCGCCGCTATTGGCACCATCGGTGGGATCATTTCTATTGCACTTGGGCGATTGGCACGCCATTTACTGGGTGCTGGCGGTGTACGGCACGGTGGCTCTCGCTTGGTCTTGGCGCGCCTTTGGCGATTTGGCGCCGGGCGTTGGCGGCACTAATTTGTTGGCGCTGTTTCGCCGTTACAAAGTGGTGCTAACCGAACCCAAAGGGTGGCTGTGGTTTATCGGTATGGCATTTCACGCTTCAACCATGTTTGCGTTTATTGCCGGCTCGCCATACCTGTACATGGAATATTTTGGCGCCAGTCCCCAGCTGTACGGGATTTTGTTTGCCGCCAATGTTGTGGTGATGGCAACTTGCGCTTTCTTTAATGGCCGCTTAGCTGGCCGCGCCCAAGCGCGGGTGGTATTGCGGCGAGCACAAACTGTGCAGTTGATGGCGTTAATCAGCCTAGTGGCTTTGGTCGCCTCAGGACTGGGCCAACTGCTGACGATTGTGCCGCTGATGGCGCTGGCGATTGGCGTCAATAGCTTTGTTTTTCCCAATGCCACGCAACAAGTGATGGAGCTATTTCGTACCAATGCCGGTACCGCTTCGGCGTTGCTTGGTGCGAGTCAGTTCGGTATGGGCGCGCTAGCCAGCGGCTTGGTGACGCTGGGTAATGATCACGGCCCGCTGCCCATGGTGGTGTTAATGGCGACAACCTGTACCTTGGCGTTTAGCTTGGTGGGCTTGGCCTGTCGGCAAAAGTAGCTAGCAACGGGTGATGCAGTGGGACGGGTTTGGGTAACAACGTTACTTTTCAAGACGCCGTGAAATCGTCACTGATGGCTCAGCCGCCGCGTCCTTGCGGCGGATGCTTTCAAAGCAAAGTTGTTACCCAAGCCCCAATATTGGCAAGCAAGCGCGCTAATGAAGTGGTCGAGTTTGTCGAAAACTTGAGACATGGATAATATGCCGCCACTATTAGCAACTTCATTGCTAGGCCCTGACCTCAATTTCATGGGCTTTTGACTAAAAAGCTCCGAGATTCGGTGCACACGAGGACAACACCGTTATGATCATCAAACCGCGCGTACGTGGCTTTATTTGCATTAACGCACACCCAGTTGGTTGTGCTGAAAACGTCAAACAACAAATCGAATACACTCGTCAGCAGCCCGCCATCACCGATGGCCCAAAACGCGTGCTGGTAATTGGCGCATCGACTGGCTACGGCCTTGCTTCTCGCATTACCGCCTCGTTCGGTGGCTCAGAGGCGAAAACCATCGGTGTGTTTTTTGAAAAGCCACCCACAGAGAAGAAGTGTGCATCGGCTGGTTACTACAACTCAGCAGCCTTTCATGCCGCTGCCGATGAAGCGGGTATTTATGCCAAAAGCATTAATGGCGATGCATTCTCGGATGCCATTAAGCAACAGACCATTGACCTGATTAAGAAAGATTTAGGTCAGGTTGATATGGTGGTGTATTCGTTGGCATCACCTCGCCGTACCGATCCGGTATCAGGCGAAACCTTCACTTCAGTATTGAAGCCAATTGGTGAGGGCTACACGGCCCGCACGTTGGACACCAGCAAAGAAGTCATCCACGAAGTATCGGTAGAGCCAGCCAATGAGCAAGAAATTGCTGATACCGTCAAGGTGATGGGTGGTGAAGATTGGCAGCGCTGGATTGACATGATGGCCGAAGCAGGCGTATTGGCTGACAATGCCCGCACGGTTGCGTATAGCTACATCGGTAAAGAGCTGACTTGGCCTATTTATGGCCACGCCACCATTGGTCGCGCCAAAGAAGATTTGGATCGCGCGGTGAGCGAAATGAACAAGCAATATGGCGACAAGGGCATCAAGGCCAATGTTGCTGTACTGAAGGCGCTGGTGACTCAGGCTTCTTCTGCCATTCCAATTATGCCGCTGTATATTTCACTGCTGTACAAAGTGATGAAAGAGCAGGGCACTCACGAAGGTTGTATTGAGCAAATCAGTGGTTTGTTCAATCAGTTGTACCTGAGCGAAGAAATCCTCGATGAAGCCAACCGCATTCGGGTTGACGGCAAAGAGCTGGATGACTCGGTGCAACAGGCGGTCACCGATTTATGGCCACAGGTTGAGACCGACAACATTTTCGAACTGACCGATTATGCCGGTTACAAGTCGGACTTCCTCAAGTTATTTGGTTTTGATTTCGACAACGTTGATTACGAAGCCGATGTCAGCCCGTTGGTTGATTTGCCACTCGAAGGCGAATAACCGCTAGCGACTCAGTGAAAAAGCGAGCTTCGGCTCGCTTTTTTGATCCTAATTCCATTGGCTGGTGTCCGACCAGCAACGAGCCTTGAGATTGCTGCAAGCCAGCATCCACAATTAGCTCAAGGTTGCCAGTTTATGACGGTATTTGAATAAGTGATCTGGTGTCTTGGTTTTTACTTAACAGATATTATGCTCTGTAATAAAGCGCCATTCGCCAATTCCAGAGTCTCGCTCTAAAATTAAACTTGTATTTCATTGGTTCTTATTGATCGGGTGCCGATACTAGTGACTAGCGCGACATACGAAAAAAACGCCGATTATTGGCAACGCTTGAGCCGACTGGAAGCTGGTAGGGCTGAAGTGTTGAAATTTGCCGCGCAAGGCGAGTCAATCGATACCATCCTCAGCTTTCTTTGTGCCAAGTCCGAAGAGTTCAATCCAGCGATGAAAACCTCGGTGCTGGCTCTCAACGAACAACAGCAAACCCTGCATCCGCTGGCCTCGGTGTCGTTACCTAAGGCGTATTGCGACGCACTGGATGGCGTCTCCATCGGCCTCGGCGTTGGTTCTTGTGGCACGGCGGCGTTTTCTAAGAAGCGGGTGGTGGTTGAGGACATCAATAGCCATCCCTACTGGTCACAGTACAAGCAACTGGCAATGGGTTTTGGTTTACGTGCGTGTTGGTCTGAGCCGATTATTGGCTCACACGGTAAAATCTATGGCACCTTCGCTATTTATTACAACGAACCTCAGTCGCCGACAGCAGAGGATCTGCAGTTCATTGAAACCTCGGCTAACCTTGCCGCCGTGGTGTTTGAGAACGCGGCGTATCGGCAGCAGTTGTTGGAAGCCAACCGCCAACTCGCTCAGACTGTTGATGACCGTACCCAAGAGCTGCAACGGCTTAACAGTGAATTGTCGGAAGTCGTGAGGCGCCAGCAAGACGACGAAGCATCACGCCTTGAAGCTGAAAAGCAGGTGATGGTGAAAACGTTGCTCACTGGCATTGCCCATGAATTGAATACGCCGCTGGGCGTTGCCATGACTGCGGTTTCTTGTGCGCAAAGCGATATTCACCGCCTGCTAAGCGGCATTACCAACAGGACCCTATCGCAGTCGCAAGCAACGGGATTGCTCGAAAGTTTGGAAGAAAAATTCAAACTAACCGAATCCAACCTGTACAAAGGTTCGCAGCTGATCCAAATCTTTAAACAGGTCGATTCCAGCGGTTCATTTCAATCGGAAGCCAAGTTCGATATTGGTGAGTTGTTACGCGAGCTGAAAACCAGTTATCAGCAACAAACCGGTTTTGCCAATATGGCGATTGAGGCCGATACGGGGATCCGCTGTCGCTCGCGTTATACCTTGTGGCAAATTTTTAGCGCCTTGGTGGATAACTCGCTAGTTCACGGTTTCAACGGCTCCAACAGCGGCCATATTTCGATTGGCGTGTCGGAATCGTCTTCTCATATCCATATCACCTACCACGACGACGGAGTCGGAATTGCGGCCAACGACAAAGACAAAGTGTTTGAGCCGTTTTATTCCCCCAACAAAACCAAAGGCAACATGGGCTTGGGCCTGAACATCATTCGCAACATCATCTACAACGCCTACAATGGCTCGATCAAGCTGGTTGATTCGCCCGTTGGCGTGCGCTTTCAGATTGCATTGCCGAAATAATTAACTTGCCCGCAATTGCCTCGGGTCGCCGCTATGCGGCTTTGTTCAGATGCTTTTGCAAAAATTTGTCGATCGCTTTTAAGGTCGCCAGCTTGGATTTTGACTGGTGCAAGTTGTGCCCTTCGTCTTCCAACTCGACGAACTCAAACTCTTTGTTTTCGTCGGCCAGCTCATCTGCCATGTCTTCGGATTGTTCGAGTGGCACTACTTTGTCGATTTCGCCATGGATCAACAGGACCGGCGCTTTGAATGCTTTAGCATGATGAAGTGGCGAAATAGACTCCAGAAATCCATCAGATAAGTTGTTGTTGGCAATCACTTTGCGCCAATAGGTGAGTACCCAACTATCAGAATCGCGGCGATCTTCTTCAAACTCTAGCATTTCCGGAATGCCGCTGACGCCGTTAATCGAGACAACACACTGATATAAATCAGGCGTAAAGGCTCCGCCTGCGAGTGCGGCATAGCCGCCATAGCTGGCGCCCATGATACAAACGCGGTCGGGATCGACTTCGCCTGCCGCGATGTAGTGCTTCACGGCGTCAGTGATGTCATGCTGCATTTTCTTGCCCCATTCACCGTTGCCTGCCGCTCGGTGTGCGCTACCAAACCCTCTTGAGCCGCGAAATTGCGGCTGGATCACCAAGAAGCCGCGACTAGCCAGGTATTGGGCCATCCAATTGAACCTGACTTTGTCGTAGGAAGCTGGACCGCCGTGCGGATACACCACAGTCGGTAACTTTTTAGCCGGCTGTGGTGAGGTCTTCGGGTACGTTAGTAACGTTGGAATGGTCAGGTCATCTCTTGCTTGAAAGGCGGTTGCGACCACAGGATGAACTTGAGACGGATGAACGTATCGGCGAGCGGTATCGACAAACGAGAAACCACCGTTTTCATACAGCATGTAGTCGCCGGCGCTGCCTTTGCCTTCGACGTAAAACAGGATCTTTGACCAATCAGGAGTATGGTCGGAAATGGTAAAAGAATGATTCGGTGATGACTGTTGAATACTCTGATAGAGCTTGTCAATTTTCGGATCAAAGAAGGCATAGCTTGGATAAAATCCAGAGAATCTCACCCCGTAAACGACTCGGTTAAGATCTTTCATCACCCCTTCGACATCGGCGTTTTTGTTTTCAAAGAGTGGTTTAGAAATAGCACCATCTTGTAGTGACATGGTGAAGTAATTTCGCCGCCCTGATTTGTCGGTTTTGAGCATGACTAAACTGCTGCGATCGGGGGTTAAACCGACGAAGCTACGCTTTCTGATTCGAGCTTTCTCTTCAAAAATAGTGACCCACTGGCCATCTTGTCGGGCTTGCACACGATGAATATCATCTTTATTGCTGTAGTACTCTTGAGCAATGATCTCGCCGTTTTCATCGACGAAGAAGTCGGTAGCATCATGGGAGCCGAGGGTCATTTTCCGTGGTTTACTTTTGCGATCAAGGCGAACAGAAGTCAGGGTGTATATTGGATCGGCGCCGCTATACATGTCACCGATATAGGCTGGCATAAAAATGCGGTTTTGTTCAGGCATGACACCCACCACTTTGCCAAGACCTCCTTGGCCCTTGAAAATGCCATATCCCGGGAACAGCAGTTGCCTGATTTTTTGCTCCTGTAAGTCATAAACCCAAGCCATTGACACATTGTGTTTGCCGATAAAGCCACCAATCGCGGTGTACTCATAAGCCCTTAAAATCAAACGATGCTGGTCAATAAAGTAAATGTTACGCGGGTTGATGCTTGCGATATCGATGGCGCCAATCGGTTTTTCCTGCCCAAACTGCTTCACGACGAGGTATTTCTTGTCGCCGCGAGTCAGCCGATAGGCGTATCGTTTGCCATCGGGGGAAAGGCGCATCATGCCGATTTCTGCTGGGTTGGCATAAACCTCTAGGGGAAGTAAAGGCTGCGAGGGTGCAGCAAAAATTTGGCTGGCACTGAAAAGAGACCACAACGCCACGAGTGCTCGAAGAGAACGCATAGTTAAATCCATTTAATCAATCAAATGCGAGCAAATATTATCAACAATGATCGTTTGTGCAATAAAAGGACAACAAACAGGCTGTTAAAAACGGCAGACTGTGATCTTGCCCGAGGGACTGTGGATCTTTTTCGGTAACCGATTGAACTAGCCGGCGATTCGGTATAATTGGCGCGCCAAAAATAATAACAACCAAACTACCAAGCCCTGCTTTATGCCCAATAGCGGGTTTCCAGGTCATTACAATTAGGAGTTTTCCGATGAAATATCAGCTCTTGGCATTGGCGCTTGCGGCCGGTGCCAACAGTGTTTATGCCGACACTCAGGGCCTGACGGTCGATACCATAGCCAGCTTGAATAAGATTCACAGCGTCACGGTATCGCCAGATGGCAAACACATGGTCTATGGCGTTAAATCGCCAGCGGTCGACGACCAGAAAAAATCGAACTATCTATTTATCAAAAGCCTCAATAAGCCGAACGAGGCACGCCAACTGACCAGCGGCAGTGGTGAGCACAATGTGGTGTGGGCGCCAGATGGCAGCGGCTTGTTGTTTCTTACATCGCGCAGTGGCTCCTCGCAGATCTGGCGGTTGCCGCTAAACGGTGGTGAGGCGGTGCAGGTATCTGATCTACCACTCGATGTTGAAGGTTTTAAGCTCAGCGCCGATGGCGAGACCTTGGTACTGTCGATGAGCGTTGATATCAACTGCGATACCCTGCAATGCTCGGCTGACAAAATTGCCGCGCATCAGGCGCAAAAAGCCACCGGTCGCGTTTACGATCAACTAATGGTACGCCACTGGGATACTTGGTTGCCGCCTTTCAAGCGTCACCTGTACACGGCTTCAATCAATGGCAAGCTCATCGATGATGCACAGCCTGTGATGCTGGGTTGGAACACCGATGTACCGGCACGGCCATTTTCTGGCATGGAAGAAGTCGCCATCACTCACGATGGCAAGGCGGTGATTTTCGCCGCTAAAGCACCGGGGCCGGATCAGCCTTGGCACACCAATTTTGATTTGTATTACAGCAAAATTGGCAGCGGAAAAATAACTAACCTGACCGAGCAAAATAAAGCTTGGGACAGCCATCCAACGCTTTCGCCTGATGGTAAAACGTTGGCTTATCTGGCGATGAAAAAGCCCGGCTTTGAAGCCGACCGTTTTGGCATCATATTGCGGGACTTAAAGACCGGTAAATCGAAAGAAATTGCGGCCGATTGGGATCGCTCAACCGGCTCACTAATCTTTAGCGATGATGGCCGCAAGCTCTATGTCACGGCGCAGGATTTGGGTCAGCGCAGTATTTTTGAAATTGACATCAACAGCAGCGAAGTGACCCGCTTGTTCAATGATGGCTATGCCGGTGACCTCAATTTGGCTGGCAATCAACTGGTGTTTAGCCGTCACGCACTGAATGCGCCAAAAGACATCTATGCGTTAGATTTGAGCAGTCGCCAAACAACAGCCTTAACCGAGGTCAACAAGTCGCGCTTGGCTGATACCCAATTTGGCCAGTTCGAGCAGTTTGAATTTGCTGGCTGGAACAATGAGACGGTTTACGGCTACTGGGTGAAGCCTGTTGGTTATCAAGCAGGTAACAAATACCCTGTGGCGTTTTTGATCCACGGTGGCCCGCAAGGCTCGTTTGGCAATATGTTCCATTTCCGCTGGAATGCTCAGTTGTGGGCGGCACAGGGTTATGGCGTGGTGATGATCGATTTCCATGGCTCGACCGGCTATGGCCAGCAGTTTACCAATTCAATTTCTCGTGATTGGGGCGGTAAGCCACTCGAAGATCTTCAAAAAGGGTTTGCAGCCGTTGCTAAACAGCAACCTTGGCTGGATCAGAATAATGCCTGTGCCCTTGGCGCCTCTTATGGTGGTTACATGATCAACTGGATTGCCGGTAACTGGAATGATGGCTTTAAGTGTTTGATTAATCATGCTGGTTTATATGACTTGCCGGGCTTCTATGCGACCACCGAAGAATTATGGTTTCCAGAGCATGAATGGGGCGGACCGCAGTGGCAGGGCGCCGATGATTACGTCAAATTCAACCCAGCCAACTATGTCGACAACTGGCAAACGCCAATGTTAGTCATTCATGGCGAAAAAGACTTCCGCGTGCCATACGATCAGGGGATTGCCGCCTTTACTGCACTGCAGCGCCGCGGTATTCCGAGTCGTTTGATCATGTATCCGGATGAGAATCATTGGATCCTCAACATGGACAACCTCAAACAGTGGTATGCCGAAGTGTTCCGCTGGATGGATCACTGGACTGCCAAATAACGGCCGTCGGGTGAACATGCTGCTGCCAATTCCGCTGCTTCAGGGCCAGAATTGGCGGCAGATCTCGATAAATTAGCCGAGCCTAACATTCCAGTTGACATTGCTTCGCAACAAGTTAAGGATATGCTTGCGCTTGACTAAAAAATGACGATTGCCAACAAGATGGCGATCGCGATAACGATTTTCCAGAGAGGAATTCATGGTTTTTGGGGCACGCTCAGCCTTTGGCTTAAAAGAGCGTCGTAAAAAAGTTGCTGTGCCTGAGCAACATTCAAAAAAACTAAAACAATTTCAGATGGATCGCGTCAGTGATTTGATTCACATGGGGGCAAATTTGCTGTTTGTCCGTAATGCCGAAATGGCGCCACTGGCTGTTTTAGAGCACGGGCACACCTTACTCACTGTTGATCATCACGGCCTGATTCAAAGCGACCCTGATCTGCAAGTTCGTTGATTAGCGGCCCGTTGTGCCGTTCGTTTGCTTTTCCCTTCATTTCAACTGGTCTGACCATTCGGCTATTTTACTATTCAGCGGATAACATTCCCTGTTGTTTTCTGGAGTAGCCATGACCCCACTGATCCTTCATTCAAGCCGCCACCGCGACCACGATGCGACACCCTTGGTGCTATCGCCTGCAAATGGTTTTCCGCCGTTGGTTTATCGGCCGCTGTTGCAGCAGCTTGATGATGATCTGGAGATCTGGCTCACTGAACACCGGCCGTTGTGGCGTGACCAGCCAATGCCTCCTTCACGCTTGAATTGGCAGCACCTGGCGACCGACTTGATTCAGCAAATCGAAGCGCAAAAATTGCTGCCGGTGGTGTTATTGGGCCATTCGCTCGGCGCTGTGCTTGGCATAATGGCGGCGCAACGGCGTCCTGACTTATTCCGCCAGTTAATCTTGGTCGATCCGGTGATGCTGCCGTCACACAAATCCTACTTTCTCCGCTGGTTGCCGTGGTCAATGAAGCGCCGCATTCCAATGATTAAGAAAACCCTCGGGCGCCCAGAGCAGTTTGCCGATCGGCAGGCAGCATTTCGTTTTCATCGCCGCGCAGCGGCGTTTCGCAATATGTCAGATGAGGCCCTAGATGCCTACATTGAGCATGGTTTCGAAATGGCTGATGGTGAGTTGAAATTGCGCTTTGGCAAAGTTTGGGAAGCGGCAATTTATGGCTCGCTGCCGAATGTTTGGCCAATCTTGAAACGGCTAACGGTCCCGACCACCGCTATTCGTGCCGAGCATTCCAATACGCTGGGTGTGCCGCAATGGCGACGCTGGCAGCAACTCCAACCCCAGCATCATTTTATTGAATTATCTGGAAGTGAGCACTTGCTACCATTAACTGAGCCTGAGCGATTGGCGTCAGTGCTCAATCCGATCGTTAGCGGGTTGCCGATTGTTCGGTAAAAAATTCGCTGATGCGCTCGATTAACGGGGTGCGAACGGCATCCACTTCCAGTAGTGGTTCGTGGCGACATTGCTCCAATTGTAGCCATTGTTGTGGCAACGAACTGTGCGCGAGTCGCTGACGCAGCTTGTGTTGGCCGGCAGGTGTGACGACGCGTTCATCATCAGCCAGAGCGACCAGCATTGGCGTTTGAATGTCGTTAAGGTGATCGAACACGGTGGCAATGAGCTTGAGCGCGGCGCGCAGCCAGCCTGCTGTTGGCCCACCTAGCTGCAATTCTGGTTGCTGCTCATACATCTCTCGAAATGCTTTATAGCGCACCAAGCTTGAGGTCAGCGGGTTGTTGCGAAAGCCGCCGTCTTGATATTCACGGCGATCCGCTGATATGTAATCGGGTGGCTGCCGATGCTTGCGCCAAGCGACTTTTTCTTTACTACTTCGCCACCATAAATAGAGTGACATCAAAACGCTCGGCATTGGCAACGACAGTGACAGCATCGGCGCCATTAATGCCATTCGACTAAACCGGCTGGGATCCAATTGACAAGCCCGCAAGCCGATGGTGGCGCCCATTGAGTGAGCAATTAAAAAGCACGGTTGGCGGCCAAATTGAACGCGTTTGGCTAACTGCAATAAATCGTTGGCAGCATAGTCAAAATCGTCCATATGGCCCAGCTGGCGCTGAGGGAAAAAGCGCTCGGATAGGCCTTGACCGCGATGGTCGATCACCGCGACTTGAAAGCCGCGTTGATAGCAGTCCATCGCCAGCTCGCGATACTTAAAAGCGGCTTCCGCTCGGCCCGGCGCAATGACGATTGTTGGCTTGTTGTGCTGAGGGTAATAGACGTAGTGCAGTCGCATGCCGCGACTGCCGGTCATAGCGTGTTGCTGTTCGTGGGACTCAACAAACTGAGCCAGTTTCTGCTGACGTTGTGGGTCGTCTTCGGTTAGAGGCTGAACAGCATTCACGAGGTCGACGTTTCAGGTTGCTTGGCTTCGCTAGTGGACTGGCTCATCATCGCATTCATCAATTTCATCAATGCATTTGGATCGCGCATTTGCCACAGTCGTGCCCAGGTTTTGTTGCGCTCTTTAAAGTACTCCGTCAGTTCTTCGACGCTACAGCCTTCCGGTGATGGCAGTGTTTTCAGGACTTGGACGTAGTTTTGACCGGTTTGTGCCTGTGTTTGAATAATGGCCGGGAGCCGCTCAATCAAATGTTCCAGCACCTGCGAATTGCGCTGCT
This sequence comes from Neiella litorisoli, assembly GCF_014773395.1. Lineage (GTDB taxonomy): Bacteria > Pseudomonadota > Gammaproteobacteria > Enterobacterales > Neiellaceae > Neiella > Neiella litorisoli. Next base: position 99,200 of record NZ_JACXAF010000015.1, on the reverse strand, counting down.
GAATAGCGCCTTGCTGAGCGTTGACCTGGCGCAGCATCTGTTCTTGTAATTGATGGGCGGTGTGGGTCAGCGTCTGACGGGTTAATTGCAATTGCTGATTGGTGTTGCGCAGCAATTTGTCGCCTTTGGCTATTTTCTTGAGCAGCGATAAGCGCTCGACGAAGAGAAGAATATTGACCAGTAGACTGGCGACGAGAATGACAATTAGATACATCATAGCGCTAACAACAATTCAAAAAGCCAGCCGGTATATTGGCTAACCGGAACCATGAAGTAAAGAGATGGTTGCGCTGTTTTACATGATCGCAACCACCTGCAAATGCCGTTGGGCTGGCGACGATTACAATTGGCTGAGCAGTGACTGGGGCAGGGCTAATGCGTCATTGCTATTGATGCCAATGCCCTTGCTCTTGATTGCTTGGGCGATTTGTTGAGCTTCTTCTAACGAGTGCATGGCAAACGTGCCACATTGGTACTCATTGAGCTCTGGAATATCATTTTGATCCGACACCGCCAGCACATCTTCCATGGCCGCCAACCAAGCGTCAGCGACTTGCTGTTCGGTCGGCGTGCCAATCAGACTCATGTAGAAACCGGTGCGGCAGCCCATTGGCGAAATATCAATAATTTCAACTTGATCAGAGTTCAGATGGTCACGCATGAAGCCAGCAAACAGGTGCTCAAGGGTGTGGATCCCACGCTCTGATAGAATTTCAGCATTGGGTACACAAAAGCGCAGATCAAACACCGTAATGGTGTCTTGTTTAGGGGTTTGCATGGTCTTGGCAACACGAACGGCAGGCGCTGCCATTTTGGTGTGGTCAACCGTAAAGCTATCGAGCAGAGGCATAGTAAAAACTCTTTGAATGGAGAACAAACAGTGCCGCCCAGTTTAGCAAGTTCAACGCGTCATTTGCTATCACCTCGAGGCGACGTCCTGATGAATAATAACGTCCGCTAGGTCAAATAGATCAGCGACGTTGCGTTCGACCTGATCGCAAATGGCATGGGCTTCGGTGAGTGACAGCGCTCCATCAAGCTCAAGGTGAAGCTGAATGAATCGGGTTCCGGCAGACTGACGGGTGCGAAGATCATGATAGCCGCGCACTTGCGGATGCTGTAGCACTTGATCGATGATTTGTTGCCGCTCATCGCTGGATAGCTCGCGATCCATCAAGTGTGAAAAAGCATGGCGGACAATGGCCACGACACTAAACAGCATGTAACAAGCGATCGCCAGAGCAAACCAAGCATCGGCAGCTTGCCAGCCGTACCAAGTTAACGCCAGCGAGCTAAACACCGCCAAGTTCATCAGAATATCGGATTGGTAATGCAGCCGGTCGGCACGGATCGCGGTGCTGTCGGTTTTCGCGATGGCAATGGTTTGAAAGGCGACGAGCGCAATGGTGAGGAGCATGGCAAAAGCCATTGCCGCTAAACCAATGGGCAGGTTCTTCACTATGGTTGGATTGAGCATGCGATCAATGCCATGCATCGCCAGTAGCAGGGCTGAGCCAGTAATAAAACCGCTCTGGGCGAGCGCTGCAATGGCTTCGAGTTTGCCATGGCCGAAACGATGATTGGCATCGGGTGGCTTGGTGGCCCAGCGAATTGCGGCGTAGTTAACCGCCGAGGCAACGGCATCGATAAGCGAATCGAGGAGTGAAGCGAGTAGGGCCGCAGAGCCGGTGTAAAGCCAGCAAATTCCTTTGATGACGACCAGTACAATGGCTACGACTATTGCCGCTGTACTGGCTCGTTTGACCCATGTGGCGTAATGGTTGGCTGGCATGATCACTCAGGCAGCAGTCAATAATGTGCCACATGCTGCCTGAATATTGCCTTCAGCTCAATGAGTTGAGCCAATGTCTGGGCAAATTTGGGTTAAAAACCGCTACCGCCCAAGTTTTGGCCTTTTTCGCCTTTGTTACCTTTTTTGCCTTTTTTACCACCGCGCTCTTTTTGCTTCTCCATTTTCTGCTCCATCAGTTCAATAAACTGAGTTTGCTGCTGCGGTGTTAATACCTGCATGACCGCGTGGTGAGCGCGCATTTTTTCCAAGCTGCGGGCTTTTTGGTGGGCATTGCGCTCATCAATTAAACGCGCCGCTTCGTCTTCATCAAAGGTTGGGTTGGTCATCAACGCCTGCATTGCTGCTTTGTGTGCTTCGCGGGCAGTGGTCATTGCGTCTTTCTGCGTTTGTCCGGCTTCGCGCTGCTCGTTACGTAGTTGTTGAATTTGAGTTTTTTGTTCTTCCGTTAAATCTAACTGGCGAAGAACTTTGCCCATTGGCATTTGGCCTTTGGCGAACACCGGAGCGGCAACGCCAAGAGTACAACACAGGGCTACAACAAGAGCTTTGGCTTTCATTTTATTCATCCTTCAGGTTGGGTGACTCGAAGATTCAATTCAATTAAGTTCAGTTCAATTCGTTGGGGGGACAACGATGATTGAAGTCTACGGCAGGCAATGCAAAGCAACGTCAAGGCAACGTAAAGATTCGTAAAATTGAATCGAGTCGCTAGAGTTGCCACGGTACCGCAAGTAATCTTGAGTTGTATGACAACAGTCGAGGACACCATGAATCGGGTATTACTGATTGACGACGATACTGAATTAGCCAGCCTGCTCACTGAATTGCTGCAATATGACGACTTTCAGCTGGATGCGGTTCATGACGGCCAAAACGGTTTACAACAAGCTTTGCTCGGTCAACATGAGCTGGTGTTGCTCGATGTGATGTTGCCGCAACTCAATGGTTTTGAGGTGCTCAAACAACTGCGCCAACAGTCCAGTGTGCCCGTGATCATGTTAACTGCACGGGGCGAGCCGGCTGATCGCGTGCTGGGCTTAGAGCACGGCGCGGATGACTATTTACCCAAGCCCTTTACCGAAGCCGAGCTAGTGGCGCGAATGAAAGCCGTGTTACGGCGTTATCAGCCGGCCCAGCAAGAACTCGGAGACAGCTTGGTGTCCGCGGGTGTCGAAGTCAATATCGCCAAGCAAACGGCTCTATGGCAGCAGCAAGATTTGCAGATGACCAGTGCCGAGCTGGCAATTCTGGCCTGTTTAATGGACAACCCAGGGCAACCGGTTGATAAGGAAACCTTAAGTCTGAAAGCGCTGGGGCGTCGTTTGATGCCGTTTGATCGCAGTGTCGATATGCATGTCAGTCATGTTCGCAAAAAGTTGGCTGAGCACCTCCCTGAAGTGCCCATCAAAACCTTACGAGGCCGCGGTTACAGCTGGTCTGCAGAAGTGGTTCGGAGCAGTTAATGTCGTTGTCGATTCGAATTTTTATCTGGTTGTGGGTCGCTCTGTTGGCCGTCGCCGGCTTAATGTTGGCGTGGCCGTTATTGGTTCCTGTGGGGCCACAACAGCTGGATGCGCGCTTGACCGAATATAGCGAGCGGCAAGTCGGTAAAGTTGATCGCATGTTATCTCGGGGCAAAAAAGGCAAGTGGTTGAAGCACCGCCAAGTGTTGCCTGATGGCGGCATGTTATGGCTCTATGATGCTGACCAAAGCCGCTTTATCACCGATAAAATTCCGCCGGAATTTATTCAGCAGGCTCAGCCATTGCTCGATTTGGAGCAGCCGTTACTGAACAAAATGGGCCCTCATTGGGTCGTTGGGCCGCTCGCCGTTCGTCATGCCGATCATCAATATTTATTGTTTTTAGGTTTGCCAGAGCGCATTAGCCGCGGAGTATGGCTGCGAAACATGCTGCGCCAAAGCCCGTTGTTGTTAATGTGTGTCGCCCTCCTGCTCGGAGGGTTGGCATTTGTGGTGGCGCGGCAAATCGTCAAACCGCTAGCGCAACTGCGTGGCACGGCAAACCTGATTGCCGCTGGCGACTTTAAAGCGCCGGTCGATCAGGCGGTGCAACAGCGCAAAGATGAGATTGGTTCCTTGGCCCGCTCGGTGAGCTCGATGGCAACCACCATTGATGATGCGTTGGCGGCCCATAAACGGCTGCTCAGTGATGTGTCGCATGAATTGCGCTCGCCACTGACTCGCCTCAGTTTGGCCAATTCGTTGTTGGTAAAACGGCTTGGCAGCAACACCGAAAGTGACCGCATTAGTCATGAAAGTGATGTGCTCAACGATATGATTGGCCAGTTGCTCAGTTTATCGCGAATGCAGCTCATGCCTGAGCACGACAAGCAGCGCATCGACTTCATGGCAGTGTTAAAACAATGCGTTGATAACTTGCGCTTTACTCGCCCTGACTTGCACATTGAGTTGAATGTCATGCCAACCACGTTGGCGACAATCGACTTTTATGGCAATGCTGATTTGCTGCAACGTGCCATTGGTAATGTCCTCGACAATGCCGGCCGTTATGCCGAGTCATCGCTCAATGTGGAGCTGACGCTAAGTGACCAACAGCTCACCTTGAGCGTGGACGATGATGGTTGCGGCGTGCCCCAAGAAGAGCACGATAAATTGTTTGAGCCCTTCTATCGGCCTGAATTTGCTCGCCAGCGCGAGCGCGGAGGCGCTGGGTTGGGGTTGGCTATTGTTGCTCAGGCCGTGCGTTTTCATCATGGCGAGGTGCGAGCTGAAACGGCTGAGTCCGGTGGCTTGCGAGTGGTGATGAGCTTGCCAACAAGCGGCGAAGTAGAGTCGATGCAATAGAGTGCGTACAATGGCGCGATTGCATTGTTAGTTTGAGTCTCCCATGTTTCATATTGCTCTACATGAACCTCAGATTGCGCCGAATACCGGCAACATTATTCGGCTGGCTGCCAACTGTGGTGCCCAGCTGCATTTAATTGAACCCTTCGGCTTTGATTTAGAAGAAAAAAAGCTGCGCCGAGCGGGGCTTGATTACCATGATTTAGCGCGGGTTAGTCGCTATCCCAATTTTGACGCATTTGCCGAAGCCATGGCTGGGCGACGGATGTTTGCCTTGACCACCAAAGGCAGTCGGCCCCATACCGAACCCCACTACCAAGTCGATGATGTGTTGCTGTTTGGCTCTGAAACCAGTGGGTTACCCGATTCGATCCGCAATGGTTTTAGCCCTGATCATCGAATTCGAATCCCGATGATGGCCGATGCCCGCAGCCTTAACTTGTCCAACGCGGTGGCGATTGTTAGCTACGAAGCTTGGCGTCAGCTTGATTTTGGTGGTGCCGTTCTCGGTTCGGTTTAAGTCTGTTAGAACAATGGGCTATGGCCTTGCCAAGGTCACAGAAACAGGATTTGCCGGTGGTTTTGTGATAAACCGGCGATTTACTAGTCGGATCGATCTGAAGATAATGGTTGGCTAGTCAAAGCAAGGGATTTGTTGTGTCACCATGGAACCGCTCGTGAGCGAATCTGCAGTCACTCAATCGGCCACATTCAAGCGTCTTCGGCAGCGTTGGCAGCAATGTCAGCAAGGCTCGGCGAATTTGACGTTTATCCGAGGCGATCAGCGCGAGCACAGCTGCCAGATGATCGATCATTGGGCCGCTAGCGAGGGCCTGACCGCGTTCCGTTGGCGCTTGTATGAGCGCGATACCTGCCATCCCTTTAGTCCGTTGCTGCCACTGATTGCGCAAGTGATTCGGCAGCGTCAAATCAGCCCAGAACAGTTGCTTGACGGCATTGCTGTGCGAAATCAATATCGCGCCATTTTACTGCGGTATTTTGCTGGTAAGTCGCCATCTCGGGTGGAATTGCCCTTGCCGGGCGAGCTGGTATACGAGCGTAATTTTGCCGCGAGTCTGATTGTCTCAATGTTGCGCTGGTTGGCTGAGCAAGCTCCTTTGTGTTTGCTCGCCAGTGATTTTCAGTTTGCGGGGCCATCAACACTGCAGGTGGTGAAGCAACTTGCCGATATCACTTCAGTGCCGCTAATGCTGGTGATCGCCCTTGATCCGGAATACATCCATGCTGATGAGCGAATTCAAGATCAGTGGCATGGTTTTGTCGAATGGCTCGATGGCGATCAAGGTCTGCTAGAAACCAATGCTCACGAGGCGGCTGGCGCCGCTCAGGCATGGCCAGAAAGCCCGTTTATTATGGCCAAAGATCCGCGGGCCATGTTGCGTGACTGTGAGGCGTTGCTGGCTTTGATGTGTTTGCCGGAAGCCAGTTATGCAGCAGAGCAGACCGAGCGAAACTTTATCGTCAAAGGCTTAAGTCATGACACCAGTTCGCGGCTGCATTTGCAGGCCTTCAAAGGTCATTGCCTGCTCTATTTGGGTGAACTAGACGAGGCCTTTGATGCCCTTGATAGCATTTTAGAGCAAGCGCAGCTAGGCGCCGATCGGCGTGCGCTAGCCAGAGCCTACCGTCATTTGTGCTGGGCTTATATTTACAAATCCGATCTGACTCAGGCATTGAGCTGTGGTCGTCAGGCCGTGAACTATGCCTCGGGCCTAGCAGATGAGCGCGAACGGGCCAATTGTTTGTTCAACTATTTTGTTGCCTGTAATCGCGCTAACGCTGGTTTTGGCCTTGAGCGCATTGCCGAGTTGCTGCAATTGTTGCAGCAACTGAATATGCACAACGGCCAAATTTACGTTTGCCGTAATATTTTTGGCCAGCTTGAACATTCCACCAAGTTGAGTCAGCCGCAAGCATTGGAGGCTGCCAAAGAAGCCATCCGAATCGCAAAAGAGACGGATCAGCGCGCTGGCTTAGCGGCCGCCTATCACTCGCGAGCGGTGGTGCTGGAGTCAATGCAACGAATGCATTCGGCCAAGCGCTGTTTTGCGATTAGTGAACGGCTCCGCAATCAACTGCAAGATCCGGTTGAAATTGCTCGGGTACGCAATGGTTTTGGTTATTTTTACTGTCAGCAAGAGCAGTTTCTCGACGCCTACGATTATTTCAATGGTGCCCTGAAACAAGTCATCAAAGCCAATGATGTCGGCGAGACCATTGCCACCATGTATAACTTGGCGTGGCTTTATTTGATGGTACGCAACTACCGCCACAGCGCGACGATTCTGGAAAAATTACGCCGCTTAATGGTCAGTCAGCATTCCAGCTACTTTGCCTACCGCAATTTACATGACGTGCATTTGATGCAAGGCGTGGTGTTGGTGCTCAGTGGTGAAGCATTGCGAGCGCAACAATGTCTGGAACGCAGTAAACGGCTGTCGATCCCGATGTCGCAATCGGCCAGCCTGCTGCAACCAATCCTTCAGCTGTTGCTGGCCGACAGCAACGGTGAAGATAGAATCGACCGAGAAGCCACCGTGAACGCCATTGAACAGCGCCTTGCCACCAGTGTGCGGTTGCGCAATCAGTTTCAATTGCTGTGGCTGGAAGTGCAGGTCCGCTGTGCACCATCGCGTGATAGTGGCATTGCCATCTTAGAGCAAGCCGATGGTATTAAAGTAAGAATGCCGGCTGGCTGGCAGTCATCGCGACAATGGTTGTTGGGCAACGAGGCCGTGCTGGTGAATTTGCCGCTGCCGACACTGGAGTTGGACCACTTGTTCCTGCTGGCACAGCAAGAAGCGCGGCTTAATCAATTGTGGAAGCGAATGCGCGAAGTGCGCTTGATTAGCGCCTTGCAAGCGATTGGTTCAGATGCATCAAGCGAATCGGTGATCGCGCGCGAAACCGTGCGATTGCTGTGTGGCCATTATGATTTTCAGGTCGCCATGGTGGTCAACTGCCAAACCGAGCAAGCGGAAGTCATGGCGGTGCATGTTGACGGTCAGGTGCAGAATTTTCCGGTCGACGAGCTGGCCGAAGATGTTCGCGATTATCGCAATCAACAGTTGTTGTTGAATCGTAGTTGGTTGTTCCGTGGCGGCAGCCAGCGGTTGAGTTCAGTGTGCGTGTTACCACTGCGCGATGGCAACCTGCGCTGTTGTCAGCTGGTGCTGGTTAATATCGATCAGCCTTACTCGCCAAGCAAACATGATCAGGAAGTGCTGTCGCTAATTGGCAATCAGTTGGCGAGCCAGTTATTGGCGGTCCGGCAAAAGAATAAGTTAATTGAACTAAGCTCCATCGATACCTTAACAGGGCTGGCCAACCGGCAAGCGCTGCAAAGTACGATTCAAGATGAAATTAATCGTGTGCGGCGTTATTCCGGCAAAATCGGCTACATGTCGTTGGCGTTTATGGATCTGGATAATTTCAAATACTACAACGATACCTTTGGCCACGATGCCGGTGATCTATTGCTGCAATGGTTTGCTGATTTGTTGTTGGAGCAGCTCCGTGATGTCGATGTGGCTGGCCGCTGGGGAGGCGACGAATTTATCGTCTTTATGCCCGAAACAGGCGCCGAGCAAGCACAATTTGTTGGTGAACGTATTCTGCAGGCGCTTGCCAGTAAGCGTGGTTTCACTGAAGCCCTAAGCAAAGCGTTGAAGCGGCCGGTGGTGATCCCTCAAGAGAAATGGTTGAGTTGTTCGGTGGGGGTGACGCAAACCGATTATCGGTTACATGCGCCCAATGCGGCCAGTATGCTAACCGAGGCAGATAAGGCCCTGTATCAGGCCAAAGACAATGGTAAAGGGCAGGTGATTCGCTTTCAGACCAGCGAAGCACCTGCTCAATAAGCGCTTAGCCTGCTTTGCCTTCGCTGGTTTGCTCGCGAGCTAACAAGTCAACGGCAGCAAGTTGTGCCGGTTTACCTTGATAAAGCACCTGATAAACCTGATCAACAATTGGCATCTCAATATTGAGTCGCTGAGACAATCGGTACACCTCATTGGTATTGCGATAACCCTCAACCACTTGGCCAATATCTTCAGCAGCCTGCTCAACCGTTTTGCCTTGGCCTAATGCCAAGCCAAAGCGGCGGTTGCGAGATTGATTATCAGTGCAGGTCAGCACCAAATCACCGAGGCCAGACATGCCCATAAAGGTTTCTGGTTTTGCCCCAAGAGCAACGCCCAGTCGGGTCAGCTCTGCTAGTCCGCGGGTGATGAGGGCCGTGCGAGCGTTCGCGCCAAAACCCATGCCATCGGCTAAACCGGCGCCAATGGCAATGACGTTTTTCACCGCTCCGCCAAGTTGCAAGCCAATAAAGTCATCATTGCGATAGACCCGAAAACGCTTCGGACAATGCAGCAAGTCGGCCAGATCAGTATCGAGCTGATCATCTTCACCGGCGACCGCAATTGCAGTGGGTAGCCCCTTGGCAATTTCCATCGCAAAGGTCGGGCCGGAAACAACCGCCAGCGGGATGTTATCGCCCAACTGTTCTTTCGCCACGTCGCCGAGTAAGCGGCCGGTGTCTGCTTCTAAACCTTTGGTGGCCCAGGCAACCCGTGCGCCAGCTTGCAAATGGGGTTGAATCCGCTGCAACACTTGGGCAAATGCAAAACTTGGCACCACCACCAAAATGGTATTGCAGGCGCTCGCGGCTTCGGCAATATCATTGGTAACGGACAGTGTCTCGGGGAATTCAACGCCGGGCAAAAACTCTTTGTTTTCGCGGTCGGCTTGGAGGCGTTCAACGTGATCGGCTTCATGGCCCCAAAGCAGCGTTTGGTGGCCATTGCGGGCTATCAGCAAAGCCAGAGCGGTGCCGTATGAGCCCGCTCCGAGTACCGTAATTGCTGGCGTTGGCATTGCGATTAAGCGTCGCTGCTACTTGCTGCAGCGGCTGCCGCTTGCGCTTCTTGCTGACGCTTCTGAACGTATGAAGCAAACAGCGCATCAAAGTTGACCGGTGCCAAGTTCAACTGTGGGAAGGTACCACGAGTGACTAGGTTGGTAACGGCTTCACGAGCATATGGGAACAGGATGTTCGGGCAGAATGAACCGAGCATGTGAGCCAGCTGGGCTTCGTTCACTTCGCCAATACCGAAGATACCCGCTTGTTGTACTTCACATAGGAACGCCACTTCTTCACCAACGTTGGTGGTGACGGTGAGCGACAGTACAACTTCATAAGCATCGTCAGTCAGTTTGCGGCTCTTGGTATCCAAGTCCAATTTAACTTCTGGCTTCCACTCTTTTTGGAAGATATCTGGCGCATTTGGCGATTCGAATGAAATATCTTTGATATACAAACGCTGGATGGCGAACTGAGGTGCTTCAGGCGCTGCGCTGCCGTTTGCTTTTACTTCTTCTGACATGGTTGGTTACCTTATTCTGGCGTTGGCCAACGGGCCAACGAATCAATTTTAGAAATCTGTTATTTGCTGGCTACTGGTAAATTGGCCTGACGCCATTCATTCATGCCGCCGCGCAGGCTATAAATGTTTTCCAGTCCCAATTGTTTAAGTGTCGCGCAGGCTTTGTTTGCCGTCATTCCTGCCTCGCACACAACTATAATGGGTTTGCCTGCTAGCTTTTCAAGCTCTGAACGGTTGCTTTCTGTGATCTTCGACGCAACGATGTTCTTTGCTCCAGCAATGTGGCCCTTACGGAAGGTATCTACTGCACGAATATCAACCACGGTGGCGTTATCTCGATTGACCAGCATGGTTAACTCGTGAGGAGAAACCAACTGATAGCCCCGAAAACGGCCGCCAATAAAACTGTAAATCAACATACCGGCCAAAATGATCCAAGCTCCGCTGAGTAGTGGATTGGCTGATACGAATTCAATTAGTTGATCCATCGTGTCTCTCTTCATGAGGGTGAAAACTTATTCCGCCGCGCACCATTGGCTGCGGCGAAAATCGCCAACGGATTATACATAGATTATTGAATCGGGAGCACCCGTTTATCTGGCGCATTTTTCAACTCGTTGCCTTAAGCTGATTTGTGTCATAATAACCGCCAACAAAAGGAAGCAAAATTCGACGCCATGTGTTTGCCACCGAAACATCTGGCAGAAGTTTTAATTCATTGAAGGTACAAGAGAAACGCTAGCATGAGTGATCAAAAGAAAACGCTGGCCCTAATCATCCTTGATGGTTGGGGTTATCGCGAGGATGACACCAGTAACGCCATTAACCACGCCAACACCCCAAATTTAGACAAATTGGCAGCCCACTACGCCAGTGGTCTGATTTCTGGTTCGGGTTTAGATGTTGGCTTACCTGATGGCCAAATGGGTAACTCGGAAGTCGGCCACATCAATATCGGCTCTGGCCGAGTGGTGTATCAAGAACTAACCCGCATTGCCAAAGCCATTGAAGAGCGTACGTTCTTCGAAAACGCGGCACTAACTGGCGCTGTTGACAAAGCAGTGGCCGGTGGCAAAGCCGTTCACATTATGGGTTTGATGTCGCCAGGTGGTGTTCACAGCCACGAAGACCACATCATGGCAATGGTTGAATTGGCTGCAGAGCGCGGTGCCGAGCAGATTTATCTGCACGCTTTCCTCGATGGCCGAGACACCCCACCACGTAGCGCCCAAGCAACTTTGGAACGCTTTGCTGCTAAATTCGAAGAACTTGGTAAAGGTCGCATTGCGTCATTGTGTGGTCGCTTTTACGCCATGGACCGCGATAAGCGCTGGGAGCGTGTGCAGTCGTGCTACGAGCTGTTAACCGAGGCAAAAACAGATTACACCTACCCGACGGCAGTTGAAGGTCTGCTGGCGGCGTATGAGCGTGATGAAAACGATGAATTCGTTGCTCCGAGTGTGATCAAAGCTGATGGCGAAGCCGATGCCGCGATTAACGATGGCGATGCCGTTGTGTTCATGAACTTCCGTGCTGACCGTGCTCGTGAAATCACGCGCGCATTTGTTGACCAGCCGTTTGATGGTTTTGAGCGCGCTAAAGTGCCGGCGCTGTGCGATTTTGTCATGTTGACCGAATATGCCGCAGACATTGACACCACGGTGGCATTCCCACCAGAAAAATTGAACAACGTGCTGGGCCAGTGGTTGGCCGACCATGGTCGAACGCAGCTACGTATTTCTGAAACCGAAAAGTACGCGCACGTCACTTTCTTCTTCAACGGTGGTAAAGAAGACCCGTTTGAAGGTGAAGATCGGATCTTAATTCCATCTCCGAAAGTTGCTACATACGACTTGCAGCCAGAAATGAGCTCGGAAGATTTAACCGACCAGTTTGTTGAAGCGATTAAGAGCAACAAATATGACGTCATCATTTGTAACTACCCGAATGGCGACATGGTTGGTCACACCGGTAGCTTTGATGCGGCAGTGAAAGCCTGTGAAGCGGTTGATCACTGTATTGGTCGCGTAGTTGATGCGTTGGATGAAGTCGGTGGCGAGTGTTTGATCACCGCAGACCACGGCAATGCTGAGAAAATGCGTGATGAAACAACTGGTCAGGCGCATACCGCTCACACCAGCGAGCCGGTTCCTTTGATTTACTTCGGTCGCGAAGCGGAGTTGGTTGAAGGCGGTAAGCTTAGCGATCTGGCGCCAACTATGCTGAGCTTGCTCGGTATGGAAACGCCGCCAGAAATGACCGGCAAGGTACTAGTTAATCTGAAATAAGGTTTAATCTAGTTGCCGTTATTATCTTCTCGTTATCAGGCCAGCCTCGTTGCTGGCCTGCTGCTGTTGAGCTGCACAACTGCGGTGGTTGCCTCGGAGCAGCCTCAGGGCAGTCAGCTCAAGGAAGTTCAGCAAGAGCTTGAGAAGCGAAAAACCAGCCTGAGCAAACAACAGCAGGCACAAAAACGGGCGCAGGCCGAGTTGCGCTCCGTCGAGCTGGATGTTGCAGCCCAAGCCAAAGAGCTGCATCAAACTCGCAGCCGAATCAAAGATAATCAAGCCCAGCAACGCGATCTCCAAACGAAACGCAGTCAATTGGAGCTGCAACGAGCTGAACAGCAAGAAGTCTTAGCTGCACAACTTGAAAGTCACTTTTTGGCAGGTCGTCATGATTACCTAACGATGCTGATGAATCAGCAAGATCCCGCCACTATCGAACGAACCCTGACCTACTTTGAATACCTAAATAATGCCAGAGCTGCGGCGCTGGAAGCGATTCGCCAGACCCAACACCGGCTCGAGCAGGTCGATCAAAATTTATTGGCCAACGCGCGCCAACTGGAAGAGTTACTCGGCCAGCAGTCTGCCGAACAACAGCTACTGAAAACGCAAGAAACCAGACAACAGCAGGCGATTCGGGCGCTGAACCGCCAGATTAGCTCTGAACAAGAGCGCATTGCCCAGTTGCAATCCAGTGAGCAAGAGTTGCGTCGATTACTGGATGAATCGGCTAAAACTCGCAGCTTAATCAAGCTCAGTGGTTTAAAAAAAGGCGCGCTGAAGTGGCCAACGAAAGGCAAGCTTAAGCACAAGTATAATAGTCGTCGTCACGGTCAAATCCGCTGGAAAGGCGTGTTAATAGATGGCCAAGCTGGCGACGATGTCAGGGCAATTGCCAACGGTAAAGTGCTATTTGCCGATTGGGTGAAAGGTATGGGGCTGGTGATGATTTTGGACCACGGCAAGGGGTACATGAGCTTGTATGGTCATGCGCAGACCTTATTGCTCCAAGCTGGTGATGAAGTTCGCTCGGGAGATACCATTGCGCTGGTTGGGCAAAGCGGTGGACAAACCAGTGCCGGCCTGTACTTTGAAATGCGTCACCAAGGAGCGCCAGTTAATCCGGCTTCATGGTGTAAGTAACTGATTTGTAAGCGCTAATAACAACAATTAAACATACTTGATTTTTATCAATGTCAAGTGCGGTTGTCTATTTTTCGGTATTATTTTTACTGGTATTCCCATTCATTTTGTGAGTTAATTCACATCCCCGAGTAATGTTCTGTCAGAGCATCTTACTCTTCATCAAATGCCAGAGGTTATCCATGCTTGAATCGCGCAACATGACAGATGAGCAGACCCAATCGCCGACCAACACATTGGGAGATATGCTCACGATGATTGCAGCATTAGATCAGGACAACCAACAAGGGGTGGTTGAAGACCCCGAAGAAAGCTTGAAGCTTGCATAAAAAAACGCCGCAAATAGCGGCGTTTTTTTATGCTTGTTTGAGCCTACTGATTGGCGGCAGAGGCAACCTGCTCAAAGCTATAAGGAATTTCTAATTGCTCCAGCTTTTGTTGCCACTCCGTGAGTAGCTCCGTCATATGTTCAGCAATGATGGTCATCTCGTCGGCTGACAAGTCCTTGGTGTTCCACTGGCCTAAGCTGTGGCAACTACCGGTGAGCAATTCGACTTGGGTGAGTTCATTCTCTGGCATGGCATAAACGGCGTGCCAGCCAAAATAAATTCGATCGACCGGCTCAGCGTTGGGGTTACGGCAACCAAGCATGGCTTCCAGCGTCACCGTGCGCTGTTTGTCATCGGTCGCCATGAGAAAGCAGGCAAAGTCCTTGGCCGCTAACTTGACAACTTTTCTCCAGAGAGTGTGAGACATGTAATATCCGTCCGTTGGGTTGCTTCTATGAACGCTTAGCTTTCATGTTAACAATGCTAATCTACTCATACAATGCGCTATTTCTCAAATCGCTAGGGTTGAGTCGCCTGTTCGAGCTGGTTTAAGTGATCAAATGCAAATTGGTCCGTGTTGCCGCAGGTATCGGGCCGAGCTTTGAAGTCGAGGCAAAACTGTGGTCGGCTGGGCTGACCAAACAATTTGCAGCGATTCAATTCATCCAACTGAACACAGCGCACGCCAGCCGGTTTACCTTGTGGCATTCCTGGGATCGGAGAGGTAATCGAAGGTACAATGCAGCAGGCGCCACAACCGGCGCGGCAAGCAAAATTAGTATCGGCCATTTATTCAGCTTTCGTTGTTACACTTGTTTTAGAGAGTCACCATGCGTCTATCTGTGCAGCCATTGCAGCAAATTACTCCCGCACTTTGTCAGGATCTGGCAAAACTACCCTTACCTGAAGGGGTTGATGATATCGAATCTTGGCTGCAGGAGCAGCAATCGGATGTTTGGCTAGCAACGTTTAATGCCAAATACATCGGCTTGTTATTACTATCAAGCCGCCAACAGCAACTGCATATTGATTGGCTGGTGGTGCGAGAAGCCACTCGCCGACGGGGTGTTGGGCGTTATTTGTTGGAACAAGCCATTGCTGCCTATCCTGATAAGGAGACGGTGGTCGCCGGCAAAGATGGTGCGATCCCACAATTACAACAATATGGCTTTTTGACCGCGCTTGGGTTTAGCGACCAAGGGCATGGTCGTTGGCTCAAGGCCTGGTGATAGCCGTCAAATTGCACCCACAAAAAAAGGCGCTTAAAGCGCCTTTTTCTATGCAGCTCAGTGGCTAAGCAGCCATCGCAGCTTTCAACTTTTTCATCGCATTCTTTTCTAACTGGCGAACACGTTCTGCGGAGACTCGGTACTTGTCAGCCAATTCTTGCAGCGTCACCTTGTTATCTTCGTCCAACCAGCGAGAGCGAACAATGTCTTGACTGCGCTCGTCTAGTGATTGCAGCGCTTCGGTCAAGGCGCCGTAAGCATGCTGCTCCCAGTTGCTGGTTTCAACGTGTTGAGCGACATCTGACGATTTGTCTTCTAGATACAGCACTGGCGCGTAGGAGCCAGTGGCGCTGTCATCTTCGTCATTGGCCAAATCGAACGATTGATCGTGGGAACTCATGCGAGATTCCATTTCGACCACTTCTTTGGTGCTAACACCCAGTTCATCGGCAACGGTTTGAATTTCAGCTTGGCTGAACCATCCCAAACGCTTTTTGTTTTTGCGCAAATTGAAGAACAGTTTGCGTTGCGCTTTGGTGGTTGCCACTTTTACGATGCGCCAGTTACGCAGGACGTATTCGTGAATTTCGGCTTTAATCCAATGGACGGCAAAACTGACCAAGCGAACACCAACCGTTGGGTCAAAGCGCTTGACCGCTTTCATCAAACCAACGGTGCCTTCTTGGACCAAGTCGGCTTGTGGCAAACCATAGCCAGAGTAACCGCGCGCCACGTGAACAACGAAACGCAGGTGCGACATGACTAATGCGCGCGCCGCTTCCAAAGAGCCGGTTTCCTGTAATTCATGGGCAAGCTCCCGCTCCTCTTCGGCGGTGAGCATAGGCATACTGTTGACGGATTGAATGTAACCATCCAAGCCACCTTGTGGAACAGTGAGTGCCATTGAAGAAGAAATGCTCATGTGCTGATTGACCTCGTCGAATCGAATTAGGGCTAATTTTAGCACTCGTACGCAGAGAGTGCTAAAAACGATCTATACCTAACTGAGACTTAATTTGCAACGGATGGTTCCATTTGTCGTAAAAGCTGAGTGGTGGCGCGGCTTGACGGGTGATTCTGTGAACAATTCGCGGTGTGGTTATGAGGTCGGCTCGATGGCTCGAATATGTTGCTGCACCGACAGCCAGGATCCCAGCAAGCCCATGCCTGATGCGATGATCACCAGAAACAGACTTTCATTGGGTTGTAAGCCTTCGAGCACTATGGGGTAGTCGTAAAGCTGGGTTAGGGTGTTGATGGCGCTCTCAATCCACCAAAGCAGCAGAGTTGTAACAATCCATGACAAAAAGGCGCCAAACACACCATACCAAACGCCAGCATAGAGAAATGGCCGCTGAATGAACTGATCGGTGGCACCGACCAGCTTCATTACCTCGATTTCGGTTTTGCGGCTGACAATCGACAGCCGAATGGTGTTGCCGATCACCAGCACAACGGAAAAACATAGCAGTGTGGCCAACGCGATGAGGGTATCTTCGACAACGGAAACCATCGCGTTGAGCCGCTCTAGCCACTCGATATCGAGTTTCACCATGGCCACAGCATCTAGCTGGCGCAACTCATTGGCCAGTGCTTCTGCTGCTGATGCGGTTTGCTGCGCTGCCGCTGGCTCTACCACCAAAACATCAGGTAGTGGATTACTGTCGAGGTAATTTAACGCGTTACCGAATCCCGAGGTTTCTTTAAATTCGATCAAGGCATCGTCTTTGCTGTACCAATCCACTTGATTAACGGTCGGCCATTGTTGCAGTTCAGCCACCAGTTTTTCGACGTGATTGATTGCGACATTCTTTTTCAGGAATACCGAGATTTGAGCGGGGTTGTCCCAGTTGGCCGCCACTTGCGCACCGTTCTTACTGACCAAATAAAAAGCGGCGGGCAATGACAAACTAAAACCGAGCACCAGCATGGTCATCAAACTTGGCCCTGGCGTCCGCCATAAATCACCCAAACTGGCAGTGGCTTGGCGCATATGGCTGATCCACCAACTTGCAATGCGCTGGCCGAGGGACAGTTTGCGGTCAGTGGCACCGGCGCGGCGTTCGAACAACAAACTCATAGTTGATGCTCCGCGATGAGGCCATCATTGATCATGTGGCCGTCGCGCAAGGTCAGGGTGCGATAGCGCATACGGGCAATCAAACCTAAGTCATGCGTTGCGATGAGAACGGCAACATCAACCCGATTAAACTCTTCGAACAGTCGAAGAATTTCCATCGACAGCGCCGGATCGAGGTTTCCGGTTGGTTCGTCGGCGAGAATAATCGGCGGCTTATTCACCACCGCGCGGGCAATTCCGACTCGCTGTTGCTCACCGCCAGATAGCATACTTGGTAGCAAGCGCTCTTTATCAAGCAGGCCGACCTTATCTAAAGCGGCGGCAACGCGTTTGCGAATTTCCTGATGAGGGTAGCCTTCAATAACTAGTGGCAGTGCAACATTGTCAAACACTGGCCGGTCAGTGAGTAAGCGGTGATCTTGAAAGATAATGCCGATGTCGCGCCGCACTAATGGAATATTGCGGCGAGTGACGGTGTTTAAGCTATGACCATTAATAAAGACGTTGCCGTGACTCGGCCGTTCGAGCAGGGCAATGAGTTTCAGCAAGGTGCTTTTACCGGCGCCGGAGTGACCGGTCAAAAATGCCATTTCCCCTTTTTTCAGGTGAAAACTGACATTTTTCAGGGCGTGATGACCTGAGCTGTAAACTTTATCAACGTTATCAAAGCGGATCATTAGGCGTTATCTTGCTCATCCTGACTAAATAGCGCGTCAACGAATTCTTTGGCCGCAAAAGGCCGCAGATCATCAATGCCTTCACCAACACCAATGTAGCGTATCGGAATATTGAACTTGTCGGCAATGGCGAAGATCACACCACCTTTGGCGGTGCCATCGAGCTTGCTCAGGGTGATGCCGGTCAGGCCAATGGCATCGTTGAATAATTGCGCCTGAGATAGTGCGTTTTGGCCGGTGCCAGCATCTAACGTCAGCATGACCTCATGCGGCGTATTGGCATCGAGCTTTTGCAACACCCGGACAATTTTCTTCAGCTCTTCCATCAAGTGCGCTTTGTTCTGCAAACGTCCTGCCGTATCAGCGATTAACACATCGACGTTGCGCGACTTGGCCGATTGCAGAGCGTCGTAAATCACTGAGGCACTGTCAGCACCGGTGTGCTGTGCCACGACAGGCACATTGTTGCGCTCACCCCAGACTTGCAGCTGCTCAACGGCTGCTGCGCGGAAGGTATCGCCGGCTGCCAGCATCACGCTTTTGCCTTCGCGCTGGAATTGTTTCGCAAGTTTACCAATGGTGGTGGTTTTACCGACGCCATTGACACCCACCATGAGCAAGACGAAAGGGCCTTCTGCCTCGGTTTGTAGCGGTTGGTCGACAGGCGCGAGTAACTCGGCCATTTGCTCTTTGAGCACGCCATACAAGGCTTCGCCATCGGTGAGCTGTTTGCGATCAGCATGTTGAGTGAGGTGGTCAATGATTTTAGTAGTGGTATCAATGCCCACGTCCGCCATCAGCAGTTGGGTTTCCAACTCTTCGTACAGATCATCATCAATCTTTTTGCCGGCAAAAAGGCTGAAAAATCCGCTACCAATGTTGGATTTTGTCTTCTTTAACCCTTGCTTTAAGCGAGCGAAGAAACCAAGCTTTTCTGGCTCTGGCTCTGGCTCTGGCTCTGGCTCTGGCTCTGGCTCTGGCTCTGGCTCTGGCTCTGGCTCTGGCTCTGGCTCTGGCTCTGGCTCTGGCTTCGACTCAGCCACTGGTGCTGGTACTTCAGCAGGCTCCGCTGTGGTTTGTGGCTCCGCTTCGGACTCCGCCGATTGTGCCGTTGATTGTTCGTTTCCGAGAGTCTCTGCCGGTTCGCTCTTGTCTTTGCGGAACCAGGAAAACAAACCTTTGTTCTTTGATTTTGCCATGTTAAATGAACCCACCCTCCTGACTCCGTATGACAACGGTGAGGGTTAAGAAAAACTGGTAGACTACATCCGCCTCGCTGCGGGAGCGCGAACAAAGCCGACATAAATATTACGTATTTGATGCGGATGTTACCTGCTTCTGGCGCGTTTTTCATCCTGCTAACGTCAGCGCGTTAGCCAAGTAATTAGGAAGAGTCACCACGATTGATGCGGAAAAACACTAACCGAACAAATAAAACCCCGAATAACGTAGGGCAAATACGGATCATCGCTGGCCAGTGGCGGGGCAGAAAATTGCCTGTTCACGACTTACAAGGGCTCCGTCCGACCACCGATCGGCAAAAAGAAACTCTGTTTAATTGGCTGCAAGGGCAAACTGATGGCGCTCAGGTGCTTGATTTATTTGCTGGTGCTGGTGGCCTCGGTTTTGAAGCGCTGTCACGCTATGCCGACGGCTTAGTGGCAGTGGAAATGGATGCGGCGGCAGCTCGGCAGCTCAAAGCAAATGCCGCCACCTTGCAAGCGACAGCTCAGGTGGTGCAGGGCGATGCACTGGCATTTTTGCAGCAAACGCCCACACAGAGCTTTGATTTGGTGTTTGTCGACCCGCCATTTCAGCGAGATTTATTAGCGCCAACACTGGCATTGCTGAGCCCTTGGTTGGCACCGCAGGCGTGGGTCTATTGTGAATCAGAAGCGGGATTAGCGATGCCACAACTACCAGCGAACTGGCAGCTGTGGCGCGATAAAGTGGCGGGGCAAGCCCACGCCAGACTTTATTTGGTGGAGTCGGCCGACTGATCCTTGGCGGCTTTCATGGCCGCCAGTTGTCGATCCAGCTCGTGGCTAACATCGTCTGGTGAGCCGCTTCCGCGGGCCAACAAGGCGTACACAGATGGCACAATGGTCAGGGTGAATGCGGTGGCGACCACAATCCCTGTTAACACCACCACACCGATGACGATACGTGTTTCACTGCCGGCGCCGGAGCTGACCACCAACGGCAGTGCTCCCAATGCAGTGGTGACTGCGGTCATCAGAATCGGCCGCAGGCGCTGTCCGGCCGCTTCAATGATGGCATCTTCAAAGGCCATGCCTTGGTCGCGCAGCTGGTTGGTAAATTCAACGATCAAAATACCGTTCTTGGCCGCCAGACCAATCAACATGATGATGCCGATTTGGCTGTAGATGTTGAGTGATTGGCCGAACAGATACAGTCCCAGCAAAGCACCAAAAATAGCCAATGGCACCGTCAGCATGATCACCAGCGGGTGAATGTAGCTTTCAAATTGCGCTGCTAACACCAAAAACACCACCAGCAAAGCCATGGTAAAGACGAAGTAAATCGACCCACCGGACTCTTGATAATCCTGCGACTGCCCCTTGTAACTGATCATGGCGTCAGCAGGCAGGTAGGTGTGGGCAATGTCATTGAGATCATTCAGCGCTTCGCCCAGGGTATAACCGTCGGCCAAATTCGCTTCTAAGGTAATGGCGCGCATCCGGTTGTAGCGGTTAAGCGACGTGGCGTCGGCAAACTCTTCCACCGTCACCAGGTTAGAAAGCGGGATGAGCTCCCCGGTATTGTTGCTGCGAACGTACATATTGGTCATGTCCGTTGCTGAATTCTGCCGCTCACGCTCGCCTTCAAGAATGACGTCATATTCTTCGCCGCGCATCATAAATGTGGTGACAACACGGGAGCCCTGCATGGTTTCCAAGGTGCGGCCGATTTCCGCAACCGAGACGCCAAGATCGCCAGCGCGCTCGGTATCGACTACCACCCGTAACTGCGGTTTGGTTTCTTTAAAGTCGTGGTCTAAACCGATTAAGTTCGGGTTCTTGCTCGCTTCGCGGATCATGATGTCGCGCCAGCGGGCTAGCTCCTCGTAATCGCTACCACCAAGCACAAATTGAACTGGCTTGCCAACACCGCCGCCGAGTGCTTGGCGCATAATCGGGAAAGCCCGAACACCGGCCAAATCGCCAATCCGTTGTTGCACTTCGCCCATGATCTGCCAGGCGCTCGGGCGGTTTTCCCAGTCATTGAGCACTAGAATGGCAAAGCCGCCGGAGAAGTTAGAGGTGCTGCCAAAGGAGCGAGGTGTGCGGATCAGCAGTCGTTTGACATCGCCGCGTTCGGCCAATGGCATTAGCCGGCGCTCGATTTCATCCATGTACTGCTTGCTGTACTCGTAGGTGGCTCCTTCATGAGCATTAACAATAATGAAGAAAGCGCCGCGATCTTCTTTCGGCGTAAACTCTTCTGGCACTTGCTTGAACAGCACGCTGACGGCGCCAACCGCGGCAATAATAATGACAAAGGTGAACCAAGGTTTTTGAATGCGGTTGCGCAGGCTTTGTTGATAGGCGCGACGCACTTTGTCGAGGCCGGCATCCATTTTCTGGGTAAGCCAGCTTGGTTGCTCATGGGGCTTGAGCAGCTTGGAGCACATCATTGGCGACAGGCTGAGCGCCACCAAACTGGAGAATGCGACTGCCGCTGACATCGCCACCGCGAATTCGGTAAACAGCTTGCCGATATCACCTTCAAGGAAGGTGATGGGTAAAAATACCGCAATCAGTACCAGCGTTGTAGCGACCACCGCAAATGACACTTGCCGCGCACCGAGATAAGCCGCCACCAAGGGGGACTCGCCCGACTCAATCCGTCGGTGAATGTTTTCCAGCATCACAATGGCATCATCCACCACCATGCCGATGGCCAGAATCATGGCTAGCAGTGTTAGCAAGTTAATGGTGAAGCCCAATAGATAGAGCACGATAAACGTACCCATTAACGACACGGGTACCGTTAGTGCTGGGATCAGCATCGCCCGCATGTTGCCGAGAAACAACAGGATCACCAAGATCACCAGGCCCATGGCAATGAATAGCGTTTGGTAGACCTCTTCAATGGAACGCTCAATAAACACTGACGAGTCGTAGCTGTTGATCAGTTCCATGCCTTCGGGTAATTGCTGGTTAACCTCAATTGCCAGTTTGCGAACTGCTTTGGCAACTTCCAGCGTATTGGCAGTGGATTGCTTGGTGATGCCCAAACCAACCATAGGTACGCCGTTGCCTCGGAACGATTTACGCTGCTCCGATGGGCCGATTTCAACTTTCGCCACATCGCGCATACGAACGAGATAATCGTTGTCGCCGCGCTTGATGACCAAGTTAGAGAAGCCTTCGGCGGTGTCATATGCTCGCTGAATTCGAACCGTAAACATCATGTTGTCTGATTCAATATTACCGGCTGGCAGCTCCACATTTTCCCGTCGCAGGGCGGCTTCGATGTCGTTCACGGTCAGGTTACGTGCTGCTAGCGCTTCGCGGTCGAGCCAAATTCTCAGCGAGTAATCTAAACCACCGCCAATGCGAACCCGGGCAACCCCATTGATCACGCTGAATCGATCTTCCAAATAGCGCCGAGCGTAATCTGTCAACTCGAGCAAGTTCATCCGATCGGAGGTCAGGTTGAGCCACATGATGGTGTCATCATCGGCCCCAGCTTTGGTTACTTCCGGTGGATCGGCTTCGTCTGGCAAGTTATCCAAAATGCGTGAAACGCGCTCGCGAATATCGTTGGCAGCCGCGTCAATATCGCGTGAGATATCAAATTCAATGGTGATGCGAGAGCGACCATCTTCACTGCTTGAGATGATATTGCGAATGCCTTCAACACCGGCGATCCGGTCTTCAATGCGCTTGGTGATGCGGCTTTCGACGACCGAAGCGGATGCCCCTCGATAATCGGTGCTGATGGATACCACAGGGGCATCAATGTCGGGGTATTCGCGCAGCGGCAATTTGTCGAACGAGACCAAGCCAAACGCCAGCAGCAATAAGCTGATGACCGAGGCAAAGACGGGTCTTTTGACAGATATGTCGGTCAGGATCATGACGCATCCCCACGCCAGTCTTCAGTTTGGATCATCACTTTCGAGCCGATACGGACTTTTAGACGCCCTTCAATCACGACATTTTCGTTGGCTTCAATGCCGCTGATGATTTCCACCATGCCATCCTGGCGCATGCCGATTTCGACTTGCTTTTGGCTTACTGTATTGCTGTCATCAACGACATAAACAAAGTGCTTGTCTTGCAGCATTAGCAAGGCTTGTTCGGGCAATGCCAAGACTTGGTTACGAGCGCGGATCACTTGCACGCGCAATAGCATGCCGGGGCGCAATGCGCTGTCTTGGTTATCAATTAACGCACGGACATCAACCGCGCGAGTGACCGGGTCGATGCGCGTTGCCAAGCTGCTAACCTCACCTTCAAAAGCGCGGCCAGGATAAGCGGCGCTGGTTGCCGCAATGCTGGTGCCGGGCTGAACGGCGGTGAGGAAACGTTCGGGGATTTGAAAATCGAGTTTGACGATACTGATGTCATCAAGCGTGGTGATCACGGTTCCCGGAGTCACCAAAGCACCATTGCTGACTTGGCGGAAGCCGAGCTGACCGGCAAATGGCGCAGTAATTATGCGATCGTCAAGGTTTGACTGTGCTTCGGCAACGCGGGCTTCACCCACGTCGATCAGCGATTGCAAACGGTCAAGTTCGGAACTGGCCACCGTGCGCTGACGCACCAGATCTTCAATCCGTTTGTATTCGCGCTGTTGTTCGGCCAAATAAACCTTGGCGGCTTGGAGCTGTGCTTGTTGCTCGCCACTTTGCAGGCGCACTAGCACTTGGCCTTCTTTGACTTGCTGACCATCGGTGAAGCGAACCTCAACCACCTTGTCGGTAGTATTGGCGGTGACTTCAATATTGCTGTTGGCTTGCAGTGTGCCAAGTGCTTCAAAACGGTCTTCCATGATCATCGAAGTCAACGGTGCGACAACGACGGATGCGGTTGGCCGCTGGCGGTTTTCGACCTGCGCGTTTTGCTGGTAGCGCCAGTACACGGCACCGGCAACGGCGATGATGATGAGCGCAACGACAATGCGTTTCATGAGTGAGTATCCTGTCTTAGTCGGTGTATTTTATTGTTTTGGTTGTTGTTTTAATTGTGCTTGCGTGGCTTGAGTGTTACCGCTCAATACCGATACTGCTGACACCCTGCTCTCGGATCAGTTGTCGCAGTTGTTTATTGTGCTGATAGTCGAGCTTGGTTTTGCTTGTTACCTCGGTCAGGATCTCATCCTGACTGTCGTGTTCGAACACCATCAGTGGATGAGTGCTGAGCTTTTCGCCTTCATCCAAGTCGTTGGTGGCCTCGATAAACCGAGCGACACTGGCGCGCGATAAACGACTGATGCTGACCACCTGTTCCGGATCTTTTTGAATCAACAACTGTAAACAGTGGTCAATGGCCAGCGCTGCATCGAGCCCTAAAAAGCAACCGAGGCTGTCATCAAGGTGTGGGTCGGGCATCAGCTCTTGTAGCTTTTCGGCTTGTTTGACAAAGTCGATGCGGCTGCCCGCGACCGTTAAGTGCTCCCAAACTGTGTCGAGAATGGCTCTGGCTTTGCGCCCTGCTTCGCTGTCATTGGCTTCTGCATAAAGCTGAAAATTTGGCAGCATGCGCTCGGCAATGGCGGCGCAATAGGCCGCTTGTTGCCACGCCTGCAGTTCTCTTAGTTGATCATTAAATGCCATGGACTATTCACTCCGGTTGGCGGCATGGCCGCATTGCCAGCATTGTTCGAAGCTGGCAGGATTTTGTTCGTGGCATTGGCTGCATTGCCAATTGCCCTGCGACGATTGCTGTTGCCACTGGTTGAGCTGCTGTTGTGCGGCTGGCAATTGCTGTTCATCAACCCAAAGCTCAATTTGCAGCAGGTCTGCGGGTAGTTCACCAATCGCGCCGCCGAGGGCTTCGCCACGCAACTCGGTGGCAATGCCGCAATGGTTGAGCAAACCCGCCAGTAAATTTGCTTCGATACTATTGGCGGCCTGATAAAGGCGAACTTTGCTCATTAATGCATACTCGCTTCCAGGTAATCGGCAATACCATCGAGGAACATCTGAACGCTGAGCATCACCAGAATCATCCCCATTAACTTTTCCATTGCCGTCAGTCCACGCTCGCCGAGCCACTTATGGAAGTTTTGCGAGAACAGTAGGATCAAGGTTGTTGGTACCCAAGCAGCAAAGAGTGCCAGCGTCCAATCGACCATTCTGCCGGGCTCTTGGTTCGCCAGCAGCAGTAGCGCCGCTAAAATTGATGGCCCCGCCACCAACGGAATCGCCATGGGTACGATTAGCGGCTCTTCGCCTGCCGCTAAGCCAATGACGCCGCCGGGCTGAGGGAAAATCATTCGAATCGCAATCAAAAACAGAATGATGCCGCCAGCGATGCTGACCGCTTCTTGTTTCAAATGTAAGAATGACAAAATTGCCGATCCGGTGTAGAGGAATATCAGCATGATGGCCAAAGCAATCAACAATTCGCGCAGCAGCACGATACGGCGGCGCTTGGGATCGACCTGTTTTAGGATGGACATGAATACGGGCAAGTTGCCCAGTGGATCCATGATCAGAAACAGCATGGCCGCGGCCGATAAGGTTTCCATCTTTACCTCAGTATAAACGTTAATCTGATACCAATGCCGCAGCGAAAGTGGTGCCTCGGATCGGTATTATTGGCCCGCGAGTCTACCAGACAAGGCAAGAAAAATGCCTGTCGGCGTCGGGGTTTGGACAACAATTACTGTAAATAATTGTAAGCAAAAATAGCGAAACATGGCGGCGCTTGTTGGTAAGCGGATGAGCGATTAGAATGGCCGCGATTATTTGGAGGAGCCCATGTCTGAATCAACGCCTTTGTATCGAGTTCAATTTGTTGTCAACGGCGAACAATACCAGTTGTTCGTTCGCGAAGTGATACAGGGCAGTTTGTGGGGCTTTATCGAGATTGCTGATTTTGTCTGGAATACCCAATCGGAACTCTTGGTCGATACCGCTGAAGAGCGCCTAAAAAGTGAATTCGAGGGTGTTCAGCGAACTTACCTGCCGATGCACAATGTGTTGCGAATTGATGCGGTTGAGCAGCGCGGTCGCGCCAGTATTAAACCTCTATCAGACAAAGTGGCCCAGTTTCCTGGGCCTGTGTATACCAAAAAGCCGTAGGGTGTTAGACCTTAACGCCGAGCCTGCCGTAATTGCTCGATGATGCTGCGCAGTGAATTAGTCTCGCCGGCCAATTGCTGACCGTTATCACTTGCCACCTGAATATTGCCCGAAACGCTGTCAGATAGAGCTTGCAGCGAGCTAACATGGTTGCTCGCGGTTTCCGCCACTTGCTGTTGACTGGTGGCGTGTTCAGCAATTTGGTTATTCATATCGCTAATGGCGGTGACATTGGCCCGAATATGCTCCAATGCATCGCTCACTTTTGCAGATGTTTCAATGGTTTGCTGCGCCGCTTGTTGACTTTCCTGCATCGCAGCATTGGCCTCAGTGGAGGCTTTTTGCAACTCATTGATGATGGTTTCAATTTCTTCAGTGGAATGCTGAGTCTTTTGTGCCAACGAGCGAACTTCATCGGCAACCACGGCAAAGCCACGACCCTGTTCGCCAGCGCGGGCTGCTTCAATCGCCGCGTTCAGGGCGAGCAGGTTGGTTTGCTCGGCAATCGAACGGATCACCGTGAGCACTGAGCTAATGTTGTCGCTGTTGTCGCGCAGTGTTTCAACTTTATTGGCGGTGGTATCAATTTGTTCGGTCAGTTGATTGACCGTATCCATCGAGCTGATCACGATGGCGGCGCCTTCATCGGCAAACTTGCGAGTGCTGGTGGTTTGTTGTGCCGCTTCTGAAGCATTGCTAGCAACCGTGGCGGCGTTGCTGTTGAGTTGCTCTAAAGTGTCAGATAACGCTGATAGTTCGCGTTGCTGCTGACCATTGACTGTGAGTGTGTTGTCGCTGGCTGCGGCCATACTCTCAGCATTGAATTCCACCGTTTGGCTGAGGTTTTGTACCTGCTCGGCGATTTGTTCAAAGCTTTTTACTTGCTCTGCTTGAAGTGCTTGCATTAACTGCACCGGATCGCTCGGTGGCGAGGTTAATTTGCTATTTGCTGCAAGTTCGCGAAGCGGTGTGACAAGCCACTGTCCTAAGCCCCACTGTAATGCTAACCATACCAAGATGAGCTGCACCAATAGCAGCATCAGGCCTTGCGCCCAAGGTAAGCCATCGAGCACAGCAATGGCCACGATCAGTGGCAGAACTATGGCGATGCCACAAAATGTCGTTAAACGCAGTCCGAGGCCGTTCATGTTGCGATTCCTTACAGCAGAAGTTGAACCTTAGGGGTTCTTATAAGTGGAGCTATTATCGACATTTTTCGCCAGGTCTTAAGCCTTTATCGGATTTATTCTTGCACGATGTGAAGTAAATCATCGGCGCAGCGACTGGCAGCAAATCAAAGCTGTTTGTGGATCGGCAGCCAACTGAACATACGAGCCACTAGGCGCCGCCAGCGAGTGGTTTCTGGCTCGTGGCGTTTGAGCTCGGTTTGACCGCGGCGAACGCGGCGCCAGAACAGATAGCCAAATCGGCGACTAACGCGCCAACTATTACCCTGTTGGGTATGGCTGTTGAACTCCGCCAAAACCTGCGCGGTTAGTGATTCGCTGTCGATTAACAAACCCATTTCGGTATTGAGATGAATGGAGCGCGGATCGGCGTTATGGGTGCCAATGAAGACTTTGTTCTGATCGAAGATCAGGGTTTTGCTGTGCAAGCTATAGCGTGATGGCGCGGGTGGTTGAAATTGTGCCGTGGGCGATAGCTCGTAGATGGTCGCGCCTAGTTTCAGTAGTTGTTGCCGGTACGCCATGTAGCCGCCATGGGCAATGAGTACATCATTGCTGGCGAGCGAATTGGTCAAAATGGTCACTTTGACGCCGCGCTTGCGATATTGCCGTAGCAGTTCGAGCATGCCGGGAGTTGGGATTAAGTATGGCGACATTAAGCGCAAGTTGGCTTTCACTTGGCGCAATGCCAACAGCAAGGGGTCGCTATCATCGGCTGGTTTGCGACGGCCAATTTGAACTTTATCGGGCAAATCATACAACACCGTTGCTTTGGCCCAAGTTAACTGTTCCGTGATTGCGGGCACCGATAATTGGGTGAGCTCTTGTAAGCGAGCCACATGGCCATATTGGCGCGAGCGCTTGAATCGTCGCAGCATGAGTTGCAGCCGCTTTCGTTGTCGTACGGGTAGGCTGACCTTCAACAGCGAGCCGACCGGAATTGCCCAGCGGCTATTCCAGAAATCATCGAAGGCACTGCTCATTGCCGGAATGACATCACCGACGGTGAGTAAATCGAGATCGCGAAAAGTGACCTGACTCGAAAGGCCAAAGTAGTTATCAGAAATATTGCGGCCACCGCACAAGGCGACCAGCGAATCGACCAAGATCAGCTTGTTGTGCATGCGATGATTGACGCGATCATCACGCAGCCATTCCAGCGGCCGGGTTAACGGCGTCATCCGTCGGGAGTCGAACGGATTGAACAAGCGGATCTCGATATTGGGGTGCAAATCCAATGCTTGTGCATTGAGATCGGCATCAAAGTGAATATCATCAATCAGTAATCGAACCCGAACACCGCGATCGGCGGCGGCAATGACGTGCGACATCAATAGTGAGCCGCTGTTGTCATCGAGCCACTTGTAGTACTGCAAATCGAGGCTGTGATCCGCTTGGTCGATTAATGCCAGTCGAATGGCTAATGCTTCATCATCACGGCTAATTAGACGAAAACCGGCATTGGGTTGATTCAGTAGCTGCTGCTTGGCAAGCTGATCGCCAATGCGACATTGATAATCCGCTTCATAAGCGTAACTGGCTTTACTCTTCCAGTTGCGGGGGATGCGAATAATGCTCGACGATTTCATACCTAGTGATCACCTACCTGTGAGCAATGGCTCCACATTGGAGTGGCTTGCTGCATGAATGCGACATTCTGGCTGTTGCTTGCTGCGTTAAGTTGGCCGTGGCAACTACCCGATAACAATCAAGTTGTTGATAATAACGGAGACGCCGTTGCGGGTGAATGCTCAGCATTGGACTTTGTTGAATTGGCAAACGATCAAGCCGCGGCAGGCGATCAGTTATTACCGGCGGAATTTGAGTTGTTGGTGTGGAATATCTACAAGCAGAGTCGCACCAACTTAGTTCAGCAACTTGAGGGCTACGCGGCGACTGCTGATGTCATGGCGCTGCAGGAAGTGGTGGCCGATCAAAACTGGCAGAGCGCTGGCTTTTTGCAGCCTTGGTATCGTTATCAGGCGGCGGCATTTAATATGTTACGCGAGGGCCAATATGGCACAGCGGGAGTCAGCACGATTGCCCGAGTTCCTGCCATTGACGTTTGTGGTTGGTGGGCACCAGAGCCATGGCTGCCCTTCCCTAAAACGGCGTTGTTGACGGCATTTCAGTTGCCATCGCAACAACTCCTTTGGCTCGTCAATTTACATGCCATTAATTTCACCGTTGGCACAGAAGATTACCTTGCGCAACTCATTGGCGTTATCGATGTTTTAAAGTTCCACTCTGGTCCCATTATTGTTACAGGGGACTTTAACAACTGGAGTGATTCGCGGCACCATGCAGTTAAACAATTACAAACTGAATTGGGCCTAAAGGCGGTGACGTGGTCGCCTGATCTGAGGGTTCGCTTTTTTGGTCGTCCTATCGATCACGTGTTCTATCGTGGCTTGAATGTTTTAGCAGCCGTTGCTGAAACCTCTGATGCGTCTGATCATGGTCCGTTGCGGGTCCGCTTTACATTGGAGTGACTGGGGGAGTTGTTAAGTGATCGGTATCACCTTCTATCTTGAGAAGATCAAAAAGTGTGATATGGTTAACACTTCAACCCTGCCTCAAATCAATTTGCGGTTTCGATCGGGCACGGATAATAACTCTGTAGCTGAGCTTCAAGCAGCTGAAAATGCTGACTTCTACGCAATCGAAACAAACCCATCATGGTATTGATAGAGTAATTCGTTTGTAACGTAATGGAGCACATAATAATTACTTGTGGGACCGGTTTCTTGGTCTTGCTTTTTGACTTAGATTGAACAAAAAGGAGAAGTCATGTCTGGAATTCTGTCCATGATTTTGGCAGGGGGTGAAGGTACTCGATTATCACCATTGACGGGAATTCGAGCTAAACCAGCGGTACCTTTTGGGGGCAACTACCGCATTATTGATTTTGTGCTGAACAACTTCGTGAACTCGGATTTGCTTCAGATATTTGTATTAACTCAGTTTAAGTCGCATTCGTTGATGAAACACATGTCGCGCGCCTGGCAAGTCTCGGGTTTGACAAATCGTTTCATTGATCCGATTCCTGCTCAGATGCAAACCGGTAAAAACTGGTACATGGGTACGGCTGATGCGATCTATCAAAACCTACACCTGATCCGCGGCCTCGATCCTGAGCACGTTTGTATCTTTGGTGGCGACCACATCTACAAAATGGATGTCCGTCAGATGATTAATTATCATCACGACAAGGATGCAGTGCTGACCGTTGCGGCGATTCCGGTGCACATTAGCGAAGCCGATCAGTTCGGTATTATCGAAATTGATGAAAGTGGCCGCATGATTGGCTTTGAAGAAAAGCCAAAAGAAAATCCAAAAACCATTCCGGGCCGTCCCGATATGTGCTTGGCATCAATGGGCAACTATGTCTTTGAAGCGAAGACGCTGGTCAATAGCTTGGAAGAAGATGCCGAGCAAGTTGATTCGAAGCATGACTTTGGTCATGACATCATTCCTAAGCTCTACCCGCAGGGTAAAGTGTTTGTCTACGACTTCTCGACCAATGTGATTCGTGGCGAGCCGGATTATGCCCGCGGCTACTGGCGTGATGTTGGTACCATTGACGCTTATTTCGAAGCGAATATGGATTTGATCCAAATCCAGCCACCAATCAACCTGTACAACAAGTTCTGGCCGTTGCGCAGCTACCACCCTGCGGTACCGCCAGCTAAGTTCGTTCACGATGAAACCAACCGTACCGGTCAGGCCATCTCGTCGATGGTTGCGGCAGGTTCGATTATTAGTGGTGCGATTATTTACAACAGCATCATTGGCCACAACGTCCATATTCACAGCCACTCTTATGTTGAGAAATGCGTGATTATGGGTAACAACGATATTGGTGAAGGGTGTCGTATCCGACGCGCCATTATCGACAAAGATGTCCAAATTGCTCCAGGCACAGTGATTGGTGAAGATCCTGAGTCGGATCGCAAACGCTTCCATGTCTCCGAAGGCGGCATTGTGGTGATACCGAAAGGCGAAAAAATCGGTTTTTAATGATTCAAACCCCGGGCACTCCCCGGGGTTTTTTCTATCATTACCCCAACGATGTATTGCAAAGAGCAGGATTTATGAAGCGAGTTCAGGGTACAGGCCGTACATACCCGCTGGGAGCTTCCTTTCTCAATGGTGGCGTTAACTTTTGTTTATTTTCCCGATTAGCAACGTCTGTCGAATTGTTGCTGTTTGATCATGTTGATGATGATGATCCTGAGTCCATTGAACTCACTGATTTAGCGAATCACAGCGGCCATTATTGGCACGTGTGGCTTGAAGGCATTGAGCCAGGCCAGCTATATGGTTATCGAGTGCACGGCCCTTATGTGCCTGAAAAAGGCCTTTATTACGACGGCAGCAAGGTGTTGCTCGACCCATACGCCCAGAGCGTTTGCCGGCCACAGAAATACTGTCGGGCAATGGCTGCCGAATATGGCGTTGACAACGTAGGCCACAGTTTTCTTGGTGCGGTGGTTGACCACAAAGGGTTTGACTGGGAGGAAACCAGCCCGATTGCCAGACCCTTGTCTGAAACGGTCATTTATGAAATGCATGTCAAAGGCTTTACCGCCAATCCCAATTCCGGTGTAGACCCAGAGCGGCGCGGCACTTACCTTGGCGTTATTGATAAAATCCCTTATCTCAAAGAGCTTGGTGTGACAGCGATTGAATTGATGCCGATCCATCAGTTTGATCCGCAAGATGTGCCGCCCAATAGCCCTGCCAATTATTGGGGCTACAGCCCAATCAACTTTTTTGCGCCTCACTCCGACTATGCCGTCGATAAATCGCCCCTTGGCCCCGTCAACGAGTTTCGCCAAATGGTGCGAGCGCTTCACAAAGCGGGCATCGAAGTTTATTTGGATGTGGTCTATAACCACACCGCTGAAGGTGGCGCAGATGGTCCGATTTTGAGCTTTAAAGGACTTGATAACGACACCTATTACATTCTTGACCAGCATGACCAATTCACCAACTACAGCGGTTGCGGCAATACCTTTAATGCCAACCACTCGGTGGTGCGACGCATGATCCGCCATTCGCTGCGGTATTGGGTGCAGCAAATGCATGTCGATGGCTTCCGTTTTGACTTGGCCTCGGTATTGTCGCGCGATGAATCCGGTTCGCCGATGGCGAGTCCACCGATTTTATGGTCGATTGATACCGATCCGGTGTTGGCTCAGACCAAGATCATTGCCGAAGCTTGGGATGCCGCCGGTTTGTATCAGGTGGGTAATTTCATTGGCGATCGTTGGCAGGAGTGGAATGGTAAATACCGAGACGATGTACGGGCGTTTATCAAAGGGGATAAGGGCAAGATCAGCGCCATCACCAACCGCCTGATTGGCAGTCCTGATGTTTATTTGCATCATAACTCCTCTCCTCATCGCAGTATTAACTTTGTTACCGCCCACGATGGCTTCACTTTGCACGATCTGGTGAGCTACAACGATAAGCACAATGAAGCCAACGGCGAGTGTAACCGCGATGGCGATAACCACAATAACAGCTGGAATTGTGGCGTCGAAGGGCCGACCGATGATGCTGAGATTAATGCTCTCAGGCAGCGTCAGATGAAGAACTTCATCACCGTCTTATTGTGTTCATTTGGTACCCCAATGATCAATATGGGCGATGAGGTGGCGCGTTCGCAGCGAGGCAATAATAACGCCTATTGTCAGGATAACGAGCTGAGTTGGTTTGATTGGGATGACGTGGCCAAAAATGCTGACCTATTGCGCTTTACACAAAGCATGATCCGGCTCCGCTTACTCAACGCCGGATTGAACCAGCAATTAAATCAGTCATTGGCGGAGATGTTGAACAGTGCCAATTTGGAATGGCATGGCACTGAGCTGCATCAGCCCGATTGGTCCGAACATTCGCGCTCAATCGCGTTAAAAATGAAGGCGCCGCATTCGGATGAAACCATTTATTTTGCCATTAACGCCTACCATCAGCCGCTATCTTTTGCCTTACCACAGGTTGAAGATTCACACTGGTATCGGGTGGTCGATACCTCGCTACCAAGCCCCGACGATTATGTAGAACTGGGCTACGCGCCAGCGCTGACGGTTGAGCGCTATCAGCTTCAAGCGCGCTCAGTGTTACTGCTTTGGGCTCGCAAAGGTTCGGACAACAGCTAACAAAAAAAGCCACTTGCGTTGCCGCAAGTGGCTTTTTCATCAAATACATCGCCGATGTTACATATCCAGCTCTTTTAATTTTCGGGTCAGGGTGTTGCGGCCCCAACCTAATCGCCTGGCTGCCTCTTGTTTGTGACCGCCAGTATGATTAAGGGCACAGCGCAGCATGACTCGCTCGAATTCAGCGGTTGCTTCTTCGAGAATGTTGCTGCGGCCGGCGGCTAATTGGCTATCGGCCCAATGCTGCAGCAATTGCTGCCATTGCTGCGCGGTGGCTTCTTGTGGCACGCCAGCTTCACCTGGCTCAGTGCTGGTGGTCGACAATGGCTCGTTGAGTAGTTCGGGTGGCAAGTCGGCGACCAAAACCTCTTGGCTACTCGCCATCACAGTCAGCCAACGACAGGTGTTTTCTAATTGTCGAACGTTGCCCGGCCACGGCAGTTGCGACAGATAGAGCTCGGTATCGGGATGCAGCGCTTTGGCTTCGACGCCAAGATCTTTTGCGGCGCGCTGGAGGAAATGCTGCGCCAATTGCGGAATATCGGTACGGCGCTCAGCCAGTGCCGGTAAGTGGACCCGAATCACATTCAAACGGTGGAATAAATCTTCGCGGAACTTGTTCTCTTGTACCAGCTTCTCAAGATTCTGGTGCGTTGCGGCAATGATCCGCACATCCACCGAAATCGGCGAATGGCCACCAACACGATAAAACTGACCATCAGATAACACCCGTAACAAGCGGGTTTGCACTTCCATTGGCATGTCGCCAATTTCATCGAGGAATAAGGTACCGCCATCGGCTTGTTCAAAGCGGCCATGGCGCGGCCCAGCCGCGCCGGTAAAGGCACCTTTTTCATGACCGAATAGCTCGGATTCAATTAAGTCCTGCGGGATCGCCGCCATGTTCAACGCGATAAATGGGTTGGCGGCGCGCGGCGAGTGCTTGTGTAATGCTCCCGCGACCAGCTCTTTACCGGTACCGGAACCGCCATTAATCAGCACACTAATTGATGAACGTGATAGCCGGCCAATGGCCCGAAACACCTCTTGCATTGCAGGTGCTTCGCCAATGATCTCAGGGGTTTCAATTTGGCCGAGCGGGGCTTCGCTGGCTGAGCTTCGAGCCTGCTCATTGGCATGGGTCAGCGCCCTGTTGACTAGGGTGACGGCATCATCAACATCAAATGGTTTTGGCAGGTATTCAAAGGCGCCACTTTGGAATGCGGTCACTGCGCTATCGAGGTCGGAATGCGCGGTCATGATCACCACTGGCATTTCAGGATATTGCTCTTTTACTTGCTTGAGCATCTCCAGACCGTCCATGCCTTCCATTCGGACGTCAGAAATCATCACCTGTGGACGGGTCCGAGTTAACTCGTCCAGCACATCTTCGGCACTGGCAAAGCTCTGGTTACTGATGTTGGCGGCACTGAGTGCGCGCTCTAAAACCCAACGAATTGAGCTGTCATCGTCAACAATCCATACAGAGGAATTTCTCATGCCGCTATTAATCCTTGCGTATCGGTAGTGTCATTTTGAATTCGGTATGTCCCGGCCAACTACTGCAGTCAATTCTACCGTTATGCTGAGCTGCTAATGTCTGAGCAATCGATAAACCGAGTCCGGTACCCGATTGCTTGCCTGAAACCATGGGATAAAAAATTGTGTCTTGTAGTTCTAGTGGAATACCCGGCCCGTCATCGACAATCGATACTTCAACTGCCAAGCGGTAGCGCACGCCTTTCAATGTCACTTGATTGGCGATCCGCGTCGACATGGTAATGGTGCCCTTGCCTTCCAGCGCTTCAACGGCGTTTTTAACGATGTTCAGGATGGCTTGCTGCATTTGTTCCGGATCCATCGGGAATTCCGGAATGCTGGGGTCATAATCGGGAATGATGGCTAAGTCTTCAGACTTCTCCATACTGACCAGCTGGCGCACGGTTTCCAGTACTTTGTGAATGTTGTGCTCGCCGCGTTCGCCCGGGCGCTGGGGCCCCAATAACCGGTCGACTAAGTTTCGTAGTCGGTCGGCTTGCTCGATAATGATGCGGGTAAATTCACTTAACTCATTGTTAACCAGCTCTTTTTGTAAAAGCTGGGCGGCACCGCGCAAACCACCGAGTGGGTTTTTAATTTCATGGGCTAAGCTGCGAACTAAATCTCGCGCGGCGGTTTGTTGAGCCGATTGAATGACTTCTTGGCTGATCCGACGTTGTTGGTCAACACGACGCAATTCCATCAGTGCGTATATTTGATCGCCAATGATCATCGGTGAGACGGCAATGTCTGCCAGTAGAGGTTCGGCATCGGTTGGCACCAAAGACACTTCCGAATCGGTAAATCCTTGAGCCTTGCTGAACACTGCTTGCAGTAAGTCTGATTGCAGCGAGCAATGCTCGAACAGGGTGGTGAACTTTTCGCCAATCAAACGATGGGCACTTTGCGCTAGAGTTTGTTCGCCAGCAGCGTTGATGTAGCGGATGAGTAGGCGGTGGTCGAGTAAGATCACTGCCGTTGACAAGTGTTCCAGTAATGTTTCGGACAGACCTGGTATAACTTGTTGTGTTGAGTCGCTAATCATAATGCTGCTTGTCGCTCAATATCTGAATCGTGTTTGTGCACCAATAAGGAACTTTTGGCTAAAGCCTCAAGTCACCTTAACATGGTTTGCACAATAGTGGTGCGGGAGATGTTATTGAAACTGGAATAACTCCCGAATTTTGTTCCAAATACAAACCCAGCAAAATTTATGCCTAATCTTGGGGCGTTATCTTGGAACAAACCTCAATCAGGCAAGTGATTAATTGCGTGGCGTTGGAACCGGTGGTTTATTTTTCGGGTGTAGTACCGAAGGGCGGTGCATGTGGATTTGGATCGCTTCGGAGGACGCCAGTACCGAGCCTTGATTATTCACTAATTGTAACTGCAATTGATGGCTACCACGCTCGACGCCCGTTAGTGCAAACACAGATGAGGCTTGCGGCTCGCCTTGTTTTTGGCCATCCACTAATAATTGCAGTCGTTGTGTAACGCCAGCAGGGATCGACAATTGAGCGGTGACCATCAGATTACCCTCAGCGCTGCGGATTGTGGCTTCATGGGCTGGATCGCTAATCGCAATGGCAGGTTGGGCTTGTGGAGCTGACTCTTGCTGCGGTTGGTAACCGGCTACTGCCGATTGACCATCGGATACATTTTGCACTCGTGCTCGCAGGTCGATTGCATCTGCACCAGGACGGGGCATGTCGGAATAGACGACATTGCCGTTTTCGTCAGTCCAGCTGTAGATTGTAGCGTGGCTTGTCAGCATCCAGCTGCTCAACAAGCACGAAATGACGACTACTGGTTTCATGTTAATGTCTGCGCAACAAATCCTGTGCTCAGTATAAAAAAAAGCCCGTGCGATGCACGGGCTTTGTTCACAGTTCGTACCAGACTTTTGGTCTTATACGCTGTAGTACATTTCGAACTCAACTGGGTGAGTTGTCATGTTCAGGCGCTCAACTTCAGCAGATTTCAGCTCGATGTAAGCGTCGATCATGTCGTTAGAGAATACACCGCCAGCATTCAAGAACTCACGGTCTGCGTCTAGTGCAGACAGCGCTTCTTCCAGAGAAGATGCAACTTGTGGGATTGCTGCAGCTTCTTCAGCTGGCAGATCGTACAAGTCTTTATCCATTGCATCGCCTGGGTGGATCTTGTTCTGGATGCCGTCAAGGCCAGCCATCAACATTGCAGCGAACGCCAAGTATGGGTTAGCTGTTGGATCCGGGAAACGTACCTCAATACGACGAGCCTTCGGAGAAGGAACGAATGGGATACGGATAGAAGCAGAACGGTTACGAGCAGAGTAAGCCAGCATTACTGGGGCTTCGAAGCCTGGAACCAAACGCTTGTAAGAGTTGGTAGAAGCGTTGGCGAAAGCATTGATTGCTTTAGCGTGCTTGATGATACCACCGATGTAGTACAGAGCAGTTTCAGACAACCCGCCGTACTTGTCGCCAGAGAAGGTGTTTTCGCCTTCTTTATAGATAGACTGGTGACAGTGCATACCAGAACCGTTGTCGCCAACAAGCGGCTTAGGCATGAAAGTAGCAGACTTGCCATAAGCGTGTGCAACGTTGTGAACAACATACTTGTACACTTGGATTTCATCAGCTTTCTTAACCAAGCTGTTGAACAGAGTAGCGATTTCGTTCTGACCAGCAGTCGCAACTTCGTGGTGATGCGCTTCAACAGTCAGGCCCATCTCTTCCATGATCATGCACATGGCGTGACGGATGTTGTAGCCAGAATCGACTGGTGGTACTGGGAAGTAACCGCCTTTAACGCCTGGACGGTGACCCAAGTTACCTTCTGGGTATTCTTTGTCGCTGTTCCAGCCTGCTTCTTCTGAATCAACTTTGTAGCTTGCACCAGACATGTCTGAAGTGAAGCGAACGTCGTCGAACATGAAGAATTCTGGTTCTGGACCGAAGTAAGAAGCATCACCGATACCGGTAGACTTCAAGTACTCTTCTGCGCGCTTAGCAACAGAACGTGGGTCGCGGTCGTAGCCTTGCATAGTCGCTGGCTCAAGGATGTCACAGCGAACAATCAGAGTTGCTTCGTCTGAGAATGGGTCAAGCAGCGCAGTGCTTGGGTCTGGCATCAAAATCATGTCTGATTCGTTAATGCCTTTCCAGCCAGCGATTGAAGAACCATCGAACATCTTACCGTCTTCGAAGAAATCTTCGTCAACTTGGTGAGATGGGATAGTTACGTGCTGCTCTTTACCTTTAGTATCAGTAAAGCGCAGGTCAACAAATTTAATTTCTTCAGTTTTTAACTGATTTAGTACGTTTTCTACGGACATCCTTTAAATACCTCCGATTTCCATACTAGGAAATTCTGGTCAATCCACGTTGTTGTTTTAAATGGGGTCTGACTTCAAAGCGAATTGTGTGCCAAAATGGACATTTTGTTTGATAACAATTAGTTGTCGAAATCAATGCAACAAAACCATGCTTTGGAAGTGGACAAAAAGAACTAAAATGGTGCGTAATGCACAAAAATGGTGCCTGAGCTAGCGGCTGTCCATATGAGTGCAAAGCGCCATTACTTTTACAGCAATCTCAGTTTTTCGGAGTGATCTGGATCGCACTATTGTCACTGCGCCGAAAACACTTCCGATCGATCAAGATCACAAAGACCGAGCAATCGTCTTTTTTTTGTGCATAATACGCACCCAAAGATGAGGCATAACTATGATTATGTCGCTAACGCTACTGGCCAGAGCTGCGAATTCGCTCGCCTCGCCAGCACTTGCTGAGATGACAGAGTAAAAAGCACATGCAAACCAAACAAATTCGCAATATCGCGATCATTGCCCACGTTGACCATGGTAAGACCACTTTGGTTGATAAGCTGTTGCAGCAGTCGGGCACATTAGACGTGCGCGCCGACTCAGGCGAACGCGTCATGGATTCCAATGATTTGGAAAAAGAACGCGGTATTACCATTCTGGCGAAAAACACCGCCATCGAGTGGAACGGTTACCACGTTAATATCGTCGACACTCCGGGCCACGCCGATTTCGGCGGTGAAGTAGAGCGCGTGATGTCGATGGTTGATTGCGTGCTGTTGCTGGTTGATGCGGTTGATGGCCCGATGCCGCAAACTCGCTTTGTAACGCAAAAAGCATTTGCTCGCGGTTTGAAGCCAATTGTTGTCATCAATAAGGTCGATAAGCCTGGTGCTCGTCCTGATTGGGTCATGGACCAAGTTTTTGACTTGTTCGATAACCTAGATGCAACTGATGAGCAATTAGACTTCATCACTGTGTACGCCTCGGCCATCAACGGTTGGGCGACGCTCGATATGGATCAAGAATCTGATTCAATGGAGCCATTATTCCAGGCCATTATTGACAACGTTGAGCCACCAGAGGCCGATGCTGCTGGCCCGCTGCAAATGCAAATCTCGCAGCTGGACTACAGCTCTTATGTTGGTGTTATTGGTATTGGTCGTATCAAACGCGGTACCGCCAAAGTCAATCAACAAGTCACTATCGTGGGTGCTGATGGCAAAACTCGTAACGGCAAGGTTGGCCAAGTACTGGGCTATCTGGGCCTAGAGCGCCATCAAGTCACTGAAGCCCATGCTGGCGACATCATTGCCATTACAGGTCTGGGTGAACTGAAGATCTCTGACACCATTTGCGATCAGAATACAGTTGAAGCATTGCCGCCACTGAGCGTTGATGAGCCGACTGTGACCATGACGTTCCAGGTCAACACCTCTCCATTTGCAGGTAAAGAAGGTAAGTACGTTACCTCGCGCAACATCCTTGAGCGTTTGGAGCAAGAGTTGGTTCACAACGTTGCCCTGCGTGTTGAAGAGACCGATGATCCGGACAAATTCCGTGTTTCTGGCCGCGGTGAGCTGCACTTAGGCATCTTGATTGAAAACATGCGTCGTGAAGGCTTTGAGTTGGCGGTATCGCGCCCTGAGGTAATCATCAAAGAAGAAAATGGTGAAAAGCTCGAGCCGTACGAAACACTGACCGTTGACATTGAAGATGAGCATCAGGGCTCCGTCATGGAGCAACTTGGCTTGCGCAAAGCCGAGATGAGCAATATGACACCAGATGGCAAGGGCCGTGTTCGTCTTGATTTCATGATCCCAAGCCGTGGCTTGATTGGCTTCCAAACTGAATTCATGACTATGACTTCAGGCTCGGGTTTGCTCTATCACACCTTCGACCATTATGGTCCGTACAAAGGTGGCATTATCGGTCAGCGTAACAATGGCGTATTGATCTCGAATGCAACTGGTAAAGCGTTGACCTATGCCCTGTTCAATCTGCAAGAGCGCGGCAAGCTATTTGCCAAGCACGCTGATGAGGTGTACGAAGGCCAGATCATCGGTATTCACAGCCGTGACAATGACCTAACCGTTAACTGCCTGAAAGGTAAGCAATTGACTAACGTCCGTGCATCCGGTACGGATGATGCGCAAGTGTTAACACCGCCGGTAGTTTACACCTTGGAACAAGCGCTGGAATTCATCAATGATGACGAACTGGTTGAAGTGACGCCAGAAAGCATTCGCATTCGCAAGAAGTTACTGACTGAAAGCGATCGCAAGCGCGCCGGTCGCATCTAATTCGAAGCGAACCAAGCATGAAAAAAGGAGCACTAAATAGTGCTCCTTTTTGGTTGCGGGGATTGATGGTTAGTTCCCGCGTAAACTCTCAATAAACTCATTTGAGCTACTAATCGACGCGTTCATCTCAGCAATCAGCGCATCAATGTCACTCTTGATCGATTTATATTCCTGATCGAGCGAGCCAATTGCCGCTGCATTCAGGTTGTGCTTGAGGTACAACATGTTGTCCTTCAAGGCAGTGAGTACCGGATCCATCTTTGCTTCGGCGCGACGCATAGAGCGAATCAAACTCTTATAGTTACGCTCCGTAGCTTTCAGCTTGCTTGCACTATCGCGGCGTAAGCGATCGTTGCTGATTTGATCGAGCTCGTCTTGCCATTCTTCAAACAAGGCATCGGCCACGCTTTCGACATCGTCAATGCGTTTGCTGACTTGAGCGGCAGAAGCGGCGCTATCGTCGTAGGCATCGCTGACCGATTCATACATGCGTTGCAAATCGCCACCGTCAAAATTGGTTAGTGCCTGAAATTGCTCCAACGCTGATTGGAATTCTTGTTGTGCATCTGACTGAGCATCACGCGCTTCTTCGACGCGATCGACCATGATGTCACGTTTGTGAACACCAACCGATTCCATGGCTGAATAGTAGGTGCTTTCGCAGCCAGCTAACAAAAGCAAACTGGCTGCAATAAGAGCTTTATACATGGGGCTATCCTCCTGCCGGACCTTTGTATTTCGCTGCATCAATAATACACCACAAGTGAATGAACAGGCCGATAATGCCCGGCACCACCAGAACCCAGCCGATGTAGCAGGCACCGATCACTAGGAAGAATAAAATTGCTGGAATAATTCGTCCTTGAACCAGTTGCCCTAAACCTGGGATGAAAAAGCTACACAATGCAGCAACGACGTTGCCGCCTGAACCTTGACCTGACATATTGTTTTATCCTTGTAACTCGCTATCACTTTCACTTTAGTTAGCTTAACCTGAATTGACAGTGACGCAAAAGCCACTGAATTGTTACTATTTTTGCAGATATTTCCGCCCAACCAAATTGAGCTTCATGATGAATGCGTTTAAGTCGTTCGATCGGCAAAAAATATTCCAATACCTGTTGCACGCAGGGCTTAGGGCTCTGGATGTGCTTAAGCACTTTTTCCAACGTTGTAGTGCCGATCAGGTTTCGATTACAGCCGGCCACTTAGCTTACGTCACCTTGTTGTCATTGGTGCCGATGATTGCCGTGTCATTCGCCATGTTCTCTGCCTTTCCGGTGTTTGAAGAGCTGCGTGGTGAAATCGAAGCCTTTGTCTACGAAAACTTTGTTCCGACCGCCAGTGAAGTCGTTGCACAGTACATGAATGACTTCGTTAACAACGCCTCAAAAGCCACTTCCATTGGTATTCTGGCCTTGGTGTTTGTTGCGTTTATGTTGATGTCGGCGATTGATACCGCGCTGAACCGGATTTGGCGAGTCAAACAAAAACGCCGCTTGGCAATGTCGTTGTCGATTTATTGGATGGTGCTGACACTTGGCCCGATCCTCGCCAGTGTCAGTTTGGCGGCGACCTCTTATTTAGTCAGCTTAAATGTGATGGAAGACGTTAGTTGGCTGAAAACACAAATGCTCAAAGTGCTGCCGTTTGTGCTCTCAACGCTTATTTTTATGTTGCTCTATTTGTTGGTGCCGAACAAGGAAGTGAAGTGGAAGCATGGCCTGTATGGGGCGCTGTTAACGGCGTTCCTGTTTGAAGTAGGCAAACGCGGCTTTGCTTTGTACATTGCTCACTTTGCGTCCTATCAGGCCATTTATGGCGCCTTGGCGGCAGTACCTATTATTTTCGTTTGGGTGTATTTATCTTGGTATATCGTGCTGCTTGGGGCGGAATTTACCGCCACATTGGGCGAGCGGGCAGAACAAGAGGAAGTAACCGAGTGATTGCGTTAATTCAGCGTGTGCAACATGCACAAGTGGTCGTTGATGAACAGGTGGTCGGAAAAATCGATGCGGGCCTACTGATTTTCCTTGGCGTTGAAAAGACGGACGATGAAGCCAAAGCTAAGCGTTTGGCCGAGCGAGTGTGCAACTACCGCGTATTCGAGGACGAACAAGGCAAGATGAACTTGAATGTTCAGCAAGCTGGCGGCTCTGCTCTGGTGGTTTCGCAATTTACCTTACCCGCCGATACTCGAAAAGGTAACCGACCAAGCTTCTCATCAGCAGCATCAGGCGACTTTGCCAATGACTTGTATCAGAAGTTTGCCAAGGCCTGTGCTGAGCGAGTCACCACCGAAACCGGCCAGTTCGCTGCCGATATGAAAGTATCATTACTCAATGATGGTCCGGTCACGTTTTGGTTGCAGGTTTAATCCGCTGCTTCAGGTTCTGAGACAACCAACATATTAAGGTGGTTAGGGATTTGGATCCAACCCAGCGGCACGCTGAGAATCGCTCGCATCAGGTCGGTGACTCTAAGCCACTCTTGCTCGTCTTTGGGGATCAGGTTGACTGCAACGGTTGGATTGTGCGCTAACACGCGCTCCACTTCGAACCAAAAGTAGCGATCCGATAGAAACTCTGGCAGCCCTTCGTCGGTGCAAATATCAATAATTAAGCCATTCACTGAGTTGTCATCAAAACGGGTGATAATCCGCTCAGCGCGCTCCAATATTGAGCTGTTGTTCGATTGTGGCGGGGCGAAATGTTCGCGGAACAGCTCGAGGATCAGTGGATCAATTTCGACCGAGGTGAGTTGCCAGTTGGGGCGATGATGGGCGAAGTAACGCTGCATGGTGCCGCCCCCAAGTCCCAGCTCTAAGGCCACGCCAGCAGACTTTGCCGGTGGAAAAATTTGGCTGATTGCTTGGTGAGGTGGCAGGGTTGGATTGGCCGGTTCGTTCAACTTCATCAAACTTTGCATGATCCCATCAATTTCCAGCCAACGATATTGATCGTTTTCCTTAACCTTAATACAGTGGTCACCCTGCCGAATTAAGCGGACAATACTGCCGTGGCGGGTTACTTCTTGCCAATTAATTGAAGGCATTGAATTTTCCTAACGTTAAACGGTTTAGTGAACCGGAGTATTTGCTGCATGTACAAGGTCATCGAGCCGGTCTCGGAAACAGATTTCGAAAAATACTACCAGTTCCGATGGGAGCAGCTTCGCGCGCCGTTTAATTTACCCAAAGGCTCGGAAAAAGACGAATATGATCAGTACAGTCAGCACCGCATGATACTGGATCGCAAAGGCAATCCGGTAGCTGTTGGAAGACTGTATCAAATCAGTGCCGATGAAGGACAAATCCGTTACATGGCGGTGTGCGAACAGCACCGTGGTAAAGGCATTGGCTCTAGCATGATTGCGACGCTTGAAGAGCTGGCGCGGGCTAACTCAATCAAGCGCGTGATGATGAATGCTCGTCTCGGTGCGGTGCCGTTTTACCAGCGCAATGGCTATCATGCTGTTGGTGAAGGGCCAACCCACTTCGGCAAAATCAAGCATCAACAGATGCAAAAAGACATCACGCCGAAATCAACGAACTCCAAATACGGCGAATGGTGCGATGAACTAGCCACTATTTGGCGCGAGCAAATTCCGTTGACCGGCCAAATGGGGATTTCAGTCGAAGACTATACCGGCGATAAACTGCGTGTTACCGCGCCATCGTCTCCCAACGCCAATCTCCATGGCGGCATGTTTGCAGGTAGTATGTATGCTCTGGGTAGTTTGACTGGCTGGGGCTTGCTCTATCTGATGCTCAAAGAGCGCAATATTGCCGCTCGCATCATGTTAGTCCACGGCGACATTCGCTACCTGAATTCTGTTGATGGTGACGCTGCGGCGGAATCAAATCGCAAGCAAATCGGTGGCAGCATTTGGCCGTTGATCCGCGATAAAAAGGTCGTCCTGACCGTACCCGTTTCGCTTTATTGTGGCAGCCAGCTGGCAGCCGAGTTCACCGGCAAATTCATCTTGTACCCAGAACAAGATAATCCCCACGCAGAATCACTTTCCACACCGCAAGGCTCATTGCCATTTGATTAGCGGCAAGAG
Organism: Neiella litorisoli; assembly: GCF_014773395.1. GTDB lineage: Bacteria > Pseudomonadota > Gammaproteobacteria > Enterobacterales > Neiellaceae > Neiella > Neiella litorisoli. The sequence goes on along the minus strand of NZ_JACXAF010000015.1, from coordinate 54,557 downwards.
CCAACTAAACTCAATTGCTATCAATGTTTGAATGAGTAAAGTCTGTGCAGACAAGGACTTATTGGCTAGTTGTTGGGTTAATTCTAACTTTCGTGCTGAATTCAGCGAACGCTTTGGCAAACCAAGCGGCAATTGAACACAGTATGTTAATGATTGACGAGGCGGAGCTACATCGCTGGGCGTTCGACCGTGAACTGGCGTCTGACGAACAGATTCGAGTGGTTCGCTATGAGCCGCGCCAACATCACGACAACGGCTGGAGTCTTGTCTCTGTGGATGGAGTCAAACCATCTATCGATGAGCAATGGCAGTTTTTGCAGAGTTTTGAACCTGCCCAATCTGAGCGACGCAGCTTGGTTGAAAATCGGCTAACCCGATTGATTCAACCAGCAACGCTTCAGTTGTTGCAGCAAACGGAAAGTACTGCTCACTACCGGTTTAAACCCACCCTTAAGAGTTTTACCGTCGATTCGCAGCACCATTTAGAAGGCGAGCTGTGGTTTGACGTTAGGCACCAGCACATTTATAGGGTAATAATCAAGTCGACCGCGCCGCTAGAAAGCAAAGCGGGTGTTACCTTTCCTTACTTCAATCTGGAGTTATCGTTCGCCCGAGAGCAAGGATTTATTCTTCCAGAGCAGGTCAAAATGCGCTTCGGCGGGCAAGTGAACGGCCTTAATGTCTTCGCCCAAAACACAGTTCAACATTATAAAAACTACCGATTGATCTTTCCGCCGCCTTCCTACGCCGAAAGACAAGAGAGTGCAAAATAGTCTTATTGTGTAATTTAATTACAGAATAGAGCTGAAATAAATGTGATCAATCTCAAATAAATTCTTGATCTCTCGGTTTTGTGTAATATACTTACATTCGAAAGCTAAAGAACAGGAGAGAAAAGAGATGAATATATTTGGTGTTAAAGGTAGCTATAGTGTCAGTCGTTCTGGTCGTAGCCGTCGTCGCAGCCAAGCACTTCGCAACGATGCTTAATCTGCCAGCGCAAACTCAAAAACAACGTTAACAGCCTCGATTGAATCGGGGCTTTTTATTGCCTGAAATCTGACCAACCTAACCCGAATAAAAATCTCAGCAGAACCAGAACGTCGAGTTTAAATACATCTAACTAATTGTTTTAATGAATAAATTAATGGTATTTCGGCTTCTTTTTCACAAGTGATGAAGATCTCGTTTTTATTAATTTTCAAACCAAATAAAAAAAGTGTGATTAAGTTCAAAAAAATCTGTTCATTTTTAGAATTTGGTGTATATTTAAGTCGTCACTTAAAACAAACCAAAGGAGAGACAATATGAATATCTTCGGCGTAAAAGGTAGCTACAGCGTAGGTCGCACTGGCCGTAGCCGTCGTCGCAGTCAAGCTCTTCGCAACGATGCCTAATTGTCATCATTGCAAGACCTCACCAAAGTAAAAGCCTCGATAAAATCGAGGCTTTTTTTATGTCCGCAAAAAGTTTGTCAGGCGCGATTTATGCCGAGCCAAATTGACTGCGCCCAGCCATCCAGCGGTCAATGAGCGGCTGAATAAGCTGAGGGTGTTGTTGATGAAGTTGGTTGGCAAGCTGGTGAATGAGTGGCAACAAGTGTTGATCACGGACTAAATCGGCAATTTTTAAATCGGCTAGACCGGTTTGTTTGGTACCCAGAATTTCACCGGGACCGCGGATCTCAAGGTCACGCTGTGCAATCACAAAGCCATCATTAGAATCGCGCAATACGCCGAGGCGCTTGGTTGCCGTTTTTGACAGTGGCGCTTTATAAAGTAATACACAATGGCTGGCGACGGAGCCTCGCCCTACGCGGCCACGCAACTGATGCAATTGGGCTAAGCCCAAGCGCTCTGGGTTTTCAATCACCATCAAGCTGGCATTGGGCACATCGACACCGACTTCTATCACGGTTGTTGCCACCAATAAATCCAACTCTCCGGCCTTAAAACTCGCCATCACCTGCTGCTTTTCCGCTGCTTTCATTCGGCCATGGACCAAGCCAATGCGTAATTCAGGTAAATGTTCGGTGAGCGCCGCTTGGGTATCTTCGGCGGCCTGCGCTTCAAGCACTTCTGACTCTTCAATCAGGGTGCAAACCCAATAAACCTGCCGATTGTCGTTAATACAAGCGGAGCGAACTCGCTCCAACACTTGCTCTCGGCGGGTATCGGGTAGCGCAACCGTTGTCACCGGTGTTCGGCCTGGTGGCAGCTCATCAATTACTGATGTGTCTAAGTCGGCATAGGCGGTCATCGCCAGCGTTCTTGGGATCGGCGTTGCGGTCATGATCAGTTGATGCGGCGTAAATCCTTCGGTCGCGCCTTTTTCTCGCAGTGTTAATCGCTGATGAACGCCAAACCGATGCTGCTCGTCGATGATTACCAGTGCTAGTTTGGCGAAACTGACCTGATCCTGAAACAGCGCATGAGTGCCAACAATCATTTGGCCACTGCCATTGGCGATGGCGTCCAGTGCTTGTTGTCGCTGTTTGCCCTTTGTTTTGCCCGCCAGCCACACCACAGAAATGCCGAGCGGTTCGAGCCAGTTATTAAAATTGGCTGCATGCTGTTCGGCGAGTAATTCAGTTGGCGCCATTAATGCCACCTGATAACCGTGGCCGATCACCGATAGCGCTGCGAGTACCGCAACCAGTGTTTTACCCGAACCAACATCACCTTGTACTAGCCGCATCATGGCGTGAGGTTTCGCTAAATCGGCTTGGATCTCCTGAACCACGCGTTGCTGGGCATTGGTTGGCGCAAACGGCAAGGTGCTCAGTAACTGTTTTTGCAGCTGTGTTTGGGCGGCTAGTGCTGGCGCCGCTACTTGCTGCTGTTGCAGCCTGAGTTGCTGCATGCTGAGATTATGGGCAAGCAATTCTTCAATGATCAGGCGCTGCTGCGCTGGGTGTTCGCCTTCGGCCAGCATAGTGGCAGATACATCTGCGCCTGGACGGTGTAATAGAGCGATAGCATCGTTTAGCTGGATTTGGCTGTGGTACAAGCCATCGGGCATTAACTCGGGCAGCGGGTGGCGCCTGAGCATTTGCAACGCTTGCTCGGTTAAGCTGCGCAAACTCGCTTGGCGCACGCCTTCGGTGGTTGGGTAAACCGGTGTTAGGGTTTCTTCAACCTGCGGCGGCTCGTCAAGGTTATCGCTAATTTTATATTCGGGGTGAACCATTTCTGGCCCATTCGGACCGCGTTTGACCTCGCCAAAACAACGGATTTGCTTGCCGATGATAAAGCCGTTTTTCTGGCTGACGCTAAAGCTAAAAAAGCGCAGGGTTAAGCTACCGGTGCCATCACTGACGCGAACCACCAGCATGCGGCGGCGGCCGAATTTTATGTCACATGAGAGAATTTCACCGATGATGGTGCCGGTTTGATTGGGTAATAGATCGTCAATAGCAAAAACGCGGGTACGATCCTCGTATCGCAAAGGCAGGTGATAGAGCAGATCTTGAACCGATACCAAGCTAATTTTGGCAAGTTTCGCCGCAAGGCTTTTGCCGACACCTTTTAAATCGGTCAGTGGCAGCTTGGCAAGTGTATGAGCAGACAAGCCTTTATCTCGGTGGAACAGTCAATGTAACGAGTGTACTGGATATACAACCAGTGCATCAAGCTGCAACAGGCTTTAGTGAGTGATCTGTCTGGTTTGGGAGTGAACCATCGAACTCAAAATCGAGCGGCTTGTTATAACTCTTTTACGAGGCAGTAGGTTGTATGGCCTTTGGGACAGTCTGGCAGCTCACCATACACTTTGTAGCCGAGTTTTTCATAAAACGGGCGGGCTTGGAAACTCAACGTTTCAGTGCGTATGTATTTGAAGCCTTTTTCGCAAGCATAGTTCTCGGCAGCTGCCATTAGTTTAGAACCAATCCCTGAACCGCGAGATTCTGGCGATAGCCAAAGCAATTCAATAATACAATAGTTCCAGAATGCGGTAGCTCGAATACCACCTTGAACTATCCCGTTGTCATCTTTAGCAAAAACAGCGAATTTTGTGTCTTCCTCAAAGACAACCTCGTCGGGGATATAGTCTTGGTTATAGGTTTGAATTCCCTCGCTAATCGTTTTTAGATTTTCTTTTGAGGGAGATGATGTGACTTCGATGATCATTGTTGCTTCCTGAACAGTTGACGCTTTCCGGAGTTTTGGCGTGCCATGTCGAACAGTTTGCTATGTGCTTTTATATCGGAGGCTAACTGGCAAGCCACCATAAATATCTCCTGTATTTGGGGGCTTAAGCCAATACTCGTAGCCAAAAATCAACTTACTATTTTCCTTCGACCAGCCCCCCAAAGATAGAGTGATCAAGTGATTTCCGTTATTAGAACAATGAAAAATGAAAATGCTTTTCTGAGATGAACTTGGTTTAAAGGAACACTTTAAAACTAAGTTTCCATCCTCGGATGTGTATGTTGCAGAATAGTTTGCAGCTACCGTTAAAACATAGTTGGTGGCTGAACGAGGTGCTTCTCCAGAAGGCACCCACTGACCAACTATTTCATCGAGAGTTAGTGTTGCACCGCTTACGGAGCATACCCACATTACTAGTGATAAGAATAAGAGTACTTGTCTCATGCTTTTCCTTGGCACTTAACGAATGATATGGACGGCTCCTAGGCCGGAGAAGTGCCACACTTGAGAAGTGGCATTGCAGAGCGGAGGCATCCATGTCCATTCAACAAATTGCTGGCCTCGATTTGGCCAAGAATGTGTTCAGTATCCACGTCATTGATTTAACCGGCAAGTGCTTGATTAAGAAAACCGTTAAGCGCTCTCACTTACTCGAATTATTTGCCAACATGCCGCCCACACTCGTCGGTATGGAAGCATGCAGCGGCGCTCATTATTGGGCTCGCGAATTGCTTAAGCTTGGGCACGACCCGAAGATTATTCCGGTTAAATACGTGGCCCCTTATTGCACCGGCTCGAAGAATGACGCCAACGATGCCAGAGCCATTTGCGAAGCGGTGACCCGACCTCATACGCGATTCGTCACCATCAAATCACCCGAGCAGCAAGCATTGATGTTGATTCATCGTGCTCGTCAGCATTGGGTGCAAGAACGAACTGCGCTTATCAATCAAATACGGGCTTACTTAACCGAGTTTGGATTAGTTATTCCCAAGAGCCGAGAAACGCTTGAGCGCAAGCTACCTGATGTATTGGAAGATGCCGACAACCAACTTCCTGATATAGCCCGAGCCCTCATTCATGATTGTTACCACCATTTGTTAGTGCTGAATCAACGCATCAACGAACAAAATGACTGCTTCGGTATGCTCGTCAAAGCCAGCCCGTCAGCGCAGCGCATCATGAAAGTGCCAGGTGTTGGCGCTCAAACCGCGACCGCCATTCTGGCCTCCATTGGTAAAGGTGAGCAATTCGACAAAGCTAGAGATTTTGCCGCTTGGTTGGGCTTAGTGCCGAGGCAATACACCACCGGTGGCAAGGTTCGAATGGGTCGCATCAGTAAAAAAGGCAATACCTACATTCGAACGTTATTGGTTGATGGTGCGCGAGCCGTCATTGCTAATTGTGGCAACAAGACCGATAGATTAAGTATCTGGGTGAAAGGCGTGTACGAGCGACGAGGGTATAAGCGAGCCATTGTTGCGTTAGCAGCGAAGAATGCCCGAATCATCTGGGCAATGTTAAACAAACAAGCTGATTATCAAACATATACCGCCTAGCGCGGCGGCATATGAACGAGGTTTTACGAGTTAACCCTACCGGGTCACTGCAATAGCAGTTGAATGATAGACGGTTCGAACCAGTTCGTGGGTAAGCCTGTTTATGCGGGTGGCGATAATACGCCTTCTAACGAATGAGGCCCCACACCTAGCGAAGATCATCAGGGCCATGGCTTAAAGCCAGTAAACAGGCCGAATGTAGAGCGGCAGTCCCAACTATCTATCCATTCAATTATAGCTGTTGTTTGACAACCGGAGCCGTCCATGTAGCCCGCATAAGGGACAGAAAAACTTAAGCGGCGATTGGTTAAACTTGGGCGAAGCACCAAAACTAGTCGCCGCGTAGTTTTGATGTCCCAGCGAGCTTGCGAGCGACTTGATGCGTTTGTTAGTGCTACACTTTTTCGTTAACCGACAGTGCTGATGAAGGCTCGCCAAGTAAAGAGAGGCCTTGCTTGTCATAGGATACAAAGTTGAAAGATGATTTATCTCTCAAGCCTTTGACCTCACCTTCAACAACTGTTCTCATCTCTTTTTCCACACTTGTGTGGACTTTGAACATTTCATCACTGGTCTCTTTTATAGTTTTCTCGAGGGCTTCCATGGCTGTCCCCAGCATTGGGATGTTGGATAGTTCAGCCCACATATAGTTCTTCAAAAAAGAGACCAAAAACTCCCAGGCACTATTGATTGAGAAGTAGGAGCCGTCTCTATTTTTTTTCAGAGTAGCAATTACTTTACCCAATCCTTTCATCATCGTGAGGCTGTCAACCACTCCAGATTTTTCAATCTCTTCTAGTATGCTAACTATCTCATCAAAAAGCTCAGGAAGCCTACTTTCAGCACGGTAATGCTCATAAATTGAATCGAAGTCAAAAGCCGACTCACTTGGGTTCTCAAACTTCCACACATGATTTCTGATCAATTCAATATTTTTAATCAGGTGATCTATCATGTGATTTTGGTTCCAAGTAGGACCAATGAAATAGTTAAGGCCAGTGGAAAGACTGCCAAGCCAAGGAGGAGCATCAGTTTTAGCTATGGAAGCTTGGAGGTCTTTCGTTTTTCGAAACGCTATCTCAGCCTTAGATTTTTTGTTTTCTACATTTTCTCCAACAAGAGCTATTACCAAATCGTCTAGAGATGAAACTAATTCTTTGTGTTTCTCTTTTACAAACCGAAGGTGAAACTGAACGCTTTCGTTTGTACTCAAAATTTACCTCCTGTGTAGCACTAACGCTTAGTAGGTATACCGAATCCGAACTACCCAGATAGGGGCGGCTGTATACCTCTTTTGATAATGGGGATGGTTTCGGAAAGTGTTCGCCTATGTCCTTTAGGCTTGGCGTTGGCAGAAAGCGCTAACCGATTGATTCCCTTCGTGACTTTCAATATAGCCTGTTGCTTGCTAAAAATCAGCGACACCGCGCAAATTGCTATCGACCTTGTTGGAATTGCCGTGGGGCTACTTGTCAGCTGATTACTTGCTTGGGGATCGCATGACTTGCCACCAGTCATCACTGGCCTGCACATCACCTTTGTCATCGACGCGCGGATACGGGAGACCCTTTTGACGGCAGCGTTTGGCAAGGATTTCGTGGCAGCCTTCAAACAACAGGCGTTGCTTTTCTTCCGGCTCAACGCCTTGCGACGCTTCATACATGCCCGCCAAGGCGCGTTGGCGCTGTGCTTCATACAGAATGATGGCGCTGGCGACTGATACATTCAATGACTGCACCATGCCCATCATCGGCACCACAATGTGTTGGTCGGCCAGCTCGAGTGCTCGCTCGGAAATGCCGAATCGCTCAGTGCCCAAAACAATCGCTGTCGGTTTGGTGTAATCCACCTCGCGAAAATCAATTGCTGTATCGCTTAAATGGGTGGCGAGGATTTGCATGCCACTTTGTTTGAGTTGATTGACCGCTGTATCGATATCAGGCTGGCGGTGGACGCGAGTCCAGTTATTGCTACCGGAGCTGTAAAAGTTAGAACGTTCCAGCTCAGAGTCTTCCCAAATGGCATGGAGATCATGAACACCAACGGCATCGGCGGTGCGAACGATGGCTGATAGGTTATGCGGTTTGTTGACGTGCTCCATCAGCACAGTCAGGTCCATCTGACGACAATCTAAAACAGAGTTAATGCGTTCAAAACGGGCATCAGTGGCCATGGTGTTTCTCTATCTTTTCGCAAACAAAAACACGCAGCCTGAGCTGCGTGTTTCAAGGTGGCTGTTGAGCGCAATTAGACGACGGCAACACCGTCAATTTCAACTTGCGCGCCGCGTGGCAATTGATTGATACCAATCGCAGCACGGGCAGGGTATGGCTGCTCAAAGTAGCGCGCCATGACTTCGTTTACTTTGGCAAAGTTGCTCAAATCGGTCAGATAAATCTGCACTTTGACCATGTCATTCAGTGTGCCGCCAGCGGCAGCCAAGACGGCTTTGAGATTTTCAAATACCTGAACTGTTTGTTCTTCAAAATCGTCACTGATTAATTCCATGGTGGCTGGAACCAACGGAATTTGGCCAGACAGATACACGGTGCCGTTGTGATTGATGGCCTGCGAGTAGGTGCCGATGGCTGCTGGTGCAGCGTCGGTAGAAATAACAGTTTTGCTCATGATGCTTCCTGATCTGAGGGTTAGTTACGATTGCGAACGACTTTCACCACCTCTGGCATGACGCGAATACGGCGCATGACATTGGCCAGTTGGATCCTGCTGGTGGTGGTGATTACTAAATTCACGCTGTAGAGGCGACCGTCTTTTTCGTCGCTGCTGATGCCCTGAATGTTGGAGCCGCAGTTAGCTACAATCGAGGTCAATGTCGCCAGCGCGCCTTGGTGATTCATCATTTCTACACGCAGCTCGGTGAGGTATTCGTCACCTTGTTCGTGCTCATCATCCCAACGCACGGCAATGTATTTGTCGGGCTCATTTTGATAACCACGAACATTGGCGCATTGGTCGTGATGAATGACCAGACCCCGATCCTTACTCATATAAGCGATGATCGGATCGCCAGGGATTGGTCGGCAACATTTACCAAAGGTGGTGAGTACGCCTTCGGCACCGATAATTGGTAGCCGTTTGCGCTTTTTGGTACTGAGTTTGAGGTCGCCAGCGAGTCGCTTGGCGATCACTGGGCTCATGATTTTACCCAGACCAATGTCGATCAACAGCTCATCGCCATGCTCGAATTTATATTCTTGCAGCAACTGTTGCACGATTTCCGGTTCAAAGTCTTGCAGTGATTTTTGGCCGCCCAACGCATGAGTAAGTAATCGCTTACCAAGCTTGAGCGCTTCTTCAGACTTGAGGTTTTTCAGGTACTGACGGATTTTGATGCGAGCCCGGCTGGTGACGACAAAGTTAAGCCAAGCGGCATTGGGTCGGGCACCTTTGGCGGTGATGATCTCGACTGTCTGGCCGGTGGCCAGTGGCTGACTAATGGGGTGAGGCTGACGGTCGACCCGGGCACCAACGCAGGCGTTGCCGACGTCGGTGTGAACCGCGTAGGCAAAATCAACCGCGGTCGCGCCTTCTGGCAGTTCGAGAATGCGGCCATCTGGGGTAAAGCAGTAAATCTCGTCGGGGAACAGATCGGACTTAACGCTTTCAATAAATTCGAACGACGAGCCTGCACTTTGTTGCAGCTCTAGCAAGCTCTGCATCCAACGGCGGGCACGAACTTGCGCCGTTGTGCCAGCCGTCTCGCTTTCATCTTTATATAGCCAGTGCGCAGCAACACCACGGTCGGCCATTTGATCCATGTGCTCAGTCCGAATTTGAACTTCCACTGGCACTCCATGCGGGCCCATCAGCGAGGTGTGAAGACTCTGATAGCCATTGGCTTTGGGAATGGCAATGTAATCTTTGAAGCGGCCGAGCTTGGGCTTAAACAAGCTATGCACCAAGCCCAACACGCGGTAGCAGGTATCAACATCATCAACAATCACGCGAAAGGCGTAGATGTCCATGACTTCAGTAAATGGCAATTCTTTATTGCGCATTTTCTGATAGATACTGAAAAGGTGCTTTTCGCGGCCTTTGACTTTGGCGGGGATCCCCGCTTCGCTAATGCGGCCAGCAATATCCTGAGCGATGGCTTCGGTAATTTGCTTGCGATTGCCGCGTTCACGTTTAACCACGTTGCCCAGCACTCGGTGACGCATGGGGTACATGGCTTCGAAACCGAGATCTTCAAGCTCGTTGCGGATGTCGTGAATACCAAGGCGATTGGCAATCGGCGCGTAGATTTCGAGGGTTTCGCGAGCAATACGGCGACGTTTATCGGGCCGCAGGGCGAAAATGGTACGCATGTTGTGGGTGCGGTCGGCGAGCTTAATCAAGATCACCCGAATATCGACCACCATGGCCATAACCATTTTCTGGAAGTTTTCCGCTTGCGCTTCTTCTTTTGAGTCGAATTGGATTTTATCCAGTTTCGACACGCCCTCAACCAACTCAGCCACCGTTTCGTTAAACTGCTCGGCTAAGTCTTCTTTGGTGAGGTGGGTGTCTTCGATGACATCATGAAGCAAGGCTGCCATCAGCGCTTCGTGATCGAGGCGCATGTCAGCGAGAATGCGGGTCACGGCCACTGGGTGAGTCACATAGGGCTCACCGCTAGACCGAGTCTGCCCTTCGTGGGCATCGCGGCTGGCAATATAGGCCTGTTGTACCAGCTCGACCTGGGCGGGATCTAGATACTCTGCTATCTGTTGTTTCAGACCTTCAAACAATTTCAAGCGCAAACCCCGCGATAATGTGGTTTAGAAACCTGGTTGAGTGATGGAAGCAACAGATGCCATTTCAGCAGCTTCTTGCTCTTGTTGCTCACGGGCTTCTTCGGCGTCCAGTGACTCAGCGGTCACATAGCCTTCTTCAATTTCACGCAATGCCAAAACCGTTGGCTTGTCGTTGTTCTCGTCAACCAAAGGATCTTTGCCTTGAACGGCCAATTGACGGGCACGGCGGGCTGCTACCAACACCAAATCAAAACGGTTGCCGATCTTATCAACGGCATCTTCTACTGTAACGCGAGCCATGACGGCCTCCTGTTGTTCAAAAAAGGGACGAAATTCTACCCAAATCAGGCGCCTTCCGCCAGTAGTTCGTTGAGCATAGCTTTGTGGCGCAAAGATTGTCCAGCGCGACGCAGTCTGCTGGACACTACAATGGCCGTCAGTTCTTCCAGCGCTTGGTCGAAATCGTCATTGACGATGACATAGTCATACTCATGAACGTGGGACATTTCTGCCACTGCTTTTGCCATGCGGCCGGCAATCACATCTTCAGAATCTGTACCGCGCTTGCGCAAGCGGCGCTCAAGTTCGGCTCGGCTTGGCGGCAGAATAAAGACGCTGATGGCGTCTGGTTCGTGCTTGCGAATTTGCTGGGCACCTTGCCAGTCGATGTCGAACATGACATCGACCCCTTGTGCCTGTTGTGCTTCTACTGCATGACGGCTGGTGCCGTAGAAGTTGCCGAATACCCCAGCCCACTCGAAGAATGCATGATCATCAATCAGTTGCATGAACTCTTTTTGTGAGACGAAATGGTAGTGCTGGCCGTTGACCTCGCCGGGACGCGGCGCCCGAGTGGTGTGCGAAATCGACACCTGAACCTTGTCGCGGCCGCGAGCTTCGATCATGGCAGCAATCAGGCTGGACTTTCCGGCGCCACTGGGCGCAGAGACAATAATAAGAGAACCGCGATCGGCCATGGTTTGATTCACTTTCCGGCTGTTTTAGAAAGCGCCTTAAATTAACACTGATCGCAATGATGATCTAGCGAAGCGTTCGTTCAGCAACCGTTCAACTTGGTTCGGTCTAATGACTAACAACAGGCTCTAACAACCAAACTTTCTTTGAATGTGGGAAGTTGATCTAGATCAAATTTGGATTTAATACGGCTCTGAACCAATTAAAACTAAGTATATCTAATGAGTGACCCACAAAATTTATAATCGAACTCTGGAAGATCACACATGCACTCAAGTTGGCAAATAAATGTTTATTCACCACGCATGGCATGCGTTCGCATCAGTGGTGATTGCAAAAGTTACGAGATGCTGATCCCCGATCAGCGCCCCTACATGGCTAGTCGCAGCAAGTCGCAAGGAAAATGGCGAATGTCAGTTCCGTATGCGGTCAAGCGTCAGACTCAAAACGCCTAACAGAAGTTTTTATGCGAAAAGGCCTGCCAATTTGTGGCAGGCCTTTTTTTATGCTGTTTTGTTCTCGCGATTAGTAGTACTTCAACTCAGTGGCTTTGCCCCAGAACACGCGATAAGAAAAGGCGGTGTAGGCCAAAATCACTGGCACCACAATGACTGCGCCGTAAAGAATAAACATCAATGATTCGGGCGCACTCGCCGCCTGCCAGATGTCGATTTTTCCGGGCACGATGTAAGGGTAGAAACTAAAGGCCAACCCTTGGAAGCAGAGCACAAAAATAATCACCGCACAGACAAATGGCAGCCAGCAACCAAAGTCATCCGGCAGCGGCACTTTCTTCAACACACGATCGACGATGGCGAACATGGCCAAGCAGGTGATTGGGATCATGCCCATGGCAACAACAAACGGGAAGGTAAACCACTTCTCGAACACCGCTGGGTTGACCAATGGGTTCACTGCACAGACTGCGATAATTCCCGCTAAGCAGGTCCAGCCGCAGCGGCGGCCCCATTTGGCGGCACGCACCTGCAGTTCGCCTTCGGTTTTCATCACCAGCCAAGCGGCACCGATGTAGGCATAGGCGGCGGTGACACCCAGAGCACTGAGAATCGAAAAGCCAATTGCTTCTGCGGTGTATTCAAAGCCCATCACGTACATGCCGAGCATGTAACCTTGCGACAGACTGGTGATTAACGAGCCTGCGCGGAAAATATGATCCCACATGCGCTTGTTTTCGAGCGCAACTTTCGCTCTGAAATCGAATGCTACGCCGCGAAGAATCAAGCCTGCCAGCATAATTGCCGTGGGCAAATACAGCTCGCGCATGACTTCACTATGGGCTTCGGGAAAGGCAATCAGCAGCAACCCAATTGCTAACACCAACCAAGTCTCGTTGGCATCCCAAAATGGCCCGATGGATGCGATCATGGTGTCGCGCTGCTGCTCGTTATCATTGGGTAGCAAAATGCCAACGCCCAAATCGTAGCCATCCAAAATGGCGTACAGCAGCACGGCCAATCCCATCAAGCCGACAAAAACGATTGGTAACCATTGTGCTTCACTCATGCTTTTGCCTCCGCGTTTATTGCTGATGATTGAATGGCCGTTGCCGTTGGGCTTTGGTATTCCTCAAGCTCAATGGCGCGATTAGACATTACCAATAGTGTTCTCAGATAAGCGATAATCAGTACCGTGTATAGCGTCAGGTAAAGCGCCAGCGACGTTGCAACTGAGGTATTCGGCACAGTGGTCACGGCATCGGCAGTAGTTAGCACGCCAGTCACCAGCCAAGGTTGACGGCCGATTTCGGTCACGTACCAGCCCGCTAATGTGGCGATCCAGCCAGAAAAGGTCATCGCAATGAGGCCGCGATACATCCAACTCGGCAACTCGCGCTTGCGCCACCAGAACCAACAGCCCAGCCATGATGCGGCAATCATCAACATGCCAACCCCAACCATAATGCGGAAGCCGAAAAACATTGGCGCTACCGGCGGGTGGTTGCCTTCAAATTCGTTCAGCCCTTGCAACTCGCCATCCCACTCATGGGTAAGGATCAGCGATGCCATCTTGGGAATTTCAATGGCGTAGTGGGTGGTTTGCTGTTCTTCATCTGGAATGCCAAACAACACCAGAGGCGCGCCTTTTTCGGTGTGCCAAACCCCTTCAATTGCAGCAATTTTCTGAGGTTGATGTTCCAGTGTATTGAGGCCATGGAGATCGCCAACGAATGCTTGGGTGGGAGCCAATATGGCAGCAACCACCAAGGCGGTTTTGAGCGCTACACGAGGCGCTTTCTTCTCATCGCCCTTGAGCAGTCGATAGGCACTTAGACCTGCGATAAAGAAGGACGCGGTTAAGCCTGATGCGATCAGCATGTGGGTCAGTCGGTATGGGAATGACGGGTTAAAGATGATTGCCCACCAGTCGGTGGCATGCGCTACGCCATCGCGCATTTCAAAGCCGGTTGGGGTTTGCATCCAGCTATTGAGCGCCAGAATCCAAAACGCTGACAAGCTAGTACCAATGGCCACCATAAACGTGGAGAAGGTGTGGACCTTGTTGGGGACTCGGCCCATACCAAACAGCATGACACCGAGGAAGGTCGCTTCGAGGAAGAAGGCGGTGAGGACTTCATAGCCCAGCAGTGGGCCAGCAATATTACCTACGGTTTCCATAAAGCCGGGCCAGTTAGTGCCAAACTGGAACGACATGGTGATGCCGGAAACCACGCCGAGAGCAAAGGTTAAGGCAAACACCTTGACCCAAAAGCGGTAAGCCCGCATCCACATTGGATGGCCGGAGAGGTCAAATCGCACTTTGAAATAGCAAAGAAACCAACACATGGCGATGGTGATGGTAGGGAACAGAATATGAAAGCTGATGTTCGCGGCAAACTGGATCCGCGACAGCATGAAGGTATCGAGCACAGGTCTCTCCTCTATGCCTGACTGATCAGGACTTGTTAACTAATTTATCTTTTAGCTCAAGCACTTTGCTGAATCCTGATCCGAGTTTTACCAGCTTGTGCAAGGTTTCTGGCGACATGTTATGTAACTCTGTTGACCATTGTGTGACGCCTTCGAGCAAATCATGGATCTCTCGCATGCGTTGCTGCGCAAAGGCTTCAGTGTCATTGGCCGGAGTGTCGAGCAATTGATCTCGCAGTAGTGTGAGTGTCGGGTCAATTTCTCGTTTGCGCCTTTCTTCAAATACGCGTTTTGCCATGGTCCAGATGTCGCCAGCGGCGCAGTAGTAGTCTTTGCGGTCACCGGGTTGATGTTGCACTTGGACTAACTGCCATGACTGCAACTCCTTTAATCCCATACTGACATTGCCTCGGCTGATGCTCAGCGCTGTGGCAATATCATTGGCGGTCAATGGTTTTTCGTTAATCACCAGCAGGGCATACATTTGGCCAACGGTGCGATTAAATCCCCAGCGACTGCCCATCTCGCCAAAATGCATGACAAAGGCTTCAATTTTTGGACTTAAATTCATTTATTGCACGTTTTGAACTTTCAGAAATTATTGAAAGCTTATGGCGAAAATTGATTTAGATCAACAATTGAATGTGGCAGTATTTGCCTCTCGGGTAAACAAACGTGCCGAGGCGCTAACATAACCGATTGTGTCTGTTGCAGTTTACTGATCTTGAAAGTGATTTTTGCAGTAGGCAATTAGGGCTATCGCTCGCCAAGATCTGACAGGGTGAACATCATGAAAAAAATCGTCCAACTAACCGCATTCGCTATGGTATTGGTGGTAAACGCTGTTGCTGCACAATCGTGGCAGGCAGAGATTATTGCGGAGGGCCTAGGAATCCCTTGGGGCTTGGAGCAGATTGATGCTAACACCGTCATGGTCAGCGAACGACAAGGCCAAATCGGCTTGTTGGATTTAAGCTCTGGCAAGTATCAGGCGATTTTTCAGGTGCCTGATGTTGAGCAAGTTCGCCAAGGTGGTTCATTGGACATTGCCAAGTCACCGTTTAAGGCCGATGAATACTATTTCACCTACAGCAAGGATGTTGGCACGGGGATAGAGACGGTGCTTGCCGTGGCCACACTGCAGCAGCAAAAACTGACCGGCTGGCGCGATATCATGGTGACAAAATCAGGCTCGGAGAAAGGCGTTCATTTTGGCAGCCGGATCACCTTTGATGACAAGCATTTGTATTTTTCGATTGGTGATCGAGGGCATAAAGGAAACGGTCAAGACACCCAAACCCACGCTGGTACGATTGTGCGGTTGAATCCTGATGGTTCGGTACCGAAAGACAATCCATTCGTCGGCGATGATGATGTGCTGGATGAAATTTGGAGCTATGGCCATCGTAACCCCCAAGGGCTATTTTTTGATGAACCGAGTCAAGTGCTTTGGTCCATCGAACATGGCCCTCGCGGCGGTGATGAAATCAACCTGATCAAAGCAGGCCAGAACTATGGCTGGCCGAAGACCTCTCACGGTAAGGAATATTGGGGTCCGGTGGATGCAGGCGAGGCGCAAGAGCTGCCGGGCATTGAGTCGCCGCGCTATGTATACATACCGTCGATTGCGCCTAGCTCGCTGGTCATGTATCGCGATTCACGATACCCACAATTGACCGGCAAGCTGCTCGCCGGTGCCCTCAAACTGGCCCATATCAACGTCCTCACGCTTGATGAAAACAATCAGATTGTCCATGAGGAGCGGATTCTGGAAGATTTGATGGAGCGAGTCAGAGATATTCTGGTGTTAGCCGATGGCACTGTGATTTTTAGTGCCGACACGGGTCGTATTTATCGTTTACTCGAATCGAAGCCACAATAAACTGAGTTTAGGTCGTTGTTATTCGAAGGTTTCAAACCAACGTTTCGCGGCGCCAATGTCTTCAAAGTAGGCGACCCGTTGGGGTGACGTTTCTCTAACTCGTGATTCGTTAATCTGTTGAAATAAAATGGATTGAGTGACCAAAGCCTTTGCGATTAATTTTTGTTGATCTAGCCACAAATTGAATTCGGCGCTGGCGGCAAAAGCTTCTGGTGTTCCACCGTCTACTTGGCTGATATCGACGAGCAAGTAAAAAGGTTGGTCATTTAAGGAGGCGACAGCCTGTTTAATGAGGGTGGCAATCGCTTCAATGGTGAATTCATTGAATGAATCAGCCATTGTGATATGGATGATGTTGTCTTCAACATCCACTTGATAGCGGCCATGAATTAAGTTCATGTGTTCCACCCAGCCAGACGAACTGATGACTATTTATACTAGGAAAAACAGGCTTAAAGTAAACCATTATTCCGACGCAACAAGCTGAACTTGAATAGAAACATCACGGCTAAATCAAACAAGATTGTTAACTCAACTTGAGGCTCGGTGACGCTGTGCTACTTTCATAGAGTACTTTTTCCTGATTACTCTTGTTTGTTGTCTTGAGTCCGCAATGGATGCGGCGCGTTGTCTTTTATTGATGAGTAATCACTGTTTGCCATGGATTTGGACGCTATGTCGCTAAAATATCGTATTAATGCCCCAGTTTCGGTGGGCCAGTTTCTTCATGTCCTTCATCAGTCGGGCCTTTCTAATCGCCGACCCGTCAATGATCTACATGCCATCAATGGCATGCTTCGCAACAGCAATCTGGTGGTCACCGCGTGGGATCAAAATGAATTAGTCGGGATTGCGCGGTCGATGACTGATTTTCACTATGCCTGCTATTTATCAGATTTGGCAGTCAGTCAGGACTATCAAGGCCAGTCTGTTGGCTTTAATTTGCAGGTGCTGACCCAGCAGCAACTGGGCGAGCATTGCAAACTTGTTTTGCTGTCTGCCCCTGATGCGAATGACTATTACCCTAAGCTGGGCTATCAGCCTCATGATAAATGCTGGGTACTGCCGCGAACTGAAGTACTGAGCAAACGCGCTTACAGCAGCGCCATGTCCTGATAACAACAGATTTTGTCGCGGCCAAGCTGTTTTGCTTGGTAAAGCGCCGAATCGGCAGCTTTAATGAGATCATCAACCTGACTCATTTCCGCACTCATGCAAGCCACGCCAGCGCTTAGGGTGATGGGTTGCTGGGCAGGGCAGTAGCAGCGTATTCGCGTGAGTAAGCGGCGGGTCATGGCAACGGCTTCATGTTCTTTGGTTCGTGGCACAATAATGGCGAACTCCTCTCCTCCGAAGCGACAAACCATGGCCGGCTGGCGGATATGGTAGAGCAACTGCCTTCCTAACTCGCGCAGAACATCATCGCCAGCACTGTGACCGAATTGATCATTGACCTTCTTAAACCAATCAATATCCAGCATCACCAGTGATAGCGCTTGTTTGCGTTGTTTTGCTCGGCGGAATTCATCACCAATCCGTTCATCGAATTGACGCCGGTTTAGTAGGTTGGTGAGCGGATCGATTTCTGATTTGAGCTTCAGGGTATTGATTCTGCTACCCAGCGCTAACGACAACAGCACCATTTCAACCAAGGCGCCAATTTGAAAGGCGTTTTGAGTCAAACTGTTATGGGGCAGATAGCCAAAACTCTTCGCCATGTAAATCAGCACCCCAATTAACAGTGCGCCCCAAGCCAACATGAAGTAGCCGGCAATCGGGTGGCGTTTAAACAAAGCCCAACTGCCCATCACTAAAATCAAACCGGTGACCACTGTAGTCAGCGTGGCTTGAATCAACACCATCATGTCATACGGTAGAACAATACAGCCGATTAACGCCAAGCTGCAGGCGGTCGCCAACCACTCTGAGGCGCGATCCAGCCAAATCGACAGTGACCGCATTTGCAGAATGTGACGGCTGAATTTCAGTGCAAACACTAACGTCAGGGCCAGTAGCACCAATAGACTTTGATTAGCCAATGCCGGTGATTGCGGCCATAAAAATTGAAAGGTGAGGCCGTTGTGAGTCGCCATATAAAGGCCGTAGCTGACCACATAGGCCAAGTAGTAAAACAGTGCGCGATCCACAATAGTTAAAAATAACAAAAGGTTATAGATAACTAATACGGCAAAGCCACCGTAATAGAGACCATAAGCCAGTTGCTCAATGGCGATGGTTTCCATCAGCGGCACCATCGGTGCGAGCCACAGGCCAATATTCAACGAGCCTTGGGTTTGGTAACGAAACAGATATGTTTTGCTTTCACCGGCCGCTAGCTCAATGGGAATGATGAAGTCGCGGTGCTTGACGATACGAGATTCGAACGGGGTAAAATCACCGGTTTCAGTGACTTTAAGCGGTTTTAGTTTGGCAAGCTGCCAAACCGCTAAATGATCGATGAGTGGGTAATCTTGGCGAAATGCCAGTTGACGGGTCTTTGATTCATTATTGGTGATGGTGACTCGCACCCACCAGGCTGATTTACTAAAACCAAAGTTTGCCGATTGCTGTTGCCAGGGGGTGAATTCATTGCGCTTTATCACATCGGTAGCGCTCAGAACGCCGCTCACATCTTCGTAGAGTGCTGCGACAGGTAGGATATTGGTGACTGCATTCAGATCTAAGGTGGATATAGCCGCCGCTGGCTGGGCGACTGCCGGTTCAGTGTGTTTAGCATTTTGACCAGCAACAAACAGCAATGATGTAACCACGACGACAAGTGCAATGACTGGCAGCCAAGACACCGCTCCCCGAGAGGACGGCGGCCCAAAATCAGCAAACATGGTACGACCTTTAATGTGAATAATTCTTGTTATCGAGGTCGATTTTTACGTCATCGCGGCTCAGGTTCAAGCACGTTGTTGCAATAATGTTAAGGCCATTGTCGGCGTTGCTGTTACCGACAATGGCCTTTATCTATATCAAATTTAGTTAACGCATTGTTTTTGCAACTAATGAACTGGCTGTCATTGCTGGCTGGCTTGATCCGCGGCAATGACGGCGGCTACTAGTTGTTGGGTAAGCGCCGAGAGCAATTCATTGTGGCCCGCCACTAATTCACTGTAGCCATTACCAGAGGTCGAAAGTTGCTGATCGAACAGGCCATGGCTAATCACCTTTTGCTGTTGTCGATGATACAACTGCCAGCTGGCAGTTAAGTGCACCTGACCACCGAGTTGGCCATCGAAATGGAGTATTTCCAGCATCAGCTGGTGGCTACTGGTATTCAGCATTGGTAGTGCTTGTGTAAAATCACTGAGCTGTGCGTTGGGTAATTGCTGTTGAATGGATTGACGAATGATCACCGGCAGCTGCTGCGGCAATGCCGAAGCCCAAAGCTGAGCGCCCGAGTAATTGAGTTCATAGTCAGAACGGCGGTCGATAATGCCTCGCCGTTGCAGGTGGTCGGCAACTTGCACTGGCCCCACCATCAGTTCTATGTCGACGCTATGATCAATTTGGCTCGAATCAGTCGGGTTGAGCAAATAGTAGCGAGTCGGCGCACTAGAGGATGTGCATGCAACAAGTTGCATAAGGGCGATTAAGCAGATAATGACACGCATGCGTTACTCCGATTTGCCGAAAATCATGGATTCAGGTTGGCGCTGCAAGTTTTCCATTAATTCATTCATGGACTGCAACGTTTGATTCATTTGGTTAAGACCTTGTTGTGCTTGGTAGCGTAAATTTGAGTCTGAGCTTGCAATGCCTTGGTAAGTTTTCAGCGTTGCCTCGGTTTGTATCAGCGTTTCGTTGAGCTGTAACAAGGTCTGTTCGACCTGTGGCATCAGTTCAATGCCTCGGTTACTAAACTGGCGAAAGCGCTCGGAAGACGTTTGTACCGATGCCATGCTGGCATGAAATTGCTCAACGGTTTGCGGAAACTCCCTGTTCAACCCTTTCAGTAAAACGGTCAGTTCACGACTGGCGGAAACCATTTCCTCGCGAAAAGTAGTGAGTGAATCGGATTCAAGCTGCGCATTAATGTTGTTCACTAATCGGCGTAAATCGGCGCCGATGGCTGCAAAATCAACTGCGCTGATATCCTGTAAAATTCCTTCAATGGCCGCGCCCGCTTCATCAAATTGTGATGGCAATAGCGGCAGTTGCGGTATGTCGGTGTTCACTCGGATGGTCCGGCCGACCTGAGACTGATTCACTTCCAGCTCAATTTCCAATTGTCCGGTCACCAAACTGCGAGGCACTAGCCGCGCTTGAATATTACTGATAATGGCGTCGTGCTCAGCGGTCATATCCAAATCCACGCCGCGAGAAGTTTTTAAACCAATGTCTTTGACTTCGAGAAAAACAGGCAGCACGATTTTTTGTAGCGACTCTGAGTAGACCACTTGAATGTCAACGACTTGCCCTATCGGTACACCTTGAGCGGTGACGGTGGAGCCGATGTTGAGGCCTTTAATCGAGCGGTCAAACACCACCACGAAGCGATCGGTTTTTTTAAATAACGAACCGGAGCTAAGTAGTGCGACACCCACCACTAACACTAGTAGT
Source organism: Neiella litorisoli (assembly GCF_014773395.1). Classification (GTDB taxonomy): domain Bacteria; phylum Pseudomonadota; class Gammaproteobacteria; order Enterobacterales; family Neiellaceae; genus Neiella; species Neiella litorisoli. Next base: position 33,773 of record NZ_JACXAF010000015.1, on the reverse strand, counting down.
GCCGTTGACACAAAGATACCGATGGAGCGGGCTTTGGCATGTTCATTCATGGGGTGGTCGTCTCCTTCGGTGAAGTTCGCTCGCCGCGGGTTAAAAAGCGTTGAATTTTGGCATCGTCACAATGGGCCAGCAGTTCTTTCGGAGCGCCGGTGGCGATTTGGGTTTTGGTCTCCGGATCAAGAAACACCGAATTGTTACCAATGGCAAAGATGCTCGCTAATTCGTGGGTCACGATCACCACAGTGGCACCCAAGCTGTCTCTTAACTCTAGAATTAAATCGTCCAACAGTCTGGCACTGACCGGATCTAAACCGGCAGATGGTTCATCAAAAAACAGCACTTCTGGATCGAGCGCAATGGCGCGAGCAAGTGATGCCCGCTTTCTCATGCCGCCACTGATCTCCGACGGCATAAAGTGTTGATAGGGCTCTAAGCCAACGAGGGCTAATTTATAGCGCACCAGATCGTCGATTTCAGCGGCGCTTAACTGAGTAAATTGCTGCAACGGCAAGGCGACATTTTCGCCGAGGGTGAGCGAGCTAAGTAGAGCGCCAGCTTGGTAGGTAATGCCAAAACGACGCAATAATTCACGCTGTTGCTCGGCGCTCACCTGCCACAGGCTCTGACCGCTAAACAAGACTTCGCCTTTGGCAGGGCGATTCAGACCAATCAGATGCTTCATCAAGGTACTTTTGCCGCAGCCACTACCGCCCATGATGACAAAAATATCGCCGCGCTGGATGGCAAAGGATAAATCGCGCTGCACCACCATGCTGCCGTAGGCCATGGTTAAGTCATTGACTTCGATGTGGGTTGATTTGGTCATAGGCCCAATACCGTCAGCATCACAGTGACCAGCGAGTCGACCACAATAATGGCAACAATGGAGTGAACCACGGCTAGGGTGGTCGCTTTACCGACGGCAGTAGCGCTGCGGCCACAATTCAGCCCGTGGATACAGCCGGCCATGACAATCACCACGGCAAACAGAATCGACTTCACCAAGCCGATGGCGAAGTGATACAAGGCCACGGTGTCGGACATTTGTTTGATGTATAGCTGCCAGCTAATGTCGAGCATTAACGATGAGACCACGGCGCCACCTAAGATGCCCATGGCGATCGAAAAGACGGTCAACAAGGGCAACATGATCAGCATGGCGGTGACCCGCGGCAGCACCAGAAATTCGACATCGGACAACCCCATGGTTTTCAGCGCATCAATTTCTTCATTGACTTGCATGCTGCCGATTTGTGCGGCGTATGAGGCACCGGTGCGGCCCGCCATAATGATAGCGGTCATCACGGCGCCCATTTCCCTGCCCATGGCAAGACCGACTAAGCTTGAGACATATATTTCAGCGCCAAACTGGCGTAACTGGACGGCACCGACAAACGCGAGAATGATACCAATAAGGAAGCTGATCAGGGCGACGATCTTGAAAGAGCCGGGACCAGCATCAAGCATAAACAAGCGCACGTCTTCAGCTCGATAGCGCGCCTGACCTTTAATCAAGCGCATGCTCGCCATGGTTAATAGGCCGAGAAATTCGAGGGTAAAATCAAACCGTTTGAAGGCCTTGCGAGTGCGGCGGCCGACGCGTTCGAAAAAGGGCAGTTGCGGCGCTTGTTCGGTGCTGACTTGGCGTCTGGGATAACTATCGGCTAGGTTGAGTAAGCGGATCACGCCTTGTGGCAATTCGTTGAGCTCCAAGGCGATGTTGAGTTCGTCAGTGAGTGCTTTGAGTTCTCGAAGCGCGCTCATTAAGGAAGAGTCCCAGCGTCCTAAATGTTGCCCCTCGACCACCAAGCTGCGCCAATTCGGTTTTGGATCGAGTTGAGCCCGCAGCTGTTCTTTACTCAATAAACCGTCTTCGAGCCGCCAGTCGCCGTGTAGCGACAAGCGCACCTGAGTTTCATCAGCAGCAACGCTTAGCGCTAGCTTTCGCTCTTCTCCTTGCACTGATTTAGCTCCCCACCTTGGATCGGCTTACCGAAAAAATATTGGCTAACATCAACAACCTAATGAAACAAAACAAAGGCGTCAAGGGACATACAATAGACCATTGATAACGAAATGGCAGGCAATTCCAGCACCATAGCCCAGGGCGATTGCCCAGCTCCACTTCAGGTGTTTCATAAAACTGTAGTATCCCGATGCCGAACCCATCAGCGCCACACCAGCAGCAGAACCCACCGCCAGCAAGCTGCCGCCAACGCCTGCGGTTAAGGTGATCAGTAGCCACTGGAACTGGCTCATTTGTGGGTCCATGGTCAGAATGGCAAACATGATCGGAATGTTATCGACGACCGCAGAGGCGACGCCAGCAATGATGTGAGTTGCGCTCGCGCCCCAATTACCATACATAAAATCGGATGCTTGGCTCAGAAAGCCTAGGAAAGCCAAAGCGCCAACACAATGAATCACACCGAAAAAGAACAGCAGCGTATCCCACTCCGGTACGGCCAGTCGGCTGAACATATTAAAGTCTTGGCTTGGGTGTTTGTTGGGTTCGCTACGTCTTGAAAAGTAAGTGGTGGTAAACAGAAATGACAACCCCGTCATCATGCCCAAATAAGCTGGCAGGCCAAATAGGGTTTCAAAGCTCAATGCCATGATGATGGTCAGCAAAAATAGACCACAGACCAAACGGCCATGACGTTTCGAGGAGATGTGATGGCCTTGTGTATCCGGCCGGCCTTTGGGGATAAATAGCGCTAGGCAGCAGGCTGGCACCACATAGGTCGCGAGAGCAGGCAGCAGCAAGGATAAAAACTGGGGCAATTCGAGTTTGCCGGCTTGCCAAACCATTAACGAGGTCAAATCGCCAAATGGCGAAAATACCCCGCCAGCATTGGCTGCCACGACAATACCAACGCAACTTAACGTCACAAACTTGGGTTGCTGCCGACCAACGCTCAGCACCACCGCGCCCATAACCATGGCGGTGGTCAGGTTATCGGCAATCGGTGATAAGCAAAATGCGATGCCGGTTGTCGCCCAAAACAGCTGTTGATAGCTCCAGCCGCGCCGCACCAATTTGCTTTTTAACGATTCGAAGACATGGCGTTCTTCAAGGACATTGATGTACAGCATGGCCACCAACATAAATAAAAACAGTGCTGAGTATTCTGACAAGTTGTGGATCACCGCTGCTTGCAACTGCTGGTGGGAAATATCTTGCTGCGCAGCGACCAGCGCCGCGAGTACCCAAAGCACGGCGGCGGCTTGGATCATGGGTTTGGATTTAGGCAAATTGAGCCGTTCTTCGAAGATCACCAGCACATAGGCGATGACAAACACCAAAGCGGCAGCGATTGCCAAGGGTTCTTGGGTTGCGTTTAGGTTGGTCGGGGTCGGCGCCTGAGCACTGGCAGTCAACGGAAACAATGCCAGCAACACCGAAGCAAAAGCATAAAAGCGCACTGAATTTCCTTGATGTTGTTCCGTTATCAGTTTAGTCAACGGCGTCGCTAGCAATGTGAAAAATATTGATTTTTATTTAAAAAATGTGCGCCTGAAATGTAAAAAATATGTACTAACCTTAGCCAATAGAATTGTAATTAAAGGCTAATCTCGTGGAATTAGAAATTGTCGACGGCGTGCTTCGCCTCAGTAGCTTTTTAACCGTCACCATCGGTATTGTGGTGCTTTTTGTCGGGCGCCGACTCAATCAAAAAGTCGGCTTTTTACGTGAATTCAGTATTCCGGAGCCGGTTACCGGTGGGATCTTGTTTTCTCTCATTTTTGGATTGATCTACGCATTGAGTTCGGTCGAAGTGCATTTTGATCTGGAAGCCCGAGATATTCTCCTCATTTACTTCTTCACCACCATTGGCATCAACTCCAGCCTCAAAGACCTGCTCAAAGGCGGCATGCCACTGATCATTCTGCTGGCGGTAACCATCGGTTACATGGCGATCCAAAACTTAACCGGCATTGGTATTGCGTCAATCTTTGGTCTTGAAGCGCCTGTTGGCTTGCTAGGTGGTTCTGTTTCTTTGATTGGCGGTCACGGTACCGCGATCGCGTGGGCGCCAAAAATACAGGAAGGCTTTGGTGTTACCAATGCAATGGAAATTGGCATCGCCAGTGCCACGTTCGGTCTTATTTTGGCTTCGTTGATGGGCGGCCCTATTGCTAAGTTCCTAATCACTCGCCACAACCTGACACCAGAAAAGCATGAAGCGCTGGATATTGGTGTCTCTGACAAAAAGAGCGAGCGCCAGATTACCGCGTTTGAATTTCTTGATGCGGTATTCGCCATTCATATCTGCGGTATTTTCGGCATTTTATTGAACGAATTGATCGAAACTGCTGGCCTTGATTTACCGCTGTTTGTGACCTGCTTGTTCGCCGGTATTATTATTTCCAACATTATTCCGGACAACTTCCCACGCATTTCTGGCACTAAGTGGCCCAGCCGCACTCCTGCCGTCGCGCTGATTGCTGATCTATCACTGGGTACCTTTTTGGCGATGTCGCTGATGAGTATGCAGCTGTGGACCCTGATTGACCTCGCAGGCCCAATCTTCACTATTTTGGCCGCGCAATTCTTGGTGGCGATATTGATTAATATTTTCGTGGTGTTCCCAGCGATGGGCAAAAACTATGACGCCGCGGTGGTGTGCTCCGGCTTTGGCGGGATTTCCCTTGGTTCAACGCCAACGGCAATGGCCAACATGTCGGCGGTATCGCAACGCTACGGTAACTCACACCTAGCCTTCATTATCGTGCCGCTGGTGTGTGCATTCTTTATCGACCTAGTGAACGCGCTGATGATCCCATTCTTCTTAGCGAACTTTTAGGTTACTTTGCGCAAGGGCAGGAAGAAACAATCACATCAGCGAGACGCCGTAAAAACGTCCCTGCGGCAGATGCTCGCTGAGCTGCCTGTTTCTTCCTGCTTTAAATCCACTCTCAGCAGGTGGGCTTGGCAAACAACAACTTGGTTTCGCTACTCGCCACTTTCCAGCCATGAAAGGTATCTGGCTGAAACACAATCACATCACCCGCTTGATAGGTAACAGACTCGGTTACTGAGTCTTGGTCCCCTAGCAGTAATTCACCAGCACCAGCGACGACATAGCCAAACCAAGCATTTTCATCAGCATGCAGCGGAAATTCCGCTGCCGATTCGATGGCTGTCAGTAATGCGTAGTCGATGCCAGCAGCGCTGTGCGTTTCAATTTGCCAGCCTTGATGCGGCAAAGCGGTAGGCTCGGTGTCGCCAAATAAGGTGCTAATGGCAATCCCTTGTTTGATTGAAATATCAAAGATACGTCCCATGGATGAACTCCAACGATGCCCAATTGGGCGTAAATAATGAAAAAGCGACGACAACATCAGGGGCACAACAGGCAAGAGATCAATGCGTTAGCGAAGCGTAGCTGGCATGGATGCCAGCTCCGAGCCTATATGGATATATTTACGGCGTCTGAGCGCTGCATTGAACGCTTGCTTGTTGGGTTGGCCTGCCTTAGTCGTCGTAGCTCAAATACAGCACGCGTTTTTGCAGGTAGCCTTCGATACCGTAAATGCCATCTTCACCACCTACGCCGCTTTGTTTATGACCTGAGTGATAGCCTTGGATGTAACCAACAATTTGGCGATTGATGAAGATGGTGCCCACCTCCATTTTCTTTGCCGCATGCATAAAGGTTTTGTAGTTGTTGGTGAACAGGTATGCGCTTAAACCGTCGTTACGGCGATTGGTGATTTCCAATGCTTGTTCATAGCTATCAATTTCAACAATCGGCATCACAGGGCCAAAGATTTCTTCTTTCGCCGCTGTCATATCGGCGCTTACGCCAGTCAAAATGGTGGGTTCGTACCAGTTGCCGTTTTTGAACTCCGGTCCTGGGGGGCGTTTACCACCCAACGCAACAGTTGCCCCTTCATTGACGGTTTGGCGAACAATGTCTTCGATTCGCGCCAAACCTTGGGCAGTCACACTCGGGCCCATGTTGACATCACCCATTGGGTTGCCAACGGTCAGTTGCTTGGTTTTCTCGATGACTTTCTGGGTGAACTCGGCGGCCACATCTTTGTGGACTAGCACCAGCTCATTACAAATACACACTTGGCCACAGTTGGCGTAGCGAGAGATCACCGCGGCTTCAGCGGCTTTATCGATATCAGCATCGTCCATGACGATGAACGACGCTTTGCCGCCAAGCTCCAGTGACAGGGCCGTAATGTTTTCTGATGCTGATTTATAGATCGCCTGCCCGGCGCGAATACTGCCGGTGACGGTGACCAGCTTAGTGATTGGACTTTCCACCAAATAAGCACCAATGCCCGCACCCGAGCCAGAAATGATGTTCAGTACGCCCGGCGGCAAGCCAATTTCATCAATGATTTTGGCGAATTCCATCGCCGTGATTGGTGTTGCTTCGTGTGGTTTTAACACCATGGTGTTGCCGGTTACCAAAGCAGGACCAACCTTACGGCCAATCAGTGCCAGCGGGTAGTTAAAGGCACATAAGCCGACTGTGACGCCGTAAGGCACTTTTTGAATAAACAGCTGCTCATTGACGTTATCAGCTGGGAAAATATCACCTTGGATACGGCGAGCAGCCTGTGCCGAATACTCCAGATAATTAATGGTGTCATCGACTTCAAAGCGAGCCTCAACCAAGGTTTTACCTTGTTCGAGCACCAACAACTGAGCAAATTGTTCGCGTCGCTGCTTGAGTTTTTCAATCATCGCAAACAGGTACTTGGCCCGCTCAATCGCCGGCAAATCGTGCCATGCATCGAACGCCGATTGTGATGATTCCAATGCCGCTTGGGCTTGCTCGGTCGAACAATCTGGCACCTGAGAAAATACTGCGCCGGTTGCTGGGTTTTCTACCGGAGTGGTTTGGCCCGAAGCGGCACTGATCCACTGGCCGTGGATATAACACTGATAGCTGTCTTGATAAGGCTTATCTTGGCTGACTGTAGTCATGTTGTTGTCCTTGGTTTTATCTGTCGTGTCTGAGCTGGACTACTGGCTCAGTTAACGACCACAAAATTGAGCTGGGCGCTTTTCGATAAAGGCGTGAAAGCCTTCGGCGGCGTCCTCGGTTTCGTATAGTTGGTCGACCAAAGCTGCTTCGAGCGCCAGTGCTTCAGGCATTGCCATCAATGCGCCTTGAGATACCGCCACCTTGGTCGCCGCCAGTGCTTTTGCTGGTCCGTTGGCTAACTTGGTGGCATAGGCGAGCGCTTCATCTTGGAAGGTCGCTGCAGGATAGAGGCGGTTGATGAGCGAGATCGCGGCGGCTTTGTCTGGGCCGATGGAGTCGCCGGTTAGCAGCAAGTCCATCGCTTGCGCCACTCCCACTAGCTTGGTCAGGCGCTGGCTGCCGCCATTGCCGGGGATCAGGCCTAGATTGATTTCCGGTAGTCCGAGCAAATAGCTGCCTTCGGCTGCGAGGCGAATGTCACAGGCTAGCGCTAGCTCTAATCCACCGCCCAGGCAGTGACCATTGATTGCAGCGATAAAGATCTTTGAGCTGGCTTCAATCAGGCGAAGGTTTTCGCGAGCCTGAATGACCATTTGCTGATTTTCCGCGGTGCTGTTGTGCGCGAAGATTTTGATATCTGCGCCAGCACAAAAGAACTTGGTGGAGGTGCTATTGATCAGCACGCTGACCACGTCAGCGTCTTGTTCGGCCATCATTAAGCAGTCATAAAAGCGTTCAAGAAAGCCTAAGTAGTAAGCATTAGCTGGCCCGCGATTAAGCGAGATAACCGCAACCTTGCCTTTCTTTTGATAGCCAATTTCGTCTGTTGTCGACATGATTAAGACTCCAGAAATTCTTGTTCAATGGCGCGAGAATGCTGACCTAGGAAAGGTGCGCCCCTGTCGTTGTATAACCGTTCGCCATCGATGCGGACTGGGCAGCGGGTGGTGCGATATTGGGCGCCGTTGGCCAGTGTCACTGTTTGCAGTATTTTCAGTGTTTTGAAGCCCTCGTGTTCAAACAGTTGTTGCCAGTTGTAGACATCGGCACACCAGATATCGGCGGGTTCAAGAATATCGAGCCAATACTGGGTGGTTTGGCTGCGCAGGTGGTCATTCAAAATGGCTTTGATGGCTTCACGCTGCTCAAACCACAAGCTGGCATCGTCAAGCGCCAGCAGAGCAGGGCAAGACAACAACTCACCGAGTTTCGGAATTGCCCCCATCGAGATACAAATATGGCCGTCGGCCGTGGCATAAAATCCGTATGCGCCGCCAACCAAAGGTTGAGCGCAATTGGTTTTGCTGCGGCTGAGTGGTTGCTGGCCGTCATGATGGAAGGTGGTGATCGCTTCGAACTGAAAATCCAAAATGGCTTCGAGCATACTCACTTGCACCAAGGTTGCAGCAGGTTCTTCGTTGCCCTGCTTGGTCTTGTTGCGACCAATGAGCGCAGCCAATACGCCTTGGGCCAACTGGCCGCCAGCGAGAATATCGGCAATCGCCACGCCCATGGGGACCGGGCCATCATCACCATTGCCTGATGCCCAAGTCAGTCCAGAAAGTGCTTGCAGCAACAGATCTTGGCCGGGCTTGGCTGCCCAATCGCTATCGGCGCCATAGCCGGTGATTTCACCGTAAATCACACTTGGATTAAGGGCTTTAACTTGCTCATAGCTAAAACCCAGTTTGGCCATCACACCGGGGCGGAAATTATTCAGCACCACGTCGGCTTGTTTCACTAACTGCTGTGCTTTGTCTTGATCGGCGGCTGATTTGAGATCGAGCACAATGCTTTCTTTATTGCGATTAATGGCCTGAAACAACGACGATTCGCCTTCAATATCGCAGTTGGAAACATAAAGAGAGCGGCACAAATCGCCACTCGGTTGTTCTACTTTGATGACCCGAGCGCCAAAGTCAGCGAGTCGCAAACTGGCTGATGGACCGGACAAAAACTGGGTGAAATCGAGAATGGTGATGCCTTCGAGTAACTTAGTCATCAAGCAAACCCTCCGACGCTAATTGTTCATTGGCGTTGCCCAATGCTGGCGCGGCGACATCCGAACGTAATTTGTCGCCATTGAGTTGGATGGGGCAGCGGGTGGTGGTGACCGAAGCGCCATTAGGGCGGCTGACCGTTAAGTCCATATCCAGCTGCTGATAAGCCTTTTGGTTCATCAGGGTGGCGTAGGTATAGACATCGGAACACCAGATGTCGGCGGCCTCAAGTGTGGTGAGCCAATGGTCGGTACTGCGGGCGACTAAACGACGCTGTATCGCCGCTTTAATGGCATCGCGCTGCTCATAAGGCTGCGACAACTGTTCGCTGGTGACATTGCATTCCAGCAGTTCGAGTAATTGGCCGAGGTCGGTCATGGCAATGGCTAAGTAGCCATCAGCGGTTTGATAAACACCGTACGGCGCTTCGAGTAAGGTATGCGCGCCAGCGACTTGGCTCCGTTTGGGCAGTTGCTCACCGTTGTTGAGATAGGTGGTAATTCCCTCGAATTGGAAATCGAGAATCGACTCCAGCAGGCTCACTTCCACTAATGCGCCAATACCTTGTTGTTGGCGACGAACCAAAGCAGCCAACAACCCTTGCGCTAAGTGAGTGCCGCAAATCATATCGGCAATGGCAAAGCCAAAAGGTGTTGGGTCGGGACTGTCATTGCCCGATAGCCAGGCTAAGCCCGATACCGATTGCGCGAGCAAGTCTTGTCCCGGCTTGTTGACCCAAGGGCCTGTTTTGCCATAACCACTGACTTCACCATAAACAATGGTTGGGTTGAGCTGCCGCACGGTTTGGTAATCAAGGCCGATTTTATCCATCACCCCAGGACGGAAGTTGTGGGTAATGACATCGGCATGCTTGACCAAGGCTTTCACTTTGGCCAAATCCTCGGGGTCTTTGAGGTTGGCAGCATAAGACTCTTTATTTCGGTTGATGGTGTGGAACAGTAAGCTGTCGCCATCAACAAATAAGTGTTTAATTGCCAGTTGGCGACAGGCGTCGCCAACTCGAGGCCGTTCAATTTTGATCACACGGGCGCCTAGATCAGCAAGGCGCAAACCGGCATAAGGGCCAGCCAAGTATTGGCTGAATTCCAGTACCGTGATCCCTTCTAGAGGTAAGGCCATGATGGGCTCCTACTGATTAAGCTTTGGTTTCAACGTAGAGCTTGTTAAGTCGTGCCAGCAGGGCCTTTTCGTCACCGCCGTTCATCAGATAGTCACGAATTGGCGCGCCAGAGTTGTCTTGGAACTGCATGTGGCCGGCATAGCGCGGGCGTAAAAAGGCGCGATCTAATGTCGGCAATGTGTTTTTGAAGTAATCGTGAGAACGGCTATTTAGGCGATCACTCAGCCACGCTTGTCGGTGGCCCGGCTGACCACCAAAATCGAAGAACAACGAGCCTTGAATAGCTGGGCTGGCAACATACTCAGCGTATTGAGCTGCAGGCTCGATGTGTTTGCTGGATGCTGAAATCGCTAAACCTGTGCCGCCTAGGGTGGTGATCAAGCGGTTGCCATTGTCCAGTGCCACGACATCGGCAAAGTTCAGCAACTTGCGGGCATAACCATCTTGCGAGTAGTTAGCATAGCCGTAGGCAAATGGGCAATAAGCAAACTGGTCGGTTTGGGTCATGGCTTCATAAACCTGAATCGGGTTCATGTCGAAGCATTCTGCCGGTAAATGAACGGACAGTTCGCGTAGCATCTTCAGTGCTTTGATGCCGATTTCCTCACTGACGACATACTCTGGTGACACGCATGGGTCTTCACCTAAGGTGCAGCACAACATGTAAAAGTTCATCAGGGTGTCTTGTGGAATGCTGGGCACTGCGACCTGACCTTTCTCTGCCAACGCCATCAGCTCATCCCAAGTTTGCGGAGCTTGCTCCAACAGGTCTGGGCGGAAGGACGCCACCGGTGTTGCTGCATCAATTGCCAACGCCCACTGCTTATCACCAAAGCGATAGCTTTCATGGGAATGACCAACTGTATTGGCGGCTTGGTCAGCAAGAAACTCAGCGGGCAGGTAATCATCCAACGGCAAGATCACATTATTGGCAGCGGCAAAGCCTGCCCACGGATGATCGATGATCAGCAAATCATAACGAGCTGCTAATTGATCGATCGGCTCGTCGGCAAACGCCTGCAAAGAGCGCTTTTCCCAAGTAATGCGAACGGAAGGATTCAGTTCTTCAAACCGTTGAGCAGAGGCCACAGCTGAGGTGAAGCCGCGGCTATGGTTCCAAGTAATGCCGCGTAGTTCGGTAATAGCAGTCATGTTTCGGTGTCTCGCTTGATGAAATTTAGGTGATTCGTATTTGAATATTAAATTCAAGTATAAATTTATGCGTCAGTGAGTCAACCTGTGTTTTAATGCACAGCGACTGAGTTTTTATGGAGTTGTGAATTGCCGCACGATTCTTCGACGTTTTGGCGCGGGCAAATTGCAGGAATTGAGACAGCAAATGAGTGAAGCAAAAGTGACCAAGTATGCCGTGCCAGCCCTCGATAAAGGGTTGGATGTGTTGGAGTATCTAGCGACCAAATCTATTCCGTTGTCGCAAAAAGAAATCGCCGACGGCATTGGCAGAACTGCGAATGAAATTTATCGGGTGCTAGTGGGCTTGGAGCAGCGCGGTTACTTAATTCGTGACGAGCTATCGGGCAAATACCGGATATCGTTGAAGCTGTTCACTCTGGCCAAGCGAGTGTCGCCGGTTGATAAATTGCGCCAGGTCGCCATTCCCATCATGGAAGACTTTGCTGTCGCCTATGGTCATTCATGCCATTTGAGTGTGTTGTATCAGAGTAAAGTCATGGTGATCGTTCACGCTCGGGGACCAGCACCGGTATCGCTATCGATCTCTGAAGGCACCACCTTTCCGCTGGTACCCTCAACCTCTGGCCGTATTCTTCTGGCTCACAGTAATGCTGACGTCCGAGCCATGCTGTATGAGCGTGATGAAAGCTACCAAAACATGAGTAAGACCGAGATTGCTCAACTTGATGCCGAACTCAATAGCATTGTTGAGCAGGGAGTTTGCTTTCGTCCCAGTGGTTTGACCGAGGGGGTGACTGACTGCGCTGCGATTGTCGGCCAACCTGAAGGGACGGTGATTGCCGCTTTGGCAGTATCCTCTCTTACTTCTGCACTAGGCCAGCCCACCGACAAAGAAGAGTTGATTCAAGCAGTGGCAGCGACGGCTAGGCAAATCGCCGAGCGTGTTGGTTGCGATGCCAGCTTTTTGAACAACCAATAAAAGAATCGTGCAGCTTAGTTACTAGGCTAAGCTGCTACTCACCCTCGTTTAACACCGCTCGTTACTTCGCTCCCAGTAATCCACCCCGTTTCCTTTTGATAAGCACCGATCCTTGTTCAGATTATTTCTGCGCAGTTGGCGCCGCTTCGCCTTGCCCAATGCATTTGTGATCAGGATCGGCTTTATTGATCTTTTAAAATTCATTTATGAATAGGATATTCACATATAAATAATTTGATGTATTCTTGCCTCATCTAAATACAGCGAATGCCGAACCCGCAGTTCATTGAGTTTGGCATGAGTAGCAACAACCAATAGGTAACTGACTATGGCACTGCACACGATTGATTTGAGCGGCAACCACTGGCAAATGGAGCGGATGCGTCCGGGCCAAGGTGTTGACGAAGGCTTCCACTTATTACCGGCGGAATATCAGGGCACCACATTTAGTTGGAACCATGCGTCGATTCCGGGTGATGTCTATACCGATTTACATAAAGCTGGTGAGATTGATGACCCATATGTCGGTCGTAACATGCACAAAGCCAAATGGGTGCAGGATTATGAATGGTGGTACACCCGCCGTTTCAGTGTTGAGCCGAGCATGAAAGGCAAAACCATCCGCTTAGTGTTTGAAGGTGTCGATTACAGCTGTGAAGTTTGGTTAAACGGCCATCTATTAGGCTCGCACGAAGGGATGTTCTCGGAGTTTGAGTTCGATATCTCTGACTTGGTCAATTACGACGACTGGCGCGATGGCTCGAACATGCTGATGGTTAAACTCAATCCGCCACCTAAGAACTACCGTAATTGTGGCGGTAAGAAGGTTAACTTCTCCGGTGACTACTTTACCGGTCTAGTGCCATTTGGTATTTGGCGCCCGGTGAAGGTCGAAATTACTGAGCCAGTGCGAATTGCCAGTCAGCGCGCCGATGTCAAACTTGATGGCGACGATGCCATTGTTGAGCTGTTCTATGAAGTTGAAAACCACGGCGATACCGAGGTGGCGGTTGAGGTTGCTGTGAATCTAGCGGCTCACAACTTCGATTCCGATCAAGTCCATAGCGCTAAACTCACGGAGCAAGCCAAGCCTGGGCTAAACACTTACCAAACCACAATTCGCGTCGCCAATGCTGAGCTGTGGTGGCCATGGGACATGGGTGATCAGAACCTTTACGCGTTAAATGCCACGCTTACTGCTGGCGATACCGTATTGGACCAGACTGATGACGTGATCGGTTTGCGTGAAGTCGTGATGGAAATGAACCCGGGCTTTGAGCCGGGCGACAATGAGTACCCTTGGACATTTGTGATTAACGGCAAGCGTCATTTCTTGCGCTCGGCGTGTTGGGGTGGGCAGCCGTCATTCCTTTATGGCCGTAACAGCCTGAAGAAGTATCAAGACCGCTTGGATGCTGTTAAAGAATGTAATATCAACAACCTGCGTATTTTCGGTTGGCATCCACCAGAGATCCCAGATTTCTATCGCATCTGTGATGAGTTGGGTATTACCGTGTGGACCAACTTCACCCTTGCCACTCAGGCTTATTCGGCGGAGCCAGAATTCGTCAATGGCGTGCTGCATGAGTGTATTCATACCGTCAAGAAGCGTCGTAATCACCCGTCTCAGATCTTCTGGATGGGCGGCGAAGAAGTATTCTTCTCTGGCGCTCACGAAGAAAGCGGCAACAAATACCTGATGGAAGTCATCGGTGACACAGTTGCCGAATTAACCAATATTCCGTATGGCTTGGCATCACCGTTGAGTTCAGCGTCAGCAGTGAACATGGGTTTCAAGCCAAAAGAGTCGATTCACGCCAACGAACACTACTACCAAGGCGGCGCCGAATTCATGGAGGAATACTACCCGTCACTAGATTGCGCGATTATTCCTGAGTTAACCGCCGCTTCGGCACCAAGCGTTGAGAGCCTGAAAAAATTCATTCCTGAAGATGAACTGTGGCCAATGGGTTTGAGCTGGGGTTACCACTGGGCTGATATCGACATTCTGAAAAACCTCAACTTTGAAGTCTTTGGTGACTACAAAATGGGCTCGTTGGAAGAGTTTGTTGAAGCGACTCAAATTGCCCAAGGCACGGTGGCTCAGTTTGCGCTGGAAACTTACCGTCGCCGCAAACCTAAGATGAGCGGGGTGTCGCTATGCCACTTTATCACTCACTGGCCAGACATTAAGTGGGGCTTGGTGGATTACTACGGCAAGAAAAAGCTGTCTTACTTCTATGTGAAGCAGACCTATCAGCCACTGTTGCCAAGTGTTCAGTTTGATAAGCGCCGTTGGGCGCCCGGTGAAACCTTCACTGGTGGCATTTGGATTGTTAATGACTACCAACAAGAACTGACGAATGTCACTTGTGACTGGGTGATCCGTCAAGGCGAATTTACTCATGAAGCAGGCACGCTAACCGATCTCACCATTGGTGCCGATAGCAGCGTGCAATTTGGCAACATGAGCTGGTTGTTGCCAGAAGATGCCGAAGGCGAGTTCGAAATTGATATTCGACTGATTGACCAAGACGGCACCGAAATGAGCTACAACCACTACACCTTGTTGGTTGCTGATCAAGCCCAAGCGAAAGAGCAAAGCCTGAAATACTTGGCTGAAGCGAAAGAGCGTGCCAGCAAATACGGATTGAGCATTTATCGCTACTGGCCGGAGCATTGGGATCAGGAATAGACCCCCCAAGGGAAGGCATAAGCCCTCCTGTATAACAACAATCCAGTAGTAAGTTAGCCAGCGATAGGTTTGTCGCTGGCGTTTTTGCTTTGCAGCTTGTTTTGACGTTTTTTAAACAGTTTTTCCATTGAGGATTATGCCAATGAAGAGATTATGGAGTGTCTTGTTGCTATCGGCTGGAGCACTACAAGCAGCTGATTGGGATGACTACCCGGTGCCTGCTGATGCTGGGGAAGGGATGATTTGGCAGCTGCAATCGCTATCTGATGACTTTAACTACAAAGCGCCTGCTGTTGGAAAAAGTGATGAATTTTATAGCCGTTGGCATGAAGGATTCATCAATCCATGGAAAGGCCCAGGATTGACCGAATGGCACCCTGAATACTCTGAAGTTGATGGCGGCATGCTCCACATCAAAGCCGGTCGTAAGCCGGGCACCAATAAAGTCTATGCCGGCAGCATCACGTCGCATCAGCTCGTGGTGTACCCGCTTTACCTCGAAGTAAGAGCCAAGCTTAGCAATTTGGTCATGGCCTCGGATTTTTGGTTACTGAGCCCAGATTCGACAGAAGAAATTGACGTGCTTGAGGCCTATGGCAGTGACCGGCCCGATCAAGCTTGGTTTGCCGAGCGATTACATCTCAGTCATCACGTGTTTATTCGCGATCCGTTTCAGGATTATCAGCCTTCCTCGGCCGATACTTGGTACACCGATGGAAAGACCAAGTGGCAAGAGGATTTTCACCGCATTGGTGTTTACTGGCGCGACCCATGGCATTTGGAATATTACGTGGATGGTAAGTTAGTTCGAACGGCCTCAGGCGTTGATGTCATTGATCCGCATAACTTCACCAATGGCAAGGGCTTAACCAAACCCATGCACGTGATTATTAATACCGAAGATCAAGATTGGCGCTCGGGTGTTGAGCCATCGATTACCCCAACTGATGAAGAGTTAGCCGACGACAGCAAAAACACCTACTTGGTGGATTGGGTTCGGTTCTACAAGCCAGTGCCTGCAAACTGAGGCATAGATTTAGTCAACCCAGTATTTACCACCTCTGTGGTAAATACTGGGTGAAGTACAAAGGCATTACGATATTGGTGTGCTCTAACGCTGATGAGCCTTGTGTGCCAGTCAACTTAAAGGTTTTACTTGGTGCGCATTTTTCAACGTAGGATGCCAGCGATTTTGCTCTTGTGCGTTTGCCACTTTTGACTTCAATAGGGATGATATTGCCTTCATCTGTGACCACAATAAACTCGATTTCGGCGCGTGCGTCATTCCATGAATAACTTGGGTCAACGCCAATGGCAGTGAGTTCTTGCTGTACAAAGTTTTCAGCCACATAGCCTTTGTATTCATAGTGTTGTTGCTTAATCTCTTTGTAACTACTGCCCAACATATGATTGAGCAGCCCCACATCGAACAGAAACAGTTTAACCATGTTTTCTTTTTTATAGGCCGCCAGAGGTGATTTCGGCGACCCATCAATTGGATAGTTTGGCAAGGCTAAGCGGCAACAGTTAAGCCAATGGATAGCAGTTTCAAAATCGCTATAACGAGATTTACGCTCATGTACATGTTTAAATTTAAAGCGTTTAACGGACTCGTCGCTAACAAGTGATAGCTGAGCAGGAATGCTATTAAACACAGATTCAATCAGCGTAGCATCGACCTTACCCGCGTACTTGCCAAAATCGCGGCGATACCCCTCAACTAAATCAGCATGAATTTTGGTGACTTTTTCAACACGTTCTAAAATGCTTGAATCTTTAAACTGATACCAAACAGAAACGGCTTCCGGCATACCGCCGGTAAAAAAGTAATCTGTTAGTTTGTCCATCAATTTAGTGTGCACGGCCGGTGTGCTTGCTTGACTATCAAACGCTTTGATTAGTGCTTGCTCGTTTGACGCGTAAATAAATTCTTGGAAGGTCAGTGGTCGTAGATTGTATTGTTCTACCTTGCCCACAGGGAAGGTGTTGAGCAAACCAATATTCGAGCCGCTGGCTGCGACAAAATAGGACGGTGATTTTTCGGCAAAATACTTAAGCGAAGTGACGGCACGTTCACATTCCCCAATCTCATCTAATATCAGCAGATCGGTTTCTGGGTTGAACGACTGATTGGTCATCAGTTCAATGTTCATTAATAGATCACTTGGTGACAGTGAGTCTTCGAACGCTTCTTTGTAGGCGGGATTTTCAAGAAAGTCGATACGCAGGGTGTTACTAAAGGTGTTACCAAACAACTCTTGCAGCAGATACGTTTTACCCGTTTGTCTTGCGCCATCAATCAATAGAGGCTTACGCACCGGCTGATCTTTCCATGCTATTAGGGCGTTGAGTAAGTTTCGCTGCATTGTCATTTACCGCCAATTTAGATTGCTAACGGCCTGTATAATAATCCAACACACACTTTTATGCGCGTAAAAATGAGGTATCTTGCACTTTTACGCGCATAAAAGTGAGATTTGATGACCTTTGGTATTCAGAGATTCACATCATCGCCTTAGCCAACGCGCAAGCTAAATCTAAAAGAGGGATATTAATCCGATAATATTCAGCAAAGTGGGAATACAGTCCCATCTTTCGTACGTTAGAATTGCTTGGACTTCAATGTTGGACTATTATCCCATTAATGGCTAAATAGTGGGAATATAGTCCCTTTGGTTGGTGGTATGGCTAAGCGTGACTTACACAGTGTACTGTTTCCAAAGCAACGCAAAATCCTGACTCATTTCGGTGAGGACTTGTTGTTGGCGATGAAACGACGTGGTTTTACAAAAAAGCTGCTGTGTGAACGTACTGGTTTTGATCATAAAACCGTGAACAAAGTCTTCGCAGGTGATCCGGGCGTTGCCATAGGCACTTACTTAAAAGTTATGGCCGTTCTTGGCATGGAAAGCAACTTTGCAGAAATGGCCGCTCATGATGAAGTTGGTATCAAGCTGCAAAATATAAAATTGCTGGAAGGTTCAAGGTGAGCCGAGATATCGTCGAAGTCTATGCCGACTGGCAGCCGATTGAAGCGCCTTTGCTAATAGGTTTGCTTTCTTACAGCGACTCAAGCCGAGGTGGCGTGTTTAGTTTTTCCTACGATAAAGCATTCTTAACCTCAGCCTATCGCTTGCAAATTGATCCAATCCTGACGCTTCACTCCGGTGAACTCTACAACGATGAAGCGGATAAAAACTTTCGCGCATTTCTTGACTCATCGCCTGATCGGTGGGGGCGTATTTTAATGCAGCGACGTGCGGCCATTGAAGCGCGCAAAGGCATTCGAGCAACAAGTCGATTAAACGAGTTGGATTACCTGTTGGGCGTACATGATTCTTACCGGATGGGTGGTATTCGATTTAAGCGAGCAGGCTCGGATGCTTTTTTGGACGACAATTCTGAATTTGCTGCGCCGCCAATGGCTTCTTTGCGAGAGCTAGAGTACGCAGCAATGCAGATTGAAAAAGACGATAACATCGACAGTGACGAGTATTACCGCTGGTTGAAAATGCTGATTTCTCCAGGCTCATCATTAGGCGGTGCAAGGCCCAAGGCTTGTGTGACAGATGAACAAGGCCACTTGTGGATTGCCAAGTTTCCCAACTTAAATGATACCCATGACCTGGGGGCGTGGGAGATGGTCTGTTATGAGTTGGCTTTGGCGGCAGGTGTTGACATGTTTCCAAGTGAGATCAGGCAGTTTTCCTCTGGGCATCATACCTTTTTAACAAAACGGTTTGACCGCGATGGCGAAAATCGGCTGCATTTTTCATCGGCCATGACTCAACTGCAATACTATGATGGTGAACAATCTCAAGGTGCCAGCTACCTAGAAATTGCTGAATTTATTTCCAATTGTGGTGCACAAACCGAAGCTGATTTAGCACAGTTATGGCGACGTATCGTGTTTAATATTGCGGTGTCCAACACGGATGATCACCTGCGTAACCATGGGTTTTTATTAACAAAGAAGGGTTGGAAGTTATCACCCGCTTATGACTTAAACCCGATAGTAGGTAAGCATGGCCTGCATCTGAATATTACGGATGCATCCAACGCTTTAGACTACCAATTAGCCTTTGACGTAAAAGAGTTCTTCCGACTTTCGCAAGCCCAAGCTACGCAAATTTACGATGAAGTATTAGTGGCGGTTAAGCAATGGCAAAGCGTTGCTAAGCAGCTCGGGCTCAGCCGAGCCGAGCAAACCATGAAACAATCGGCGTTTAACGTTTAATGATTCATGAGTAAGTGAAAAAGTGATCGCCGAACAACAGCCTCAATCGGTGACTGAGCTGGCAGCGCTTACTGGGCGAACGGTCAGTAATGTGTCGAGAACACTGAAAACATTGGGTAAGTACAACTTAGTTGAAATGGAAAAATCACCAAATGGATTAGCGGTAAAGCTGCAATATCAGTCAATGTTACTGTTAATTCAGCCGTTGGAGTAAAAGGGATCACATGCAACAAGTTGGAATTTAT
The DNA here is from genome assembly GCF_014773395.1 of Neiella litorisoli. Classification (GTDB taxonomy): domain Bacteria; phylum Pseudomonadota; class Gammaproteobacteria; order Enterobacterales; family Neiellaceae; genus Neiella; species Neiella litorisoli. The sequence continues at coordinate 14,368 of NZ_JACXAF010000015.1, read as the reverse complement.
GAGCAGCTTATAACGCAGCTTATCGAGAGCCGAATTGACCGAAGCCGATTCTATGTGGGCGAACGAGAGCTTAATAGTAGTGAAGCATCCGTCTGGCTGTCCCGTTTCTTATCGCACATGCTTGAATATGCGATTGAGTCTGTTCCTACGGGCGATGATCGCCTGCAACAGCAAATAGCTTTATCCAACCAACTGTTACTATGGCTAAAAACACAAATTCAAGATAAGGATTTTATCGAAGACAATTTACTGGCCAGCCAAGGCAAAATTCTGACTGCTCTATACGAATTAGAAAATCCTGTCTCGTCCGATTTAAAAAATTACATCAACGACATTTTTCCTTTGACCGGACTGAGTCAAAGCGAACTGTTTTGTGGAAGCAATGCGGGATTGTCGCTTGAATCTGAATTAAAGAGAGAGATTTTGTCTGCGGATAAGATCTACTGGTTAGTGTCATTTATTAAGTGGGCAGGGATACGAATTTTTCGTAAAGAGTTAGAAGAGTTTACGTCTAGCGGCCGCGAGCTAAAAATTATTACCACGTCTTATATGGGGGCAACTGATGCAAAAGCGGTTGAGTATTTGGCGAGTTTACCCAATACCGAAGTGAAGCTGAGTTACAACACTGAACGAGAGCGTTTACACGCCAAGAGCTATTTGTTCTTGCGTAATACGGGCTATCACACCGGCTACATCGGGTCGTCCAATCTTTCCCATTCAGCGTTAACTAACGGACTGGAGTGGAATTTAAAAATTACCTCGAAAGAAATTCCACACATCATTGATAAGTCATTAAGTACTTTTGAAACCTACTGGGCATCCAACGAATTCGAACACTTCTGTGGGGATGCAAAGAGCAGCGACAAACTCAAAAAAGCCTTGAGTCAGCAACGGGGTGATTACGAGACTAATTCAACCCATTTTTTTGATATTTCGCCTTTTCCTCATCAAAGTGAAATCTTAGAACAACTTGCCGTTGAGCGAAGTGTTCACCAGCGTTTTCGTAATTTAGTGGTGGCGGCGACAGGCACTGGCAAAACCCTGATCTCAGCCTTTGATTTTGCGCGCTTTGTCAAAGAGATACCGCAAGCTAAGTTTCTGTTTGTCGCGCACCGAGAGGAAATTCTTAAGCAAGCTAGAGCAGCGTATCGGGTCGTATTGCGCAATGGCGATTTTGGTGAGCTGTGGGTTGGCGGGCATACGCCAGAGCACTATCGACAGCTGTTTGTTTCTATCCAAACCCTGAACAATCAGTTGGATCAGCTTAGTCTAACCGCTGACTATTATGACTACATTGTGATTGATGAGGTGCATCATATTGCTGCGACTAGCTACCGCGAACTGCTGCAACATTTTTCCCCTGCCATATTGCTCGGCCTCACCGCAACGCCAGAGCGCCATGATGGTGGAGATATCCTAGCGGATTTTGGTGGTGTGATTGCCGCTGAGATCCGTTTGCCGGAAGCGATTAATCGTCGCCACCTTTGCCCGTTTCAGTATTTTGGTATTGACGATGATACTGACCTTCGCAACATCGCATGGAGTCGTGGGCGCTATGACATTGCTCAATTGACCAATCTTTACACTCATAACCAAGCTCGCGTCGACAAAATAGTGCTGAGTGTCCAGGAGCTCATCACCGATACCGGTAAAATGAAAGCATTAGCCTTTTGTGTGAGCAAAGAACATGCGCAGTACATGACGCAACAGCTTCTATTGAAAGGCGTTAAAGCGGATGTGTTGACTAGCGATAACTCTCACGAGAGGCAACAAAAGCAGCAGGCCATTCGCTCCGGCGATATAAACGTGCTGTGTGTGGTCGATATATTCAACGAAGGTGTCGATATACCCGAAGTGGATACGTTATTGTTTTTGCGCCCGACCGAAAGCTTAACTATTTTCCTGCAACAGCTTGGCCGCGGTTTGCGTTTAGCCGACGGCAAGGAGTGTTGCACTGTCTTGGATTTTGTCGGCAACTCACGCCCTGAATATGACTTTGCCAATAAATTTAGAGCGTTAGTTGGCAAAAGTCACCGAGCGATCAGTGACGAAATAAAGCAAGGATTTCCTCACGCGCCATTGGGCTGTCGCATTGAGTTGAGTAAGCGAACGCAAGAAATGGTACTCAGCAATATTCGCTCAGCTTCATTAACTTTGAAGTGCCTAGTCGCGATGATCCGTCAATATCCTCAGCACTCCACACTGCCGCTAACGCTGTCGAATTTCTTAACCCTAAATCCGCATATAGATCTGAATGACCTTTATAAGCGAGGCAGTTGGTCTCAGTTGGTTCAGCAAGCCAAAGATGAAATCAACGAAAATAGGCTAGATGAAAAACTGCTGAGCATGCTTAAAAAAGCCATCCACAACCGAATTTTGACCTGTGATGATCATGCCTATTTAACTTTCTTAAAGCAGCTTTGCCATAGCAATTTTGCATTAGAGGATTCGAGCCATCGTCATGCTCTGATGTGTCATTATGATTTCTGGCAGAAAACGGGGCCTGAATGTGGATTCGATTCCATTGAGCAGAGCTTGTGGAAACTAAATTCTGGCGAGTTAAAAGTGGAACTACTGGACGTTGTTAACTGGCAACTAGCACAAACCAAGCATGAGCAGCCAACCATGCATGCTTTGCCTGAGGTTTCATTGAGGCTACATGCACGTTATGCGCGTGAACAAATATTAGTTGCATTTGGTGCGACCACGTTTGAGCGTCAGTCGCCAGCACGCGAAGGTGTGTTTGTTCTGAAAGATCAGAATATTGAACTGATGTTTGTCACCTTAGATAAAAATGAAAAGCAGTTTTCGCCAACAACTATGTACCACGATTACGCGATTAACGAACATCTTTTCCATTGGCAGTCACAAAATAGCGCTCGGCCCGACAAGGGGCGTGGTTTGGAATATATCCAACATCAAAGAGCGGGTAAGCGTTTGTTTTTATTTGTGCGAGAGCAAAGCAAAGATGAATTCGGGCGTACTATGGGTTTTGTTAATTATGGAGAAGTGGAGTATGTATCGCATACAGGTTCACAGCCGATGAGTATTACTTGGCAGTTAAAAGTGTCGATGCCGCACTTCATGTGGCAACAAGCAGCTAAGTTGGCAGTGGGCTAGTTGAGTTAATTAGAGGCATCATAGCATCCAAAAAATCTATATAAAGGCTATAATGGATATTATTGTGTCTTTTTGGTGTGTTTATGTCTCTTGTTCTACTCCTCGATGATACTGATATTCAACAAGCCTTTGCCGCGCACCTCAGAAAACTACGCGAACAGCAAAAACTCTCCCGCAATGCGCTCGCTGAGCGGAGTAGTGTGCCAGCCCCGACCATCAAGAAATTTGAGCTCACCGGACAGATCTCTTTTCGACAGCTGCTGTTGCTGTGGCAGTGTCTGGATGATTTGAAACGGCTCTATGATCTGACCCTCGAGTCCAAGTCGATCCCCAAATTGCCAACCTCAATTGATGAGGTGTTAAAAGATGAGCTTTAAGCCAATACAAAAGCTGATTGTCAGCCGAACGCTTTCAACAGGCGAGAAGGTGATTGTGGGAACTCTTGCGCAGAACAGGCAAGGCGTTTTCTTCCAATATGAAGCTGACTACCTAAGTCGTTTTGGCAATCTATCTCCGTTCACTCTGAAAAGTAGCAATGAACTTCAATTGGCACCGCGCATACCTCACGGTGGCGTGCATGGACTTTTTGCTGATAGTTTGCCTGATGGCTGGGGTTTGTTGCTTCAAGACAGAGTGTTTCGTCAGCACAGTATCTTGCCCGCTCAGATCACCGCAATGGATCGCTTGGCCTTTGTTGGTGAAAGAGGGATGGGAGCATTGACGTTTTCCCCAGCATCAAGCTATTGCGCTGAAGAGGCGGAGGAAGAAGATTTAGCAACGTTAGGATTGCAGGCTCAGGCGTTGTTTGACGGCCAAACAGAAGAGGTGCTTGCTGCCTTAGTTGCTGCTGGTAGCTCGGGCGGTGCCCGGCCCAAAGCGCAAATCTTCATTCCTCCAGAAACACCTGAACAGTGCCACACACATGCTCGACCTAGAGATGAAGCTTGGTTGGTGAAGTTCACGTCACAGAACTTGGCCCTCGGCCATGAAGAAGGTTTGTGTGAAGCGGCCTATCTGAAGATGGCTGAAATGGCAGGGCTTCAGCCTCCGACATGGAAGCTGCTGGAAGCACCGGCTAAAAGTGGCGCTAAAGCTTGGCTGGCGGTAAAGCGTTTTGACTGGGTCAACCATGCTGATGGCTCTGCGGGGCGGCTACATATGCACAGTGCCTGCGGATTGCTTGATGCGGACTACCGAACACCCAGCTTGGATTATCAAGATCTGATCAAAGCGAGTCGTCAGCTTTGCAAATCTCCTGCTGTTGGTCAGCTGCAATTCAAACGTGCCATGTTCAACTTGTTTGCCAGTAATCAGGATGATCACTCCAAGAACTGGTCGTTTCTACAAAACGATCAAGGGCAATGGCAACCCGCTCCGTTTTACGATGCGACCTTTAGCCCCCACCCTTTTAACGAACACGCCACGGCGTTTGCAGGATACGGCCACCAGCCTCCGCTGAAGGTTATCCAGAAGCTCGCAGCTTCTGCTGGCTTTGCCAATTGGAAACTGGCTCAGCGGTGCATTGAAGAGATCCTAGAAGCACTGTCTGGCTTCGCTCCTCTAGCGAAAGAGCTTGGAGTGAAGGAGAGTACGGTAACCGCTATTGTAAAAACGTTGGGCAGCCGCAGGGCGGAGAACAAGGGATTGTTGTGCAGGAATGAAGGTAGAACGAATTAGTGTTTTTTCAGCATATCCGCTCCGAAGCGTCATCGAAAAATTAGTATTAGGTCACTTCATATCAATTATTAAACTTCGATGTCAGGTATCAATGGTGCTTGTGACCGCAAATGTTGCGCTCGGGTCAATACGTGCTCTTTTACCGCTGTCATGTATTTTAGGTCGACTTCGGTAAAATGTGCTTCTTGCGTAATGCTCTCAATAAAGCCTGTTTGTGAGAGTGTTTCGATGACCTTATTCGCCAAAACAGTCAACTGGCGAGACAAAAGCTTTTTATTCACCCCGCAGGTTTCTGCGAAATCAGCCAGTTGATAGGCGTTTATGCTCTCAGGTTCAAACTCATCCCCCATCGCCATTGCCATTGCCAGTATGTGCTTGAATTGTGGGAACATCGCAATATTCACTAGATCATAAGCGGGCGTGAATTGATTATTGCGCTTATCAAAAAACAGCGAGACGTTTTTACCGTGACTGTCGTAGTTGCTGATCAATAAATTAAATAGCTGCCAGTTGATAAGCCATTGAAGACTCTCAACAGGCGACGTCATAGTTTTTGCCAGTTGAAAAAGCCGGGGTAAGCTTGCGCCATCGCGAATATGCTGTACATCCCTGCCATCACCAAGGTTCCGCTCATATTTATAGTCGCGTGGCAGGTTAAGTGCTTGGCAGCCATCAATCACATGCCTGCGAAAGACTTTGGACTGATCAGACACATACTTACGATCAAACCGTTCCACAATCAGAGCCGGATATTGCTCAAATCGAGTGAACTCGACTTCTGCGGTAGGCAATCCTACGGCCTTTGACAGTTTCATACAGAAGTATTCGTTTAGTACAAGGTTGGGGCAGTTGTGCTTTTCAAACTTGAGAATATGCGTTGAACATAAAGCCCCATCGCCAAATCCGATCTGCCCTTGCTCATTAATGAATATGTTGAGCTTGTCTTGTACGCCAGCCACACTTAGACGTGGTTTGTCGTCCCATGTTAACAGGCCAATGTCTTCCTTGCTGGCAAGGCGCTTGGTTAGCTCGTCGGGCTCGATAACTCTAAATTGTGGCTCACTTGCCTTTGGTGAAATGTCAGCACCTTGCTCATTCGCCTTAAACGTAATTGCACCCGCCAGATCATTGCCGATGGCCCTGACTTGGGAATAGACATTTTTTTCTGAGACACCAAGGTGCTCTGATAGGAGTTTCCGCGCTGCCCCCTCGGGAAGTACGTTGTCGAGATAGTTGTAGGCGACTTCGGGAGAGTGGAGGTTATCCAACGTCAGAGCGGGTGACAGTGGGTAGCCGGATTGTTGCCAATCTGGCTCGTATTCAAGCTTGAGCAGGTTGGTGCTTCTATCCAAGGTTAACGTGCCAATACGTTGGTCTGCCAAATGGATGAGCAAGGTATATTCTGATGGCTGGTCGATGTTATCTGCGGGCATATTTTTATACCCACTCGTCATCAGTGACGCTTGAGCTGGCTTGGCTTGAAAGCGATGGAGAGGTGAGCTTAATACCCAGTCCGTGTAGCACAGCAAATACGGCGGCAAGTGTGCAATTATAGTTACCATTTTCGATGCGAGACAAGGTATTGATCCCCACATTGCAAAGTGCGGCGCAATCGGCGAGCTTCATGCCCATCGCCGTGCGTTTTGCTTTAATCAATTGCCCCAGCACGTTTGTATTCTCAATAAAATGTGTTTGGGGCATTTCTGAAGTAGTGACTTTCTTTGCCATCATTCTGTGCCAATATTCATTAGTATCGGTGATTATAGGTGGAATCTGATGAATAACAATTTTATTCACCGTTAGTGGTGATTTTATAGGTGGATGGCAGTTTTATATTAATAATTCACCAATAGTGATGAATTATTAGTTTCGTATGTTGTGGATGGCAGTACATGGCCCATGTACTCACTCGAATATTATCAAGTCATACAAGGCGAAATGTTGTACGTTTTCCAGCACTAATGCCAAACAAGTGCATACAACTTGAAGGCTTACCGCTCCAAGTCTATTTGTTATTTTAATGAAAAAAAGCCCTGAAAATTCAGGGCTTAATGGATGGTTATGAGTGTTGGTGGATATTACTCGATATTCTGAATTTGCTCTCTCATTTGCTCGATTAGCACCTTCAGCTCTACTGCTGCTTGAGTGATATCCGAGGTAATGGACTTGGAACCAAGGGTATTCGCTTCGCGATTAAACTCTTGCATCATAAAGTCCAAACGACGGCCGCAAGCGCCGCCTTTTTTGAGGATCTTCAAGCTTTCTGAAACATGGGTGTCGAGGCGGTCGAGCTCTTCGGCAACATCCGATTTTTGTGCCAGCATCACCATTTCTTGCTCGAGACGACCTGCTTCCAGTTCGACTTTGGCTTCTTCCAAGCGGGTCATAATGCGATCGCGTTGCCATTGGGCGGCTGTTGGTAAATGCTCGCGGACCAATTTGACTTGCTCATCAACACCGTTTAATCGAGCTTCGATTAGCTCGCGCAGGGCTTGGCCTTCGTTGGCTCGAGATTCGAGGAATTGTTTTAGGGTTTCGTCAAAGCCAGCCAGCACGTCTTTGGTGATCTGATCCAAATCTTGCTCTTGAGCCATCATGACGCCAGGCCATTGCATCACTTCCAGTGGATTGACGTGCATGGAGCCGCCGACGTGATCGCTCACCCAGCGTGCTTTGGAGATAACTTCTTGTGCCAGCGTTTCATTGAGTTGTAATTGGCCACTGGCAGCTTGCTGAAATTCGTAGCGCAGGCTGCATTCGACTTTGCCCCGTTGCATGGCTTTGCGGAATCGTTCGCGCAATACCGGATCAAGGCTACGAAATTGCTCGGGTAAGCGCATGAAGGTTTCTAAGTAACGCTGATTGACTGAACGAATTTCCCAAACGGCGCTGCCCCAGTCGGCTTTGATTTCGTGGCGCGCGTACGCCGTCATGCTGTGAATGCCCATGTTCAGTTCCTTGTTGCTCAAATCGTTGCTGGCAGCAGCAAAGGATCGAGCGTTAATAAAATTATTTGATGAAAAAAGCGGCCCATTATAGGCGTTAGCTTTCGCCCTGCACCAGTCTGTAGTGGGTCAAATCAGCCGGTGACACTTGGTTTTCTTCCAGAATCCGGAGGATGGTCAAGTTAAGCGCCTCTGCTACTTCTAGATATTCATTAAAATCAGTGGTCTTGATGTAGCACAAGACATTGAGTTTAAGGCCGTGGGTGGCAAAATTTTGCAAGCGCACCCTGAGTGGCTCGAGATCCACCATGGGATGATCAATCAAGGCCTGCTTTAAATCCGCCAAAACTTGTTCGACTTGGCTGGCTTTGCTGTCGAGTCGTAATTGAACTTCCGGGTTGTAGCGGATCTTCTCCCGCTCGGCGAAGTTTTCTAAATGCAAATCGACAAAAGTGGCGTTGGGAATATTGATGACCGTGCGGTCGAGCGTCCGCACGCGGGTGAAGCGCAAACCGATCTCTTCAACAATGCCGGTTTGATCGCCAAAGCGGCAAAAATCACCAGCTTTGACCGGCGTGGAGATATATAGGGTGATGGCGCCAATAATATTCTCCACCGACTTTTGCGCGGCCAGCGCCACCGCCAAGCCGCCAATACCTAAGCCAGCCAAAATTGTGGTGGCCTGAAAACCGAGATTTTCCAGCCAAATCAGAAAAGCAAACAGCACCACAAAGGTTTTCAGCACGTTAAACAGTGGCCGTAACAACAAGGCGGCTTGATCACGGTTGGTGCGAATTAGTTTGCGGTGGGTGCGTTGGCGCAGCAATTCTAGGCTGATCACTATGACCCAAGTGATCGCGATAATAAGTAAGGTTTGGCCCTCAGCAATGGCGCGACTTTCGATGGACGGTCGCAGTAATTCAAATTGACTACGAACAATGAGCACCACTGTGAGCAGGCGAAGGGGGCCGGAAATAAAATGATTGAGCAACTCAGGATTGGCGTGGCGCTGACTGATGATACGTTGTACCAGCCAGAACATTGGCCAAGTGACAACGAAGGTGCCGACGAATAACGCGACGATCATCAGCCATTGCCAGCTTTGCATGCCGAGCCACACAAATTCCGGCAAGTAGGGTGATAGCGCCTCACCAATTGGGCCGTCGCCATAAATGGCGTATAAGTGCGGGATTTGTGACACCGAGGCATTGGATATCTTCCAGATAAACACGCCATCGTCTCGCGGTACCCGTTGCATGTAGATATTCACGGTGCGGTCTGGTGTGGCGATTTTGCCGACTAAATCACGATAGCCCGGCAGACTGTCGTTGGCGGCGCCAAGGTTAGATTGGCTGAGGGCATGAAGATCAACCCACAATTGCCGGTCGAGCACTTGTTTTAACTGTTTGGCTAATACATCAGGGGCAATCTGACTGGCTTCGCTATGAAGGTTGCGGACATCAAGATAGTGGCTGGCCCGCTCGAAATCATTGCGGTTGGCGGCATTTAAATAGCCTTCCATCGACGTTCGAGGTGACCCGCGATTGTAATCATCAACCACCACGGCCATATTGTCCTGAGTCGCTTCGGCGGGGGCTTGCTGTTTCGCTGATTCAGCATTGAGCATGGTTTGAAGCGTGGGAGGCTCCGCCCAAGCGCAACTACTCCAAACAGCCACAAAGGCGAGTACTAACAGCCGAATTGCAGACATCATCCGATATTCCTTTTGCACTGCGTTTACATCCATTACCTGTGCCCTTAATCCTAGCTGCAAATTTGTTATCACAGAAACCAGAGTTTGCCGAAATCCCATGAACTAATCGAGAAAACTGCTGACGACGCCGTTATACTATTGCGGTTTTATTTTGAATGACATTTGGAGCTGGCATGCGCCCGAACGAAAGAGCCCCCGAGCAACCCCGAGCGATTCGCTTTACTCGCAACTATACCTGTCACGCAGAAGGTTCTGTGTTGGTTGAGTTTGGCAATACCAAAGTACTGTGTACTGCTTCTGTTGAGGAGTCAGTACCGCGCTTCTTAAAAGGGTCGGGTCAGGGTTGGGTTACCGCTGAGTACAGCATGTTGCCGCGGGCAACACACACCCGAGGCAATCGCGAAGCTGCCCGTGGTAAGCAAGGTGGCCGAACGCTTGAGATCCAACGGCTGATTGCTCGCGCGCTGCGAGCCGCAGTTGACTTGAAAGCACTCAACGATTTTTCCATTACCCTTGATTGCGATGTCATTCAAGCCGATGGCGGCACGCGCACCGCAGCGATTAGCGGCGCATGTGTGGCCCTTGCCGATGCGCTGAACTGGATGGTGGCCGAAGGGAAACTCAAGCAAAGTCCGCTGAAGTTTATGATTGCCGCTGTATCGGTTGGCATCGTCGGTGACGATGCCCTGTGTGATTTGGAATATGTTGAAGATTCCGCTGCCGAAACCGACATGAATGTGGTGATGACCGAGCATGGCAAGTTGATTGAAGTGCAGGGCACTGCCGAAGGCGAACCGTTCTCGTTCGAAGAATTGCAACAGTTGCTTGGCCTAGCCAAAGGTGGCATTGATACCATCATTGCGGCGCAAAAACAGGCGCTGGAGGACTAAGCAATGAAACCTTATCAGCAAGCATTTATTGAATTCGCGCTGGAAAAGCAAGTGCTGAAGTTTGGCGAATTCACCCTTAAATCAGGCCGTAAAAGCCCTTACTTCTTTAACGCTGGCTTGTTTAATACTGGCCGTGATCTCGCTAAATTAGGGCGTTTTTATGCGGCCGCATTGGCTGAAAGTGGCATTGCCTTTGATGTGCTTTTTGGCCCTGCATATAAAGGTATTCCGATTGCAACCACCACCGCGGTGGCATTGGCGGATCATCATGATTTGGATGTGCCGTACTGCTTTAACCGCAAAGAAGCCAAAGATCATGGTGAGGGCGGCAACCTCGTGGGATCACCATTAGCCGGCCGGATCATGCTGGTCGATGATGTCATCACCGCCGGTACCGCGATTCGCGAGTCGATGACAATTATTGAGGCGAACCAGGCTGAATTAGCCGGTGTGTTAATTGCCCTTGACCGTCAAGAGCGCGGCACGGGTGAATTGTCGGCAATCCAAGAAGTTGAGCGTGATTACCAATGTCATGTGACCTCGATTATCTGCCTTGCCGACTTGGTGACCTACCTTGAAGCGCAGCCTGAAATGGCCGAGCATCTGGCGCAAGTGAACGCCTACCGTGCAGAGTACGGCATTTAATCGTTAGCGAAACGACAATGACTGCAGAGCCCAGCAACATGCTGGGCTTTTTTTGTGCGCTAAAGGGGAGAATCACAACTGCTCTAGATGTTCACGAGTGACCACCACCACGCCATTTTCGGTAATGGCAAACCGTTGTGCGTCGAGCTCCACATCTTCACCAATCTCGGTATTGTCGGGGATCTCGCATCCTTCATCGATAATGGCATGGTGAATACTGCAATTGCTGCCCACGTGCACATCCGGCAGCAGAATGGACTGGTGAACTTCAGAGCCCGCTTCCACACGGACATTATAACAACACAGCGAACGGCTAATTTGTGAGCCAACAAAGACGCAGCCCGCTGATATCAGCGAATCCTGAGCGAGGGCGTGCTGACCACAGCTATCATGAGACAACTTCACCGGCGGTAAGTGTTCTTGGTAGGTCCAAATCGGCCAGTTGGCATCGTACAGGTTGAGCCGCGGCATAGCCGTGACTAGATCCATGCTGGCGTCGTAGTAGGATTCGATGGTTCCAACATCGCGCCAATAGCCAGGCTGACCATCTTCATCAACATAGTGATAGGTCACCAGTTTGTGACTGGACAGCGCTTTGGGCAGGATGTCGTGGCCAAAGTCATGGCTGGAATTTTCGTCGCTATGGTCAGCCTCAAGTAGCTCCAGCAGCACTTTTTTCGAGAACACATAAATACCCATTGATGCCAATACATTGCCCGAGGGTTGGGCATATGGCGACGGATCGGATGGCTTTTCAACAAACTGAGTAATGTTGCCCTCATGATCGCTTTGGATCACGCCAAACTGGTGCCCCAGCCGTTGCGGCACTTCGACGCAGCCAATGGAGACATCGGCCCCACGGTCGACATGAGCTTGAATCATCGGCAAGTAGTCCATCGAATAGACGTGGTCTCCAGCGAGGATCAGGACATATTCGGTGTTGGCCATTTCCAGCATTTTGATGTTTTGCCAGATGGCATCTGCGGTGCCGGTGTACCAACTGTTTGAGGTGCCGAGGTGGGCGGGCAACAAGTTGACGAATTCGCCCATTTCCGAAACCAAATGACTCCAAGTGCGCTGAATATGCTGAACTAAACCAATGGCGTTGTACTGAGTCATGACGCCAATACGGCGAATGCCTGAGTTAATGCAATTGGATAGCGTGAAGTCAATAATTCGGTATTTGCCACCGAACGGCGTGGCTGGCTTGGCGCGGACTCGGGTTAAGTTGCCCAAGCGGGTTCCTTTGCCGCCCGCGAGTACATAGGCAATGGTATTTCGGGCTACTTGATCAATGTAGCGACCAGGGGGATTGATCAGACGCATCATGCGAACCTAGAGAGTGAGAGGCTCCAATAAGCTTAGGACGTGAATCTGAACGTGAGCTTGATCGGGGCCAAAAAAACACAGTCAAAAAGCAGCACTAAAATCAAAATTTGGTGCCTTTTTGCTCAAAAAATAAATTGTTAAAGCTTCTGTGACTATTTGTCGATACAGAAGTCACATTTGTTGGCAATGCGTATTTTGCTCAATTGGAAAGCTGCTAAAGTTGCAGAGGTTCATTGAGCCGCAGGGTTTATGAAATCTAAGGAAATACGCCGTCTTCCGCACTCCTTTGGCAAGCCAGCGTAGCTATACGGAAATAATGATCGGCTGAGAATCATAAATCCGCTCGTCAATAAATGTCATTCATATAATTAGAACCTGCTAACCAACAGCAAGCATGTATACGAAAGCACGCACCGATTGCTTTCAATGAGGTACCAACAATGAAAATGAGCCTGAATAACAAACTCGTTTTTGTCTTGGTTGGCTTCGGCCTTCTGGGACTAATCCTGGGCTGTGCTTTTTCCTATTTCAGCCTGCAATCTCGTTTGCAGGACTCCTACGACGCCGATCAAAAAGCCATGGTCGAACTTGCGACCGCGTCATTGATTGAACCCGTTTTTACTTACGATTTTGAGCAAAGTGAATCGATTGCCAAAGCGGTGACCAAGTCAGTGATGGTCGATGGTATTGATATTACCGATCACCGCGGCAAAGACATTGCTCGTATCGGTGATTTGTCGATGGGCAATGTGGTTGAGCAGGAAGTAGTCCGCGACGGTAAAGCAATCGGTAAGTTTAAAATTGCCTTTAACAAGTCGATTGTCTCCGACGAGCTTGGCGAGCAGATGTTGTTCATGGTGGTTGCTATCTCATTGATCCTCGCCATCGTCATTGTGGCGGCGTTTATTGCGCTGCGTAAAATGGTGGTTGAGCCGATTAACCATGTGGCCGAGTCCTTGTATGAAATTGCTTCGGGTGATGGTGATCTGACCAAACGCCTCAATGAGCAACGCGGCGATGAGATTGGTACCTTGGCCGCGAACTTCAACTTGTTGATGGATAACCTCGCCAGCCTGATGTCTAACGTGGCGTCGGTATCGAGCAAAGTAACCTTGGTTTCTGATTCGTTGGCCCGAGGTGCTGATGAGACCGAATCGAACACTCGTGATCAGCGTAGCCAGATTGAACAAGTCGCAACCGCACTACAAGAAATGAGTGCCAGCGCGATGGAAGTTGCTAAAAATGCGGAAGATACCTCCGACCGCACCCAAGAAGCGATGGCTCAAGTCAATAGCGGTGTTGACCAAGTGCAAGCCAATGCCGAAACCATTCACAGCCTGTCGGAACAAATCAGTGCAACTGCAGAGCGCATTACCACTTTGCGCAGTGCCAGTACCGCAATTGGCTCCGTGGTTGAGGTGATTCGGAGTATTGCCGAACAAACCAACCTGTTGGCATTGAACGCCGCGATTGAGGCTGCTCGTGCCGGTGAACAAGGCCGAGGCTTTGCAGTGGTTGCCGATGAGGTTCGTTCATTGGCTCAGAAGACCCAAGAGTCAACCCAAGAAATTGAATCCATTGTGACTGAAGTGCAGCAAAGCGCTGAAGCCGCTAACACTTCAATGGCGCAAAGCCTAGGCTCCAGTGAAGAGGTTAATGATGCTGCGTCTCGTGTCAGCCAAGTGTTGCAGGAAATCTTAGAGCACATTGTCACGATCAATGACATGAACAGCCAAGTTGCAACGGCCGCTCAGCAACAAAGCCATGTGGCGACCGACATTAGCCAGCACGTGACTGCGGTGAATGACTTGTCGCAATCGGTGTCTGATAATGCTCAGGCGGTATCGACCCAAGTGCATGAGCTTGAGCAATACAACAACGAGCTATCGAGCAGCATTAGCCGCTTCCGAATTTAACGAAGCGACCAAGCACGACAATAGAACCAGCCTCCGGGCTAATGCCGATCAGTTAACGACAAACTGATCGGTTGACCGATCTTCCGCAGGCTATATAAAGGTCTTAACTTCTTCAGTTAGGACCTTTTTCTT